>JAAZJO010000006.1 GCA_012800315.1 Candidatus Falkowiibacteriota bacterium
TAACCGATTTACCTTTATGTCAAAACTGTAAATCATTCAAGCTTTGAATCAAAGTCATGGGTTTTTAAGGATAAACCATCTCTGTTTAAAGAGATCCGACCTTTAATGGGTCTATCAATCCGCGTAAACGCGGATTTGTTAGTATATCTCCTTGGCTTGTCCATGATAGGATGAAATAATCTTCCAGCCAGGAGCAACCTGAGGGGGAGATAAACTAACAAACACGCGTTTATTTTTTATTTAATCATCTCACCAATTTCTTTTAATTTATTAGCAGCTTCATTATAATTTTTATTCTCCAATAATTTCTCTACTTCTTCAATCGCAACATCTGGTCCAGACAAACTATTAACTACCTCAGTTGAACTAGCTACTTCAGTTAAGCTAGCAACCCCTTCTTCTAAATCAGAAGTTGCCTTTACTGGGCTAGTTGTTGCTATCACATTTAAAGCCGGCTCATTCTCCTCAGTTTTATTAAGTAATTCAATACCAGCCTCATCTTTTAATTCACTAGCAATCGTTACTATATCAGTACCAGTCGCTAATACCGTACCATCTTCTGTGTTCTTTTCACTATCTTTTTTTACATTTAAATAACTAATGCGAGATTTCACATTATTTATTTCCTGGTTCAAACTAGTATTTAATTTAGCAACTTGATCCTGATTAGCTTCATTATTAAACTCTGGATTAGCTAAAACTGTTGAAATTTCTTTCGCTCGTTCAGTAGCAAACTGAACTGCTAACTTATTTCTCTCCTCTGGGTTAATCACCGTATTAATTCTAGCTTGCTCAGAAATAATACGAGCAATATATAAAGAATCATTCGGTTTAGCATCTTTAAAAATTTGATGACTAAATAAGCTACCAGAAATCAACACTAAAGCAAAAACACCTAAAGCATAAACTGGTCTAGTAATGGCTTTAGCTAAACTACCTAGATTAATCACAAAAACCTCCCAAGCAGATAATTCATGTGCTCCGGAGTTAGATATTTGTGATAATAAAAGCTCCCGATTACTAACTTTCCAGCCAAGATCAGGCGTTATAGTCTTTAATTTATTTAATTTAGCAATTAAATCTTTATCGCTCATACACTCTAGTATACGCAAAAGCCAAGAAAATGTTACAGTTTATCATTAGCCTTATTGTCGGTAGCCTTATTATCAGCCTCAACCAAAGTCTTTAAAGCACTGAGAGCACGATGAATCAAAACCCGGATATTCCCTATTTTCTTGCCACTAATATCAGCTATTTCCTCTAAAGTTAAATCATTAATAAATCTCATAATAATAACCTCACGATATTCTTCTTTTAAAAGCGGTAATTTACTCTTTATTCTCTCTAAATCCGCCTCCTGATCAATCCTGGTCTGTGGATCAATCTTCTCATCAATCACCTCTATTTTATTATCTTCATCATCAAGCGAGGCCGTAATTTTATTGCTTGTCTCCCGATAATAATCAATGATAGTGTTGCGAGCAATTTTATATAAAAGCGCCCTTAAAGTTTTACTATCCTCAAGACTATTAGTTTGAATATGATTCCAAGTCTTTAAGAAAATCATTGAAGTTAAGTCATTAGCCTCTTCTTTACTACCAATTTTAAAATAAACAAAACGATGAATGTCATCAACATTCTCGTCATAAGCTTCAATAAACGCTTCTTTATCCTGGCTTTTTAACCTACTTAAAGCCTTTTTATTTTTAAATTTTTCAACTATCTGATTAGCCATTTAAGTGCTAAATATTTTTAATAAAAAACAACGGGAAAACTACTTGCCCGCCCTGCCTAAAATATCACTTTGTCAATCATTATACTATCATAATATATAAGTAAAAGCAAGAAAAACTAGTGGAAAATTAATAGAGAAATTCCTGCCTTTTTTAAAGCTTTTTAAAAAGATTTGTAAAAGACTTGACTTTCTTTTTAAAACAATTAAACTAATAGAACAGTCTAGTTTAAGTCTAATAAACAATAGACTTAAATCCCTGACTAGAAGATTTTCCTTAGTTTCTTATTAATCTATTTAGCTATTTAAGTCTACAATATTGTAGACTTAAATTAACAAAAATGGCAAATAGCTTAACTCCTCAACTGAAAGAAGTACAACATCCGATTTGGGTTTCTGTATCCGGAGCGGCTAAATTAGGCGGGGTTCAAGGAAAAACTATTAGACGTGCCATTAAATCTGATCCAAACTTACGTTATAAAATAGTTAAAAATAGATATCAAATAGAACTTGGCTCCATTATCCGCTTTTTACATAAAAATACAAAACTAAAAAATAAACTAAATGATTCTGGTTTAGGGCAATATGTCACTGGTTGGAAAGGACAAAAAGAAAAAGAAAAAGAAAAAGAAAAAAAGATTGATAAATAATTTAAAATAAGTGGAAAGTAAAAGCTTAATCAGCTTTTAAATCAGTGTTTTAAAAAACAAGTGTTAATCAAAAAAACTGATCTACCAAGGTCAGTTTTTTTGTTAAAAAAAACCACCCTGATTCCGTAGGGTGATTTTTTATAATGAGAAATAATTTATTTCTCAGAGAATACTAGAGAACAGCGTCCTTAACCGCTTTGGATAGGCGGAATTTAACAACTGTCTTAGCAGGGATTTTAATAGTTTCACCAGTCGCTGGATTACGACCTTCTCTTGCTTTTCTTTTAGCTTTCACTAATTTACCAAAGCCAGGAACGATGCATTCACCATTCTTCTTAACTTCCTTGTAAACAAACTCAGCTAAATGATCAAGGAAACCAGCAGTCTCCTTCTTACTTAAATTAACTGCTTCAGCTAAAGAAGCAATCATTTGTGACTTTGTCATCTTTGACATAATTTTTTGCATGGGGCTTTATTAATAAGTCCGCAAGACTTAGTAATAATGTCCATTATAAATTATTGCTATTTAATTAATAAATTACTTTTTGTATTTATTAATGTTTTTTAAAGTTTTCAACAAACTTTTTTAAAACACCAATATTTACAAGTATATTATAGCATATCTAGAAATATATGCCAATAATCAAGGTTTAACTAAGCTGATAATTACCAACTACCCGAGGAACCACCACCGCCAGATGAGCCACCACCAAAACCACCAAAACCACCACCGCCAAATGAACCGCCACTACCACCAAACCAAATCCCTCCTCCACCACCGCGTCGGGGTGGCTTTGGTTTTGGTAAAACGCGAGAAAATAAATAATCAGAAACAAAACCAAATAGAGCGCCAAATATAGGGATAATGATTAAATATATTAATGTTCTTAAAAATATTAAAGCAACTAATAAACCAATAATAAAACCAATCACGCCTCCCTCCCACCAAGAAGAGTTTCTGGCTAAATAGCGCCGTAAAGCTCTTAATAAATAGAAAGCAATAATTATTAACCAAAAAATTGCTTCAGGATCAATGCTTCTAGTAGCCATTCCCCTCTCATCTGCATCAACCGTATATTCACCAGCTGTGGCCGCCACAATATTATCTACCGCTCCATCAATTCCTTCATAATAATTCCCTGCTTGAAAAGCTGGTATCATTGTTTTTGTAATTATCCGTCGGCAACTTATATCTGGCAAAGCACCTTCCAATCCATATCCTGGTTCAATACGCATTTGACGATCATCAAGAGAAACTAAAAGTAAAACACCATTATCTTTTTTTTCTTGACCAATTCCCCATTCACTAAAAAGTTTATTAGCATAATTCTCAATTGTATCCCCCTCTAAACTATTAATAGTTACCACTGCAATTTCATTGCTAGTGCTAGCACTAAATCCCCTTAATTTTTCTTCTAAGTTTATTTTTTGTTCAGCGGTGAATATGCCAGCAAAATCATTAACAAAACCGGCCGGCTTTCCCGGACTTGAATAAGCCCGAGCAGAAAAACCGGCCGCCAGAAAAATAACAACGCTAAAAATGATGAGAAATCGGCGTCGCATGAGAATAAAAATTATTAATCTTTTTAATTAAGATTTAAGTCAACAACTGGCGCATTTTCCACCCCAGCAGCTACTTGGAAATAAGCTTTTTCTGAATAATTAAATAGATTAGAAACAAAATTCATTGGAAAACGTTTAATTAAAACATTAAAAGATTTTACTGCTTCATTAAAACGCCCCCGCTCTACACTAACTCTATTTTCTGTGCCCTCTAACTGAGTCATTAAATTCTGTACCGTTTCAGCTGATTTTAATTCCGGATAGTTTTCCATAATAGCCAATAAGCGACCAAGGGAATTTTCTACTTGAGTAGCTGCCTCCGCTTTAGCATTTACTGTAGTTGCTCCCGTATAATTCTCACGTGCAGCCGCTAAATCGCCAAAAACAGCCTGTTCTTGGCTCATAACGCCCTTAACAGCCTCTACTAAATTAGGAATTAAATCAAAACGTCTTTGATACTGGACTTCAACTTGCGCCCATTGATTATCAACTCCCTCACTCACAGTCACTAAACTGTTATAGGAACGCCATAACCAAATAGCAATCAAAGCAATAATAATTAAAAGAATAATTAAACCCTTTTTCTTTTTCATAAAATTTTAAATAAATTATATTATTAACTATATAGATATATTTTAACAAATTTTTTAAGAAAAAACAAGAAAAACCTATAGTTTCGTCTAATCACAAGCACCATTAAATTAACTATTAAATAAATAAAAAAGGGCCGATGTTTTGTTTAACATCCGCCCCTTTCAAAAAAAGAAATCACAAAACCTTTTCGGCCAGAGAAGCTATTGGACTTCGCAATGTTTGTTTTAAAACAACCACTCCGATATTGGGATAGCTTCCCATTTTTGTAATGGCATGAGCCAACCCTGAAGTTGACTCACTTATATAAGGACTATCAATCTGACCCAAATCACCGGTAAAAACTAATTTAGTTTTTTCACCAGCACGGGTAATCAATGTTTTAATTTCATGCTGAGACAAATTTTGTGCATCATCAATAATAATAAAAGCATCATCAATCGTCTCACCCCTAACATACTCTAAAACAGCTACCTCAAAACCATGTTTCTCAAATATTTCATCAACTTTAATATCAATAGTTGATTTATTTTTAGCAACATTATTTTGCACTTTTTCTGATTTCGCTGCTTTAGATTTTTTCTTAGAGCTAGAAACTGCTTTGTTTTCTTCCTCACTCGCCTTCTTCACCTCCTTTTGTGAAAGAAGCTTTTTTAAAGTTTGAGCAATCGGTTTAATATAAGGACCAATTTTAGCACCAGCATCGCCCGGCAATAATCCCAAAGTTTTTTTGCGATCCACTGGCTCCGGCACCCTAAAAATAACTACCTTAGAATAAAGCCCTTTTTCTTTTTGTTCTAAAGCCGCAGCAATGGCAATCAAGGTTTTACCTGAACCAGCGCTACCCTGCAAAAACACACAATCAAAAGAGGGCTCTAAAACATAATACATAGCAATTGCTTGCTCCCAATTATTCCGCCCAAATTCTTCTTTAGCCTTTGGTCGGACACCATAACAGCTAATCTTAGGACTAATAATCTTAAAAATATCCCCTTGTCTAATAGCGGCAAATTCGCCCTTTTCAGCGTTCTTTTTATTGGTATAACCAATCATCGCCGAACCATCAGCCACTAATTTAGAAAACCCATTAGCTGAAAAAGTGGCCCCCTTTTCCCAATCACTAGCTACTTTCTCTTTTGAGACATAAAGAAAAGGAATTTCCACATCCTTTTTTCTAATTTTGGTCTTTGCTTTTTTATACTCCTCAACAATAATTTGAGCCTTCTTATTAGATCCCTTATTTACGCTGTTGATTCCTCTAGAAACTACCTTAACTCCTCCATCATTACTAATCATTTTAACTTTATCAAAACCATTATAAGGTTCTCGGTTGGCTAAAAAAGCCAGATACACAAAATTCAAACAAGCAATAATTTTATGATCAGGCTCTGATCTATCAAGATTTAGATTGGAAAAATTAAGCCCATGCTCAACAATCAAACCAGAATCTTTCTTCTCTTGCAACTTATCAATCTCTGAAATTAACTTTCTTGCTTGATAGCTCAAACGGGGATCTTTTTTGTGTTTATCCAATTCACGAAAGACCATTAAGGGAATTACTAAAAGATTTCCTCCTTTGCGCAATTCCTTAAGAGCATTAAAATTATCAAACAGAACATTGGTATCAACCACAATTATATTCCGCCCCGTTTTCTCCTCCTTAACCGGTAAATCAGCCACTGAGCGTTTAACGCGTGTTAATTTTGGCACTTGATTTGCCACGGGCTGATTCGCTAATTTCAACCTGAAATCATGCTGATCCTCTAAAGTCGGAGCATTATTCAGCTGTCTAGCAGCTAATCCCTTACCAGTTCTGTTTCCCGGATTTCTCCTACCGTTTCCGTTCATTTTTTAATTGTTTTAAATTATTACTGAAATAAAAATTCTCAATCAGTTCCTAGCCTTTTCTAGGATTTTTTAATTGTTAAATAACTTTAATTTTTATATCTCATTCTAACATTTTTCTCAAAAAAATCAAGTCTAAAAAAATAAGCAAAAATCTCTTAAAAATAATTTTCAAACTTAAATTTTTGACCTGAAAAAAGATAACTCCTATAATTAATAAATAAAGAAAAATTATATGCAAACACCTTATCGCCGCAAAGAAACTTATGTTAAACCCAAGCCAGATCCTTATTTAACTAAGGAAAAATTTAATGAATTGAAAAATAAACTAAAACGAATGAAAGCCACTCATCCACATTTATCAGCGGAAGTTAAACGTTTAGCGGAAATGGGTGATTTTTCGGAAAATGCCGGTTACCAAGAAGCCAAAAGACGACTTCGTAGCTTAAACCAAAGAATTATGGAATTAGAAACCCATTTAAAAACTGCTATTATTTTTCAACCAAGTAAAAATACCGACAAAGTTAATCTCGGACACAGAGTAATGATTGAAAGTGAGAATAAACAAAAAACTTACCAAATTCTTGGCGGTACTGAAACTAACCCAGCCGCTGGAATTATTTCTCATAATTCTCCGCTCGGGGCTGCCTTAATGGGACATCAAGTTGGCGATATTATTAAAATAAAATTAGCCAACCGAGAAAAAGTGTTTAAAATAATTAAAATTACTTAAAAATACTCCGTCCGCACTCCTTACTTAACTTCGTATACAACTGTCACCTCTACTTTAATTTCATTCTGTCCAGTTTGAATAGTCGGACTAACAATGCCACCCGCCTCATCAATCATTAGTTTTGCATTAGAATAACTATTATAAACAGCTTCTGGGAAATCATTAGAAATTTCATAAATATTTTTAATTTCCCCTAATTTCATTCCCGCTTGTTCAGCAATTAACGTTGCTTTTTCTTTAGCTTTTTCAATCGCTAATTCTCTAGCCTGATTCTTTAATTCATATTCATCATCAATAGTAAAACTAATATTACCAATTTGATTAGCACCTTTTTCCGTGGTCTTAGCAATCACATCGCCCACCTTACTCAAATCCCTAATTTTAACAGCTACTGTTTGACTAACTTCATAACCAACTAACTCCTGACCACGCACATTAGTATAATTATAAACTGGATTTAGGCTATAGTTAAAAGTTTTAATGTCCTTTTCTTCAATACCTAAATTTTTAAGTTCAGCAATAATATCATTCATTTTATCAGTGCTCTCTGTAGTGGCTTCAGCTGGAGTTTTTCTGGTTCTAGTTCTTAAGCCAACTTGAATATTAGCAATATCAGCTTTAGCATAAACTGTACCAGAGGCAGAAACTGTAAAGCGATCTTCATTTCTAACCTTATTAGCCATCACAACCGCCGTCATCGCCACAGCGGCAATTGCTAAAATACCGAGGCTAATAAGAAAAACATGAGATTTTTTCATACTTTTTTTATTTAATTAATAATAAATAATTTTTTAAATTTTTGTTTCTTGAAGATTAAAACGTAAACAATGGCCATTAGGTTCAAAACCTAGTTTCTGATAAAACCCAACAAAATCATCAGAGCAATCAAGGATTACCTTATAGCAATTTTTCTGACGACATAAATCTATCGCCCGACGAATTAAAGTACTGGCCACGCCTTTTCTAAGATGATCTTTATGAGTAGAAACATCTTCAATATGTCCAGCTAAAGCTCCACCGTGATAATATTTTTGCTCAAATAATAAACGAATTGAACCAATTACCTTACCTTCTTTTTCAGCCACTAAAGTGATTATTCCTTTAGCAGCACAATCTTGAAATATTTTTTCAGCTAAATCAGGATCAAGGTCGCCCACTACACGTAAATTGGATAATGTCTCAAAAAATGAATTATTTTTTAAATCATCCAATCTCAACTCCCTAATAATATAATCCATAAAATTAAATTGTTCCCCTCATTAACATTAATTAGCGCTTACTAGCTCTTTTCTTAGTCACTGGTTCTAAAGTCTCAGTCAAATGACTAATAACCTCCCAATGATCCTTTAAGTCTTTAGCCAATCCTTGAGCCTCTTTCTGGCTCGCTTTAAGTTCCTTCTTATATCTAGCCACCACTGTATCAACTATTTTATCATAAACTGGCTTGCTAATCGCCTTAGCTCGCTTCATTTTTTCAACAATCTCCTTTTTTATTTTTAGAATCCACTTTTTAACTTCTGCTTGATTTTTCTTACCTTTCGGACCGAAGAAAAAATAAGCAGCCGTTAAAGCAACAATACTAGCACTAATTATGCCAATAATGTAGGCTGTTTTTTTATCAATTTTTTTTGTCGTCATAATATTAAAAGTTAATTAAATTAACACTATTAATATTATACAATATTTTTTAAAAAATATAAAAAAAATAAATAGCCGTAGCTATTTATTTCTTATTTTTCCGGTGGCGATTAATATCCACCTTAATAATCATATCTTTCTCACCTTCTTTATCCGCATTTAATTTCACATCTACTGACTGCTCTAAAACATGGTGACCGACAATAACGCCCCGCGAGCCATCAACATTCACCCTGGTGCCTAATGGCGGCAATTTCCCAGCCATTTCTTTGTAGCCTTCATATTCATAAGATAAGCAACACATTAAACGTCCACACATGCCGGAAATACGATCTGAACCACGATGAACAACTTGCTGGGCCTCAGCCATCTCAGAAGTGATGGAAGAAAATTCTTGTAAAAATTTCCGACAACATAATTCTTTACCACAAGGTCCACAATCACCGGTAATTTTTGCCTCGTCCCTAGTTCCGATTTGTGTTAATCTAATATTAACGCCAAAGTAAGCAGCCAACTCTTTAACTAGCTCCCGAAAATCAACCCGACCATCAGAAATAAAAGCAAAATTCATTTTATTGCCATCAAAAGAAAAATGAACATCAACCAGCTTCATTGGCAATTCATAACGCTCAATCATTGACCGACAAAAATTTAAGGCCTCTTCTTTCTTTTTTGGTCCTGGCATTTGAGCAATATCATCATAAGTAGCCTGGCGAATAATTGATTTCAATTCTTTCCCATTTTCAGCCGAGTTTTTTCCTTCAACAACCGCCAAAACCTTACCCAGCTCTAAACCGAGCTCGGTTTCAACAATCACAAAATCACCGCTCCTAACCTCTATTTTACCCAAAGAAAAATCATAAACCTTATCCCAAGGAGCAAATTGTACTTGCGCGTAGGCCATAAAAATAATAAGCCGAATTAAATCGGCTTATATTAATTTATAGAGAATAGCGAACGAACTTCAGAATATTCGTACCGCCTAAAATGTCTTTAACTTTCTTGCTGTCATCCTTAATATATTCTTGATCAACTAAACAAACTTCTGAATAATACTTACTCATTTTACCCTCAACAATTTTATCAACCATCGCTTCTGGTTTACCTTCCTTTAATAATTGTTCCTTATAAATTTCTTTTTCTCTGTTTATTTCTTCTGAATCAACTTCGGCAGAAGTTAAATATTTCGGGTTAGCAGCGGTAATTTGCATTGCTAACTCAGTAGCTAGCTCTTCTTGACCAGCTTGATCAAGAGCTACTAAAACCCCAATTTTACCGCCCAAATGAGAATAGGCAGCGACAATCGGACCATTGATAATTTCAAAGCGCTTTATTTCCATTTTTTCACCAATCGTGCCACTCAAATTATCTAAATCCTCTTTAACCGTGCCGACCGAAAGATGAAGTTTAAACAATTCCTCTAAAGAAGCTGGTTTTTGAGATTTAATTAACTCCATCACAGAATCAGCAAAAGCCTGAAACTTTTCGTTACGAGCGACAAAATCAGTTTCTGAATTTATTTCTAAAATATATCCTTCAGTCTTCTCAGCATTAACAGCCACCTTAATTACGCCCTCATTGGTATCACGATCCGTTCTTTTAGCAGCTTTAGAAATACCTTTTTTTCTTAAAATATCAACAGCTTTTTCTAAATTATTGTCAGCTTCTTTAAGAGCTTTTTGACAATCGACCATGCCAGCGCCGGTCATTTCACGAAGTTGTTTAATGAGTTCCATATTATTAAAAATTAAATTTCCTAAAAATAAAGCTTACTAATTTAAGCTTTTTATTAATTTAAGCTTTGCTATTTTTTTTCGCCTCTAAAATAGCTGCGGAAATAGTATCTAAGATAATCTTTATTGTCTTAGTTGAATCATCGTTAGCCGGAATAGCATAAGTCACATTATCCGGATTAACATTAGTATCACAAACTGCAATAATCGGAATATTTTTTTGCTGCGCTTCCTTAACAGCTGTTTCTTCCTCTCTAATATCCCAAACAAATAAAGCATCTGGTAGTTTATTTAAACTAGTTAAACCACCAACACGCATTTCTAATTTTTTAATTTCTCGGTCAAAATCTAAACGCTCTTTTTTAGTATATTTATCTAATTTGCCAGTCTCCTTTTTTTCAATCAAATCTAAGTATTTTTTCACTGATTTTTTAACCACTGCAAAATTAGTTAAAAAACCACCCAACCATTTACCGACAATGTATGGTTGCTCAATAGTCATGGCCATCTTTTTTAATGGCTCAGCTACTTGGTTCTTTGTACCGACAAATAGAATGCTTTTACCTTCACTGATTAGCTTAGTCATAAAATCCAAAGCAATCCCTAGTTGTTCTTGGGTTTTTTTCAAATCAATGATGTAAACACCATTCTTAGAGGTAAAGATGAACTGCTTCATCTTAGGGTGCCAACGATTAGTACGATGACCAAAATGAGCACCAGCTTTCAATAATTCTTCTAAACTTGGTAAGTTTTGCATATTTTTTCTTTTTTACTTCTGCTCCCCTGCCCTAATATTAGGGAAGAAAATAATGGTTTCTCAACCATAGGAGCATGATAATTTAAATAAATAAAAAGAGGTCACTTTTTGAGGTTGAACCTCTCTTATTAGGATATATAAAAAATGACTACTTGTCAACAAAAAACAAAATAACTTATTGACATTATATAAAAAGAATGATATAATTGACTGAATTGATTGAAATAGTAGAAAAAATAACATTAACCTAAAACTAACCATAAATGAACATTGACAAAAAAATTTTTAGGAATTTACGGCGGAGGTCCGTAATCCTGATTAAGTCCCTAACCTCTGTTTTCGGGACAAGATTCTGGGGCGCAAAAGTCCTAATCTCTCTGGGAGCGGCTATCATGGCCTATTGGCTAGCTGCCGTGCTCATAAGGATGGGAAATCCTATAATTCTGGGTGTAACAATATTTTATTTTATTATTATGAGCTACCTGCTCAACCTAGAAAATTATCACAGGAGAAACTTCAGACAAAAAAGATTTTTTCAAATATCAAGAACGGTCTTTGGAGTCTGTGCCCTCCATATAGTCATATCAATCATGGCTATTTTGGTGGATATTCCTCTTTTGCTTTTTGGAGAGACAACGGCTGCAAAAGCATTCATTCTGCTTGTTAGCATGATTGCTTTAGGGCTGGCGTCTTATATGTTTATTGGAAATATCGGTGTGTCAGTAGACAACTACACCCGAGAGCAAACAGCTCCAATTCCAATGACTCCCCCAATAAAAGCCTAAAAATAAAACCGATAGTTAAAAGCTATCGGTTTTTTATTACTAAAAAGGTATTCTATTTCTGATAAAAACTTTTCACCGCTAAATTAAACACGCTCGCTTGAGAATTATATTCACTCACTTTTCCTTTATAAACACTCACTTCTTCATTATAGGTCTTAACTAAGGAATTAAAAATTGGCACCATTCTATTATATTCAGCCGTCTGTCCACTATCATAATATTCCTTAACCCTTTCTCTCATTGAAGCAATCTCAGCTTCTTTATTTTTTAAAATAGTATTGATCTCTTGTATTTCTAAATTAAAAATATCTAACTCATTTTTAGTCGCTCTTAAATCAGCTACTTGAGAATAAATAATAGGCATCCCTTGATATATTTTACCACTTGTTTTCTGATAAATTTCAACTTTACCTAGACTTTGAACATTAAACATGTCAGAAAAACCGTCTGGACTTTGAACTAAGCCATTATTAATATTTTGCGGAATAACTCCAAAAGGAAAATAATTAGTGGTCTCTACATAGCAATAACCTGATCCATGAAGGGAATATTCTGTTGGGCAAGCCACCCCTAAAGCCGAATGATTTTTTTCTGGAAAATCTAAAATAGCCGCCCCATAACCTAGTTGGCGCAATAAAGCGACCGCTAAAAAAGTTTTATCTGAACAAACCCCTTTATTTAAATACAAAGTTTCATAAGGAAAATAGGGATTATTATTTAATTGAGGATTCTCAAGCACCTTAACATCATCATAAGGAATATATTGAACCAGGGCCACCGTTGCTTCTAATAACTCTTCATCTGTCCATTTATTTAATGTTGCTAACTCTCTTAATTTAGCCACTAAAGAAGCAATGGTCGTATCTCCTTTTCTTGATTGCAAAAATAAAGCATAAAACTCATTCTGAATATCACTCTGAGTTTTTCCAGAAATTGATGCATAAGTATAAGTTTTGCTAGAGTTTTTATAATCCTTATATAATTGCGTGGGGAAAAAATGACTTAATTCATAATTATTATTTTTATAGCGAAAAGTAAAATTTCTTAAAAATCCCTCAGTCCCCGAATAGGAAACATTTTCTGAACTAGGCTCTCTACTTAACTGCAGCTCCCCCATAGGAATTTGGAACAAGTCCCTATTCGTGATACCTAAACCCAAGGTACGCATCACTGCAAAAGCATCAGTCGGACGGCCGAGATAATGTAACTCTAATTTAAGAGGATCAAGATAATAAGCCTGCCCCTTATCTTGAACCTTAAGAAGAATACGACCAGCTAATCGGGCTGGAGCTTTACTGGAAAAAGAATTAAAATCAGCATTAGAAATTCCTAAACCAAAAGCGCGCATGACCGCAAAAGCATCGTCTGGACGACCGAGATAATAACGTTTACCATCAACTGGATTAACATACCAAGCCTGCCCCTTATCTTGAACTTGCAGCAAAATACGACCGCTTAAATTCGGCGCAGCTATTACTAATTTAAAAGGATAGAAAGAAAGTAAACTAATTAGCAAAATGACTAAAACGGGAAAAAATTTTAATTTTATTTTTGACTGAAACATTTTAAAAATATTTAACTAATCAAAGTCTTAAACAAATCCTCATTAACAGCATAAGGTAAATGTCCAACATCATTAATATAATTTATAGTCACAAAACCATCACGATCAATCAATAATTTAGTAATTGAGGATTGAAATATCTCTAAAGATAAAAATCCAATAATATCGGCGTTAAGAATGCCGGTCACTAAAGATTTAATAAAATTCCCATGAGAAAAAATGGCTACGCTCTTCCCTTTACTATTACGATATATATCCGCTAAACTACGGCGAGCCACTGTCTGCATTTCATCCAGCTGTTTATCAAGAATATCATATTGTTTTAATTTTTTCGCTCGCGTTTTTTCCGACATATTAAAATATTTCACCTTCACCCAATGCTTCCAATCAATCTCATTTAAACGTCCATCAACAATTACCTCCTTTTTAATTAATTTAGCAAAGGGGGTAGCCGTTTCAAGCGCTCGCACAATTTCACTAGAATAAACCTTATCAATTTTTAAAGTCAATAATTTTTTAATTAAAAACTTTCTTTGTTCAATCCCTCTCTTAGATAAAGGCATATTCTTTTCACCTAATTTTTTCTCCTTTCTATAATCAGGATGACAATGCCTAATTAAATAAATTTCCGTATACGGACCATGGACTTTAGGTTTAATCTTTTTATAAGGACTTTGATACATAGGCTTAACTTTTATTTATCATTTTAATTATTTTTTAACTAAATTTTTTCTAAATTATTTTTGCGACCGCACAACTGCCCACAAGCCGCTGTTATATCAGCACCAAAACTCAAGCGGACAGTAACCGCTACTCCAGCATCTTCTAAAATCTTTTTAAATTTTTCAATTCGTTCACGACTTGAAGCTCTAAAACGTCCGGTTTCATTATACGGAATTAAATTAACTAGATACAGTGGACGAGCCATAATCTTCGCTAATTTCAACGCATCTTGATCACTATCATTTACTTCTTTAATCATTAAATATTCAAACATCACTCGCCGACCAGTCTTAGCAATATAATTATCAACCGTTTTTAAAAGCTCATGTAAATTATATTTTTTAGCTATCGGCATTAAATCTTTACGTAAATTTTCATCAGCCGCATGTAGTGAAATAGCTAAATTAATTTGTAATTTTTCACCAGCTAATTTTTTTATTCCCTCAGTGATACCGGCTGTTGATACCGATATCCGGCGTGAACCAATATTGAAAGTTTCTGGATTATTTAAAAATTTAACCGCCTTAATAAATTCAGCATAATTTAAAAATGCTTCACCCATGCCCATAAAGACAATATTATCAATCTTTTCACCTTTATTTTCTGCTTTTAAATAACGTCCCCAAAAAACTACTTGTTTCACTATTTCCCGAGCTGTTAAATTACGCTGAAAGCCAAATTGACCAGTCGCACAAAAAGCACAAGCCAAAGGACAACCAACTTGTGAAGACACACAAACCGTATTGCGTTTATCTTTCTGGCGAATTAAAACTGTTTCAACCACTTCTCCATCGGCTAAAGTAATTAAAGCCTTAAAGCTCTTATTTTTATTATTATTCTTAATTAACTCTGCCTTAATTTCTAAGGGGCATTCTCGCTCTAATTTCTCTCTAAGCACTTTAGGTAAATTAGAAACTGCCTGCCAAGAAGAAATAAAATCTTGCCAAACTGCTTGATTAACCTGCGAGAACCGATATGGCGGCTCTGTTTTTAAAATATCTGATAATTTATCTAGATTCATTTTATTTTTTCTTAAGAATAATTTTAGTAATTTCGCCCCGGCCAGAAGTTCTCATTGGCGGGCCCCAAGTACCAACTCCACGATTAACGATCAAGGAAAAATCTTGATCTTTAAATAAACCATGACCATAACCTCCATGTACCAATTTAACAATATAATTAAAAGGAAAAAGTTGACCATTATGGGTATGACCAGATAATTGTAAATCAATTTCCGCTTCTTTAGCTAGCGACACATGTCTTGGTTCATGAAACAAAAGAATGCTTGGTAATTGGCGATCATAACCAACTTGCTTTAAAATTGCTGCCTGTAAATCAAAATTTTTATCAAAAGAAAAATTAATTCCGATTATCTGTAAACCATCAACTACCACCATTTTATCAGCTAAAATTGTTATCGGGCTATCTTTTAAAATATTTACCACCCGATTAAATCCTAAATAAAGATCATGATTGCCAAATGAATAATATATCCCTTTTGGCGCCTTCAATTCAACAAAAAAATTATTAACCCAACTAAACTCTGATTTCATTCCATCAAATAAATCACCAGTAATAAATACCGCTTCTGGATTTAATTGTTGAATTTTCTTAAGTAAACGATTAAAAAATTTCTGACGATGTATTGGACCGAGATGCACATCAGAAATCTGGACTACCGTTTTATTATGCCAGCTCTCTGGTAAATCCTTAATAGCAACTTCATAAGAAAATACTTTAGGAACAAACGCCTGATAAACTCCTAAAGCAGAAAGCAAAAGAGTGCCAGCAAAAAATATTATTTTAATAAGTGAAAGCGGTAAAGAAAAAGCAAACGCCGCGGCAAGCTCTTTTAAAATAATAATTATCAAGCCCATTAAAAACATGTTCACAATAATCCCAACCCAAAAACTAGAAAGAAAATAATAACTACGCGACCAAGGACCATCTTTTTTATGAATTAAAAGAGAGGAAATAATGACACTAAAAAATAAAAATAATAAAACCAAAGCCAGGATAACCTGAAAATTTTCTAAAACTGGAAATAATTTTATCAAGATAAACCATAAAGAAACATGTCCAAATAAAAGGGCAATAGACGAGGTGGTAAAAGAGATTAATAACTGAATCATAAAATTTCTAAATTAAAATTAGGAACGACGAAGCTTAGCTAAAACATTCTGATAAAACTCTAAATTATTCAAACTAGCTATTTTTTGACCTAATAATTCATTAAGTTTAAATAAATGGTGGAGATAAGCTCGGGAATTAGTTTTTAGTTCTTTCAATTTACTATTTTTATTAATCGCTGAAAAATCAGTAGCAAAGCAGGCGTTATTAATATTAATGCTAGTATACTTATCATTTTTTTCAGCAATAAAAAGTTTTCCGTGACGCCCCTCTCTAGTTGGGATAACACAATCAAAGATATCCCAACCCATCTCAGCGCAACGTTTAATATCTGCCGGTGTTCCAATACCTAAAGCAAAACGCACAGCCTTTTCCGGAATAAAAGAAGCGGTCTTAGCTAAAACTTCAGCTAAAAAATTTCCTTCTTGATCAATTGGTCGCGCCCCAAAACCATAACCATCAAAACCAATTCGCACCAATTCCTGAGCGCATTTCTCACGTAAATCAATTTCTGCCCCGCCCTGAATAACAGCAAACAAAAGAGGTTTTTTTACTCCTGTTAATTTTCTTTTCTTAATTTGTTTTAAATACTCCGCCTTACAACGTTTTGCCCAAGCAATTGTCCGCTTAACCGCTTTTTCTATCTCCGCCCGTGAAGATTCATTTGGCGGACAATCATCTAAACAAACCATCATATCTACACCTAAAGCAAATTGAATTTGAATTGATTTTTCCGGACTTAATTCATGACGCGAACCATCCAAAGGTGATTTAAAAATAACTTTATCATCTCTAATCTCGCCCCACTGCTTATTTTTATAAAGCAAAGAAAAAACTTGAAAGCCACCAGAATCAGCTAATAAAGGTCCCGACCAATTCATAAAGCGATGAAGACCACCCGCTTTTTTTATAACTGCCAAACCTGGTTGTAAATAAAGATGAAAAGTATTAACTACTAAAACGGCTGTGCCGGTGCTTTTAACCTCATCATTAGTCATTAACTTAACAAAACCCCGCGTGGCATCCGGCATATAAAAAGGAGTATTTAAAACACCATGAGCAGTCTGTAAAACTCCCCGTCTAATTCCCGACTTGGTTGTTTTAATTAATTTAAACATAAAACTATTGCACCCTGCCAGACGAATTATTTAAATTAACAATATCATCATCCTCCAGCTTTGTTGTTTTAGCAGCCGTTTTTTTAGTAATAATACTGTTTGTTTCCGTATCAGTTGCTTCAATCACCGAGCCAGGCGAAATAACCAAAATCTTATCATAATCATTCTCAGTAGGTACAACATTAACATTAAATTCCGCATCAGTGCGATAAACTGAAACTGGCAAACGACCAATTTCCCAAACTACCTGACGAGTATTTTCATCATAATTTAAGCTACCAACATTAGTATAGGTCTTTTCATCAAAATTAATATTAGCCGGCAAATTAAAAACTACTTTAACATCCGATAGCTCATGTAAATTATTTCTAACCACCCAATAAACTTTAAAACTAGTTTTTTCACCAACTTTTGGTGGCAAAGGGCCAGAACCAACGGGAACATTATCTTCATTAAAATACAAAATCTTTTCACTCAAACTTAAATCACTATTAATCAAATTCTTTATCACATTGCTTTTATTATCAGCCTGCTTCACCGCTTGATTATTGATACTATATTGAGCATAAGAATTAACTTCTAATTTCTTCCCCAGATCATCATCCTGAAAAGCTTGTAAATTAATTGAAAACTTTATTTCCCCTTTATCACCTGATTTAATTTCTTTCAAAGCGGGAATCTCATTCTTTGTCCAAGTAATTGATTGCCCACGCACACTTCCCTTGTCTGTCATTTTTAAAGAAGCAAAATTAAGAAAATCGCTTTGTAAAACTGCCATAATCACTACATCCTTAAAAGAGTTCTCACCCTGATTATTATAGCTGATAACATAATCTAGGCTTTGTCCAAAATTAACAGCACTATTAGTTTTACTCTTATTAACCGATAATTCTAAATTTAAATCACTTTTTACTAATTCCGGTTGGAAAGATTTTTCCCAAAAAACATAAGCCTGCCCATCTTCCAGTTTCTTTTCTAAGCGAACAATAATTTTTGGATTAGCTATTTTAGTATTTACCCGATAAGTAATCGGAATTTCTTGACGATCCATTTCTTTATCTAAGCCACTAATTCGCCAGCTGGTTCCACCAACTTTAGTAATCACAATTTCTTTGGCTGAAGTGGCTATTGCTTCAGTTGAAGAACTAGCTTCATTAATAAGTTCGGGCAGAAGAGCTACATTAGTTTCTTCTGGCAAAGAAAAACTTAAATTAAAATCTCCAATATAATTATTTTCAACATTAAAGAAATTTAAAATCAATTCATTATCTTGATTTAAAAAAGCGGTATTAGCATAAACTAAATCCGTTCGCCAACCTAAACCGCTAATAACTGTTGAAGCTGAGGCCTCTTTTTTAAATTGGCTAGAATATTCTGAAGGCAAATAACTTAAACGAGCAATAACCACATTAACTGAGTCTGGCTGACCAATTAATTTTCCAGTAATGCGTAAATTGGCACTACCCCCCGGCTCAAGATTAGGTAAATTCCAACCATAATTTCCACTATCCGGCTCAATAGATCTATCAGTTACAATAAAATTTTCTGGATACTGTATTTCTAGATGAACATTTTTAAAAATAAATTTGCTTGGATTATGATAATTAATTACATAAGAAATTTCCTCACCAACTAAAACTTTTTCTGGAGCACTAATACTTATTTCTAAAGAATTAATGTTATTATTTTTACTTAAAAAATATGTATAAGCAAAATAAGCAATCCCAATCAATAAAGTAAAGATGAGCAATCTCTTAAAAAAGCGAACAATCGCTAATTGACGACGTTTTATTTTCATTTTTTTAACATCTACTAAATTGCCTTTTTTATCGGTATAAATTTCCGAGAGATTAGTATCTATTTCCTGACTACGCACCTCTCGCTTAATCGCCTTTTCAAAACTAGAAACTTCCTTTTCAGTTGGGACAGGGCGTTCCACGAAAGCTGATAAACCAGAATACTCCTCTTTCACTGTGCGCAATATTTTTTTCACTTTTTTTTCTTTGCTCATATTTTAAAAATTATTTTTCAATCAAAATAGACCAATATTTATCAGTATTTAATTCATCTACTATTTCCCAACCATTAACCTTATCATATTTTTTCTCGCTGGCCCAAAAAACTGACCAAGAATCAGGTAAAATTAAACGACTAGAAAATTCACTTGGTTTAGCGCCCGGCTGTTTTTGCACAATTAAACTATAAGGAATCAGAGGCTCTTCAGCTGGGTTTAAAAATTTATTTATTTTTTCCAAACGATTATTCAAAGTGGGCTCTGTTAAAAAATTAACTGCCAAACGATATTTAAGTGTAACCGTCACACTCTCACCCGGATCAACCATTAGCCAGTTGGCAAAAACTGTCTTATTATTTTCCGTATAAATCTTTGTACCACTCGCTTCATCAATTAGAGCTTTATTTTCATTTTTAACTAATTCATTTTCTTGCCAACTAGGGTCTGGTTTTTCATCAAAATATTCTTCAGCTGGTTTAATAAAACCTTCGGCTAACAAAAGTTTACTGCCTTCTGGAACATAAACTCGTAACCAATCAACATTGCGCACTCCAGTTAGCGGTTCATTTTTTATGCCTGTGTGTGTACGTGTAATTTTGACTGTATTAATGATTGAGCCATCAGACATTAATTCACTCAGATGCTCTATTTTTTCTACCATTTTTCTATCTGATTTCTGGCCAGCAATATTAGTATTAACCACCATTAAATAATCATATTCCGCTTCTTTTATTTCTCCCGCCCAATTATGTTTTACCATTTCTGCTTGGATATTCGGATCATTAAAATAAAATAAAATCTGTTTCTCCGCCAAGCTGCTTTCAAACATAGCTAAGATATCAATTAAATTGTCTTTAGTTAATTTAGTTGGTAAAACTTCCATAATTCTAGCCATCAAATCACCAATAATTTTTTTCGGTTTATTATCACTATTAACTTCTAAACCTTGCTTAAGTGGCAAAGCTGACTCTAAAACCGTGGATGTCGCCGGAATGCCAACTAAAGCTTCTGTGGCAGTTGGATGATTAATCATGATATTTTTCTGTTCAACAATTTTTTGCACAAGTTCCCAAAAATTATCTGCATCAATAAGCAAACCATATTCATTAGTCATATCAATCGGACCAGTAATTGCTAATAATCGCTCAACAATCGTCGGCGTTAAAGCAACTACCCCATCCACTGTCGGACCACCACTTTTTTCATAAAACCACATCAAATTTTTAGCCGTCGTTGGCCAATCTGGCCACCAATTAGCATCCCAAAAATGCCACGATGGATTGACTAACCATAATGGTTCTGGCGCAACTACACGAACTGTCATTCCGCCCTCTGTGTCATAGGAGCCACCACCCGGCACTTCTAAATTACGAACTTTCCCATCACGAATATCTACTAAAGCATAGCTCCCTAAAAAACCACCGCTAGCCCGTAATTCAGCGTTATTCTGAAAAACTAATAAATAGCGTTTATCAACGGTAGCCCCAAGAGCCTCTTTTAATTTCGTAGCCAAGCCAACAAAATTATTCAAATTTTCCCCGAGCGAAATCGCTTGCTCGCTTAGAATTATAAATTTTTCCCGATATTCTTCAGGTAAATTTTTAACTTTAATTTTTTTTAATTCTTTTTTTAAATTATTAGCGTCCTGGCTGGCTAATGTACCATAATAAATAAACTGATCTAACGAAGCAGAAAAATTTTCCTGATTATCAGAAAATAAGCTATCAGTTGCTAAAACTAAATTATTCCCCAAAGAAGAAGTAAAGGCGCCCGCCGCCAAAAATTTTTTACTCTCAGTCGCTAATTTTAATTTCGGATTATCAGAAAGAGAGGCTAAAAATAAAATTGAATCACTAATATTATTTAATTTTTTCTGAGCAGAAATAAAATCTTGACCAGCGCTTTGAAAATCAGAAGCCGACAACTTAAAATCCATCTGCCCAGCAGCTTCAACCGCCGCCATTAAATTATTCAGAGCTGATTTAGAGCGATTAATAATTTGAGTTTCTAATTTATTAACATTAAAAATATCAAAATGAGATAAAATTTTAAATGGCACAATAAGCAAAATTAAAGCAAGACTAAAAGAAAGAATGGAACGATACCAAGCAACCTTTGCTTCCGCTGCCTTTAATCTCTGTCGCTGCGCATTTCGCTTTTTAAGAGAATTAATATTTATTTTCGCCACTCCCTCAAATAATCTTGATTTTTCCTTTAAAAATTTATCCCAAAAACTAGTCTTCGGAGAAAACCATTTTTTTCTTGGAGATCTAAATTTAAAATTAAAACCCCTAAAATTAAAACTTGGAAAAATTATCCCTCTCTTTTTTTTCAATAAATTTGGTTGTAGTTTTTTAACTCTTTTAATTTTTTTTCTAAAAAATCGCTTAGCCTTTTTTTTAGCATCCGTTAACTCATCAGCAATTATTTCCTGACCTTGCTTTGTTTCTTCTTTTATTTTCTGCCTTAAATCAACCACAAAGCCGGAAACCTGGTTTCCGAAACCGCCTTTATGATTAAATTTTATTTTCCTATTAGCCATTTAAAATTTGTTTATAAACATTTAAAGTTTCATTGGCACATTCCCACCAACTAAACTTTTTTACTCGTTCTAAACCTTTATTAATTAAAGATTGACGAAGCTCCTGGTCATCTAATAATCGTCCAATTTTTTCAACCATCTCATTTTTATCTTCTGGATTAAAATAAAGCGCCGCCTCACCTAATATTTCTGGTAGAGAAGCCCGATCAGAGCTAGCCACTGGACATTGTCTAGCCATCGCTTCTAATGGCGGCAAACCAAAACCTTCATACAAAGAAGGAAAAACATAAACCCTAGCCTCTTGATAAAAAATCTCTAACTGAGCATCAGAAACATAACCAGGAAAAATGACTGGGCTATTAATATTTCCCTGCTGCCAAATATTTAAAGCCCTGGCCTTATCTTGCACCCGATTATAGAAAAAATCTTCTTTGCCCACTAAAACCAAACGCAAATCTGGATACTTGAGGCGTAAATCCGCAAAAACTTCCAGCAACATCTCTAAGTTTTTATGCGGATAAGCATTACCCACATATAATAAAAAATTTTTCGGAATATGAAACTGATCTAAAATTTCCTGATTATCCAATTTCGCCACAAATAAAGAGTCACGTCCTTTAGCTAAGTTCGCTACCCCCTCATAAGTAACCACTATTTTTTCCTCTTTCACCCCAAATTGTTTAACAATATCTTGTTTAGTAAATTCTGAAACTGTAATTATTTTCTTAGCTCGCTTCACAGCCCTTGAAATAACTAGACGATAAGCAAAGTTTTTAAAACGATAAACAATTGGATTGAGAGTAGTCGCCCGACGAGTTGGAAAATGAGTTAAAATCAAATCGTGAATAGTCACTACAAACTTATTAAAAACAAATATCGGCACATTAAAATGTGGGAAGTGCATCAAATCTATTTTTTCGCGCCAAAGATAAAAAGGCATTAATAACTGTTCTTGCCAAGTATACCATCTAATATTTAAACAAACTTTCTTAACATTCGCTTGCGTGCAGACAAATTCATCAAAATTATCTGGACTCAGAAAAATAACAAAATCAAAACTAGCACCAGTGGCGCTAATTATTTTTATAATATTATCAACTATTTCTTGAGTGTATCGCCCCAGTCCTTTACCAATCGGACCATAAAAACGAGCATCAATGCCTATGCGCATAATTTATACTTAAATTAAACAAAGGGTAAATTCTCCGGTGGTGGTGGTCCCGAAGATTCAAAATCATTATTCAATAAATCTTTTTCTTTATTTTCTGAGCCCTCACTCAAACCAGTAAAAATATCCACTGGCAAGGGCATTTCTTCTTCAATAATTGGCAAAGACGATGGCGCATCTGCTTTACGGCCCGGTGCCTTCTGGATCAAAGGAGACTTCACATTAGCTTCAATTGGAAAATGCCAAAGAGTCGCTAACTCTTCTATGTTTAATAAATACAACTCTCGGCCATCGGTTGAGCGATTAATATAGTTATGAAAAAGATTACGCTTCTTTCTTATTAAACGCGGCTTTTTTCTAAAATAAACCGCTTTAGTCATGGTCACCTTAACATCAGGTTTAAAACTATTCATCCCCAAAGCACCAAATTGCTTAATATAACCAACAAAACCATTAAAGACCTTAGCTTTATCCATCACTTCTTTCCGCGCTACATAAACTACTCTTAATTTAGCGTTAAACCCGAGCTTAGTCGCTTTCCGATATATTCCCTCCACTTGCTCTTTTTCTTTAGGTGATAAATCAAGCATAGTTTTAGCCTTTTCTTCTTTTTTATCACCGCTAATATCACCCCAAATTGGATAAATAATTTCACTAGCCTCACCCAGCGCCTCTACTCCCTTCATTGCCAAACTCTTTTTTGCTTTTTTCTTGCGGCCCATGATCTTATCAACCGCTTGCATAGCCTCTTTTACCCAATCAAAACCAGTTGGCTCAATTATTATTTGCATCCATAACTGCTCACCTGAGCGTAAAGAGCTACATAAATCCATTAAAGAAGCCATTGGGTCTTTAAATTGAGTTTCACTTGGACCCATCGGATGTTCAAAATCTGGATAAGTTCTTATTGGTAAATACCAAGAATCTTGCAAAATAAACTCTGACCCAAAAACATCCCACTCATCATCTGGATATTTTTGCGGCACATTCTGAGTATAGTCATCAACTTCAGAAATTTCCGCATCTGGATATTGTGAATAAACAGATGACTCTACTAAATTACGAAATTCAACTGGCGTTCTAATTAAAAATTGCGTATAACCCTCAAGGCTAACTATTTCATAACTAAAAGTTTTTTGATATTCTCCAGCAAACCATTTTTCATAAAAATTCTGACTACCATGAGCGCCGCCTAAATAAGTAAACATGTTCTCTACCGCTTTTGGTGATTGCTCATTACCTCTGGGAATATCAATGGCTAACAAAACAAACTTATGCCCCTGAGACCACTTAGTTCTAATATAATTTAGCCAAACTAATAGAGCGCCATAAATAAAAATAATACCAAAAAACACCCAAGCAAAATTAGCCAAGAAAGACCAAAGCATTTGCTCGGGAGGTAAATTAAAAAAATGTTCAAAAACAGCCAAATTGACAACTATATCCATACCTCCGTAATTATTTTAATATTTGTATTTTAACATATTTTTAAAAGAAAAACAAAAAAATCCGACCGTTCCCGATCGGATTTATACTAAAATTATTTTACTCATTCTTTAAAGTTATTTTTCCCATTCTTTAAGACCATAAGTGCCACGGCTAACTAAGACATAACGATCATCAAGAATAAGCTCATTATGCACAGTAGCCGGATTAGCCTTCTTCTTATCAAACTTCATTTCATTTATTTTAGAAGCAATTTCCTTAAAATGAAGGGGTTTAGTTTCATGTTTTAAAACTAAATAAATCTTATCATTAACAGTTTTAGGCTTAATTTCCTGAGAATTAGCTTTCCCCCATTCTCCATATTTATTTTGCCCCAAACTCTTTACAACCTGAATCAAGGAATACAAAACCTTATTACTATTAATAGTTTCTGCCTTGTCAGGGAAAGTCTTGCTCTTAAAAATCGGATAAATATCTATTTGCTTAGTTGAATCAAGTCTCTCTTGATATTTATTATAAACATCTAATTGTTTTAATAACCCAATTAATTCTTCGGTCGTATAAGTTTTCTTTAAAGATTCAACATTTTTTAATAAATCTTCAGCTAATTCCTTTAAATAACTAACTTCTCCATCTTTTAACTTAACTGAAAGATTAAACTGATTATTACCACCAACCACCTCTAGTTTATCGCCCATTAATCTAGAAATTAAGAAGCTAAAGTGATTACGATAGGCAATCTTCTTTTTCTCATAATCAGCCTCGCTGATATTATCATTCTTATTAAATTCTAAAGCTAAAACTACCAAAATATCTAATAAAAAATCTCGGCTGATTAAGCCACCGTGTCCATTAATTAGCTCCTTAACAATTTCTTCTAAAACTTGAATATAATCCTGTAAATTGTTTAATCTCTTTATTTTTTTAATACTAGCCGCCTCAATCTGACGAACTCGTTCTCTGGTTAATTTATGCATACTACCAATTTTCTCTAAAGTTTCACCTTTATCACCAGCTAAACCAAAGCGACGATATAAAATATCTTTTTCGCGATCTAATAATTCCGAAAACAAAGAATCAACAATTTTAATAGCATCAAGACGAGCTAATTCCTCAGATTTCCTGTTAGTTATTATTCTTTCTAATAAATTTGCCATAAAAAAAAGACTTATAATTCTAAAGATAAGCCCAGATTATCACATTATTTTATATTAGTCAAGACCTCTTAGTAGACGAACAAATATTCTTGTACTCTTTTAAAAGATATTGTTCTAATATGAGAGAAAAAACACCCATAGCCAAAACTCTCAAAATAATAATAGCTTGACTGAATAAATTCTGTTTTGTCCAGTGTTTGATAAATATTAAATGCTGATTCCTAAATGACCAGGAGCGTATTTGACGACTTTTTTTTGAACGATTAAAAATCTTTCTCAACAAACCCCTACCAGCCGAAGAAGCCGTGCGGTCATGATACATGATGGCGCTTGGCACTAAAGCTGATTTAAAACCAGCTAAAAATAGACGATAAGCTAAATCACAATCTTCTTTATACATAAAAAACTGCTCGTCAAAATACTGGTTATTTTCTTTTATTTTTTCTAAGGCGCTTAAACGAAAAATCCCCGCCGCTCCAGATGGGCCAAAAATCTTAAAAAAATCAAACCTTTTGTCATCTTTTTCCCCCTGCCCTAAATCATAAAAACGCAAACCCGGTTTCACGATCAAACCGCAAGTATCAAGCACGCGTGTTTTTGTGTTAGCCGCAAAATCCCAACAACGAATTTTTGGGCTAGCAGACGCTAAGTCATTATTTTTATCTAAAGCTAAAACTAATTCGGAAATAGTGTTTTTTTCTAATAAGGTATCTGGATTAACCATGAAAAAATATTCCGCACCCAAACGAGTAGCTGAATGAAGCAAAATATTATAAGCACGACTAAAACCAAGATTACTATCAGCCGAAATATATTCTAAAAACCCATTATTCTGTTCATTAAATAACTCTAAAATTTCTTTATTGCGGTGATTGCCCTGATCACTGTTATCAAAAACCAAAACCTGATATTCCTGAGATTCTAAAAAACCGAGCGCCTCTTTCAGACTCGGCAAAAAATCCGCTAAATATTTAGCGCTGGTATCATTATAAGTTAGGAATCCAACCGCTAACTTCATATAATCATTTTATCAACCATTTTTTCTTTCGCAAAGTTTTGGGCTTCAAGCAGACTGTCAAAAGTGCCCGCATCTAGCCACTCGCCCTTAACTTCAGCGACCTCTAGCTCGCCTCTCTCTAAAAACCAATTATTAACATCTGTTATTTCCAACTCACCCCGTGGACTCGCTTTTATAGTTTTAGCTACTTCAACCACCCGATGATCATAAACGTACAAACCTGTAACCGCATAATTACTTAGATATTCTTCTGGCTTCTCTACAATCTTTTCTGCTTTCATCTGTTCATTAAATTTAACTACACCAAATCTCTCTGGATCGGGAACTTTCTTAGCAAAAACTTTCGCCCCTCCTTGAAAATTTTTAATCTCTTCCGAAAAATCATCCTCAAAAATATTGTCCCCCAAAATCATCACAACATCATCTTCATCAATAAAATTTTCACCGATTATAAAAGCTTGCGCTAAACCCTCTGGTTTATCTTGAATTTCGTATGTCAACTTAACTCCAAATTCTTTACCAGAACCAAGAAGATTTAAATAGTCACCAGCTCTTTCTGGAGCCACAATAATTAATATTTCCTTAATCCCAGCCTTGATTAAAGTATTTAGCGGATAATAAATCATTGGCCGATGATAAACTGGTAATAATTGTTTACTGGTGATTTTTGTTAAAGGGCGCAAACGCGTCCCTGAACCACCGGATAAAATTATTCCTTTCATATTTTTATTTACTTATATATTCTTTTAAGGCGTCCTGCCAATGGCGTAATTTTTTAACTTTCAAATTTTTCAAAACAGAAAATTTCGGCCGACGCGCTGCTCGCAAAAGATTTTCACTTCTAACTGCCTTAATATCAACTTCAATATTTTTTAAAGCAAACAAGGCTTCAGCCCCATCAAACCAAGTACAAGCTCCTTCATTAACTAAATGATAAATACCAAACGGAGTTTCTAATTCCCACAATCTTTTAGTAGCTAAAGCTAAATCAAGAGTATAGGTAAAGCAACTTAATTCTTCATTAACCACAGTTAATTCCTTCTTATCTTGCGCTAAAGAAGACATAATATCAAAAAAACTCGGCTTAGCTACTGGACTAGATCCTTTTGGTCCAAACAATTTTGAAGTTCTAATTAAATAAAAATTCAAACCTTGCTCGGCTCTTTTTAAAATTTCTCGCTCACCAGCAAACTTACTCTCACCATATTTATTTATTGGATTAGGTGTATCTTCTTCAGTAAACTCTTTCTTCTCTGCTGTGCCACTAAAAACATAATCAGTAGAATAATGAATAAGAGTGATCTGACGTTCTAAAGCAATCTCAGCCAAAACTGCTGGCAACTCCGCATTTAATTTTAAAGCTAATTCAAATTCCTCTTTGTCCTCACATTTATCAACGGCATTATAAGCAACTGTATTAATAATTAAATTAGGGGCTAGTTCAGTAATTTTCTCATTTAGTAAAGAAAAATCTAAAACATCAAGATCGGCGCGATCCCAGGCAATTGTTTCAAAATCAGCCGCAAAAACCTTAACTAATTGTGTACCTAAGTTTCCTTGCCCGCCTAAAATTAATATTTTCATATTCTTTACTTAATATTTTATTATTTATTTTTCCATTCTTTTTCCTGACGAACAATTAATTCAGCTGCTCTTTCCGGTTCAGCCATCAATTCCTTCACTACTTTTTCCATGCGCGCCCCCTGTGAACCTTTAACTAAAAGAATATCCCCGGCCTTAATCCGGTTTTGTAAAAATCTGCCCGCCTCTTCAGGTTTATCAAAATAAAAAATATAATCATCTTCCATACCGGCCTCCTTAGCACCCCTAATAAAATCACGCGCTCGCTCGCCAACCGCAATTAATTGACTAATTTTATTTTCAACCACTGCCTTGCCTACTAACCGATGACCTTCCTCTGTATAACTGCCAATTTCTAACATATCACCCAAAACCGCATATTTATTAGCCTTATCATCTATTCTCACCCTCTTTAAAACATTAAGCGCTAATAAAACTGCTTCCGGAGAAGAATTATATGTATCATCAATAATAAAAGTATTTTTGATACCTGGTAAAAAATTCATGCGCCCTTTTGGCAAACTAAAATCACTTAAAGCAGTTGCAATTTCTACTAAATTAAAATCAAAATATTGTGCTACTGCTGTCGCTGCCAAAGCCGCATAAATAGCTGTCTCAGCCATCACATTTTTCATATACACCGGCACAACCGAGCCATTATAATTTAATTTAAAGTGTATGCCTAAAATATCATAACCTTCTTTGGTAAAATTATAAACAATATCTTGAGCCCGAAAATTAACTCCTTCTTTTAGTCCATAACTTAAAGTCCTAGCTTTACTAAACTCGGTCATTTCTTTGACATACTGATTATCAAAATTAAGAACCGCTAAACCTTTAGGATTTAAGTTTTCAATCAATTCTTGTTTCTCTTTTTGAATATTAGTAATTGAGCCAAAATATTCTAAGTGCGAATAACTAACCGCCGTGACCACGCCAATATCAACAGGCACAATCTCTAATAAATATTTCATATCGCCGGCATGATCAACCCCCATTTCTAAAACCAAAACCTCAGGATATTTTTTATTTTTAATTATTAATAAGTAGCAAGCATATAAAAACACACCTAACCAACCAAAAAAACTTCTGCCCGGAGATTTCCGTCCAATAATCGTTAAAGGCAAACCAATTTCATTATTATAATTCTTAAATGTTGTCCGTACACGCAACTTTTGTTGCAAAACTTTATTAATCGCCTCTTTAGTGCTAGTTTTTCCAATTGATCCAGTAATGCCAATAACCACCGGCTGATATTTTTTAATAATCATCCGGGAAAACATTTTTAATTTTAACTGCAATAATTTTTTCATATTAATTTCTGGATTTAGGAATTTGATAATACTTTAAAATAAAATCAGCAATATCTTTCCACAAAGGCACAACCGAACCTTCCGCATAAACCACATCTTTAGGATTATCCATTTTAGTTAACATCACAAAAGCTGGACTTTCAATCGGAGCAATGCCGACAAAAGTATGAATATACTGATCTTTTAAATAACCACCCGGCCCTGGAATTTGGGCTGTACCAGTCTTTCCGCCAATATAATAACCTTCAATATAGGCTTTACTAGAATGTCCTTTTTCAACCACATTAGTTAACATCGCTGACATAGTGGCAGCTGTTTGCGCTGAAATCACTCGTCTAATTTGCTGTGGCTGAATATCTTCACGTTTACCATCACTACGCACAATACTTTCAACAATGTGTGGCTTCATCATTACTCCCTTATTAGCAATCGCTTGATAGGGCATGATCATTTGTAAAGAAGTAACGGCAATTCCCTGACCAAAGGAAGCAGTCGCTGCATCTATTTCTTTAATTTTTGGTTTTAATAAATTATTAATATTACCAGAACTTTCTGAACCCAATTCAATGCCTGTCTTTTCACCAAAACCATAATTCTTCACATAATCAGCAAAGACCGTTGGGCCAGCTTGACGCATAGCAAAAATTGAACCTGTATTTAAAGAGTTTTCCAAAACATAATTCATATCAACCATCCCATGACTACCTTTAGAACTAAAATCTGAATTACGAATCGGCTTATTCCAACCGGCAATCATAATTTCTCCGGTATCATTAAAAAGAGTTGCTGGAGACACTTTATTCTGATCAATCGCGATTGACATCGTCACTGTTTTAAAAACCGAACCTGGTTCATACTGCTCAAAAATCACTGGATTATTAAAAACTCCGATATCAGAAACATCTTTATAATTATTCGGATCAAAATCGGGCACAGAACACATGGCAATAATTGCTCCAGTTTTCGGATTCATCACCACTACACTGCCACTATCAGCATCATGTTTTTTTACTGCTTCCTTTAATTTTTCACAAGCAACAAATTGAATATTACGATCTATCGTTAAAATTAAATCAGAACCATTTTCCGGTTTCACATATTCACGATTATTAACAATAACTGTTTCACTTTTACCAGCTTTCTCTGATTTTAAATAGCCAGCTTTGCCAGCCAATTCTTCATTAAAAAAATCCTCTAAACCATAGCGGCCGACTTCTTGATTATCAACATTGCTAACAAAACCAATAATATGCGAGCCAATTTCTTTTTCCGGATAATAACGATGGGGCCTTAAATCAAAACCAAACCCCGGAAGATAAAATCTAGTTGCTGATACTCCCTTCTTATAATTAACTTGTCCATTGCGCAATTCTAAATCATCAACTGAAATCGGCGAACTAGTTGAGGCTAGAAAAGCAAATAATTTTAATAGCTCTTCAGTCCCTAATTTCTTATCTAATGATTCATAAGGATCACCTGGTTTATCAAGTTTTTTTAAATATTTTTGAATTATTTGCTCTTTGCTTGAGGAGGCAAATTCAGCAAACTCTTTTCCAGTTAATAAGTTGGCTAAAGAAGAAGAGGAAACAGTTATTCCCTTAGTCTTTAATTCTTCAACAAATTTTTCTTCAAGTAAAGGTTCATCAAAAAAAGTATATAGCTTCTCAGCCATTTCCTGTGGATTGCTTATCTCTTTAGGCACAGCATAAACTGAAGCAAAATCTTTATTAGTCGCCAAAGGATAAAGTTTTTCTGTTCCATTAATTACTTCTCTTAAATAAATTCTGCCTCTTTCTGGTTCTAGTTGACTAAAAACTTCATGCTGAGAAGAAGCTAGAGCAGTATAAAAATCACATTGCCCAATTTGGATAGAAAATAATTTATAAATTAAAGCACCGCACAACAAAAAAACAATCGCCACCACCAAGCGGAGACGATTAAGATTTATTTTATTTTTCTCTGACTGTCCCTTGTTTTTTGTTTCGCGCCACATAGTTATTCTATTTACGAGCAACGACTGAAGGAATAACTGATAAATATTCAATTTCACCAATAGCCACCATGTTTAATTTTTGTGCGCGAGTGCTTAAAGAATAATATGATTGAAGATTATTGATCTGTTCTTCATTATCAAGTTTCTCGCTAGCCAAAACTTCAGCCTGGGCCTTCAGTTCTTTTAAAGCAAATCCTTTAACCGCCAAGTCACTAGCATTAACTAAATAACAAACCCCGAGTAAAGAAATACAAAAGACTAAAAAGAGATTAAACTTTTTTAAATTTATTTTTTTACCACGACTTGATTGTTGGGTTGGCGCTTGATAGCAATTAATAACCTTGGTCATAAAATGATTACAAAATTTATATCAATTTAAAAATTATCCTATTTTTTCAGCGGCCCGAAGTTTGGCACTACGCGCTCGGGAATTATTCACCATTTCTTCCGCAGTCGGTATTAAGGGTTTTTTAGTTAATATTTTAATTTCAGGATTATCTTTAAAAAATTGTTTAACAATTCTATCTTCTCCACTATGAAAAGAGACTACTACTAAACGACCATAAGGCTTTAACAAACTAACTGCATCAGGCAAAACTGCTTCTAAAACTTTTAATTCCTCGTTAGTCTCCATTCTCAAAGCTTGGAAAATTCTAGTTGCGGGATGAATTTTGGAGTGATAACGAAAAGGGGTAACTTTTTCAATAATACTCACTAAATCATGGGTTGAGGCAATTCTCTTTTTTTTACGGGCCTCCACAATTTCCTTAGCAATGCGATAGGCATATCTTTCTTCGCCATATTCTTGAAAAATTCTGGTTAATTCTGGCAACGAATAAGTGTTCACTATATCTGCCGTTGATCTCTCATTCTTTGGACCAAAGGACATGTCTAATGGTCGCTCACCTTTAAAAGAAAAACCCCGCGCCTCATCATCAAGCTGAGCTGAAGATAAACCAAGATCAAAAACAATACCATCAAATTTAGCTTCCGGAGATACCTGTTCGCTCACCACCGCTTTTAAATTTTTAAAGTTATCATTAACTAAAACAATATTTTCTAATTTTTGCTGGGCAATTAATCTAGTTGCATTTTTAATAGCTAATTCATCCAGATCAATCGCAATTACTTGTCCCTGCTCACCCACCTCTTTTGCTAAAGCAATCGTATAACCAGCTCCACCCAAAGTACAGTCAATATATTTTTTTCCCGGACGAGGATCTAAATAGTTCAGAATTTCTTTAAGCATGACCGAAACATGAAAATAGGCCATAGATTTTAAATTCCTAAATCACCTAACTCTTCAGCAATCGCATTACTATTTTTCTCACTAACTGTCTTATATTTACGCCAAGCATCTGCATCCCAAATTTCCAAATGATTATATAAACCAGCAATAACAATTTTCTTTTTTAATCCAGAAAAAGTTCGTAGATATTCTGGCAAAGTTATTCGCCCCTGATTATCAAAATCAAGATCCATCGCGCCAGCTAACATGTGACGACTAAAAGTTCTGGCTTTCGCCTGACTAATCGGTAAAGCAGCTAACTTTTTCGCAATATTCTCAAATTGTTCTTTGGAATACAAAAATAAGCAGTTATCTAAACCTTTGGTAACAACTGCTCCCTTTTTTAAGATAGCCCGAAACTTAGCCGGAATAGCTAAGCGTCCTTTATCATCTAAATTGTGACTGTATTCCCCGATGAACATAATAAATTAAACAAAAATTAATTTAATCAAAATAAAGATATTCACCACTGTTCACCACAATTCACCTTACAAGTTTAATTATACACCACTAATGCCCAACGGTCAACACTAAACTTTTGCCTTATATAAGCTAAAAAATAAAAAAAAGATTACTTATTCACAAGTAATCTTAATTATGTAAAAATAATTTATCCCAATAATCCAAAAGTTTTCAACAATTAACCCACAGGCTATAATTTCAATTTTTTAGGCTTTCCGATATTCGCTTCTCGGTCATAAATCGGCTCAACAATAGAATAATCAGCAAATTTTTTCTGACCTTTTGTTTTTGTCTCCGCTTCCACTGGGATACATAAGGCATAAGCGAGAGCATTAGCGGTTATCACACCAATCCGCAAAGAAGTAAAACTACCGCCATAATTAGCCACTATAATTTTTGTTAATTGCTGCAATTTTATTTTTTTAGTTTTTAATAATTTATCAATAGACGGCAGTAATTTCTCAGCCTGCTGGCGCGGTGCTTTAATTTTCCGATGAGCCAAAACCCTATCTCCATCCCTTAATTCAATTATTATTTGATTATGTTCAACTGTATTAATATATAAAATCATATTATTATTTTAATATTTTTTTTATCTCGGCTAAACTATTTACCTTTACTAATTGCTCGCGTAGTTTAGCCGCACCAACCATTCCTTGCATATACCAAACTGCTTGTTTACGAAACTCTACTAAACCACGCTTCCCTTTCTGAGCTTGTTTTAATTCAGCCTGCTGTAAAACAATTTTAAAAATTTCTTCCGCTTTTAAATTAATTACTTGATCTTTTTTTATTTCTTTATAAAGCCAAGGTCGCCCCAAAACGCCTCGGGCTAAACCTAAACCATCAGCCTTGCTTTCACGCAAAGCTTTTTTTGCACTAACTAAATCATTAATTCCACCATTAGCTAAAATCACTCCTGAAAAATATTTTCTAGCTTCTTTGACCACTTTCCAATCTGGCTGACCAGCAAAGCCTTGTTTTAAAGTTCGGCCATGAATCATTAAAGCAGCTACTGGCAAATCAATAATATTCTTTAAAAATTTTTGTACATCAACATTGCCAGCCTGTGCCCGAATTTTTATTGACACAGGCAAATCAGTATTAGCTAGTACTGCCTTAATAACCGCTCGGGCTCCTGCTAAATCTTTCATTAAACCAGAACCAGCTCCTTGTTTAATAATCTTTGGTACTGGACAACCAAAATTAATATCAATTCCATCTGGCTTAATCTTTTCAGTAATAATTCTAGCCGCTACAGCAAAGTGCTCTGGGTTAGCGCCAAATAATTGTACCACATAATATTTTTCTTTTTGACGATTAAACCTTAAAAGATCAAGAGTTAAATTCTTCTTTTTATTTTGATTATAAAAAAGCGCAGTGACTGAAGCCATCTCGCTATACAAAACATCAGCGCCATATTTTTTACAAATCTGACGAAAAGCGGAATCAGTGAAACCAGCCATAGGTGCCAAAGCTAAAATTGGTCTAGATCGTTTTCTTAATGTCTCCCAAAAATTTTTTGCCATGTTAGTTTTTAATGCGATAAATTCGGAAAGTATCTTGATCATCCTCAAGTAAATATCCCTGCTTTTTTATTGCCTCCCGCAAACGATCAGATTCTGACCAATCTTTATTGTCCCGAGCAGTATGACGAGCAATCACTAAACTTTGCACCTCCATCGGTAAATCTGCTAATTTTAATTCTGAAGAAAAACTCTGTGCTTGCTCCAATTTTAAACCAAAAACTTGATCAAAATCTATAATCGTCGCCCACAAATCTGCCTTAGTTAACTTTGACTTTTTAAGAGAAAATAAAACAGCTAAGGCCTGTGGTGTATTTAAATCATCATTAATCGCAGCTAAAAATTTTTCTTTAAAACCTAAATCAACCTGAGCATTTTTCATTTCTGTTGCACTTAATGATTCTTTAAGGCTAGCTACCCAAGAATATAAACTCTCTAACCCTTCGGCTGCTTGCTGAATTCCTGTCTCACTATATTCCATTGGTTTGCGATAGCTAACTTGTAAAGCAGCAAAACGAAAAGCTAGTGGATTAATACCTTTCTTAATTAGCGCATTTTCTAAAGTTAAAAAATTATCCGCGCTCTTCGCCATTTTCTTGCCACCAGCAATATTCAAAAATCCATTATGTAGCCAATAATTAAAAAATGGTTCTCCAGTCGCTGTCTCCGATTGAGCAATTTCATTAGTATGATGAATATTAATATGATCAACGCCACCACAATGAATATCTAACTGCTGGTTTAAATATTTTAAACTCATTGCCGAGCATTCAATATGCCAACCCGGGAAACCTGTTCCCCAGGGCGAAGCCCACTCCATCTGACGCTTAGTTCCAACTGGTGAAAATTTCCATAAAGCAAAATCAGTTGGATTTTTCTTTTCAGTATTTACTTCCACGCGCGCGCCTTCTTTTAATTCTTCCAAAGGTAAATGACTAAGTTTATTATAATCCTTAACTAAAGAGGTATCAAAATAAAGACCATCACTAGTTTGATAGGTATAGCCTTTCTCTACTAATTTTTCAATTAAAGCTATCTGCTCAGGAATATTATCAGTTGCGCGAGAATAAACATCAGCTGGTTTAATATTTAAAGCAGCTAAATCTTTTTTAAAAGCCTCTTCATAGAATCTAGCAATTTCCCAAGCACTTTTACCTTCTCGCTTAGCTCCCAATTCTAATTTATCTTCACCCATATCCATATCACCAGTTAAATGCCCAACATCAGTGATATTCATAACATGTTTTACTGTATATCCATTATACTGTAAAATTCGCTTCAAGAAATCATCAAATAAATAAGCTCGTAAATTTCCTAAATGAGCATAATTATAAACCGTCGGTCCGCAAGTATAGAGACCAACGCTTTTCTCTTTTATCGGAATAAACTCCTCCTTCTGACGAGTCAAGGTATTGTATAAAAAAATTTTTGTCATATTTTTGGTGGTCGTTAGTGGACTCGGACCACTGACCTCCGCGATGTGAACGCGGCGCTCTAACCAGCTGAGCCAAACGACCAATTATTAAAATAAATTGCTTTTTTATATCCGCATTATATCGCCTTTCTGTGCCCGGAGGGGGACTTGAACCCCCATGAGATTGCTCCCACAGCGTTCTGAACACTGCGTGTCTACCAGTTTCACCACCCGGGCGATAAAATGCTTATACACCTAGATTATAAGCGTAATATCCTTATTTTACAAGTATTTTGCCATGAAATTTAGGCAAAACTTTTCCTACTATTTATGATATAATAATTACATGTTAGATTTAAAGACTGAAAAGAAAATATTTGATCTCGGCTATAAGTGGGTAGGCGGAGTTGATGAAGCTGGGCGCGGCCCCCTAGCGGGACCAGTAGTAGCTGCCTGTGTTGTAATTGGCCCTGATTTTAAAATTGATCAAGAAGATTTAGCCCTAATCGCTGATTCAAAAAAGCTAAGCGCTAAGAAGCGAGAAAAATTATTCGGCATCATTAAAGAAAAAGTGGCAGCGGTTGAAATTGGTGTAGTTGATAATCTGCTAATTGATAAAATAAATATTCTTCAAGCTAGTTTTTTAGCTATGCGGCGGGCAATTAAAAAATTAAAAATTGAACCCGACTATCTTTTAGTTGATGGCAATTTTAAAATTCCTAAACTAGAGAAATCACAGACCGCTATTGTTGGTGGTGACGCCCAAGTTTTTTGTATCGCCGCTGCCTCTATTATTGCTAAAGTTAGTCGGGATTGGATGATGACTGAAATTGATAAACAATATCCTCAATATGGTTTTGCTAAACATAAGGGTTACGGCACTAAAGCTCATTTTGCTAAAATTGCTGAACATGGCCCCTGCCCTCTACATCGCTTTAGCTTTAAACCAATCAAAGAAATGATGACTAAATAAAATATCAAAAAAGAGCTAAATTAATTAGCTCTTTTTATTTTTCTCTATTCTTGTTGCGTTCATTTTCAGTTAAAAACTTCTTGCGCAATCTAATACTCTGCGGAGTCACTTCTAAATATTCATCTTCATTGATAATACTTAAACCTCTTTCTAAAGTTAATTCCCAAGGTGGAGTTAAAATAATCGCTTCATCTGAACCAGAAGCGCGCATATTAGTTAATTTTTTCCCCTTAATCGGATTAACAACCATATCATTTCCCTTGGCAACATTGCCAATAACCATGCCTTCATAAACATTAGTGTTTGGTGAAATATATAAAACACCCCGTTCCTGTAGATTCCATAAAGAAAAAGCCAAAGCCTTGCCAGTGGCCATAGAAATCATTGAGCCCAACTTAGTTCTTTCAACATCTCCAGCCCAAGGTTTAAAACCAAGAAACCGAGAACACAAAATTCCTTCACCCCGTGTATCAACCACAAATTCATCACGATAACCTAAAAGACCACGAGTCGGAATTAAAAAATTAATAACTGTCTGTCCATTATTATTTTTTAAATCAAGCATCTGTCCTTTGCGCTGAGAAATTTTATCAATCACTATGCCAGTACAATTATCCGGAATATCAACCGAAATTTCTTCGTACGGCTCTAGTTTAACTCCAGCCTCTTCCTTGGTGATTACTTGTGGCTGTGAAACTTGAACCTCATAACCTTCACGTCGCATATTTTCTAACAAAACAGCGATATGTAATTCACCACGACCATACACTTTATAAAAATTAACATCAGAAAAATCAATTCTCAAACCAACATTAACTTCCAATTCTTTTTCTAAACGCTCTCTCAATTGACGATTAGTGACAAATTTTCCTTCCCGACCAGCAAAAGGAGAATTATTAATTAAAAAATTTAAGCAAATAGTTGGTTCATCTATTAAAATTGCGGGCAAAGCGGCTTGCTCAGCTTTTTCTGAAATTGTTTCTCCAATATAAATATCAGACAAACCAGCAATCAAAATAATGTCACCCGCACTAGCCTCCGCAATTTCTTTACGACTAAGACCGCTAAAAGTAAATAATTTAGTAACTTTTTGTGTCCGAACCTGACCAGCTAAATTTTTTATAAAAACACTTTGCCCAGCTTTAATTTTCCCCTGATAAATACGAGCCACCGCACAACGTCCTAAAAAATTATCATAAGCAAGATTAAATGGCTGAGCTGCTAAAGGCATAGTGATCATCTCTGGACTAGCTGCTGGTTTAATATACTGCAAAATTAAATCAAGTAAAGGATTGAGATTATCCATTAATTGATCAGGCGCACTACCGGCATGACCCGCTTTAGCAATGGTATAAATGATTGGAAAATCAAGTTGTTCATCAGTCGCGCCTAAATCTAAAAATAATTCATAAACCATTTCCGCTACAGCGGCCGGACGAGCTGCTGGTTTATCAACTTTATTAATAACCACTATTGGCTTTAAGCCTAACTCTAAGGATTTTTTCAAAACAAATTTTGTTTGCGGCATCGGCCCTTCTTGAGCATCAACTACTAACAAAACCGAATCAATTGAACGTAAAACTCGCTCCACTTCTGAACTAAAATCAGCATGACCGGGAGTGTCAACAATATTTATCTTTGTATCTTTATAAAAAAGACTGCAATTTTTTGCATAAATAGTAATACCTCTTTCCTGTTCAATTGAATCACTATCCATGCTAACACTCTCTTCAACTAAACCAGCTTGACGTAGAAGCGAATCTGTTAGAGTTGTCTTTCCATGATCAACATGAGCAATAATCGCAATATTTCTTATTTCCATATTTTTATTTTAGATAAAATAAAACGCGACCTCTCCGCGTCGCGTCTGATTGCGTTTAGCGAACCAAAGACTTTTACATCCTACAAGATAAGCCAATAAATGTCAAATACTTTCTAACTTTTCTTCCCCACTAATCATGTCTTTTACTTTATAAACTCCCTGAGCTAGCTCATCCTCGCCAACAATAATAACTTTAGTAATATTTTTTTTATTAGCAAACTCTAAAGCCTTCACAATTTTCTGCTCTTCTAAGCCAAGTAAAATATTTAAATTGCGACAACGCAATTTTTTTGCTAATTGATTAACTTGTTCTTTTAACTCAATATTTAATAAAGGCAAATAATATTTTTCCGGAACTTCCTGTTTAATTCTATCAATTAGACCCCAACTCTCTAGAAATAATTTAGTAGTTTCATCACCGGGTGCAAAACCAACCGCTGGAAAATTCTTCTCTCCAAAAATTTCCGCTAAACCATTATAGCGTCCACCACCAAACATAGCACGTCTATTTTCCGGATTTTTATCAAAAACTTCAAAAACCATACCGTCATAATAATCAAAACCCCGAATAACTGTTGGATTAAACTCCAACCAATCTCCATAACCAAGATTTTCTAGCGCCTCAATAATTTTCTGCGTTTCAATTAGGCCCGCGTTATCTTTAAGCTCTGGAATATTTTTTAACAAATTATCTAAGCCAATACTAATCATGAATTTTTCCAAAATTTTTACCGCCTCTTTATTTAAACCGGCTGAAAATAAACGCTCATTAATCTCTTCTAGACTAAGCTTATTCCATTTATCTAAAGTCCGAACTACTGCTAAACGATTTTCCGAACTTAATTCATTAGCCCCACTTAGTTCTAAAATAGCCTCAATCAGTTTACGATTATTAATCGCTAAGGAAAAAGAATTCTGCGGCGGATCAAATTCAAGCATTATGTCTAAAGCTAACTGCAAAATTTCTATATCAGCCGCTAAAGAATCACTACCAAAAATATCACAATTCAATTGCCAAAATTCACGATTACGACCACGTTGTGGCTTCTCATTGCGCATAAAATTAGCAATGGAAAAATACTTTAACGGTTTTGCGCTTGAAGCATAAATCTTAGTAACCATTCTCGTAACTGATGGGGTCATTTCTGGTCTAATAGATAATTCTCGGCCGCCCATATCCATAAAAGTAAGCAACTCCTTATTAGCAATATCTTCACCAGATTTAGCCCGATAAATATCAGCACTTTCAACTAAAGGAGTTAAATATTCCTCAAACCCATAGCGCAAACAAACCCGACGCCAAGTATCAAAAATGTATTTTCTCAATAAAAACTCCTCCGGAAACCAATCCCGAGTGCCTTTTGGTTCTTGATTTGATAAAACTTTATTCATATAAATTAATCTTACTATGTCTTTTTAATTTTAGCAACTTAGCCAGTTTTCAACAATTTTTATCTTTCCTTTAAGCTATTTTTAGAAATTATTCATCCTCTTTTTATTATACTAAAGAGACTTAATAATTAATAAAAAAATCTATGAAAATTCTTATTATTGATGATGAAATTAGTATTCTAGAATTCCTTAAACAAGGTCTAGAAGCAAAAATGTTTCAAGTAGAAACAGCTGAGGATGGTGAACGGGGCGCCTTTCTCGGGCGCACTGGTAATTATGATTTAATTATCCTTGACTATGTTTTGCCTAAAATGGATGGTTTTGAAGTCTTAAAAGAAATAAGAAATGAAAAGAGGCATATTCCCGTCATCATGCTAACTGTTAAGTCGGAATTAAACATGAAAGAAAAAATGTTTGCTTTAGGAGTAGATGATTATCTCACTAAACCATTTTTATTTGATGAATTATTAATGCGTATTAATGCTATTTTAAAACGACCAGCCAAAATTGAAGGCGATCTCTTTAAAGTAGATAACCTCACGCTTAACACTAAAACAAGTATTGTTAAGCGAGGCGGTAAAGAAATTTATTTAACCCGACGCGAATTTTTTCTCTTAGAATATTTATTACGTCATCGCGGCTTAATTGTTTCTCGGCAAGAAATTTTAGAACATGTTTGGGACTACAACGCTGATCCCTTTTCCAATTCCATTGAATCACATATTGCCAGCTTGCGACGCAAACTTAATAAAAATAAAAATCGCAATTTAATCCACACCTTCAACGGCCGCGGTTATAAATTAGCCTTAAATAAACTAGACGATGGTTTTAAAAACTAAAGAAATTTTTTGCCCTTTAATTTAGCTGGTAAATATTCTTGATCACTATCATCTTCCAACGGCGTATATTTATAGTCTTTAGCGTAGCCTAATTCTTTCATTAACTTTGTTGGTGCATTTCGCAAATACAAAGGAACTGGCAAATTGCCAGAAGTAGCCACCTCAGCCATGGCCTTTTCATAGCCCATGTAAACAGCGATGTTTTTAGCTGACTTAGCTAAATAAACAACACAGTGCGCTAAATTAACTCCACACTCTGGTAGACCAATATTTTTACAAGCATCATAAGCCGCGTTAGCTAACATCAGGGCACTATTATTAGCTAAACCAATATCTTCACTAGCAAAACGAATGAGACGACGAGCAATATAAAGCGGATCTTCGCCAGCCGCTAACATGCGCGCTAAATAATAAATAGCCGCATCCGCATTTCCGCCACGCATGGATTTATGTAAAGCGGAAATAAGATTATAATGTTCTTCACCGCTTTTATCATAAAGCAAATTCGGCTTATTAATTATATCCTTAATTAATTTAACATCTATTTTCTCACCCACCTCAATCGCGCTTTCTAAAATATTTAAAGCCTTACGCGCATCACCATTAGCTAACTTAGCAATTAAGCCAACAACTTCTGCTGATATTTTTACCTTTAACTCCTTAGCCGCTCGTTTCAGAATTAAACTTAAATCTTCCAGTGTTAAAGCCTCAAGAACAACTACTTTAACCCGAGAAAGTAAAGCGCCGTTAACAGCAAAGCTTGGGTTTTCCGTCGTAGCACCAATCAAAGTAATAGTTCCGTTCTCAACTTGTGGCAAAAGCGCATCTTGCTGCGCCTTATTCCAACGATGAATTTCATCAATAAATAAAATAGTTTTAGAGCCTAGGCGTTTATTCTCCTTAGCCCGATCAATTATTATTTTTAAATTTTTTACTCCGCTAGAAGTAGCGCTTAATTCCCGAAACTCTGATTTCGTTTCTTTAGCAATAATAAAAGCTAGAGTCGTTTTCCCAGTACCCGGAGGACCCCATAATAAAAGGGATGGCACTTTGTCACTTTTTATCGCTTGATAAAGCCATCCATTTTTTTTAATTATTTTTTCCTGACCAACAAATTCCTCTAAACTTTTCGGACGAAAATAAGTGGCTAAAGGAATATCTTTAATCATATATTCAGCCTTAAAATGTTAATGATTAAATTGTTAAGCGTTTAAAACCCAAATAGCGTAATTTAAAACACCAGCATAAGCTACCCAAAGCAAATAAGGCGATAATAAATAGGCTGCCGCTTTATTAATTTTAGAGAAATAATAAATATTAACAATAATCATTAACCAAAGAGAAATCAAACCAAAAAAAGCCAAACCTGGCTCATGTGTAAAAAAGAAAAGAAAAGACCAATAAAGATTTAAAAGAAGTTGGGCGCCGAAACTTAAAACAGCAGCGCGAAAATATCTTTTATCTTGACCTTTACTAAAACAATCTCTCAACACTAGAAAGAAAGCAAACGCCATTAAAATAAATAAAATTGTCCAAACCGGCGAAAAAAGATAGCTTGGCGGATTAAAAGATGGTTTATTAATCGTCGCATACCAACCACTAATATTGGGGATGACTAAAATAGTACCCAAATAAGCAATCAAGGAAACTACACTCAAAGAAAGTAAAAAGAATAAAAAATTTTTTAATTTTACATTCATATTATTTAAATCTAAAAATATTAATAACTATTTACTTTACTTCTCCTTTCTTTCTTCAATTGATAAGCCAATCAGCGCCACCGTCAAGGCAACTAAGAAAATTAAACCAATGGAAATTATTCTAGCTAACATAAAATAGAAGATTAAACTAGCTATTTAAATAATAACATTTTTAAAGAAAAAAGACGAACTAATAAATCCTTGTCCAAGTCATTTTTTATTGCTATTATAATATTTTGTTAGAAATTATATAAAAATTATATAAAAAATACGAAAATTATGAAAAAAATCATCTCGCTATACGGTTTAGCAGCTGCCGGCAAAACAACTCAAGCCAATTTATTATGTAAAAAATATGGCTTTCAGCAATTTGGCATGGGTGAGACCTTGAGAGCAGAAATAGCTTCTGGATCTGAACTAGGGGCTGAAATTAAAAAAAGCGTTGATCAAGGTGTTTTGATTCCTGATGAATTAATGGTCCAAGTTTTGAAAAAAATCGGACCAAGTATAAAAGAGACGGGCATAGTCTTTGACGGTTTCCCTCGCATTGTTCCACAAGCGGAAATGTTAGATAAAATAGTCAAAGAAAATGACCTAGAAGTTGACTTATTTATATTACTAAATATTAGTTTCGCAGAAGCTCAAAAAAGAATTAATAAGCGCGCTGCTGAAACTGGCCGAAGTGATGATCAAGATCCAGAAGTGGTTAACAATCGCTTAGAAGTTTTTCGCCGAGAATCAGAACCCTTAATCTCGTATTATAAAGAAAGAGGAAAATTTATTGAAATTGATGGAGAAAAAACAATTGAAGAAGTTTTTAGCGAAATTGAAAAACAGCTGATTCGGTAAATTTTTTAATTACTCTAGCTACTTCTGCTTCGTGTCCCCGAAATCCATGGAGGCTATTTTTAATTGTTTTTAACTGACCCTTTTTATTATCAATATTTTTCTCAAACCAAGCAGCAATTTCTTTAATTGGCCGATCGCGATATTCGTCTTCCCCTGCTAAAATAACTAAAAGCGGTTTTTTAACTCGCTGCAAAATTTTAGCTGGTTGATTAGAAGCATAAGTAAAAATTTCTTCAACACTATCTGCTGTATTTAAACTTAAAAATCGTTGAGCAGTAATTAAATCTGGCCAAATATTTTTAGGCATAAATTCCTGCCCCTGGCCCTCTCGCACCATTTTCCTAGCACAGCTAACCGCCTTAGCTAAAACTTTTTGATCAGTCCAGGCAGCAGTAATCGCATAATCACTCATTGGCGCCAACAAAATTGCTCCCTTAACGGGTGTTTTTTGTTTTTTAGCTAAATAATATATACTTTTTTGGCAACCGGTTGAATAACCAAGTAGAAAAATATTTTTCGCACCCAAAGATTTAGCCGACATAATGGCGCCCTCAATATCATCAACACAATCGGTAAAAACCTCATGCACCATGCCAAGTGACATAGTTTTATAACCCTTCTTTCTGCTAGCGCATAGACGTTTAATCGGAGTGATAATTCCACTACCGCGATTATTAAAAGCTAACACCGCATTATTTTTATCAATAATTTTTTCAAAGAGATCAAGGTGGCTAAATAAACTACCAGCCAAACCATGAACATAGATAAAAATATTCTTAGCCTTCTTAGGACCAAAAACAAAACCATTGAGAACAAATTTCTTGGGTGTAATTATTTTTTCTACTTTCCCTTCCATGTTTTTATACTGGCACGGGCGGTAGGAATCGAACCCACGCTAAAGGTTTTGGAGACCCTTGTACTGCCACTATACGACGCCCGCAAAAATACTCCGCTAAGGGAGTATTTTGCTCATCTTAATTAATAAATAACCTAATTTGCCTCCTCTTTGGCCTGCTTCTCTTGCATTGGCTGCCCGCAACAAAAAAGTTGTCCGCCACCATCTTTTTCAAATTTCACTTCATTTTTGCAAATTTCGCAAAAATAAATTTTTCCAACTCTATTTTCCATATTTTTATTTTTTAATTTAATATGTTTCTTCAAAAATTTCAAAATATCCTTGTGGGTGACTGCAAGCTGGGCAAGTTTGTGGTGCCTCCTCACCCTCGTGAATATAGCCACAATTCAAGCATTTCCAGCGACGAGGGCTAACTTTCTTAAAGACTTCACCCTTCTCTATATTTTCTAATAACTTCTTATATCTAATTTCATGTGCTTCTTCAACTTCGCCCACCTCCTTGAACAAGTGAGCGATTTCTGGGTGTCCCTCTTCTAAAGCCTCCTTTTCCATACGTGGGTACATCTCTTCATTTTCATAACGTTCTCCCTCAATAGCTGCTTTTAAGCTCTCTGTTAATTCAGCTGGGATAAGGCCTAATTGCTTAGCCCAAAGCTTAGCATGTTCTTTTTCATTATTCGCTGTTTCTTCAAAAATATTAGCAATCTGAACATAGCCCGCTTTTCTAAAAGCCGAGGCAAAATAGGAATATTTATTGCGCGCCATTGATTCGCCAGCAAAAGCTTCCTCCAAATTCTTTTTTGTTTTTGGTCCTAACATAAGTTTTAAAATTAATTTTTCTTATTATCTTTATTAAGTTTATCTTTCTTTTCAACTACATTGTCTTCAGTTAATTCATCACAAAACTCTAATTCATAAATATGAATAATGGTAATTGCTAAAGTTAACATTAACGGACCGATAGCTACTCCCCAAATACCAAACAAAGCTAAGCCACCAAGGATGGAAAAGAAAATAAATACTGGATTTATCTTTTCCTTGCCCTTAATCATGAAAGTGCGAACAATATTATCAACCGTACCAATAACTAAAAATCCCCAAAGAAGAATAAATATTCCCTGCCAAATTTCTCCGGTTAAAAGGTAATAAATAGCTACTGGAACATAAAAAATAGCTGAGCCAAAATAAGGTAAAAAGGAAAATAAAAAGACTAAAATAAACGCTAAAAAAGCCGGAAAACCCACAATCGCAAAACCAATCGCACCGGCAATTCCTTGGGTTAATGAGGCAGCAAAAGCAGCCACTAAAGTTGAATAACTAACATCTCTAAATTTTTCAAATATTTTTCTATCATATTTATCCGGCAGCGGCGAAAGATGCATTAAACGCTGCAACATTTCCTTTCCATCAACAAAGAAAAAGAACATGGTTAAAATGATCAAAACTAAAGAAAAAATAAAATTAGCCGTTCCCTTAACTAAATCAGTAGCACCAGCAATTAACCAGGAACTAGCATCTCTGGCCACCGTTAAAATAGTATCCTGAAAAGCCTGACTTTGAATCTTGTTAAAATTCAAATGACGAAAAATAGATTTTTCTCCCACGTTACCACCCAGCACATCCTCTAAACTATGTTCACTAAAAAAAGCAACGGTTTCATTATAAGTCACCACTGATTTTTCTGCGCCATAAATCAATAATTTAACCGATGGCAAAATTATCACCAAAACTAAAATTAAACACATTAAAACGGCGGCTAAATTTTTTCGCCCCCTAAGAGTTTTTGTTAAAGCAAGATACGGCTTATAAAATATGGTCGCCATGACTGCGGCCATAAATATTTCCGGAATAAAAGGCTTAAACACCAAGAAACAACCAACTATCACCAAAAAAACGAGAATCAAAATAAATGGCTTAGTTAATTTTCTAGGCATATAAAAATTATTTAGTTTCTTTATGAAGAGTGTGTTTTCTGCATTGATTGCAATATTTTGACAATTCCAAACGCTCTTTCAACGTTTTTTTGTTTTTATGAGAATGATGCGTAATCGTTTTGCAAGCTGTGCATTCAAACTTAATCATGTTGTCTTGAGACATATTTTTCTTAAAAATTAATTATACATAAACTATACCTAAACAATATATAAAAACAGGCTAAAAGTCAATAAAAACAGCTAATCTTATTTTAATCTAGCTAAATTACATTATTTTTGACAATGAGGACAATAAGTTGTACCCCGACCAGCTAATTTTACTTTAACAATTTTCGTTTTACACACTAAACAGGCCTCTTTTTGTCGCCCATAAACTTTTAAAAAGCGCGAAAAATTTCCCTTTTTCCCCCGAGAATCAACATAATTGCTAAAAGTCGTGCCCCGATACTCCAACGCTTTTTTAATTAAACGATTGATTGCCTTATATAATTTTTCTAATTCTTCTTTTTTCAGACTACTAGCTAAGCGAGTCGGGCGAATACCAGCGGCAAATAAGGCCTCATCAACATAAATATTACCTAGACCAGCAATAAGTTTTTGATTAAGCAAAACTGCTTTTATCTTTGTTTTTCTGTTTTTAATAATTTCTTGAAAGCGTGCTAAAGAAAACTCTGGCGTAAGTGGCTCTGGTCCATAATTTTTAGCCAGAATATTTTTTAATTCTTGGGCATTAACTAATTTCAAATAACCAAACTTGCGTAAATCATTAAAAAATAATTGACCACCGCCAGAAAAAGAGAAAATGGCACGCGTATATTTATTCGGTAATTTTCCGCCCACCGCTTTTTCAAAAGAACCCTCAGCTAAACTATGACCGCCGGCAATTCTGTGCTTCTTTGACTGAAAAATTAACTGCCCAGTCATTTTCAAATGAATCAACAAAAACTGATCAGCCGAAAAAACAAAAATTAATAATTTACCCCGACGCTCTATTTTTAATAATTTTTTTCCCATCAACGCCCGTTTTAAAAAAGCCGCTGAAGGAGAAGCGGTTTTAGCATCAAGAATATCTAGCGCGCTGATTTTTTGACCAATTAAAACATCCAAATCACGTCTAATTGTTTCTACCTCTGGTAATTCCGGCATACTTTATAAAGATAATAAAACGGTAATCACAATACCCAGAGCTAAAAATAGAATGGCGTAAATTTTTATTAGGCTAAGACCTAATTTATCGGGATTAAATAATGGCATAATTTTAAGGTGGGCCGAGTTGGATTCGAACCAACGAAGGCGTGAGCCAGCAGATTTACAGTCTGCCCCAGTTGACCGCTTTGGTATCGACCCTGATTTATCAGTCTTGTTTTATAATAAAAAAAATATTAACACTTGTCAAACCAATAATCGGTTATCAATAGTTAATATTTTTACTTATTATCTTATCTTAGTAATCACAAAATAAACTAGGGCGTAGGAAGAAAAAATCACTGCCAAACCAACTGCTGACCAAACCAAGATGTCTTTCCCTTTTTTAACCTTATCTGAACTACCGCCAGACAACATCCAAGTAAGTCCGCCAAAAATAAACATGAGTAAAGCGATAGAGCCAACTATACCCATAATCGCATTAATCACATTACCAATTAATTTTTGCGGGGTAGTGTCATTTCCCAGAGGATTCTCCAAACAAACAGTTCCATCTCCGGGACAATCCGCCCTCACAACTGAAATTGGGGCAGCTAAAGATAAAAAAGCAATAACTAATAATAAACAAATAGAAATTAAATGTTTTTTCATAAATTTTTTATGCTAACTAAATCATAACATTTTTATTTATTAATAACAAGATAGTTAGCTTAATAAATACCTTATTAAAAAGACTATTCTCCGAATAGTCTTTTTTTCTCTGAGCCGTTGACCGGGATTGAACCGGTGACCTTCTCCTTACCATGGAGATGCTCTACCAGCTGAGCTACAACGGCTTAGTTTAAATTTAACTTTATTTAATAATAATTTTTATAGTTTTTCTATTAACTCTGCCCATTCAGCCAACTTCTGATTCTCTGGATTAACTAAGGCTAATTTCTCTAAAAAAGTAATAGCTAATTCTTTATCTTTTCTCATTATACTTAAATCCAAGATTAAATCAAGATAACGGGGATTATTTGATTCTAATTCTAAAGCCTCTCTAATATTTTCCAAAGCAGCTTCCAGCTCGCCCGCCTCCTTTTCCACCCAAGCTAAAGAAAAATAAATTTCTTGAGGTGTAATTTCTCCCATTAAATCATCATCTTGCTCATACTGTTTAGCTAGTTTTAAGGCATAATTATAAGTCTCACGCGCCTCTGGCCACTTTTTTTGCTCACTATAAAGATTGCCTAACTTAAAAAAGGCTGGCAAATTTTTCTGATCAAGCGTAATTATATTCAACAACTTCTCTTCTGCTTCAGCATATTTTTCCTCCTTTAATAAATCAGCATAAGCAATAAATAATTCCTTAATCATTTTTTTCTTCTCGCTATAAGGAATTTTTACTGAAGCCTTATAATTTAATTTAGCTTTTTCTAATTTATTTTGTAAAGATTGTAAAAAATTAGAAACATGTTTAGTGATAAATAGCCAAATACGTGCTAGTACACCACTAATACGAGCCACATCACGTTCAACTTTTTGTCTAATAATTTGATCCTTAAATTTTGTTTCTTTTTCACCCGGCAAATTATTTATATCTAAAATTGCTAAGGCCGGAAATTTTTTCAAAATAATGATCACAATCACTAACAAACTTAAAACTAGTAAAATTATAGAAAAAGTAGTCAACATATTCTAGTTAGTTATAATAGAAAAGTCTTTAACCTGCAAACTAGCGCCACCAACTAATAATCCATCAATATGCGCTTGCGCTAAAAAATCAGCCGCATTCTCAGCCTTAACACTACCACCATAAAGCACGCGAACTTTTTTCTGCAAAATCTTCTGCGCCTGCTCTTTAATAAATTTCTGAATCTCATCTGCCTCAGAACAGGAAATCGGCTTGGCTCCTTTATTAGTGCTAATCGCCCAAACTGGTTCATAGGCAATAATTAAATCATTGACTGTTTTTATTTTAAGACCTTTTAAACCTTGACGCAATTCTTGGAGTAAATATTCCTTAGTTTTACCTGCTCTCTTCTCAGCTAATCTTTCACCAATACAAAAAACTGGTACTAATTTATTTTCTAAAGCGACTTTAATTTTTTGATTAATCAATACTGAATCCTCCTTTAAGTATTCCCTTCTTTCACTGTGACCTAAAATAACATATTTTGCTCCCAATGATTGGATATTTAGCGGCGAAACCTCACCTGTATAAGCACCTTTGGCGCTAAAAGCACAATCCTGCGCTCCTAAAGCAATATTAGTGTTTTTAAAAATTGGCGCTAAAAAAGCTAAAGCAGCATAATCTGGGCAAACGACAATTTCATTTTTTTGTAAATTAAGTTTTTTCACATATCCCCTAGCCAAAACTAAGCTTTCCTTTAAAGATAACTGCATTTTCCAATTAGCAATAATTATTTTTTTCATATTTTTACTTTTTTAAACTTTTTGTCCAAGCAACCGTTCTTTTTATACCTTCTTCTAAATTTATTTTTGGCTCCCAATTTAAAACATCTTTGGCGCGCTGATAACTTAAACAACTTCTTCTTTGTTCACCTAATTTCTTTGGCTTTTCTTTTATTTTTATTTTTTCGCCTAAAGCTTTTTCAATATTCTCTCTCACCTCTAACAAAGTGCTCTCCACTCCCGAACCAATATTTATCTCTCCCCGACAATCAATATTCATGGCTGCATATAAACCATCAACCACATCATCTACATAAACAAAATCTCTGGTCTGTAAACCATCACCAAATTGTAAACTCTCTTTTTCTTTAACTCCATTTTCAACAAAAATAGCAATCACTCCCGCTTCTCCGCCCTTAAACTGACGCGGTCCATAAACATTAGCAAAACGTAAAACAGTAAAATTTAAACCGTAAACATGATAATAATAATTTAAATACTTTTCTAAAGTTAATTTATGGATACCATAAGGTGATAAGGGAAAAGTTGGATAATTTTCGGTAGTGGGAATTTCTTCCGCTTCACCATAAATAGCGCCACCGGTAGAGGCCATGATTATTTTTTTAATCTGGTGACGATAACTATTTTCAATTATATTTAAACCTCCCAGTACATTTATTTTATTATCAAAAACTGGATCCTCAACTGATTTGCGCACATCAATTTGAGCCGCTAGGTGATAAACGAATTGAAATTTTTCCTTTTGAAAAATTCTCGCAACTTTTGGTGAACAAATATCTATTTTATATAATTTAGCAGCTGGATTAACATATTCCTTCTTGCCAGAAGACAAATCATCTATAATTACCACCTCATTTCCCTCCTTAATTAATCTATCAACCAGCGTTGAGCCAATAAAACCAGCCCCGCCGGTAACGAGTATTTTTGACATAAATATTTTTTATTTTTATATAAATTATCATAGCATTATTTTTGAATAAAATGAAGAGAAAAAACTAATAATTTATCACTAAATTCAGATCTTCAATGACTTGCCAGACTAATCTTTTTTTGCTAAAATAATACTAGAAAATTAATTAATTATGACCACCTAAAAAGCGGTAAAAATAAACAAAAATGCCCATAAATACTTGGGGTTTTTGTTTTTAATTCTGATTCTATATGTCAAAAAACCAAAAAAAAGTTAACGATTATGGTGCTGACCAGATCACTGTCTTAGAAGGACTGGATCCGGTTAGAAAGAGGCCGGGAATGTATATTGGCTCAACCTCTTCTACTGGCTTACACCACTTAATTTGGGAAGTGGTTGATAACTCTATTGATGAGGCTATGGCCGGTTATGCCACCGAAATTACTGTCTCCCTACTACCAGATAGATTGGTTTCGGTAGCTGATAATGGACGCGGTATTCCAGTTCAAAAACATAAAACTACCGGAGTTTCTGCCCTAGAAACGGTTTTAACTAAACTACACGCTGGTGGTAAATTTGGAGGTGGTAGTTATAAAGTTTCTGGCGGTCTACACGGAGTCGGCGTCTCAGTAGTTAATGCTTTAAGTGAATACCTAAAAGCAGAAATTCATTCTTCTGATGGTAAAATCTGGGTCCAGGAATATAAAGCCGGTAAACCACAAAAACCAGCTAAACCAGTAGGTAACTGTAAAGATACTGGAACAATCATTACCTTTAGGCCAGACAGCACTATTTTTACCGAGCTAGAATATAATTGGGGCAAGATTCTTGATCGCTTAAGACAGCAATCTTATTTAACCAAAGGGATTACTATTAATGTTTTTGATAAGCGTGAAGGTCATCGCGAAAAAAAATATCGTTTCCATTTTGAAGGCGGCATTAAATCATATATAAAATCCCTCCATCGCAATAAAGAGGTTAAAAATGATACAGTTTTTTATGTTGATAAAGAGATTGATAATTGTAAAATAGAAATCGCTCTCCAATACAATGATGAATATAATGAAACTTTATTAGCTTTTGCTAATAATATTCATAACCAGGAAGGTGGAACTCATGTGGCTGGTTTTCGTTCGGCTTTAACCAGAACTTTAAATAACTATGCCCGCAGTAAAAATATCTTAAAAGAAAAGCAAGAAAACTTAAGCGGTGACGATGTGCGTGAAGGCCTAACAGCTATTATCAGTGTTAAATTACCTGTTCCACAATTTGAGGGACAAACTAAAGGAAAACTTGGAAACGCAGAAATGAAAGGTTATGTTGAAAACGTCTTCGGCGAAGCTTTTCTCACCTATCTAGAAGAACATCCTAAGGAAGCTGAATCAATAATCGGTAAATGTGTTCTCTCTGCCCAAGCGCGCTTAGCTGCTAGAACTGCCCGAGCAACCATTCTAAGGAAAGGCGCTCTAGAAGGCATGACACTCCCAGGAAAATTAGCTGATTGTTCTAGTCGCCACCCAGAAGAATGTGAATTATATATTGTTGAAGGAGACTCCGCTGGTGGTAGTGCCAAACAAGGACGTAATCGTAAATTTCAAGCTATTCTCCCTTTACGCGGTAAAATTTTAAACGTTGAACGAGCTCGTTTAGATAAAATATTAGTTAATGAAGAAATAAAAAATTTAGTTATTGCTCTAGGCACTAATATTGATGATCAACTTGATATTGAAAAATTAAGATACCACCGCATCATTATCATGACTGATGCTGATGTAGACGGTGCTCATATTTGCACCCTGCTCCTTACTTTATTTTTCCGCTACTTCACTCCTTTAATTACTGGTGGCTATATTTATATCGCCCAACCACCTTTATATCAATTACGCAAAGGCGCAACCGTCCGCTATGCTTATAATGATGAAGAAAAAGAAAAAATAATTACTGAACTGGGCGGCAATTTAGAAGAGACTGTTGAAGTTGGTGAAGAAAATGATGAAGGTGAAACTACTGAAATAATTGAGGAAGAAACCGAAGCAAAAGGAAAGAAAAAGAAAGACGGAGAAGATGATAAGAAAAAAACAAGTAAAATAATTATTCAACGCTACAAAGGTCTCGGAGAAATGAACCCAGAACAACTTTGGAGCACTACTATGGATCCCGAACACCGTGTTTTGAAACAAGTAGTCCTAGAAGATGCAGCCAAAGCGGATCAAACCTTTGATATGTTAATGGGTAATAATGTCGGTCCACGTAAAAACTTTATCCAAACCCATGCTAAGAAAGCAAAGAACTTAGATTTCTAATATGTATATTTATTTCATAACTCCAATCATCGCTTTTTCAATCGCCCAAGGAACAAAAGTTTTTTTACGCTCCTTAAAGCAAAAAATCACCTGGCGTGATATTTTCTCTTACTCCGATATGCCTAGTGGACATGCGGCAGTTGTTGTTGCTATGGCTACTATTCTTGCTTTAAGACTAGGAATTGATTCGCCAATTTTTGCTGCTACCTTTGTCTATGCCGCTATTGTCATTACTGACGCCGTCGGTTTACGCAACTATCTTGGACAGCATGGCAAAACTTTAAATATCTTAGTTAAGGATTTAAAAGAAGATGAATTTCTTGATCATAGCTATCCTAAATTATTAGAAAAAATTGGACACACACCACTACAAGTTTTAATTGGTGGGATAATTGGTGTTACCGTTAGTGTGATTATGCATCTCCTTTTCTAATTATTTCTCTCTAATAAAAATAAATCTCTATTTAAAAACAAGCTCTTCTATTCAGAGCTTGTTTTTTTATTTAACCATTCTTGATTAATTAAGGAATTACCCGTCATGCCTCTCGGCTTCGGTAAATTCATAATATCTAAAATCGTGGGCGCTAAATCACCTAAGTTGCCAACTGGCGCTAATAAACTTAAATCATTGTTTAACGGTTCACTAAAACCAATAGTCATTCCTTTAAAACTATCACCAATAATAATTAACGGAACTGGGTTATCTGTTATTTCATCATCCAATAATTCCGTTGCCATATTTTTAATATTTTCAATATTCCCAGCCGCCGCTGTCAACAATAAAACCCCATTTTTTTCTAAAACCATGGCCGCAATTTTTCTTAAATTATTATCAACCGCTTTAACCGCTTTTTTAATTATTTTTTGCTCACCACTAGCCGCCACTAAATCTAAAGTCGGTAAAGACACAGCTAGAAAATGGTATTGCTCTGTTTTTAAGCAATTAATTAATTCAGTTGTTATCTTATTAGCTACCTCAATTGACTTTTTTCTATCACCAGCCGTCTGTGAAGAAATAATTTTCCAATCTTCATTAGGCGCTTTATTATCACTATGACCATTAAAAAAATAAGTTAAGGCAGCTAGCCGCTCTGTTTCTGTAATTTTAATTTGCTTCAGGCCAGCGTTAGCGATAACTCGTGTAATAATTGCTGCTGGATTAGTTTTTTCATTTTTTAAATCACTCCCAGCTCCTAAACTTAAATAACGTGTATTTAAATTTTTATCGCCAACTGAAAGCAAGGCTACTGGATAATCAACAATTAAATTATTAAAAGTCGGTGTATCCTCAGGATGAATAGCATTAGCTTCACTCAACGGTGCCACTCCCCAACCATCTACTAATAACAAAACTACCGGTGAATACGGGAGAGGTTCGTCTTGCTGATTGTTATTTATTGCAGTCATTTTATCTAAAACTATTTAATTATTTAATCATTTCCGCTATTTCTAATAACCGATTATATTTAGCCACTCTTTCTCCTCGTGAAAGAGAGCCAGCCTTTAAATAGTCGGCTCCGATCGCTACAGCTAAATCAACAATGAAATCATCATTAGTTTCCCCGCTACGATGAGAAACAACCACTTTATATCCCTGACGTTGAGCTAATTTTACGCAATCAATCGTTTCGCTTAAAGTGCCTACCTGATTTGGTTTAATAATTATAGTGTTAGCTATCTTGGCTGACAAACCCTGACGTAAACGATTAATATCAGTGGCAAATAAATCATCACCAGCGATTAACATTTTTCCACCTAATTCAGCTGTCAACTTACTCCAATTTTCTAAATCATCCTCGGCTAAACCATCCTCTAAATAAGAAATTGGATATTTCTCAAACCATTCATGGTATAAGCCAATTAAATTAGCAGCACTAAAATAGGCGCTGTCCAGCGGGAAAATATATTTTTTAGACTCATCGTCATATAGAATTGAGGAACCAACATCAATTCCTAATCTAATATCTTCCCCTGGTTTATAACCAGCCCGAATAGTGGCCGCTAAAATAAACTCAATCGCTTCAATGCTAGAATCAAGATCTGGTGCATAACCACCCTCCAACCCAGTATCGGTATCATAATCTGCCTCCTTTAATACTTTTCCTAATTCATGAAAAATTTCCACCCCCATTTGAATCATCTGATCAGCCTTGGCCGTTTTAGGAATAATTAAAAACTCTTGAAAATCTAAATTAGTATCAGCGTGCTTGCCACCATTAAACAAATTAAAAATGGGCACTGGTATTTTTGGCTGAGTAGTTAAGGAAAAACTTTTTTGTAAATAAGAAAATAATTCCTGTCCACTACTTAAAGCAGCGACTCGCGCACATGCTAAAGAAACAGCCAGCAAAGAATTAGCTCCCAATTTTTTCTTATTTTTAGTACCGTCCAAAGCAATCAAAAGATCGTCAATCTCTTTTTGCTTAGTCACATCAAAACCAATTAATTTTGGAGCAATAATTTCATTAATTTTATTAACCGCTTGTAAAACTCCTAATCCGGCATAACGCTGACTATCTCCATCACGTAATTCATGAGCTTCATAACTTCCTTTTGAAGTTCCGCCCGGAACACTGGCTCTGGCCCGACAACCATTCTCTAAAATAACCGTTGCCTCAATTGTGGGGATGCCTCGCGCATCTAAAATTTCTCGGGCAATAATATTTTTTATCTTAGGCATATATATTTTTATTTACTAACTATTTTTACTAGACCGGGCATTTTACCACCACTCAAATAAGTTAACATCGCTCCGCCAGCTGTTGAAACCCAATCAACATATTGTTCCATCTTAGTTAAACGCAATGCTTCCACTGTTTCACCACCACCAACTAAACCAAAAGCTTTGCCACTAGCCCGCGAAGCTACTAAAAGAGCAATCGCTAAAGTTCCATGTTTAAAACTAGCTTCTTCAAATTTACCCATCGGCCCATTCCAAACTAAAGTATGAGCTGCTTTAATATATTTTGAATAAAGAGCGATTGTTTCTGGACCAATATCTAAAATACTTTCTCCTGATTTAACTTCATTTAAATAACGCACCGCTGCTGTACCCTTCCTGGTTTTAACAACCACATCAAGCGGTAAAATAATTTTAGAAGCTAATTTCTTTCCTTGATAAAATTTCTTTACCTCAGCTAAACTATCAGCATCAAAAAGTGATTTACCAATTTCTAATTTTTGGTATTTAAAGAAATTATTAGCCAAAGCTCCACCCAAAAGAATTTGGCTAGCCGTCTTATATAGTTTTGTAATTAACGGCGCCTTAGTACTAATTTTTGCTCCTCCCATAATCACCACTAACGGCTTAGTCGGTTTCAATACTTTATTTAAAGCAATCACTTCTTTTTCTAACAATAAACCAGCATAGGCAGGTAAAAAACTTTTAACCGCCACCACCGAAGCCTGCTCGCGATGGCAAACGGCAAAAGCATCATTAACATAAATATCAGCCTGCGCCACTAATTCTTTAGCAAATTTTTTATCATTAGTTAGTTCTCCTGGGTGAAAACGTAAATTTTCCAACATCATTAATTCCCCAGCCTTTAGGATAGAAATAGCTTTATTTACTTTTTCTCCCACTACTTCAGGAATAAATTTAACCGGTTTTTTAAGTAGAGCCTTAAGTCGCAAAGCTACTGGCTTCACGGATAACTCTTTCACTATTTTTCCTTTAGGATCACCTAAATGAGTAGCCACTACCACCCGAGCACCGCGCTCTAAAAGAAAATTAATTGTTTCTAAGCCAGCCACAAGACGATAATCTTCTGCCACCTTCCCTTTATTCAGAGCCACATTAAAATCAACGCGCAAAAAAACCACTTTATTTTTTAAATTTTTTACATTTTTAAGAGTAGTTATTTTCATAAAACAAAAATTATTTTATTCTTTCACTTTAAATTCTCCTAAAATTAAATCAACTTGTTTTTCTTGACCATCACGCCAATAACTCACCGTAATTTTATCACCAGATTTATAAGTGGCAATCACATCCGCTAAATCATTTTGCTTATCAAGTTCACGATTATTTATCCAGGTAATAATATCACCTTCTTGTAAACCTGCTTTCTGCGCTGGACTATTTTCTAACACCGCAACTTTCCCCCGCGGATAAATCAAAGCTCCTTTATCAAGATTTTTCTCCAAAATTTTTGTAGAAGCTAGATCTAAATAATTAACACCAAAAGATGGGCGGACGTTTTTTACAACCCCCCAAAAACTTTGCCAATAATAATTATGAGCAAAGGCTGGCACCACCTCTTTATCAGCACTAATAATAGCCACCAAATCCCCAGAAAGATTAAACACTAGAGAGTTTTGCTGTAAAGCATCAGAGTTATTAGATAGAGATAAACGCGCATTTACAGAATCACTATTTAAAATATCCGGCGTTTTTTCAAATGAAGCCAAGGTTGTTGGCCAGGCATTATGTCGGCTATTAATCACTAATAAAGACTGCCCCAAAGACAGTTCTGACCGCGATGCTATTTTTCTAACCGGTAAATTTTCGGCTTCAGCTAAATGGAAAAAAACAATATCTCCCGGTAAATCTTTAACCACATTAACCTTATCTATTTGATATATTTTTCTGTCGGCCGAAATAGCAACAAAATCTTTACTAGTAAAAGTTTTTTTATCCTCGGCTGATAAAGAAGACATCACCCAACCGTCACTAGTCATTATTAAACCAATAAATAATGGATCGTTTAAAGAATAATAAGCCGGTTTAGCAGACACTGCCTTAGCCTCTTCTTCTTCTAGATCAATTTCCTTAAAAACACCAACAATAGAAGTTGATAAAGAATTAATTGTCTCCGCAATTTTTTGATCTTGATTAATAACCACTTTCTTTGGTTCCTGAATAATAAAATTTGAGTTGGCGTTATTGAGGTTAGTTAAATTAACCTCCTGTTTCGCATAGGGCAAAGAAAAATCACTGACAAAATAATTATAAGCGACTATGCCGCCAAAAATTCCCGCCAATAAACCACCAATCGCCAAAAGAGTGATCAAGAAAATTATGTTCTTTGTTAATTTCTTTTTCATAATAGTACTATTTATATTACATGAATTTTTTAACTAAATTTTATTAAAGCCAACGAGCTGATAAAAGAATAACCATTACCATAATAATAGTTATAATCAATGGCCATTTTATATTTCTAAAATTAAAACGATTTTCTAAACGTAAATTATCAAATACAGATAAAAGATAAAAAACTAAGGCAACCAGTAAACCTAAAACATTATAGCTAAGTGGTAGAAAAAAAAGAACAGCCGCAAATTCAGCTAAAATAAAAACATTAATGAATAAAAACCTAATCTGCTCTCGTTTTATTTCTCTAGAAAAAATTAAAGATTGTCCAAAAAGAATAAAGCTGACTGCTATAAATAAAAGTAACAATAAACCAAAATTCCAACTAAGAAAAATAGGTAAACCATAACAAGTGGCGGCCAAAGCAAAAGCGGATAAAAATGAACCTACTTGTAATAAATTATACAATTTAACCTCTACTTCAGAAGAAGGGGTATAAAGATATTTAAATAAATTTCTTAAATAGAAAAAAACAAATAAGGCATTAAAAATAAAAATGACTTGAATCCAAAAATGATTAACCAATATGCCACTATATAAAGAAAAACTTAAATAAAATAGAGCTGGAGATAAGGCATAAAGCAGGCGATATTTAGAATCACTATCTTTAGTTATTTTCCAAACTGCAAAAAGTATCACCAATAAACCCAAACTTAAAGACACAAAGAAAAACTGCGGTTCAAAAACAAAAGCCTCATTTAAAGCTAAAAGAATAATTGGGGTTAAAAATAAATATAAATATTTATTGGGCATATAAATCAAGAGATTTAAACAAAGCTAATAGCTTGGAGATTCTATTAAGTTCTCCTCTGCCGTTTCCACTGGAGCTTCCCCTAAAACTTCCGTTGAAGTTCCTGCAACAGGCTCTGCTGGAGTATCTATTAAATTGTCTCTTGGAGTTTCTGTAACGGCTTCTTTTATACCTTGTTCTAATGTTTCAGCTGTAGGCTCTAAAATTGCCCCTGCACTATCCTCGGGAAGATTCTCAGTTACTGGAGCTATAATGTAATCGCCCTCATCCTCAATTAGGACCAAGCTTTTAACTAAACTTAAATCAAGTAGGCTATTTATCTTTAAAAATTTATTGGAAAAAGTAAATAGATAATCATTAATATAAAAACTTCTCTTCACCACACTATCAGAATAGTCATGATTAAGAAAACTGCTAAGTTTAGCCGCTGGAGAAATATGATCTATCTTTTCTCTTAAAACAAATTTATTATCAATAATATTAAAAATCAAAGAACCAGAGAAAACAGTTTGCTTATTCTCTTTTAGCACAATCGGCAAAGATAGCAAGTTCTTTCCTCCTGAATACAAAAAGGATTTATGGTCTTCAAAAATAATTGAATCACTACCCACATCGCCAAAAATTGCAGAATTAAGTTCTTTTGGTTTCGCTAAATCAGTAAAATCAAATAAAGAAATTTTTAAACCCTTGGCTTTAATTAAACCACTGTCATCATCTTGCATATTATAACCAACGCCAATTAATTTATGACCATTCTGATCAATCGGATAAAAATAAGTTGAGGCATCTGGAATGCGCAGGGCGCCTGAAACTGTTGGCTTAGTAGGATCATCTAAACTGATAATATAAAGAGGGTCACTTTGTTTAGTAGTAATCAAATAGGCTCTATTTCCTAAAAAACGAGCAGCGTATATTTTTTCGTTAGTTACTAAGTTTTCCAAGCGACCAACTACCTTAAGTTCATTATCAAGAACAAAAATATTACTATATGGCTCAGATTGTGTCTCAGCTAAACGCGCTCCCACTGAACTTTGAGCAGTCGCTATCCGAAAATAACCATCCTCCTCATTCATTGAAAGCTCATTCAAAATTTGACCATTTACTTCAGCAAAACCACGATATTCAAAATTTTTCCCATTGAGGGCTATTTTATAAATAGTCGTTTTTCCTGTATCAGCTGATCTAGCCATTAACTTTTCTTTCATTTTCTCACTAATCTTCAACTGAATGGCCTTTGCTTCTTCCGTCCCTAAATTAGCTAAATAATTATCCATTAAAGCAGCAACCTTCACCTTCTTTTCAGCCGTATTTAAAACATAATCAGCTACCGCCTCAATTTCAGTTATTTTATTCTGTTCCTCAGCACTTAAATCTGCCAATATTAATTCTCTTTTAGCTGATTGTTCTAAATCATATTCATCTATTGCCTCAGTATATGTAAGGTAAACATTTTTTTGAGCAATATATATAGCTTGCTCATCATTAATTAAATATGACTGCCCACTGATTGGTTCAGTCTTATCACTAATATTGATAGCTACTATATTAAAATAATGAAAGGAGTTATACGGAATATCAAAATAAAAAACTTCCGGCGCAAAACAATCGCTAGCTACACTGCAATCATTAGATAAAGTAAAGCCCTGACTAGTTGCCTGTGGGATTAAAGATTTTCCCTTTTTATAATCAATAAAACTATCGGTAAATAAATAAACATAATCTCCATTTAAACGAGCCTCCCGATAATTGCCTTCAAAACCTAGTTCTCGCACTAAAGTTGGATTAGTCGGATTAGCTAAATCAAAAACTTTTACAGACACTTTTGCTTGATCAGCAAATTCAAAAACAACTAAATTATTTCCGCTGATAAAAATATTTTGTGGCTGCGATTCAAAAGTTATTGTGCTAATCACCTCGGCTTCAGAAGCTGGGTTAATTTTAATTATTTTTAATTCATCACGAAGCAAGGCATAAACATAATTGCCACCAAACTTAACTATATCAGCCTCATCAAGTCCTGGTACTTGAATATTTATTGGCGAAAAATCTTCAGTCGTCTCAGTCCTATTAATTACTTCTCTTGCTATTCCACTAGTACTCCCTTGCTTAGCACTCTTTTCTTCAAAAAATTTTTCCAATCCCTGATAATCACTAAACTTCATCAATTGTTTAGTCTTAACCGGAACATCATCAGCAGAAATTTCTTTTGTTTTTTCCTTTTTTACCTCCACAGAGGTAGCGGAATTTTTTTTCTGCCAAGGAAAAGTACAACCACTCACCAAAACAGCTGAGATAAGAATAATAAAAGAAAATTTTATTATTTTTTTAAACATAGACAAAAATATTAGAACACCTAACTTATTATCTAAAGTATATCATTTTTTTACCTTACCGTCACTTTTAGCTCAAACAAAACATCATTAATCTGAGTTTTTCTTTTTTATTTACAAATCTTAATTATCTAAAGAAAATTCACAACCACAAAATTTTTGCCGATAAAGACCCAATTCTTTAGCCAATTCTTGTGAGCGCTGATAACCATTATTAGCCTGAAAATCTATATCCAAAAATTTAGGACCATTTTCAGCAGTTAAAGATAAGCTAATCTTTTTAATAGCCTCTGTATCTTTATAAGGACTGAGTAAAAGACTGGTGCTAAAATAAGTAAATTTCTTTTTTTGAGCTAAAAGCGCTGTTCTACTTAAACGATCACGATAACAAAGATGACAACGCTTCCCTCTTTCTGGATCAGTTTCCCGGCCCTTGACTTTCTCTAACCAAGCCTCATGTTTATAAGGTTCAACAATTAAGGGAATGGCTAGCTTAGTCGCCACAAATTTAACCGCTGCTAAACGTTTATTATATTCTTCAAGAGAATTTAAATTTGGATTATCAAAATACCAAGTTAGTTTATATTGTGGTAATAAAATATCACGACTAATATAAGAAGCGCACGGTGCACAGCAAACATGAAGTAGGAGGGATGGCTTTTTATTTTTACGATCCATAAACCAAAAGGTAACTACCAAGCCAAACATAATCACCACTAATAAAATTAAAGCTAAAAATTTCCCCCGACTTTGTAAAAACAAACCACTTAAACCAAATGACAAAGCTAAAAAATAAAAAAGTAAAACAGTCCCCCTTTGTCCTAAACCAAGATCAAGAAGGCGATGGTGTAAATGTTTTTTATCGGCACTCTTAAAAGGGTTTTGCTTATTTATTAAGCGACGTAAAATTGTCCAAAAAACATCAAGAATCGGAATACCCATAATTAAAAGAGCAATCGCTATTTTCCCTCCAGAAATAATTGCTAAAACTCCCAAGATATAACCAAGTAATAAAGAGCCACCCTCTCCGAGAAATATTTTAGCCGGATGCCAGTTAAAAATTAAAAAACCAAGAGCTGTTCCGGTTAATAGAATTGAGGCAAAGGCAATATCTGGTTGAAAATAGCGAGTTGTAGTGGTAAATAAAAAAATAACAAAACCACCAATGGCTGTTATTCCTGTTACCAAGCCATCTACCCCATCTAGCAGCTTAGTGGTGTACATCATTCCTAAAAGCCAAAAAGCAATTAGCAGCGGGCTGATAATGGCTAGTGAGTTTAAATCAATGTAGCCACCAGTAAAGGGATTGGTAATTTTTTCAATTTCCACACCTCCCAAAATAACTACCGCAATCGCCAGTAAGGGAAAAATTATTTGCTTTCTTGGAGGTAAATTATATTTATCATCCAGCGCACCGCCAATCACTAAAATTAAAGCACCTATAAAAAAAGCCAGAAGATGTGACCAACGCAGATTACCTGATAAAAAATGCCGCGCAAAAATAAATAGCAAAATAAAATAAGCTAAAAAAATAGCCATCCCACCTAACAGCGGAATTGGCTGACGATGAATCTTGCGTCCGTGACCACCTTCATCGGGCTGATCTAAAATATTCAAAGAAATAGCTGCTTTTCTAACTAAAACAGTTATCCCGGCTGTGAGTACTAAACTAGTAAAAAAAATAAAAAAATAAAACATATTACAACGCCTGAGCTTTCTCAATCTCAATTTCTGCCCGTGAGTTAATAACTACTGTATCCCGACGTTTTAATTCGCCACTCAGTATCCTGTGGGCAATAATATTTTCCACTCTATCTTGAAGTAAACGACGTAAGGGCCGAGCTCCGAATTTAGGATCATAACCCTCTTGAGCTAAAATAGCCACCCCATCTTTATCAGCTTTAAAATAAATACCTTTTTCTCCCAGATTCTTTTTAATCTTTTTCAACATTAGAGTAGCAATATCAATAACATTATCCTTAGTCAAAGGTTTAAAAACAATAATGCCATCAAAACGATTAATCAACTCTGGCCGCATGTATTTATTTAACTGATTATCAATCAATTCCTGCTTAATAATATTAATTTTGGTCTTAGCCTTAATTTGTTCTTGAATATATAAAGCGCCGATATTTGAAGTAGCGATAATAATTGATTCTGAAAAATTAATTGTTCTGCCCTGGCCATCCGTTAAACGTCCATCATCAAATAATTGTAAAAAAAGATGTAAAATATCTGGATGCGCTTTTTCAATTTCGTCTAATAAAATCAGAGAAAACGGTTTTTTACGAACTGCTTCAGTTAAATAGCCTAAAGTACCATCAACATCGCCGATCATTTTGCGGACGCTGTCTGGATGCTGATATTCACTCATATCTACTCTAATTAAATAATCAGCATCGCCGAAATAAATTTCAGACACTGCTTTAGCTAGTTCCGTTTTACCAACACCAGTTGGTCCTAAAAATAAAAAGCTGGCAATCGGCCGATCTTCATCTTTCAAAGCAGTGCGAGCACGACGCAAACTAGCGGCCACCGCCGTAACCGCTTCTTCTTGACCAATTAAACGTTTATGAATTTCTTTTTCCAAAGTTAATAATTTTTGGCTTTCATCAATAGTAATTTTATTAACTAAAATGCCAGTCATTTCTTCTACCGCTAAAGCCACCTCTTCACCACTACAAAAATTTTTATCTGGATTATTCTGTCTATTTTTCGCAGCAATTAAGGCAGCTTTTTCTAATAAATTAATCGCCTTAAATGGCAAAGCCTTGTCATGCAAATAACGTTCAGACATTTTCACCGCTTGCTCTAAAGCGCTATAAACAATAAAAATATCATATTTTGATTCTAAATAACCAACTTTACTCTCTAAAATCTGGATAGTTTGATTAAAATCAGGCTCCTTAACCCCAACAGTGGTCATTACACTACCCAAAGCTTTATTTTCAATATATTTAACATAGTTTTCAGTTGTGGCTGAGGCTAAACATAAAAGATGACGACGACTAAGAGACTCCGCCAAAACTTCTGATAAATCTAAACTTTCTCGACTACCCGCGCTAATACCAATTAAATTTTCAATATTATCTATATAAAGAATAATATTTCTTGAACGATTAATCTCATTAATGATCATTAATAAACGCTCCTCAGCCATCGCCGGATCAGCACCACTCACTAAACGTGAAACATCTAATTCAACCAAACGTTTATCTTTTAGAAAATCCGGCACTTTTTCCTCAACCATTAAACGCGCTAAGCCGTGAATAATAGCACTCTTGCCCACGCCAGTTGAACCAACTAAAAGAACACCACTATGCCCCCCAGTAAAAGCTTCAAAAATAGCTCTAATTTCTTTTTTTCTACCAACACAAATTTCATTTAAATCATATTTAGATTGAATGGTTAAATCATGAGAAAAATGGTCTAATGTCGGTGTGGCAATCGCAGTATAGGCTCTATCCATACCTGTGCCCGGCTTTAAAATCGCTAAACGACGATAATTATTATAATTATCTAGCATAATCTGATTAACTCTAAACCACTCAACCGTATTCATCAATTTATCAGCATCAACTTCTAATTCATACAATATTTCTGCTAATCGCGGATCTCTTTCATAGCAAAATGGAATTAAATCAATAATTTTTATATTATCCTGCTCTAAATTAAAAGCTTCAATAAAAGATAAAATTAAAACTTCCTCTAAAGACGAGGATAGTTGGCTGCGACCAGAAAACTTATCCGCCGGATTAATTAATTGACGATCTAATAATTCAACTAATTTTTTAGCATTAACATTAAGTCTAATAAAAAGCGCTTGTACTTCTTTTTTCTTCAAAAGCACTCTAAAAAGATGAATGGCTGTCACCTCAGCTTGTTTTAATTTATCAGCCAACAAAAAAGCTTCCTCAATCGCCTCAATTACTTCATCACTACAAGCCTTAGCTACATTATATCTTTTCGGACTATTTGAATTTTTATCAGCTGAAGAGGCAAAATTATGATAATTTATTTTTTTAACACTCGCCTTGGCTTCACTTTTTTTATAAAACAGAAATAAATCAAACCACAAAGAAAGTAAAAAACAAAAAATAAGCGGATCTTTTTTAGCCCAAAAAAAGAAAATACGTATTGGGTTATCTAACAAAACAGCTTGATTACGTAAAATCCATAAAGCAAAAGCCAGCCAACCAGCAAAAATAATCAACCAAGTAAAAAACTCTAAAATCTTCTCTAATCTCTTTTTAGAGTTTTCTAATTTAATTAATGACCACTTTAAATCCTTTTCCCAATACAAAAACCTACCCAAAAACCAAGTGCCGGGGCGACCACTAGAAGAATCAGGGGTAAAAACAATTTGCTCAGGTTTTGTTTTTTCAATTATCATATCAACTTAGTTTATTTCAATATTTGAAGAAGTAAAGCGTAAACAAGAGCCACGGGCAAAATTAACCACAGCAGTAAAGCTAAAAAACAAAGACTTGCCCACAAAAGCAAAATAAAGCCACGAGCGATAATTTGGACCAAGCGCATAAAAAAACTAATCACTCGGCCAGCGAGATCATATTGACCATACATCGGCACTAAAATATTCTTCGCCCAGATTAAAAAACCCAAAGATTTTTCTCGCTGAATTAAAAAAAGGCGGATATTCTTAAAAAAACGAAGAAATCCGACGCTGTACCACCAAATTGGAAAATAAATTAGCTCTAAAACTAAAGAAACAATTATTTTCCCGCTATAAGTTAAAAAATTATGCTGAAACTTAAGCATATCTCTATTTTAATTAATTTCACCCTAAGCTTACTCTTATATATTACCATAAAAACCCTTAATAAACAAAACCGCAAAAAGTTCCCCTGCCTCCTTTAATATTTGACAAAGAAGCAAGCATATATTATGATGATATTAGCACTCTAAGATAAGGACTGCTAAAAATAATTTAACTGATAAATTTAAATATATGTTTAATAAATTTACTGATAAATCTCAAGAAGCTATCATTAATTCTCAAATTCTTGCCTCTGCTTATGGTCAAGCAAATATTGAAGCTCTACACATCCTCTTAGCTCTACTCCAACAAAATGAAAGTTTAATTAAACCAATTTTAGAGAAGATGAAAATTGATCCAGAAATTATTGAAGATTATACAATTAATGAAATAAAAAAACTGCCACGTGTAAAAACCACTGTTAACAGTGGTCCAGTGCAAGCTGTTTCTGGCACCGCTGAAACAGCTGTTATTCTAGAGCGCGCTCAAAAAGAGGCGGCTAGCATGAATGATGAATTTATTTCTACTGAACACATTTTATTAGCTCTCATTGGTGTCGTTTCTCCAGCCCAAACTATTCTTTTAAATTTTAAAGTTGAATATAGTACTGTTAAACAAATATTAAAAGAATTGCGCGGTTCCCAAACAATCACCGATCCTTTTCCAGAAAATAAATATAAAGTTTTAGAAAAATACACCACTAATTTAACAGAATTAGCGCGCCAAGAAAAACTTGATCCAGTTATTGGTCGCGATGAAGAAATCCGCCGCATCATGCAAGTGCTTTTACGTCGCACTAAAAATAATCCAGTATTAATTGGTGAAGCGGGTACTGGAAAAACAGCTATCGTGGAAGGTTTAGCCCAAAGAATAATCGCTGGTGATGTACCAGAAAATTTAAAAAATAAAGAAATTGTTTCTTTAGATTTAGGCTCTTTAGTGGCTGGCGCAAAATTTCGTGGTGAATTTGAAGATCGTCTCAAGGCTGTTCTTAAAGAAGTAAAATCACAAAATGGACGCATTATTTTATTTATTGATGAGCTGCACACCTTAATCGGAGCTGGCGCTTCGGAAGGTTCTATGGATGCTTCTAATATGTTAAAACCGGAATTGGCCCGCGGCGAATTATGTACTATTGGCGCAACAACTACTAAGGAATATCAAAAATATATTGAAAAGGATGCCGCTCTAGAAAGACGCTTCCAACCAATCATGGTTAATGAACCAAGTATTGAGGACACTATTTCTATGTTGCGCGGCTTAAAAGAAAAATATGAGGTCCATCACGGTGTTCGCATTACCGATAACGCTGTGATTGCGGCGGCTAAACTATCTAATCGCTACATCAGCGATCGCTTCTTGCCAGATAAGGCGGTTGATTTAATTGATGAAGCCACCTCTTCTTTAAGAATGGAAATTGATTCTATGCCTGATGAGCTTGACCAGCTAAAAAGAAAGATTAAACAGCTTGAATTAAATAAAGCTGGTATTATGACTACTGAAAAAAAATCCAGTAAATTAAAAAATATAAATTCAGAATTAGCTAAACTGAAAGAAAAAGCTACTCAGCTAGAATTACATTGGAATAATGAAAAAAATATCATCTCACAAATAAGAAATTCTAAAAAAGAAATAGATGAATTAAAAATTAAAGCCGAAATTGCTCAACGTCAAGGAACTGATTTAACTGAAGTTGCTAAAATAAAATATGCTTTAATTCCTGAATTAGAAAATAAAATTAAAAAATCACAAGAAGAATTACTTAAGATTCAGAAAAAAGGACAAAGAATTTTAAAGGAAGAGGTTGATGAGGAAGATATTGCTAAGGTAGTGGCGCGCTGGACTGGCATTCCGGTTAACCGCATGCTTCAAGATGAAATTAGAAAATTAAGTGAAGCAGAAACTGAACTTAACAAAGAAGTAATTGGGCAAGAAGAAGCTATTAAAGCAATTTCTAATGCTTTACGTCGTTCTCGCGCTGGCATTAATGAAGAAAAAAAACCAATCGGCTCCTTTCTCTTTGTTGGGCCAACTGGTGTTGGTAAAACGGAATTAGCTAAAAGCTTAGCGCGCTTCATGTTTAATGATAAAAAAGCCTTAATCCGTTTAGATATGAGCGAATTCATGGAAAAACATTCGGTAGCTAAATTAATTGGTTCCCCACCCGGCTATATTGGACATGATGACGGTGGTCAATTAACTGATAAAGTTCGTCGTCATCCCTACAGCGTTGTCTTGTTTGATGAAATTGAAAAAGCACACCCAGACATCTTTAATGTGCTACTCCAAATTTTAGATGATGGTCGCTTAACTGACTCCAAGGGCCGAACAGTCAATTTTAAAAACACCATCATTATTATGACTTCTAATCTAGGCAATGAAATTATTAAACAATATTCTATTGGTTTTTCCGATAACAGCGATAAAAAGGAAGCTGGTCAGCTGCGCGCTGAAGAAATGAAGGAAAAAATTGATAAAATATTGAAAGATAATTTTAAATTAGAGTTTTTGAATCGTATTGATGAAATTGTTCTCTTTAGAAGTTTAACACCAGCCGGTCTAGAAAAAATTGTTGATTTAGAATTAGCTAAAGTAGAAAAACGTTTACATAATAAAAATATTAGCCTACGTATCAGTCCCAAAGTTAAAAAACTTCTGGCTGAAAAAGGTTACGATATTACTTATGGTGCTCGCCCACTTAAACGTATTATCCAAACAATGATTTTAGATGAACTAGCTTTAGAAATAATTGAAGGGAAGGTTAAAGAAGGTGATAAAATTAAAATTGATCTAGGCAATACTGAAAAAATTACAATATTAGTTAAACAACCCGCTAAAAAATAAATAATCTTGACTAAAAGCAAAACCCGCTCCCTAAGCGGGTTTTGTGTATTAAAAATTTTCATAAATTCAATTTGTGAATTTAAAGAAGATTTGTTATAATTTATAATGCTTTAAAATTTAATTACTTATTTTCATGAATTTCAAAAAAATCCTTATTATTTTTTTATTTTCTCTCTTAATTGGACAAACAGCTGAAGCGCAAAGCTCTTTTATTGATCCAGATTTCAACCCTGGACGAATTATTGAAGACAGCCAAATGTTAAATTATAGCTCAATGACCTTGGGTGAAATTCAGGCTTTTTTAGAAAATAAAAATAGTTATTTAGCTAATTATCGCACTGAAAATGCTTATGGCGTTGTTAAGTCAGCAGCTGAAATAATTTACGATGCCGCCAACCAAAACTATGATATCAGCTTTAATTACAAAACGAATCAATATGAATGTGATCATGGTCTTGTTTTAGGCACAACCCTAGTTGAATCAGAAATTAAACAAAAATGCCAACCAATCACTACCGTTAATCCCCTATTCCTCTTAATTCTTCTACAAAAAGAAAGTAGTTTAATAGAAAACTCTCAGCCAACACAAAATCATCTTGATTGGGCAACTGGTTATATGATTTTTGATGGTATGCTTACCTGTAGCCCTTATGATAAATGCTGGCGCTATAAAGGTTTTGGAAAACAGGTTAACAGCGCTGCTTTACAATTTTTATACTATCTAAAAACTCCGGGGAAATATACTTATGAGGCCGGTAAAACTTATACTTTTTCAAACCAATACGGCACAATTTTCAAAGAAGGAATGACTGTTTATATAGAAAATAATGCGACAGCTGCTTTATATAACTACACCCCCCATGTTTTTAATGGAAATTATAATGTCTTTAAACTGCTGAAAAGATATACTACTGAAAAAGAGGAAAATATAACAAAAATAATTAAAGCCTATCCTGACGGCTCCTTAATTAAGTTAGCTAACGATCCGGGAATCTGGTTAATAGAAAAAGGACAGAAGAGACCATTTTTAAATTACTCTGCTTTTATCTCCCGCTTTAAACCAGATCAAGTGGTAATTGTCTCTGAAGCTGAATTCAATAAATACGAAGTCGGTCCCAACATTAAATTTGCCAATTATTCCATTGTCCAGACACCAGATGAGCAAATATATCTTTTAGTAGATAAGGAAAAAAGACCATTTGCAAGTTTAGCGGTTTTCAAAAAAATAGGTTTTAACCCAGAAGAAATTGAAAAAGCAAACGCTGAAGACTTGACTCTTTACACTGTTGGTAAAACTATCACCGCTACCTCAACTTATGTCACAGGCGCCCTTCTTCAAGACACTAAGACTGGCGGAGTTTATTATGTAATTGATGATACTAAAGCTCCCTTAACTGATAGAATTTTACTCACCACTAAATTTAAAGATAAAAAAATAATTAAAGCTACTCCAGAAGAATTAGAAAAATATACAAAAGTTGCTCCCGTTTTACTTGACGATGGAACTTTAGTAAAAACTGATAACTATCCAACCGTTTATCTAATCTCCAATGGTTTAAAACGCCCCTTTGCTGATGAAAATATTTTTGCTAGTTTAGGATATAATTTCAATAATGTTATTACTGTCTCCTCGCAATTCCTCTATAATTATCAATTAGGTGGACCAATCCAAAAAACCGAATAATAAAAATGATTCTATAAAAAAAGCCCCTGTTTACTAATTTAGGGGCTTTTTTATATTAATTTAGACCTTTTATTATATTTTAGAGCTTAATACTACACAATTTAATTATATCATATTTATTTAGTTTTGTCAACTTCTCTAAAGTTATTTTTTATACTATACTAAAATTACTTAAAAACATAAAATATGGCTTTAATTAAAACCGTTATTCTCCCCCATTCTCCCTTACTTATCCCGGAAATTGGGAAAATTAATTACAATTTTCTTGATAAAACCAATGCTGCTTACGAACAAATCGGTCACGATTTAAAAAATCTTGGACTAGAAACTCTAATTATTATTAGTCCTCACTGCCCAGCTCAAGATAATGCCTTTACTATCAATATTGCCCCTGACATGGAGATGAGTTTTAAAGACTTCGGCTTTATCCCAGCTAAAACAAGTTTAGCTGGTGATTCCCTACTGGCTGATCAAATAAAAAATATTTTGCCCGATGAATTACCCTTGCAACTTATTTCCGAGGAAGCTCTTGATTATGGCAGCGCTATCCCGGCTTATCTTTTCCATAAAATAAATCCTGATTTCAAAATTATTGTCATTGGTCCTGCCAACGAATTAAGTTTAGAAAAACATTACGAGCTAGGAAAATATTTAAAAGAAGTAATTGAAGCTAGCGAAAAAAAAATTGCTGTCTTAGCTTCTAGTGATCTTTCTCATCGTCTCAAAAAAAGCTCACCGGGAGGCTATTCTCCTAAAGGTGCTAAATTTGATAATAAATTAATAGAACACTTAAGCGACAAGGAAACTGCCGCTGAAAATATTTTGAAAATGGATGAAAAAACTATTCAAGATGCGGGAGAATGTGGTCTAAAACCAATTATGGTTTTACTTGGCGTTTTAGAAGGAACACCCGTTCAGTCACATGTTCTAGCCTACCAAACAGATTTTGGAGTTGGCTATTTAAGTTTAGAATTTAAACTCCTAAATTAAATCTAAAGATTTTATGTCTGAAGATAAATTTCAATCATTAGCCGACATCATTAAGGTTAAACAAACTGGTAAAACTATTAAACCACCAGCCTATCCTTGGCAGGAATTAGCTTTACAAGTTATTAAAGAATTAGGCGGAGTACCAAATTTTAAGCGTGCCTCTATTTTTAAAGTCTGCCGCGATTTACCAGAAAATAAAATTAGACTCGCCCTTAATGACACTAAGGAACTTTGCCAATCTGGATCCTCTTGGAAATATTTTTTCAAAATTCTTGAACAGAAAAAAGATTCTACACAAAATAAAAAGCCCAAAGAAGAAAAAAAGCAAAAATAATTATATGCCTAAATTATTAGAAATATTATTAAACCCTAACCCAATTCTGCGAAAAAAATCTCTGCCAGTGGCAGTGGATGATATTTTAAAACCAGATTTCCAATCTTTTTTAGCCGACCTGAAGGAAACAATGATCAAAAAAGATGGGGCTGGCTTAGCCGCACCTCAGGTTGGTAAAAATATTCGCGTTGTTGTTATACAAAACGATAACCAGATCTTTTTTCTAATCAATCCAGTGATTACTAAAAAATCTTGGGCTCGGGAAATAGAAGAAGAAGGTTGCTTATCTGTGTTAAGTAAAAAGGGTGAAATAATTTATGCTCCAGTAGAGCGTCATAAAAAAATAAATTGTATCTATCTGAACGAAAAAGGAGAGAAGAAAAAAATAAGCGCCGAAAAATTATTAGCTAGAATTATTCAGCACGAAACCGATCATTTAGATGGTGTTTTATTTATTGATAAAATAGCTAAAATTAAGCCAAAGAAAAAATAAGCTAAAAAGCTTATTCTTGTTTTTTGCTATTAATTATTTCTGTTTCCCGTTTTTTCTTTTTTCTGATCTGCCTAATAACAAATAAAGCTCCGATAGCTAATAAAATAATTACAGTTTCTTGATAATACTTAGCAAACAGTGCTTGATTTTCACCAATAAAATATCCTAAAAAAGCTAAAATACTTACCCAGATAAAAGCGCCTAAAGCAGTAAATAAAACGAAAGAGCCATAAGGCATGCGGGAGAATCCGGCAGGAATAGAAATTAAATGACGAATAACTGGTAATAAACGTCCTAAAAAAGTAGCCGATTTAGCGTTAGTTAAAAAATATTTTTCTGCCCGCTCAATTTTTTCTGGAGAGATAAGTAAAAAACGAGCAAACCGATGACTAGCTAATTTATAAATCAAGGGACGACCAATTATTAATGACAATACATAGTTAAATGTTGCTCCTAAAATACTACCTAAAGTACCAAATAAAATAATTAAAACTAAATTCATTTTTCCCTGACTAGCTAAATAAGCCGCTGGCGGAATAACTACTTCTGAGGGTAAGGGTAAAAATGACGATTCAACCGCCATTAAAATAACTATTCCTAAATAGCCTAAACCTTCAGTAATATTAAGAATCCAAGTAAGTAGTGCATTTAGCATAAGATAAAAAAATATTGAGCATAGCAACCATAATAGCAAATTTTTCTTGATATGTCGATTAATAAAAATAACAAAAAAATACGCATAATTTTCATGGGCACTCCAGAGTTTTCTTTACCGGGATTAAGGGCTTTGATAGCTGAAAAAGATTTTGAAATAGTCGGTGTTTTTACTCAAGCTGATAAACCTGTCGGACGAGAGCAAGCAATAACTCCGCCACCAGTAAAAATTTTAGCTTTAGAAAATAATTTACCTATTTTTCAACCAGAAAAAATAAAAGAGTCCCTAGGAACTATTAAAAAACTATCTCCAGATTTAATTGTGGTAATTGCTTATGGGAAAATAATCCCTCAAAACATTTTAGATGTTCCAACTTATGGCTGCCTTAATGTTCACGCTTCCCTACTACCAAAATATCGCGGAGCCGCTTGTCTGAATGCTCCTATTTTAAATGGTGATTCTGAAACTGGTGTAACTATAATGAAAATGGAAGCTAGTCTTGACACTGGCCCAATTCTACGACAAGCTACTATTAAGCTTGAGGGAAAAGAAAAGCTAGTAGATATTCATGATGCCCTAGCCACTCTAGGCGCAGAAATTCTAATCCCAACTTTAAAAGATTTTATTGCTGGAAAAATTAAACCACAAATTCAAGATGACTCTCAGGCTAGTTATGTAAAAACCCTAAGAAAAGAAGATGGAAAAATAAACTGGCAAAAATCAGCTACTGAAATTGAGCGAATGGTCCGCGCCTTTAATCCTTGGCCGGGAACTTATGGACTTGATCAAGGGAAAATTGTTAAAATAATTAGTGTTGATTCTAATATTTTACTAAGTAATAATCATGAAATTGGTGAAATTTTCTTAAACAACGGACGATTAGCTATTCAATGTGGACAAGACGCTTTAGTTATATTAAAATTACAAACAGCCGGAAAAAAAATCATGACTAGTGAAGAATTTTGGCGAGGCAATAAAATTAAATCATTAAGTTAAAACTGGTCCCTTCGTCTAGTGGTTAGGACATCAGGTTCTCATCCTGGTAACAGGGGTTCGATTCCCCTAGGGACTGCTAAGCAAAAAGGCAGTGTGAATACACTGTCTTTTTGTTTTATAATTCGCAACTAGGGGAAGCGAACAGACGGCGAGCGAAATATGAGGATGAGCGAAGCGAGTCCGAGTAATTGAGCGACGATAAACGCGAGCTGGCGAGCGTTTAGCGGGTCCGTCCTGGACA
>JAAZJO010000007.1 GCA_012800315.1 Candidatus Falkowiibacteriota bacterium
CAACTACTGGCGGATTGTGTTTTAATGGAGATTGTCGGGCTAGCTGGGCTGAGGCTGGTTCTTTCTGGGAAGGATCTTTGTCGGGTAATATTAAAAATAAAAATACCGGCAATGTCGGTATTGGGACAAATAATCCGAAAGATAAATTACATGTTGTTGGAGATATAAGTTTAGGGGTGCACTCAACAGATCAAACTTATAGATACGCGATAAGTTCTGGAAATAATAATGGTTATTTAGCTTTTGGTTATAAAAATGGTGGCTCTTCTTGGTATACTAATAATCCTTCTTTGGCCCTAACTTATACAGGCAATGTCGGGATTGGTACTACTAATCCAGGAGCAGATAAATTAGCGGTTGTTGGCACTCTTTCTGCTAGCAATGGCATTAAGGTTAGCGGCAGTTCGTTTGGCAATTTTATATATGGACGTCTTGGTGTTGGTCATGGAACAGCTGGTGCTTCTAAGCTAGCTGTTAACGGAAATCAATCTATTGGTAGTAGTTATTTTAGCTATGCTGCTCCAGCTGATGGTTTAATTGTTCAGGGGCGTGTTGGAATTGGGACAACAACCCCTATACAGAAACTTCATGTTCAAGGGGCGGTAGGAACTAATGGTAATGATTCCGCTACTTTATTTACTTCCTATAACACTTCCGCTGCCGGCTCTCCTCAGCAATTGAATATAAAGCATAATTACGGAACAGTTGAAATAAGAAATGAAAGGGGGAATATAGGATTTACCGCTGGAAATATAGGTATCGGTACGACGAATCCCGGTTCATATAAATTATATGTTAATGGCAGCACATATTTAAACGGAGCAACCACAATAAATGGACAAGCAACGTTTAAGCAACCAGCTAATTTTGAAGGAGGAGTTAATATTACTGGAAATATAACCATGACAGGTGGCGATATTAAGAGTGCTAACAAAATAACTGCTGCTGTTTTTGACCCTCTCTACAACATTAAAGGCACTAATTATTCAACCTTTGCCGCCTCTATTGCTGGCGGCTTGAAAGAAGAATATATTGGACGTTTAGCGGCGGCTGATTTCTCAGAAAAAGATGGTTATTATGAAACTGTTATTGATTTAAGTAAAGAAGAAGAAGGCTCTGATCTTTGGGTGTGGTATCATGTAGTTGATTTTAATGAGCAAAATGTTGATGTTTTCTTGACGCCGCGTAATAGTTTTGCCTCAACCTATGCTTTAATCTCCGATGCTCAGATTATTATTCGCTCGGATCGTCCAGCTGATTTGTCAATGCGCTTAATTGGCAGACGCTTTGATTGGCGCGACTGGCCAACTAAGCCACTTGATCAAACAGAAAAAACTAGCTTGATTATTAAGTAATAGATTGTTTGTTTTTGCTAAAGATGCTATAATTAAAGTAATAAAATTAACTAATAATAAAAAATTAATTTATTAAATTTATGGAAGAGAAAAAAAATTTGGAATTAAAAAGTCCTAAAAAAGGAATAGTTTTAGTGGTTGGTTTAGCTCTCTTAGCTATTTTCTTAGTTGTTTTAGGGGCTCTTGATTCCGCCAAAAACAAAGAAGTAAATAATAGCCCTATTGTCAATAACGACAATCAAGGTGTTAGCTCTCAAGTCAATGAATTTGGTGAGACCTCAGTTGTTGATGGTGCGCTGCCACCAGAAACAGAAATTATAAATGAGTCTCCTGTACTTATAGATGAGGTGGATGGTTCGGTGATTAAAGATGAAGCGCCGATTGAAAAAACAAAGCCAATCACGATTGACGTGACGATTGATGCTGATAAGGGATTTAACCCAGCTTCAATTGAAGTTAAAGCTGGTCAGCAAGTTACTTTAAACATAACAGCTAACGGTGGTGTAGCGATTGTTGTTTTTGATGGTAATTTATCAGCTAGCGCTGTGGGTATTAATAATGGACAAATGAAAAGTGTTACCTTCAACGCTCCAACTGTTCGGGGAGAATATTCTTTCCATAACGATGTCCCAGGAAAGAACTATGTTTGTGGATTTATTGTAAAATAGTTTAAAGATTATTAAATTAATTTAAAAAATATGGAAAATCCTACACAAAATAAAAAGTCAAAAGTTTTCCCGATTATTGGTGGCTTGGTATTGATTCTTTTAATCATTGTTTTGGCTGTGTTTGCTGGCACTAAGATAGGAAAAGCGCCAACGGGAATTCAAACTGAAGATCCTTTAATTGAATCTGAGGGGGCAGAGACTGGTATTCCACCACTAGAAATTTCTGAAGATTTGCCAGTTGAGGTTCAGGAAATTTTACAAGAAGCAACTACTCAAGCTCCTGGCGCTAGTTTAGTGACTAAGGATGACAAAGTGGTTAATGAGCAGGGAGTGGAGGTTAAAAATGATGCGGCGCCGATGTCGGCAGAGGCTCCACGCTTAACTCCTCCGATTAAGGAATCGGATTTAAGTTCTTCAGCGATTAAATTAAAAGCAAGTTCTGAAGGTTTTTCACCACAGGAGTTTACCGTTAAATCCGGCACTTCTGTTACTATTTCTTTAACCTCTGAAGGAGTTGATTCTCGCTTAGTGTTTAAGGATGAGGGCTTAAGAGCCTTAGAAATTCCAGTACCAGCTGGTTATACCATGGCTAAAACTTTTAATGCTCCCGCCGCTGGTAGTTATGAATTTTATCAAGATATTCCTGGTCGCTCAGGTGAAACGGGCGTCATGATTGTTAAATAAAATTAGATAAAAACGCCCGCAAAACGGGCGTTTTTTTGTATCAAAACTGTATTTATGAATACCTCTTCTGCTCCAAAAACTAATCCCAAAACTACTTCAAAAGCAAAGCAAGCAACTAAACAAAAAGATGAGCAAGTTAAGCAAACTAAGCAAGTTAAGCAAACAGTTAAGTCACGTTGGCCGAAAAAATTAACAGAAAAACTAAAACTGGATTTTGTGATTATTACTATTATTATTTTACTGTTTGGTTTATTTATTTTTAGTTTAATTAATTTATTAACAATTTTGCAGCTATCTAAAGAATGGTCAGCGGTGAAATTTATTGCTAGTCCAGTCATGACAGTGATGCGATACCATGAAGAGCCGAGCAATAAAATTACTGTTCCTGAGGTGAGAGATGTTCAAGTGGAGCCTTTGGTGACAGAAATTCCGAGAGAAGAAAATCGGGATCGGTGGCGCTATAATGTTTTTGGTGATGGGTTTAGTAATTCATATTATGTTGACATGGGTAAAACAAATTTTCATTATGATGACATGGCTAATGCTTTTTACTTTACCCCACTTTATAAAAAAATTGATCAAGGTGCCTGTACCCAAACTTTCTGTGGTTTTGCCAAAGAGGAGGAAAGTGAATTTTGCTTAGCAAAAAATAAACAGCCCTGTGTTTCTTGGGCTGGCGGGAAATTAAAATATAATGGCAGTGAAGTGAAGGAGTTTACTGCCTTTTTTACTGGTCAAGACAAACAACTGCAAAAGGTTTCACTTTATCCCCTAACAAACTATTGGTTAATTGGTGCGGTTTGGACAGAGGCTGGGCAGGAGTTAGGTCAGGTTTGGCGTTTTGATGGTAAAAATTTAACGGTGCTTGATTTTGAAAAGCGGGTGCCGTTTGTGACTCGCCCTGGCTATGGTGGTTCAAATATATATTTTGGAGGTGATGAAAATAATTATATTGTTCTTTACTTAGGTTATGATATTAGCGCTTATCAAGTAGTGAATAATACTCTGTGGAACATCACTGATTTTTTTAATTTACGTTTAGCCGATCAGGGTTTTGTACCACAGATAATTAAACAGCAACAGGGAAAAGAAACCTTTTGGTATATTTGCAGCTTAACTGCAGGCAAGCCGAAATTAATTAAGTTATGGCAAAATGGTTCTCAAGTGATTCGTGGCTCAATGTCTTTAGGGGAAGATTTTTTTGCCAGTGAAGATGAGTCAGCTCTTTGTCGGCTGGGGGCAGGGGGGAATTTAGAAATTGCGACTGCTCAGAAAGTTGATACAGAGACTAATTATCATCAATGGACTTTTATTGATCAAGGCTTTGATCAGACACACGATTATCAAGCAGTTTCAGCTAATTTATTTTCGGCTAATGGAGTAATAAAAATGGCTAATTTTGGCGGTTTAAGTTTATGTAGCGCTGATTTTTGTGATATTGGGGCACTAGATGATCGTTTAATTTTTTCAATTTCCAATAATGGAAATAATTGGTCAGTGCCAGTGATTGGCGAGGAGTATTTATTTACTGATTCAGGGAGTAAACTTCTATGGAAATTAGAGGCTTCAGCGGAGGCCAGCAAGAGTTATTATTCGCCTTGGTTTAGTGCCATTAACTCTGTTTATTATGCTTGGCTGGAATAGTTGAAAATTAGTTAAATTTTATTTTACAAGTTTTTGAAAAAATTGTATAATATTAGTGTGTTAATTATCTAAAATATGAGAAGAAAAACAACTATTATTTTAGTCGCAATTTTATTGATGGGCTGTTCTTTTTTTGTTGGTCAAGGGGTGGAGGCGAAAACTATAACAATTGGATCTTCAACTGAAGAAGATATTATTAATGTTAAGGGTAAATTAGATGTTAAGAATGATATAATGACGGCGGCTGGCAAGAAGTTTTGTATCGGAAGTAGTTGTATATCAAGTTGGACAGAAGTTGCTAATAGTGGCTTTTGGAAATCAGGCACTGGTGGCATTTATTATAATGGAGGGAATGTGGGG
>JAAZJO010000008.1 GCA_012800315.1 Candidatus Falkowiibacteriota bacterium
AGACATGATGGCACTAGCGGCTTTGGAATCAAGTTGCCAGCCGCCGTGTTTAGCACCACGTGCACCTAACACAACCGGCACTGCCGCCACCGAAACCCCTAAAACGGCAAACAAAACGATTAAAATTTTGTACCTTACCAAAACTTTTTTCATATAATTGCGCATATAGTTAAATTAAATTAAAACTTTTTTTCATATTAAAAACTAATAACCCCCTATTTTCTCCCCTTACAAACTTTAATAAATTCAACAAATAGTGGGTGTGGGGTTAATGGACGAGAAATATATTCTGGCTGAAATTGAGTGCCGATAAAAAATGGGTGTTCAGTTATTTCCACCGCTTCAACAATTTGACCATCCGGTGAAGTACCGGCTATAGTCAAACCTAATTTTTCTAATCTCTCACGATAATCATTATTAAATTCATAACAATGACGATGTCGCTCAAGGACAATTTTTTCCGCTCCAAAACGAGCATAAGCCTTAGCTAAATGTGTTCCTGGTTTAAGTTCACAGGGCCAAGCACCCAAACGAGGTGTAATATTATTACTCTTCCCTTTTATTGATTCCACTTGTCCTGGCATGGGCTGAATGACCGGATTTTGAGTTTTGGGATTAATTTCCACCGAATTCGCATCTTTTAAACCAAGTACATTGCGAGCAAATTCAATCACAGCCGCCTGCATACCCCGACAAAGGCCAAAATATGGCACTTTATTTTCACGACAATATTTAGCCGTTTTTATTTTCCCCTCTGTTCCTCGCGTGCCCCAGCTTTGTGGCATAATAATTCCATCCATATTTTTTAAAATTTTAACCCCTTCATTCTCCACTTCTTCCGCGCTTAACCAATGAATCTTCGCTTTACAACGATTATAATTAGCTGCATGTTTAATTGCTTCAATAACGGAAATATAAGAATCTGTAAAAGAAAAATCACCACCCACAAAATACTTACCAAGCACACCAATATTCACCACTGGTTCTTTTATTTTTGAATTAACCACCATTTTTTTCCAAGCCTCATTATCACTTTTTTTCTTACGTATCGGTAAAGCAAGTTTCTCTAAAATATGTTCACTTAAATTATCTTTTTCAAAATTAAGTGGAATATCATAAATAGAATCGGCATCAGGAGCAGCAATTACTGCCTCCAGCGGAACATTACAGTTAAGCGATAATTTTTCCCGACGTGACATATCAATCGGTTTTTCCGCACGTGCAATAATAAAATCGGGTTGAATGCCGGCTGATTGTAAATTACGAACAGCGTGTTGAGTTGGTTTAGTTTTCATTTCCCCAATCATATTCGGAAATGGCAAATAAGAAACAAGAACAAATAAAACATCTTTTGGATTATATAATTTCATAACCCGCGCCGCCTCTAAAAACAATAGATTTTCATATTCACCCACTGTACCACCAATTTCAATAATCATTATTTCAGCTTTTGTTTTTTCTACTGCTTTCTGAATACGATTGCGTATTTCAGTTGGAATATGTGGCACTACTTGCACACATTTTCCTTTATATCCTAAATTTCTCTCCCGATTAATAACCGTTTGATAAACACGACCAGTGGTCATGTAGTTTTCACGATAAATATTCTTCCCTAAAAATCTTTCGTAATTACCGATATCTTGATCAGTTTCATCACCATCCTCAGTTACAAAAACTTCCCCATGTTCAACTGGATTCATTGTGCCAGCATCAACATTAATATAAGGATCCATTTTTATCGCGCTAACATTATAGCCACGCGCCTGTAGAATTTGACCGATAGAGGCAGTAGATACACCTTTGCCAACACCAGACATAACCCCGCCAGTAACAAAAATGAATTTCGTTGATTTTTTTTCTTTTTTTACTATTTTTTTAGCTGAAATCATATACCTTGACACTTAAATATATATGTATTATAAATATAAATATTGCTCTTTTTATAAATAATCAAAAAAAATTAAAAAATGGGAAGATTTCATTTGATGCAGAAGGATCCAGAAATGTTTCAAGACTTAAGCAGAATTAACGTCTTGGAATATGTGAAAAACGGGAAATGTACAAGCCATCTGACGAATAAAAGTCCAGAAGTGGTGGTAGATTACATTCTGACACTCGGCTACTCCTTAATGGATATAGTTGAGAATGGGCTTAACGACTTTCAAAGCCCTTGTACAAATTGTACAAAAAAATGTTGGCGACTAAAAGAAAACGTTCCTCTCAATAATGAGGAAGTGGCAGAAATCTTTGAGATCGCCAGAGAAAGACAACTTCAAGAAGAAGAGGGAGAGGCATATACTCTCATTAATATAATTATGGATTATAGTTAATGGAATAAAATTTCCCCCTTACCAAGAATGGTGATTCTAAATTAGAATCACCATTTTTTTATTTCTTTTTTGATTTCAAAAGTTCTACTGCCTTATCCATTTGCGGATCAATATTTTGATCAACATCTTTTTGTTCTAAAACAACAAGATAATCAGGTGTAATTCCCTTTTCATCAATCGCATCTCCTGCCGGCGTTAACCATTCAGCGACTGTTACTTTTAATGCCGAACCATCACTTAAGCCACGCAAACTCTGCACCGAGCCCTTGCCATAAGTTTGTTCGCCAACCAAAACCGCCTTTTTATAATCACGTAAAGCGCCAGCAACAATTTCTGAGGCAGAAGCGCTGCCACCATTAACCAAAACTACTGTTGGAATATCTTTCAAACGAGCATTGCCACTAGACGGGTATTCATTGCGACGATTATCACTAAATTGCTCCGCCATTATTGGGCCAGCCTCAATCCATTCAGAGGCCATCGCTACTGCTGTATCTAAATAACCACCTGGATTATTTCTTAAATCTAAAATTATTCCCCGTGGATTCTTTAATAAAACATCATTAACAGCTGCATTAAATAAGCTCAAAGTATCATCATTAAAATTAGTAACATTAATAACAAATATGCCATCCTGACGCATTTCAGTTTTTACACTCTTCACCACAATCAAATCACGAGTAATCACAAAGTCTTGAATCTTACTATCATTACCACGTAAAATTGATAATTTTACAGTTGTTCCCTTAGGGCCACGTATTAATTTAACTGTTTCATCAACCGTTAAACCAAGAGTTGATTTATCATCAACCGCATAAATTTTATCACCAGATCGTAATCCAGCTTTTTGCGCCGGCATTCCTTCAAGCGGAGCTACAATAGTAACTATATCATTTCTCATGCCGACTTCAGCGCCAATACCTTCAAAAGTGCCAGCTAAATCATCGGCAAACTCTTTAGCATTCTCTGGATCCATAAAGACAGTATAAGGATCTTCAGTAGCAGCCGACATCCCTTTTAATGAGCCATAAAATAAATCTTTATTTTTTATCTGATTTTTATTAACATAATCCGTCTTTAAAGAATCCCAAACTTCCCAATAAAGATTAAAATCAAACACCTCATCTGAGTTAGTGCCAGACGAGACATCTTTAGCCTCCTCCGAATAAGCTAAGATTGTATGCAGAGCTTTACCAAGCTTCTTTTCTGTTCTTTTTTTACCAAGATAAAAACCACCCAAAAAAATCGTTAGTATAAAAATTACTAAAATAAATCCTGGGATGAATTTCTTGATATTCTCTTTTAAGCTTTTAACATTCATAGTTTATTTATTTTCTAAGCAGTAGAGGATTTTTTTCCTCTCTCAAATCAAACAAACGAGATGGTTTTCGTCTCTTTGCTCGTCCAGCATTAAGTACTAAATCAGGACAATTTTTTTTATCTGGAAAATACTTAGTTAATTCATTAAAATTAATAATATTTTTTTGACCACTAAGATTAAAACTAGTTGATACTAAAGGGACGCCGACCTTCTTTATTATTTTAACCAAAAAAGCACTTTTGGGCAAACGCATCGCTAAGCCATCAGAATCACCAGTTAATTGAGCTGGCAACTTATGTAAATTCTTTAAAATAACCGTAGTTGGTGGTTGATTTTCAGCCCAAACCTGTTTTAAAAATTTACTTTGTGTCGGCGAAATAGCGGCATATTTTTTAGCCATTTTAAAATCACTAATCAAAATTAATAAAGGCTTTTTCTGATCACGCTTCTTGATCCGGTAAATCTTTTTTATAGCTGCCGTTGAATCGGCTAAACAACTCAAGCCAGAAATAGTGTCAGTTGGTAAAACGACGACCTGCTGATTTTGTAAAAAATCAGCCACTAAATTGATGGTGGCCGGTTTTAATTTATTTAAATTTACTTTAAGCTGTATCATCTTCTTCAAAAAAATTAAAATTAATTTTACTCTAGCTAATAATTTTAATTTTAAATAATTGATTTCAGAGCTTTAAGAGCTTCTGGCAATAGCGGTAAAATAAGTTTCACAATTCTCAATAAAACTGGCGCAATGACTGAATTTTTTAATTGATCACCTAAGCCTAATAAATTACCAACCACAACATAACGAGAAGCGACATAAATGATCAAACCTAAAAAAATGGCCCCAATTAGAAATCCTAAAATAGCACCAGCTAAATTATTTAAATATTTACTACCTGGAATAACAGCCACAAAATTAAATACTTTTTCCAACAATTTAAAAGCCCATTCGGTTACTTTAGTAACCACTACAAACAGAACAATAAAAGAAATAATTTTACCCAAAGACTCATGATCTTTATAAATATTGGCGCTCCAAGTAAAAAAGGCAAGATAATAATGACTAGCCACAAATGCTCCAACCAATAAACCGAAAACTCGGCCCACCAGACCAATTAATCCCTTAAATAAACCATTTAAAGTAGTGTAAATTAGAATGATTAATAAGCAAATATCAAAAATGGACATATATTTTTATATTTAGAAACGCACCATTATTGCAGGCGCGGAAAAAGAGCTTCTCCCTTTTTTATTTGTTCAGCTAAAAATTGTTTTTGAATTTTCTGGGCAGTTTCAGGAATAAACGGTTCTAATAAATAAGCAATATTTAAAATAGTTTGCGCCAAAGGAAATAAAATATTTTCAATTTCTTTTTGATCAGTCATTTTCCAAGGAGCCTGCCTACTTAATTCCTCATCACAAGCCCTTATTTTCTCCCAAAGTATCTGTAAAGCTTCGTTAAAGCGATATTCTTGCAAACTGGCTTCAAATCTTTTAACAATTTCTCTTATTCCCTCATCCTCTAAATTAATTTTTAAATTAGTTTTAATTTCATTCTTTTCTAAAAGATTAGAAACACGCGCCACTAGGTTTCCTAAACCATTAGCTAAATCGGCATTATATCTGCTTTGAAATTTTTCTTCACTATAATCACCATCTTCAAACGGCGGGATTTCGGCCAATAAATAATAGCGAACAGCATCTGCTCCATACTGCTCAATTAATTCATAGGGATTAACTAAATTGCCTAAACTCTTGCTAATTTTTTGCCCGTTCATAGTCAAGAAACCAAAAACTAAAATTTGTTTACTAGGCGGCAGCCCAGCTGACATTAACATTGCCTGCCACATAGCTGCTTGCGGACGTAAATTATCCTTGCCACAAACCTGTATCCCCGGCCAATATTTTTTATAATCCTCTGACTCATCTGGCCAGCCAAGCGTTGAAATATAATTAATTAAAGCATCAAACCAAACATACATCACCTGTGTCTCATCACCAGGCACCGGAATACCATGTGGCATTTTTTCTTTAACACGAGAAATGCTAAAATCCTGCAAACCTCCCTCAACAAAAGCCTTTATCTCCTTTAAGCGACTAGCCGGCAAAACAAAAGTTGGATTATTATTATATAATTCTAAAAGCCGATCAGCGTATTTAGAAAAACGAAAAAAATAATTTTCTTCATTAATGTTTTCAATTTTCATCTGTGGATGGAGGGGGCAACGCCCATTCTCTAATTCTGAATCAGTTTTTTCCATTTCACAACCAACACAGTATTTTATTTGATATAGTTTTTTATAAATATCGCCATTAGCTTCACAGCGACGCCAAAATTCTTGCGCGGCCGCAATGTGAAAAGAATCAGTGGTGCGAATAAAATTTGTATAAGATAGATTTAATTTTTCTTTTAACGGTCGGAATTTAGCTGAATATTCATCACAATAGGCTTGAACATCAATCCCTAATTCTTTTGCTTTTTGATAAATCTTTAAACCATGTTCATCTGTTCCAGTATTAAAAAAAATCTTTGCCCCTCTTTGTGCTGCCAAACGAGCAATCACATCCGCCTTAATAATTTCAGCAGCAAAACCAATATGTGGTTCAGAATTGATATATGGCAAAGTAGTAGTGATATAAAAATTTTTAGCAGACATATTTAAAAACACTTATTTTAAAATTTATTCTTTCTTAATTAAGACAACAAATTCACCTTTTAAATTATTAATATCAGCCTTTATTTCTTTTAAAACAGTAGCTATTGTCCCCTGATAAAAAGATTCGTGCATTTTGGTTAATTCTCGCGCTACCAAGATTTCAAGTTCCGTTCGGCCACAAACCGCCTCTAATTCTGTTAATAATTTTACCATACGATGTTTTGACTCATATAAAACTACCGAATATTTACTAGCCACTATTTCCTTGAGCATTGTTTGTCTACCTTTTTTATGTGGTAAAAAACCCAAAAAAAGAAAACGATCAAAGCCGACGCCGGCAATGGAAATGGCCGCCGTTAAGGCGGAAACGCCCGGCACGCTCTCAATTAAAACTTTATGACCAATTTCTTGCTTAAATTCTTTTCTAATAATTGAAACTAATTTGCTGCCGGGATCAGAGATGCCGGGCGTGCCGGCGTCAGTTACTAAAGCCAGATTCTTCTTAGCTTTAAGCAAGGAAATTATTTGCTCAACTTTTATTTTACCAGAATGTTGATGATAGGAAATTGTGGGAGTTTTAATCTGATAGTGATCAAGTAATTTTTTAGTCACACGCGTATCTTCACATAAAACAAAATCTGACTCTTTTAAAACTCTTAAAGCGCGCAAAGTTAAATCCTCTAAATTACCAATTGGTGTCGCTACTATTCGTAAAATACTCATAAAATTATTCCATGCTTTCCCTTCTCTCGCGGACATATTTTGTCCAATCCTCGCCTACTTCTATTAATATCTTGAACGGGGCTTCAAGAATAAAATCAAAAATAAAAATAAAGATATTGATTTTAGAGAAACTATTAGACAGCCACTTGCCAGATATAATAATCGGCATATAAAATAAATCAACCAAAAAAGTTAATAAACTTTCCTTGCGTCGGATAATCGTTAACTCCTTAACTCCCTTGGTAACAACAATACTGAAAAAACTAACAAAAGCTAAGAAGAATAAGAAAATAATTACACTAACCCAATTAAAATTCAAGAAATCTAAAACTTTAACAATGATATAAATGGAAAAACAGAATGAGGCTGCGTAAATTAAACTAAAAAAGATTGAAGCAATCAGATTGCGCTTAGTGAGTTCACGCAAAACAATCGGCTGCTTCTTTTCTTGGCCCAAAAAAGAAATTTCTTTAATCCCATTAACTATCTTGTCAGTATTATCTTCACCAGGTATTCTCATAAACAAAACAATAAAGAATAATAGAATGGCTGGAAAAGAAATATTAATTGCCAGTGATACCCAATTAACTGCTTCACCAAATAATTTAACAGCTGGAAGTTCTATTAAAAAAACAAAAATTGACTTAGTGAGAAAAATATAAACAATGCTGCGCCCCGCTCTTTTCCATAAACGTTTTTTAGCTTTTTTATATTTCTCACTACAAACCTTCCTAATATTAGCAATAAACTTTTTCTCATCAGTTTGCACTTCGTTATAAACTTTAACCGGATCACTTTCAATTGTTTCTGATAATATTGAATAGTAAAGCGCATAAACTCTAACAATTCTATCTAATTGTTTTTTAAGCGGATGATTAAGCTGCTTTTCAACTAGCCCCTTAACTTTTTCTAAGCGCTCAGCTATATTACTTATTTTTTGCTCATCAGCCGCCTCTAAAACTTCTTTGTCCGACAATTCCGCCCATTCATTGTTATAATACTTAAAGAGTACAAAACTTAACATGTCCCTATCCATCTTTAAATAAGTTCGCCCAATACTTAAATATATCTGAATTTCTAAATCTTCTTCATAAGGAAGTTCAGCTGGTAATTTTATGTTTTTTAATAAAGTATCAAAAAGATTATTAACAATTACTTGCTTAACTAGACTAGGCGCTAAATTTTCTTCAATTTCGCAGGCCGCCACTTCCAAAAGCCAACGAATTAAGCGATTTTTCTTCTTAAGTAATTCTTTAGCCTGATTAATATCTGTTTTTAGAGCCGAAGTGAGACTCATTTTAGCAGATAATTCATCTTTAACCCGAATATATTTTTCTAAAATAATCGCAATGTCCTTTATTTTTGTTTCTGGGAGAGTATTATTCGGTAAATATCCACCCCTAATTAATTCAACTAATAAATGTTTAGAGATTGTTTTCGCCTTAGATTCCTTAACAACACCCTCAATAACTATTTGACGACGCAAAATTCGTGAAATAGCATTCTTGCGAATTAAATGATCTTCCTCATACTCAACGGCATTTCTAATTTTTTCATAGAAAAAAGCCACCCTGGAAACCAGGCTGGAAACTTGGATTTTAGGAATATCATCATCAATTTTTTCTTTCCTATTTTGTTCACTATAAATTATTTGAAATAATTTTTTAGTGCTTTCATTTAGTTCTACGGGCCGAGATTCTACAATTTTTCTTTTCAAATTCGGACTAACCATATTAATTTAACTAATTAAAATATATAAACTAATTTATAGTCTAGCCTTATTGTATCTTGTTTAGTTGTAAAAAGCAACCAAAAAAGCAATCGGAAAGATTTCTTTAAAGGCTTGACAGCCACCCCTTAATTTTGTAATATTGAAATAGATAAAGAAGGTGACCGCGAGGTCATTTTTAAATACCAATTTTAGCCAATATGAACAAATTAATTAACTACATCAAAGAATCAATTGCCGAGATGAAAAAAGTCACTTGGCCGACCAAAAAAGAAACCTATAACTATACTTTATTGGTTATCGGAATAAGTATTGGGATGGCTATTTTTCTAGGTATCTTGGATTATCTATTTACTATCGGTTTTGAATTTTTTCTCACTAAATAAAAATCTTCTAATAAATAGTTCTTAAATTTAAAATTTATGGCTAAACAATTATTAAACCAGGGACGGCGCTGGTACGTCATTCACACCTATTCCGGCTACGAAGAAAATGTTGCGCAAAACTTAAAACAAAGAGTGGAATCATTAGACATGGAGGATAAAATTTTTAGTATTTTAATCCCAACTGAAAAGAAAATAAAAATTAAAAATGGTAAACGCAAAGTTTCTGAGGAAAAAATATTCCCTGGCTATATCTTAATTGAAATGATTGTAACTGATGAATCTTGGTATATTGTTAGAAACACTCCTAATGTAACTGGCTTTATTGGCACCGGAACGATTCCCACCCCAATTAGTGAAGAAGAAGTTAAGGCACTGCAAAAAAGAATGGGGGTAGAAGATCCTAAGTTCCAAATTGATGTGGTGGTTGGTAGTCCAGTTAAAATTAATGAAGGTCCGTTTAAAAACATGGAAGGAAAAGTAACGGCTGTTGATGAGGCTAGAGGCAAAGTTAAAGTTTCTGTTTCCCTTTTTGGTCGCGAAACTCCAGTTGAATTAGATTTTTTACAGATCAAGAAAATTTAAACATAAAGAAAGGGCGATGCTTCTGCGCTCCAATTTAATAAAAATTATATGGCAAAAAAAATAAAGACAAAAATAAAATTACAAATAGCCGGCGGACAAGCTAATCCAGCTCCACCAGTCGGTCCAGCCTTAGGTCAATATGGTTTAAATATTGCTGAATTTTGTAAAGCTTTTAATGATAAAACTAAAGATAAAATGGGCGATATTCTGCCAGTAGAAATTACGGTTTATGAAGATAGGAGTTATGATTTTATCGTCAAAATTTCTCCAGCAACTGAATTAATTAAGAAAGCCGCTGGTATTAAGAAAGGATCCGGCAAAGCATTAACTGAAAAGGTTGGCTCAATTACCCAAGCTCAACTTGAGGAAATTGCGAAAACTAAAATGCCTGATTTGAGCGCTAACGATCTTGAAGCAGCTAAAAAAATTATTGCTGGTTCTGCTCGTCAAATGGGTGTAGAAATTAAATAATAATTAATTGTGGGAGTTTATTCTGCTCAGCAGATATAAACAGTGACCACGACTAAAAAACTATGACTAAAAAAACTGAAGTTGCAAAAACAACTAAAAAAGAAGAAAAAAAAGTAATTAAAAAAGAAAAAATTGAGAGTAAAAAAATAAAAGCTGATCATTCCGCTATTTATGATAAGTTTAAAGCTTATCCAATTGAAGAAGCCCTAGATATTGTTAGAAAATTAACAAAAACTAAATTTGACGCTTCAGTGGAAGTTCATTTTCGTCTTGGTATTAATACTAAAAAAGGTGATCAGCAAGTTCGCGGCGCTGTTAGCTTACCTAATGGTACTGGTAAATCAGTTAAAATCGCTGCTTTTGTTTCTCCGGAAAACGAAAAAGCAGTTAAGGCGGCTGGTGCAGACTATGTTGGTGGTGATGATTTAATCGCTGAAATTAAAAAAACAGAAAAAACTGACTTTCAGGTAGCTATTGCTGAACCAGCAATAATGAAAAACTTAGCCGTAATCGCTAAAATTCTTGGTACTCGCGGTTTAATGCCTTCACCTAAAAATGACACGGTCACCACAGACCCAATTAAAACAGTTGAAGAATTGAAAAAAGGTAAAATTAGTTTCAAAAATGATGATACCGCCAATGTTCATACTGTTATCGGTAAAATAAGCTTTGATAATAATAAATTAATTGAAAATTATAACGCCTTACTTAATGTAATTAGAAAAGCAAAACCGGCCGCTTCTAAGGGAACTTTTATTAAAAACATTTCCCTTTCCTCCTCAATGAGCCCGGGTGTTAAGGTTGCTTTATAACCATTAAAAAAATTAATCACTTAATTTTTATAGCAGAAACTCCGTTAATGACGGGGTTTTTGTTAATCTTGACTTATTCAAAAAAAGAGGATAAACTCCTTTAAAGGTAAGCTGTTTTTAAAAAGAGGCGGACCAAAAAATCCGTCTTTAATTTTAAAAAAGGGTCGTCTTACATGTTTTAAAAAATGTAAAAGTCAAAAAAAATGAAAAAGTTATTTGTTGGTGGCTTGTCTTTCAAGACTACCGAACAAGGTTTAGCGGATGCTTTCGCTAAAGCTGGCAACGTTTTATCAGCTATTATCATTACCGATCGTTTAACTCATCGCTCCAAAGGCTTTGGTTTTGTTGAAATGGAAAATGAGGCCGATGCTGAAAAAGCAATCGCTATGTATAACAATAAAGAATTAGATGGACGCACAGTTGTAGTTAATGAAGCTCGTCCTCTAGAAAAGAGATTTTAATAAAGATCTTAGCTTAATTGAAAATACAAAAAAACACTCCTTTTATCGGGAGTGTTTTTGTTTCTTTTCGTAATCAGCAATCGCCTTCCTAAAACCCTCAACAGCCATCACTGAACAATGAATTTTTTGGCTTGGCAGACCGCCTAATTCAGCCACCACTGTCTCCCATTTATATTTCTTTGCCTCGGCAATAGTCATTCCCTTCACTTTTTCAGTTAATAAAGAAGCTGTTGCAATATTAGAGGCGCAACCAAAAGAAAGAAATTTTACATCTTTTATTTTTCCGTTTCGTACTTTCAAGAAAAAATTCAACTGATCACCACAAAGCATATTGCCAATTTGTGAATAACCATCGGGGTTTTTCATCTCGCCAATATTCTTGGGATTTAAAAAATGATTAATTGTTTTTTTACTATAATTCAGAGCCATATTTTATAATTGATCAATTACTTAATCGGACTAAAACTTCTTAAGCGCTTAACTGTTTCCTTCAAAGCTTTAATCGTATAATTAATTTCTGCTTTAGTGTTAAAACGACCAAAAGAAAAACGAATATTGCTATTAAGTAAATTTTTACTAAGCCCAATCGCCGTTAAAACATGGGAAGCCTGTAAATTAGCAGCCGAACAAGCTGAACCAGTAGAGACACAAATCCCTTTATGAGATAGATCCATTAAAATTGCCTCCCCTTCTATAGAAGTAAACTGTACATTTAAATTGGCTGGAATACGTTTAGTCATTGAACCATTAATTTTCAATCCACTAATTTCCTGATTAATTCTCTGCCAAAAATAATCTCGCAAAGCCTTCACTCGTTTTAAATAAGCAGCTCTCTCTTTATAAGCTAATTCAAGGGCAAATGTCAACCCCATAATCCCTGGAAGATTATAAGTTCCAGAACGAAGATTATTTTCTTGCCCACCACCAACCATAAGCGGTTTTACTTTAATTCCTTTTTTAATATACGCTACACCCACTCCTTTTGGTCCATAAAATTTATGACCAGATAAGCTAAGTAAATCAATACCCATTTTCTTAATGTCTATTTTCAAATAAGGAATCGCTTGTGCGGCATCAGTGTGAAAATAAGCGCCATATTGATGGGCTATCTTGGCTAAGGCAGCTATATCATTAATTGTTCCAATCTCATTATTAACAGCCATCACCGAAACTAAAATTGTTTCTTTGTCTATAATTTTTCGCAATGCTTCTGGAGTGACAAGGCCCTCGGAATTAGCCGGCACAAATTCAACCTGAAAGCCAGCTCGGGCCAATTCATTAGCTGACTCGCGCACACAAGGATGTTCAATATTAGAAATAATAATCTTCTTCCTTTTGGCTTGATTCGCCAAAGCCACTCCTTTAATAATCAAATTATTAGCTTCAGTCGCCCCAGAAGTAAAAATAACCCCCGCTGGCTCGCCCCCGAGCAACTTAGCAACCCGTTTTTTAGCCTCCATTAGGTCTAAATAAGCCGCTTGTCCTAAATAATTGATAGCTGAAGCATTACCGTATTTTTCGGTCAAATATGGCCTCATTTTGGCTAAAACCCGCGGATCAAGCCGAGTAGTTGCTCCATTATCCAAATAAACCTTCATATTTTTTCTTATTTTCTTATTTTTTGGCTATTATTTAACTAATTCTATACTATTAATAACAATATCTTCTATTGGTCTATCATATATGCCGGGAAATTCTGTCTGGACAGCTTCAATTTTCTTAACCACCTCCATGCCATCAACTACATAACCAAAATTAGTGTGCCCACCGTCTAGCCAAGGAGTTTCCTGAGCGGTGACAATAAAAAATTGAGAGCCATTAGTGCTTGCTCCAGCATTAGCCATAGCCAAACTACCAGAAACTAATTTATGATCATTAAATTCATCAGCAAAACGATAATCAGGACCGCCAGTCCCCCAAAGATTTTTATTATCCCCTTTACTCAAAGGATCGCCACTTTGAATCATGAAATCTTTAATCACCCGATGAAATTTAACACCATCATAAAATCCAGCCTGCGCTAAATTTAAAAAATTATTAACGGTTATTGGTGATTCATCAGCATAAAATTTTACAGTAATATCCCCTAAACTGGTCTTCAAAATTGCTTGAGAATAGGTTTTTGTTAAATCTGCTTGTTGTTCTGGTTTCATAATATTATTTATTTTAGTTTTATTAGTTATTTGCTTTGGTTCAGAAACAGGGGAAACTGGAATGCCCTGGTCATTAATTATCTCTGAAGTTGGCGCAACTGAATTATCAACCGGTTTATCAGTGTTATCAACCACCTGGGTGCAAGCTGAAAGCAAAAACAGCGCGCTACATAAAGAGATGGAAAGTAAAACTTTTTTAAACTTATTTTTCTGCATATTTATTTTTTTATTATTATAAACTTATTTTTAGTATTTTTATTTTCTACTTTAGACTCTATGTTCTCTTTTTATTTTTTTATCATCTTCTTCTCTTTTTTCTTCAATAATTTCTTTAGCTCTTAAGCGCAATTCTGATAAATCAAATTCATTTAATTCCTTGACTCTTTTTTCCAAAACTTTTTTTACATTAAGTTTCGGATTTTCAATTACTTCACCCAATAAAACATCTAAAATAGCGCCAATCTTTGGGCCGGGCGGAATATTCAATATCCGCATAATATCATCACCATTAATCTTCAACATCTTCACTGAAACTGGATCGTTCTGAACTTTTTCCAGCATGTATTCTAAGTGACGCAATTTATACGGCATCGCCTTCGGCGTACCGGAGCCAAGACGATCAGCAATCCGTAAATCAATTAGATCTTTTAGATTTTCCTTCCCTACTTTAACAATCAAACGACGAACTGAGGCCGCACTAACCTCCCCGACATTATAATAAAACATGTGATTTTTGATTAGATTAACAATTCGCGCCTGATCAGCTGCTGAAAATTTTAAACGAGCCAAAATTTTAGCCACCATTTTAGCGCCTAAGTGTTCATGATTATAAAATGTAGCTACACCATTAATTATTTTCCGAGTTTTTGGTTTAGCTACATCATGAAGTAAGGCTGCTAAACGTACCGGCCATTCTTTGCTCGGACAATGCTTTAATGACAAAATATTATGTTTAAAAACTGGATAAATATGATGGCGATCCTGAGCTACTCCCACTCCCTGCTCTAATTCAGGAATAATATATTGTAATAATTTACAATCGTGTAAAAGCATAATCCCTTCCGCCGGTCTATCAGACGCCAAAATTTTAATTAACTCATCCCGAATTCTTTCTTTAGACACAAATTTTATACTGCCAGCTAGTTTAACAATCGCTCGCTTTGTTTTTTCTTCTATTTTAAAACCAAGCTGAGCACTTAAGCGAATCGCGCGCAACATTCTTAAAGCATCCTCCTTGAAACGATCACTCGGCTCACCAACCGCTCTAATTATTTTTTTCTTAATATCTTTTTCTCCACCAAATAAATCAATAATTTTATTCTCCTGAGTTAAATCTAAAGCTAAGGCATTAATAGTGAAATCACGACGCTCTAAATCTTTATCTAGCTTAGTTTCAAATTGAATTGAATCTGGATGACGACGATCGGAATATCCCTGCTCACTACGATAGGTTGTTATCTCAATCACATCTTGGAGTTGACCCTTCAGCTCCCCTTCTTTTTTTTCTAGTCTAATCGGCAATAAAACTGTACCGAAATCATTTTCATATTTTCCCTCTGGAAAAACTGCTAAAATCTCTTCCGGTCGCGCATCGGTAGTCATATCCCAATCTTGGGGATTTTTTTCCATTAAAATATCCCGCACACAGCCACCAACTAAATAAGCCTCATAACCTGAGTCTTTTAACTTTTGAGCAATTTTATAAAGATATTTTGGAATCATATTCTTTTAAATTTTGTATACAAAAGCTTTTTTTCTAATTTATGTTCTTTCACCCAATTATAATAAGCTAGCATCGCTTTATTTTCCGAGGCCCAACGAATGGAACGCTTTTTTCCAATCCGATATAGCTCGGCCATTCGTTTTTTCTTAATTTCTTTAGTAGTTGGAATTACTTGACCACCACCTCCAACACAAGCATCCGGACAAGACCTCACTTCCAGATAATGATATTTTTTTAAATGAGGCAAAACATATTCAATGTTAGCAATACCATTAACCACGCCAACTCGCCAACGTTTTCCTTGTAAATTAACAACTGCCTCTTTAAAGCCAGTCAGTCCTCTAACTGTCTTGAACTCTAAACGATTATTAGAAATCTTATTTTTCTTTTGAGCGCCACTTAATGCTGTGGCTGTGTGCAAAACAGACTCCATAATACCGCCAGGGGTGCCATAAATAACTGCTGCGCCTGAACCATTAAATAAATCTGCCGAATCATTCTTTGGTAATTTTGAAAAATCCAAACGATTTTTCTTAATTAAAAAAACTAACTCTCTAATAGTTAAAACTTGATCCAGTAGAGGCCGGCCATTAACAAATAATTCTGGACGAATTGATTCATGCTTCTCAGCCGTACAAGGTCCAATAGAAACAAGTACAATATTTCTGGGATTCAAATTATTTTTCTTAGCCCAATAAGTTTTAATCATCCCAGCAGACTGAATATGTGGCGAGCGAATAGTGGATAAATGCGGCAGTAATTCTGGGTGATAAAATTCTACATAACTTATCCAAGCAGGACAAGAGGAAGTGATTAAGGGAAAAACCGCTTGCTTATCTTTTAATCTTTTTAACAACTCCTCGGCTGCAAGCATGCTTGCAATATCAGTCCCAAAACCAGTATCAAAAACATAATCAAAGCCTAACTGCTTCAAAGCAGATTTTATTTTCCCTTCACAATTTTCACTATTAAGCGAAGAAAATTCCTCTCTTAAAGAAATACTAAGTGATGGCGCAAATTGAGCAATCACAATTTTTTGCTTATCCGCTAACGCTGCCTCTACCGCTGCGACAGCTGACTGTTCTTGGGCAGAAGCGGCCGGACAATATAAAGTACATTGCCCGCAATAAATACAAGCCCGATCCCGATCTTCAGTTGGCACAATTTCTTGATCAACGCCACTCCCCCTTATTTCTAAGTAATTTATTTTTTGAACAGTCTGACAAGCCTCTAAACAAGCTTTACAATCAATACATTGACCACCATCTATTTCTACCGCCTTAGAGAAACAATAAGTTTTACGCTTCTTCTTACGATCGGTAAAGCGACTAATATTTGCTTGATATTCTCTCGCATATTTTAATAAATCACAATCAAAGCGACGTAAACAATCTACACATTTCTCCTCATGTTCAGAAAAAATTAATTCTAAATTAAGACGACGCGCTTCTCTAATACGGGGGCTATCAGTTATAATCTTCATCCCCTCCAGTGCCAAAGTTGAACAAGCCGTTTCTAAATGATCATGGCCCTCAATCTCCACCACACATAAACGACAATTAGCTTGTACTTTTAAATCTGAATGATAGCAAAGTGTTGGTATAGCAAAACCATTAGCCGTAGCTACTTCTAAAATTGTTTGCCCTGACTTAAATTTAATTTTTTTATTATTAATAGTTAAAGTCATGCCTTTTTATTTTTTTATTCTCGCCAAATCTTTGAAAATCTGATAAGAGAATAAAATAGAAATTGGGGTAATAATAAAATTAAACACTTGAACAAAGTAATAATAAAAATTCCAAGCTAAACTCTCTACCGCCAATTTACTCAAAGGAATAGTAATCAATATTTCCGCTGTCCAAAGGACAATAAATAAAAGTAAAAAGCGACCAATAATTGGCCAAAAATATCCCTTAACTAATTCCTGGCTACGTTTAATGGCTTTTCCACCTCGTTTATCTTCAAAGAAAAAAGCATAAGCGGCAAAAGAATAGAAAATAGAGAAAATTATTCCAGGAATAATAAGTAAACAAGACCAAAGAAGAACTAAAAGAGCGGTCAATAAAACTAGACCTAAATAAGGCCAAAATAAAGAACGAGTCTCTTTAAATACTGCCAAAGGATTTCCCTCATAATTTCTCTTAATCAACAAAAATAAAGTCATGTAGCTGCGAATCAGAAAATAAAAAATAACACAGAAACCAAGAAAAAGAAGCAAATAAAATATAGCACCAAAATAAGCCAGTGAAAAAACTTTATAACCTAAAAAATAAAAAAGTAAAATTAGCGCCATCGGAATAAGCGAATAAATAAAACCCCAAGCACTGGCTAAAATAAATTTGGCTAAATTTTGCCACCAAGCCTTAATTGATGATTCAAGCAAATCAATGGCTGGTGTTAATTTTTCTTTAGCTTTTTTGTCTTCCATAGATTTAAAATTAAATTTTCTTTTTTAAAATATTAATATAGTAACTTTTAATTGTAAACGGCAAAGAGCGGCCAAGAGCGCAAAAACTACTTTCTGCTAAATTAGTAAGTAAATCAGTAAACACTTTTTGATCATGATTCTTTTGCTTAACTAACTCCGCTAAACGATAAGTCCCCTCGCGACAAGTAACACAATTTCCGCAACTCTGAGCGGCAAAAAAATTAAGCCAATGACTAAGCAATTTATTCTTATCTGTATGCTCTAAATCATAAACAGTAATGGCGCCAGCATCTTCAATCGGTCGCTCTAATTGATCTGAATTTAAAACTTCACCAGCCGCTTCACCCCCTACTTGCACAAAAAAAGGAAAATCAGGAATATTATCAGTCTGGCGTAAAACATCTTCAATTGTCAGTGTTGCTGGCAAACGAAAAACTCCCCGCTGACGAACAGCCCCATTAATTGAATAAAAACGCTTATCATCAAATTTACCCCGACCAACTAAACTCACATCATGAAATGTCTCCACATTGTTAACAAGTGTTGGCGCATTAAACAAACCTTGCTCCGTCGGATAAGGCGGTTTTAAACGTGGCTCTATTTTTCTTCCTTCCAAATAATTTAATAAAGCTGTTTCTTCCCCACTGATATAAAGCAAATCCTTTGATTTAGCCGTAAAAATAATTTTCTTAGCCAGGCTTTGATATTTTCGCTGACTCAAAACTTTTTGCAGTTGTACTAAATATTTTTCCCAATAACTATGATTAAGGAAAAAATAAATCTTTTTAATTTTCTGATTACCTAAAAATTGATTAGCTAGATAAACACCATTAATTACTTCCTCTGGATAATTTTTTAAAATATAAGCATCTTTTTCCACGCCCGGTTCACCCTCCGCTCCATTAACAACAATATAAGCAACTTTTCTAGTTTTTAATGCCTCCTTAACTAGCTTCCATTTTTTAGCTACTGGAAAAGAAGCTCCGCCACGTCCAACTAAGCCAGCCTCAGTAATTAACTCTAAAATATTCCGACGCTTATTTTTTTTTCTAAGCTTCTTTGGCATTCTATTTAATAAATTTTTTGACCTGTTCAGCTAATTCAACAAAGCGATTAGAATAGCCCCATTCATTATCATACCAAGCAACTACTTTAAGTAAATTTCCGCCAACAATGGTCATTGATTCTAAATCAATGATTGAGCTATGTGAATTACCAACAATATCAGAGGAAACTAGTTTTTCATTACTAGCTTCTAAAATACCTTTTAGTTTTCCTTTAGCTGCTTTAATAAATTCTGCCTTAACTGCTTCAACTGTCGTTTTTTTCTTTAATAAAAAAGTAACATCACAGAGTGAGCCAACCGGTACTGGAACACGAAAGGCCATACCATCAAACTTCCCTTTTAAAGAAGGAATAATTTCAGCTACCGAAATAGCCGCACCCGTCGTTGTGGGGATAATATTATTAGCTGCCCCGCGAGCCCGACGTAAATCTTTATGTGGTCCATCAACCAAATTTTGATCAGCTGTAAAAGCATGCACTGTTGACATTAAAGCATTCTGAATACCAAATTTTTCTCCAATCACCATAGTTAACGGAGCTAAACAATTAGTGGTACAAGAAGCGCAAGAAATTAAATCATCTTTACTAGTTAATTTCTTTTCATTGACACCAACCACAAAAGTTTTAACACCACCTTTTTTAGCTGGAGCAGATAAAATAACTTTTTTAGCGCCTGCTTTTAGATGAAGACTAGCATCTTCTTTATTATTAAAACGTCCCGTACATTCTAAAACAATATCAACTCCTAACTTCTGCCAAGGCAATAAAGCCGGATCCTTAATCCCTAAAACTGGAATTTTATGACCAGCCACCACAATCGCCTTTTCCGTAGCCGTTACTGCTTTTTCATAGCGACCATAGCAAGTATCATATTTCATTAAGTGAGCGAGAGTTTTCGCATCAGTCAAATCATTAATCGCTACAATATTCATATCTGGAAAACGATTAATAATAATCTTAGCAGCTGCTCGGCCAATACGGCCAAAACCGTTAATAGCAACGTTAATTTTTTTCATATTTTTATAAATAATAAGTTAATATTTCAAGGATATTATAACATATTTTAAAAAATATTTAAAAACTAACCAAGTAATTTAAAACCCTCGGTTTGATTAGCAAATCCGAGGGTTTTTGAGTGTGTTTTAAGGTAGTTATAGCAAAAGAGACTCTTCCCTACTTTCCTGGAAGGCAAAACCACTTTTATATCCGTGGTAATTAGAGAAATGCACCGAGAGTGTGCTCAGATAATTTCCATTGCCTCCAGTATCAATGCTAAGTAGCTTGGGGCTATCATAGTAGAATTCAATCGGTTTATGCATCCCGACAATGAATTCTAAACCCATCTCCCGAATTTGCTTATCCGAAAATTTGTACCTAATCGCACAAACCTCTTCTAAGCTTATAGGGGATAATTCTCTCTTTTTAACCTCTTCGTTCGCCACCATGTCAAAAGTGCGAATGTTTCTATTAAACAATTCTCCTTTAAGAATGACAATGTTAGCGGTGCCTATTGTGGGCTTAAAATCATCAGAAAGCAAGATAGACATAGCTTTCTCGCCAATTTTATACCCCTTCTTACTTAAACGAGTGATCCATTTTTTTCCGGTAATACCTGTTAATTCCAGAGAAAAACGAATAGCGCCATTTTCTTCCGTCCAAGAACGAAGTGGCGGCAAAAAAATCCACCTTCCCTCGTTAACAGATTCAATCATTTTACCAGGATCAGCTATCCCAGTCTCTCTAAGAAGATTCTTTACTAGAGCATTCAATTTACCCAAAGTAATATCAGCGACAACAAAATCGCAATTATCATCACTTTCTTCTTTAGTAAAATACTCAACGGGAGATAAGATCCATTCCCCTGAATTAATTAAACGAACCGCCTCTTCCGGACTCCTTGCCCCAGTTTTTTTAATAATTTTTTTTACCAAATCATTAAGCTTCCCCGAGGGAATACTGGCAATAACAAAATCATTTTTTTCCATCTTTTTCTCCTTGCGCTAACTTGCGCTTTTAATTTACTTCTCATCCGAAGCAGGAGCTATAACCATCATAGTCACAGCCAGGAAATGGCTAAATTATTAACCATCTTTTGGCTGTGACTAATTATATTAATTTAAAGAACAAATTATTAACTAATTTGGTATTTTAAATAGTTTATCCTAAATAGTCAAGGCGTGGGAAAGGTTTAATTAAAAATCTGCCATAACTTAAATTAAATAAAAAACCCTAAAATCATTTCAAATTTAGGGTTTTATTGACTTAATTTTTTGTAACAATCTTTTGCCACCAATGTTATAAGCGGTCTCAAAAACTGATTGCGGATCATTATTCATGCCCTTTAGGGCGATAAATGCTTTTGGTAATTTTTCTTCCAATAATCTTAAAAAATCCGCAGATCCATCAAAATAAGATTTAAAAAGTGGCCAAATTAAACTATTTTTATCCGTTAAGTTAAAAATAATTTCCTCAACTAAAGCAACGTGATATGGATAAGCATAATAATTTAAAGCTTTATCTTTTTCCTCGTCACCTAAAATTGTTGGATATTTATTAAATAACTGTTGCAATATAATTTTTGACCATAATTCTGTAACCGCCTCATTTAAACCATCATAATTATAAATATTTCCTTCACCTTTAATTGAGTATCCGGATTGTTTCAAGTTAATGTATCTTTTTTTACCACTCTCTTCTATTTCTAAAGAATAAAACGACAAAAGATGAGAGAGCTCATGTACAAGATCACTAACAAATATAGATATATCATTATTTCTGCAAACATAAATATATCCATTCAAACATTTGCCCTGATCTGTATTTTTAGTAGCAACTTTTTCCTGAAATTCACTTTGATGCAAAATTCTCACTTGCTCCCGGCAAATATTAATCGGCATAATATCATTTATTTTAAAAAGTTCATTACTAACCTTTAAAATTTTAGATATTAAACCACTTTCTGCATCATTCAAAGGCAAAGAAGAAATATTATATAATTCCTTAATTACTGGCAGAGAAAAATCATTTTTAGTTTGCTCGCTAACATCTCCCACAAATACAGGACTGTAATTCCATTTTTCTTTCCACATTTTCATTATTAATTTGTTTTTAAAGTTCGTAATTATTTTTAAATTATCAAAGAAGTATACTATAAGTATGTCTTTTGTCAATATATACCCCAAATTAAAGCCCTTTTACATTAATTTTTATAATTTGACTTTATAATATGGTAAACATGCAATTTAATTAATATCCGGCAAGTCTCTTAATCTTTCACCTTTATATTGCCAATGGGCGGCTCCTTGGTATGCGCCACTTTTAGTTAGCTTACCCTTCTGTTCATATATTTTATAGGTTAATGGTGAGAGTTTCCAAATTTGTTCATCATACTCTACTTCACGCTCCCCAACCACTTTTGCGGTAATTTCTTTATCAATAATAAAAACAATTTTTTCTCCATTCTTAATACCTTTTTTATAAAAACTAAATCTTACTCCCTGCTCTCTAGATTTTGAAACTTTATCAAATTCTTTTTCTTTATTTATATCTTTAGGATAAATCACTTTACCATCAAAAGATAATAAAAGTTGTCTTACTAAATCATAATCAAGAGCAAATAATTCACTATCACCAACACGATGTTTATTAAAAATTTCTTTTAAAAGATTTTCTTTATTATCATAATCCTTGAGTTCAATAGCAAAAAACCTTTTAAGCCCGGAGATATTATAATAGCCATTTGCCTCAAGAAATCGCATTCGCTCTTGAAAATTATTAACCCCAGTTTTTCCTATTTTTATTAAACCAGAAACAGTAGTTGTCATTATATAAATAATTCCCTTCATATTCTTATTTAATCAAATCATCAAGTAAAACACTAAATTTATTTTAATATTTAATAATTTTACTATAATAATTGGTAATAATATAATAGCTTTATTAATGATTAGTATATAAAATTTTTAACTTTTCATCAAAAATAATTAATAATTTATACATAATTATTAATTATGGCTCAGGGTCGCGGACGATGTTCGAACTAAAATAATAAAAAACAACTTTTAAAATAATTTTAAAAGTTTTTTATCAAATATTTCTTTAAACTTCTCCCGTAAAGTACTATTATTTTGCCCTTCGTTGAAGAAAGGTAAGCCAATCAAGCGAAAATCCTTATTTCCTATCCTTAAATCAACTGTATGATATTTTTCTATTTCGATTAACAATTTTTGCTTCCAGCTCTCTTTTGATTGATCAAAAGTATTTTGTGCGTCCAAAAATTGATCGCCTTTAGGCTCAATAAAAACCTGGTACATAACTTCCTGCTTTGTTTTCTTCTCGGTCAAAAACAAGACGAAATCTGGATAAAATGGCTCACCGTTTTCAAAGCTATAAATTTTGAAAAACTGCTCATTACGAAGCAAGGCAATATCTTGATACTTTTTTTCTAACTTTGCTATCGCCCCATCAATAAAACGCAAAAATGATTCTTCTTCGCTCGTTCCCCAAATTTCGTTTTGTGCAAACCAATCCCGAGAAGAAAAATCAAAATCTCGCATATTTTGCGCTCGCGGACTTTCACTATCTAATTGCAACACTTTATCATTTTCAAATATTTTCTGGATCAGATGAGCTTTGAACTCCTTTGTTCCGTAGTATTCCTTTTTCTCTTTGCCAGCAATCTCTAGCACTTTATCAATCACAAATCCGGCGATATTTAATTTTTCAATTTGTAAAAGATTTTTAACTTGCTCACTTGTGCCTTTAACCTTAATTTTTATTCCGCCAAGATATTTTTCATTTGAAATAAAATCTTTTACCGATTCTATATTGCCAAATATTCTTTTTAGCTCATCAAATCGTCCAGCAGGTGTTTTTGCCAAAGCGGTGCGGACAATGTGAGTCCCTAAATCCGCAATTTTATAATCTAGAGTTTCTATTTTTGCACTTATCCCCGTACCAGCACCCGCAACAAACAAGTCTTTTTCTATCGCTTCTCGCGTTGGCAATTGAAAAATATTAATTTCAGCGTTATGATCAAATTCCACTTTAGCGTCTGAGAGCGAAAAAATATCCTTTCCTAAATTTTCCTTACGAGAATTTAAGAAAATATAGCCTTTTTTCCAAAAATCGCTATTCTTAAAATCATCTTTGATTTTAATCTCTCTTTGCACTGTGCGTGACGGCATAATACCTTCACGAACCAAAACACTTTCTAATTCTTGGATGTAGCGAGGATTCGTTACGCTGTGATAATAAAGCTGTTCCAAAATCCGCAGTTCATTTTGTATATCGGTATCAAATTTTCGCCTATATGCGTCTGTAAATTCACCAAACGTAAAAGGATAATATCTCGCCCCGCGCCCGACAAGTTGTGCCTCTTGTACAGTTGTTTTGCCTGGTTTATTGCTTTTAGCATCACGGCTATTATAGAGCCGAACAATATCGAAAAGATTCAAAACATCCCAACCTTCATTTAGTTTTTCTGTCGCAAAAATAGCGCGAATTTCATTATCTGGATCTTCTAATGAATTAAGTAAAATTTGTTTTTGCTCTAAATCTTTATCTTCATCAACTGTCAAGCATTTTTCCGGTGCAAAATCATTTTTAATTTCTGCCACTAAATCCGCGGTTGTAATTTTTTGCTTATTGAAAAATTGAAATGCTTTTTGCAATGTTGCGTTTTTTATTGCTGTCTGCTGTTTTAGATGTTTTTCGCTGAGTTCAGAAATAAGTTTATGAAAAGAGTCTTTAAAAACACCTGAAACAACAATTTGCGGATTATGTTCTTTTGATATTCCTTCTTTCGGAATACTTACTCTGTTGGCCTTAAACATCACCACTGGCTTGAGTGCAATTTTATATTTTTCTGCTACTTTGCGACGATATTGCGAAATAATCACCGCCGAAAGCACCCGTTCCATAATCGGCGCGTTTATTTGCAAAGTTCGCACATCTTTTGAAAACCCGTCCAAGCGATATTCTTTTAGGTCATAACGATAAATCGCCTTGTCTTTGTATTTTTCCAAAATTTCAGGGTATTCTTGTTCAAGTCGAGCCGTTGCCGTAAATTCTAATAGCACATTATCCTTTTGGCTGTTGGCATTCAAAATCCGCATTACCGTATTTTCCCAATTTCGACAATCTTCCTCTTCAGTCTTGCTTTTCTTGCCACTTGTTTCCGCTGATAGATTGTGCGCTTCATCTGCAATTAAAACAATTTTCTTATCCACAAAATCTTCATAAGTTAAAACATTTTCGCGAGCAAAATTAAAGCGAGAATGCAAAAGTGCGGTCGTAGAAAAAATAATGTTTATATCATCGCCATTTACCCCTTCAAAATTATCGACTTCTTTAATTTTTATTTCCTGCCCACCAAGCGTGATTTTGTCAGCAAATAAATATTTTTTGGAATTTGGATTAAGAAAATTAGCTTTTGTTTTTTGGATAATATTGCCAAGACGAGTAAAGAAAATAAAGTTGCGGTAACCTTTTTGATAGAAATATAAAATATTCGCCGCCATAATGAGTGTTTTTCCGGATCCGGTCGCCATATTAAACATCAAATGAACCGGTTTTTGTCTTTGATTATACTCTTCGCAATAATAATAGAATCGCCCCAACGCTTCTTTTTGATATTCGCGCAACGAAAAATTCGGATTGAGATTTTTTAAAATATCCGTTTTTTCCAACGTTTTATTTCTAAAAACATCAGCGCCGGCAAAGTTTTTATATGAATTAAATTCGTCGTATAACATAATTATTTCTTATCAATATTTGAACTATTAGGTTTTATAGTTGTAAACATCATAAAACTCGGATCTGAGTTTTCTTTATAATCCGGATTTTTATAAATGTAATTAATTTCTCTAAACGGAGATTTAAAATTCTTATACCATTTAATACCTTTGAATTTGCAGCCGATTATTAGTTTATTATCTTCACTGTCATAATTTCTCACATATTCTATCCATTCAAACGGCACTAGACCCACGGGGATATTTTCATCGCTTGGCCTTAAAATAAATTGAACACCATATTCTGGTATTATTGTGTATAATTCAGCGCCTTGCTTATAGTATGTTTTATTTATGACATCTGTTCGTAATGGGTGATATTTTGAAACATCTGCTAAAATTACACTTGAGTAAAGTTTTAATTTTCGAATTTCTTCTGTAATTTTAATTTCGTGCTGATATTTTTCTTTGGCTGATAACTGTTTCGATAATTTATAAATCCAAAATGCAACAATAGAACTCACGACAATACCGATAATTGCAAAAAAGTTATCCCAAAAATTGAATACACAATTAATTTCCATAAAAATTATTATTTAACTCCCTATCTTCTTTACTCACCCCATACTCTTTATCCTTAATTTCACTCAAATTTACATAAAGCTGGTTTTTATCCAAACACTCAATCAAAAATTTCTTTTGATCGGCGATGGATAAATCCGAAAAATCTTTGGCGTTTTCATCAA
>JAAZJO010000009.1 GCA_012800315.1 Candidatus Falkowiibacteriota bacterium
ATCAAAGAACATTTCTTAATTATTATATTATTACATATTTTTGGCTAAATGTCAAGGTTATATTAATAAATTATTATTTACACTTAGCCTCTTATATATTATAATAGGCAATATGAGAGAGAAGAAAAAGATAATAGCGCTGATTTTTCCAGATTCTTTGCCGACTTTAGAGGAACTTGAGGCGAAATATCCACCTCGTCAACTGCCAGCGGGGGCGATGGTGACTAGAATTGCACCTAGTCCCACCGGCTTTATGCATATTGGTGGTTTATATGCTGCTTTAATTTCAGAACGTTTTGCTCACCAGACAAACGGTGTTTTTTATTTGCGAATTGAAGATACCGATCGCAAAAGAGAAGTGGCTGGTGCTGCAGATTTAGTTTGTCGTTCTTTGCAGCGTTATGGAATTAAAATTGATGAAGGGAAAATTGCTCCTAATAATGAAGTGGGTGCTTATGGACCTTATGTACAAAGTCAGCGAGAAAAAATTTATCGGGCAGTGATTAAGTTTTTAATGGAGCAAGATTTAGCCTATCCTTGTTTTTGTACTACGGAAGAATTAGAGGAATTACGTCAGCAGCAAGAAGCAGCCGGTGTTCGTTTTGGCTATTATGGTTCTTGGGCTAAGTGGCGCGAGCGCTCTAGTGAGGAAGTTTTAAAGTTATTAGCTGAAAATAAGCCTTATGTGATTAGATTTAGATCGCCAGGTGATTTTAAACAAAAGATTACTATTGAGGATGAGCTTTTAGGAAAACGGGAGTTGCCAGAAAATGATCAAGATATTGTATTAATGAAATCAGATGGTTTACCGACTTATCATTTAGCGCACGTGGTGGATGATCATTTTATGCGGACTACGCATGTTTTGCGGGGTGATGAGTGGTTAGCTTCTTTGCCTTTGCATTTACAATTATTTAAAGCCCTAGCTTGGTCAGCACCCAGATATGGACATATTAAGCCGATTCAAAAAATTGAAGGCACAGCCAAAAGAAAATTAAGTAAACGTAAAGATCCAGAAGCGAATGTAGAATATTATCAGCAAGCCGGTTATCCCGAGGAAGCTATTTTAGAATATTTATTAAATTTAGCTAATTCAGATTTTGAAAACTGGCGCAAAGCTAATCCGCAAGCCAATTTGCAGGATTTCACTTTAACCTTTAAACGTTTAAAAAACTCTAATGGCGCTTTATTTGATTTTGATAAATTGAACAATATTAGCAAGGAAGTGATTGCGCGTTATTCAGCTACTGAAGTTTATGAGCAAGCACTGCTTTGGGCTAAGCAGTTTGATGCCGAATTAGCCGAGTTGTTAGCTAATAATCGGGAATATGCGGAGCAGATTTTAAAGATTGAAAGAACTAATGATGAAAAAGCTAGAAAAGATTTAGCGCGCTGGTCGGATTTAAAAGAAGAAATTAGTTATTTTTTTGATGAACAATTTTCTTTAACCGTTGCTGATTTGAAAGAAAAATTAGCTGGTTTTACCGTTGCTGAGATTAATAAATTAACCCAATCTTTATTAGCCGATTATAGTGAAAATGATTCGCCTCAAGTCTGGTTTGAGAAAATAAAAAAGATTGCTCGGGAAAATAATTATGCTGATAATGTTAAAGACTTTAAAAAGAACCCAGAAAATTATCGGGGAAGTGTGGCTGATGTCGCTAAGGTTTTTCGGGTCTTGTTAACTGGCCGAACCCAGACACCAGATTTGTTTTCTATCATGATTGTTATGGGCAAAGAAAGAGTTAAGAAGCGCTTATCTTTTTGTTTAACTGGTTCTGTTTAATTTGACCGGCTTTCTTTAAATTGTTATAATATTAATAAGTTAATAAAATAAACATAAATAAATGCTGGCTAAAGTCCGCTTTATTTATGTCTTTAATAATTATGAAAAAAACATCTATCGGACCGCTCATTACTAGTATTATTTTAGTGTTGGTTGCGGCCTTATTTATCTTCGTTTTTGTCTCCTTAAATCGCTTGGATAAGAAAATTATCGCTGTCCAGCAAGAAATTATTGATAATTCAGGCAATGTCGCTTCAATTGTTAATTTTATAAACGCTACCACCAATGACCAGACCAGCAACTAAAAAAATAATAAATAATAATAAAACTATGAAAAGAGAATTAATATTTCCTACAATAATCGGCATCATTATTGGTGTTTTGATTATGGTTTTTTGGCAGTTTAGTGCTCGCTTAATTACTGCTTCTAATGCAATAGCCCAACTTGAGCAAGCCACTGCACAAAATACAACAACTATTAACCAAGTCGTCTCCTTTATTAATCAGGCTACTGGCGTTACTGGCGGAGAGGGAGCAGCTGAATAATTTATTTTTACTATTAAAAATAAAGAAAAAAACCCTGTCAGCGGCAGGGTTTTTATGTTATAATAAAAGAGTAAATAATACTGAAACATCCTTAGTATTTAATTTTTTATGACCAAATCTGAGGCGAAAATAAGAATTGAAAAACTAAAAACAGAGATAGATTTTCATCGCTATAATTATCATGTTTTAGATCGTGAAACTATTTCAGAAGCAGCGCTAGATAGTTTAAAAAACGAGTTGTTTTTATTAGAAAATGATTATCCAGATTTAATTACGGCTGATTCACCGACACAACGTGTGGCTGGCGAGCCATTAGAAAAGTTTAAAAAGGTGGCACATTCACAGCCGATGATTTCTTTGTTTGATGCTTTTAGTGAAGCAGATATGCGTGCTTGGGAAGAGCGCAATGAGAATTTTTTAGGTCGGCCCTTAAAGCAAGAATATTATGGCGAATTAAAACTGGATGGTTTAGCAATTAATTTGCGTTATGAAAAAACTTTGTTAGTGAGCGGAGCAACTCGGGGTGATGGGAAAATAGGGGAAGAGGTGACTAATAATATTCGGACGATCAATAGCATTCCTTTAAAATTAAAAATACCGGCGGAGAAGGATTTAGAAGCGCTTGGTTTTACTGAACAGGCAATTACCGAAATTTTACGTTTAATTAAAGAGGGAGTGATTGAAATTCGTGGTGAAGCGATTATGAATAAGAAAGTTTTAGCTGAGTTGAATAAAAAATATGTTCAAGAGGGGCGACCAGAATTAGCTAATACTCGCAATGGCGTGGCTGGCTCAATTCGTCAATTAGATCCAAGAATAACAGCAGAGAGAAAACTAGATTTTTATGCCTATGATGTATTATTACGAGAAGAATCTGGTCAGATTTTAGAACGAGGGGAAATAATTACACGTCGTGATCAGGCAGATCAGCTAGCGGGTTTATTAGGTCTGAAGATTTTAAAACAAAATAAACTTTGTCGTGATTTAAATGAGGTTTTTTCTTTTTATACAGCGGTGGAAAAAAAGCGCGAGACTCTGCCTTTTGAAATTGATGGAACAGTGATTAAAATAAATGATTTAAAAATGTGGAATGTTTTAGGGATTGTGGGTAAGGCACCGCGCTATATGATGGCTTATAAATTTTCTGCTGAACAAGCAACCACTAAGGTAAAAGAAATTATTTGGCAAGTTGGCCGAACTGGCGCGCTCACACCAACCGCTGTGTTAGAGTCGGTAAAAGTTGGTGGGGCGATTATTAGCCGCTCTACTTTACATAATTTTGATGAAATAAAACGTTTAGACTTACGCCTAGGTGATACAGTTATTATTGAGCGCTCTGGTGATGTGATTCCGAAAGTAGTGACAGTTTTAAAAAATTTACGAACTGGTCAAGAGAAAAAAGTTTTTCCACCTAAAAAATGTCCAATGTGCGAGGGGGCGGTAGAAAAAGTGGGCGAGGAAGTAGCTTATCGCTGCTTAAATAAAAAATGTTATGCCATTAATTTGCGACAAATAACTCACTTTGCCTCAAAGGGAGCGGCTAATTTAGAAGGTTTGGGGCCGAAATTAATTGAACAATTTTTGACTGAAGGAATAATTAAAGATGCAGCTGATTTATATAGTATTGAAAAATCAGAGTTATTAAGTTTAGAAAGGTTCGCCGAGAAAAAAGCGGATAATGTCGTAACCATGATGGCTGCTCGTAAAGTTTTAGAGTTAGATCAATTTATTTATGGACTTGGTATCCGTCATGTAGGTGAAGAGACAGCTCAGTTATTAGCTAAAATAGTAGCGGCGAAAAAAGCAAAAAAAACAACTAACATGGCTATTGATGAATTAATTACCATCTTTTCCTCTTTTGACTTAGCCGAATTAGAAAGTTTAGAAGATATTGGTCCGATTGTATCAGCTAGTATTTATGATTTTTGGCGTAATGAACATAATTTAAAATTGTTAAGAAAATTTGAGAAAAATGGCGTTTCTCTGAGTTTGCAGAAAGTAAATAATTTAAGTGGAGCGAGTGGTCAAGAAATGAAATTAGCTAATAAAAGTTTTGTGTTAACCGGCACTTTAGCCAGTTTGACACGAGGAGAGGCGAAAGATAAAATAAAAGCACTAGGAGGGAAGGTTAAAGAAAATGTTTCTGCGGATACCGATTATTTAGTGTTGGGGGCTGAACCGGGTTCAAAATATGAAAAAGCGAAAAAATTAGGTCTTAAAATATTAACCGAAAAAGAGTTTTTAGAAATAATTAAATAAATAATAATTAAATAATAATTAAATAATAATTAAATAATGTTAATATATAAAGGTGTTATATGGCTATTACTAATGAAGAAATAAAACATATTGCTGAGTTGTCTCGTCTACAATTAACAGCCGAAGAAGAAAAAAACTTTGCGACACAGCTAGGATCAATTTTGCAATATGTGGAAAAATTAAATCAAGTTAAGACTGATAACATTGAAGCAACAGCTCAGGTTAGTGGCCTGTCTGATGTGGCGCGCAATGATGAAGTTAGAAATTGGGATCCAGCAGAGGTTCGCTTGGCTTTAGAGCAGGGAGAATTAGAAAATGGCCAGCTTAAAGTAAAGCGAGTTTTATAAAAAAGTAAAAAGAGTTTTGTAAATATGAATTTAAATGAATTAACAATTAAGACCGCCCGAGAAAAATTAGAGCAAGGTGAGATTAGCGCGGTAGAATTAACAGAGGCTTGCTTAGCGGCGATTAAAAAACTTAATCCAGAATTAAATGCGGTTTTGACTGTTTGCGAGCAAGAGGCTTTGGACGAAGCTCGGGCAGCTGATCAGAGAATTGCTGCTGGTGATCAATCACCGTTGTTAGGTATTCCATATTTATGTAAAGATAATATCATGACTAAGGGGATAAGAACGACAGCTGCTTCAAAGATTCTAGAATCATATATAGCTCCTTATGATGCGACGATCATTAAAAAACTAAAAGAGGCAGGTGCAGTTTTATTAGGGAAAACTAATTTAGATGAATTTGCTCATGGAGCTTCTACCGAAAATTCAGCTTATGGCCCGACGAAAAATCCGCTGGATTTAACTCGTGTTCCAGGTGGCTCTTCTGGTGGTTCAGCGGCAGCAGTAGCAGCTAATATGTGTCTGTTTGCGCTTGGTTCTGATACGGGCGGCTCAGTTAGATGTCCGGCTAGTTTTTGTGGCCTTTATGGTTTGAAACCAAGTTATGGGCGTGTTTCTCGTTTTGGTTTATTAGCCATGGCTTCCTCAACCGAAGTGATTGGTTTATTAACTAAAACAGCGTATGATTCGGCTTTAGTCTTAAAAGAAATTGCTGGTCAAGATGAATTAGATGCTACCAGTGCTCCAGAAAAACTAGCTAATTATGAAAAAGAATTAGTTTTTAGCAATGTTAAAATAGCTACTCAGAAACCACTTAAAGGTTTACGAATCGGCTTGCCAGCAGAATATTTTTTACCGGGTTTAAATAAAGAAATAGCTGAACATGTAAAAAATATTGCTCAGAGATTAGAGTTTGCTGGAGCGGAATTAAAAAAAATAAGTTTACCCCATACTGAATACGGTGTGCCGGCTTATTATATTATTACTCCCTCAGAAATTAGTTCCAACTTAGCACGCTTTGATGGTCTTGGTTGGGGCCTAGCGAAAACTGAAGCAGCTGATTTACAAAGTTTCTATAAATTAAACCGAGGAATTGGCTTTGGCCCAGAAGTAAAACGACGCATTATGCTTGGTACTTATGCTCTGAGCGCCGGATATTATGATGCTTATTATAAAAAAGCGCAGGCAGTTAGAACTTTAATCATTGAGGATTTTAATCAAGCCTTTACTCAAGTTGATCTTATTTTAACACCAACAACACCACACCCAGCTTTTAAATTAGGTGAACAAGTTAATGATCCCCTGGCGATGTATTTAGAAGATGTTTTTGTGACTGGTGCTTCTTTGGCTGGTTTGCCAGCCATGTCTATTCCGGCGGGAGAAGTGACCACTGAAGAAGGGAATAAACTGCCGGTTGGAGCACAAATCATTGCCCCACGTCTTAGAGAGGAATTAATTTTTAAAGCGCTTGGGGCCTTAGAAGAGTAGATTAAAAAATATAAAATTTGATAATATGAAAAATTTAAAAATTGATAAAAATAAAGGATTGTTGCTTATTTTTCTTCTAATGATTGCGGCGGCACTTTTTTTAATGATTTCTAGTTTTTTTAAAGATTCTCAGGAAGAAGAAATGCTTGTGAAACAGAATATTTCAGCTAGTGGGGCTGAATATGCTTACGCCGCCTCCAAATCACCAACTCTAAGAGAGGATGATAAAATTTTTGGTTCAAAAGAAGCGTCTGTGAAAATTTTTGTTTATGAAGATAATGTTAGTATTTTTAGCGCTCAGTTAGCTGATACCTTAGATAGAATTTATATAGAAGAAGCAAAGAAGGTAGCTATTATTATACGCCCTTTTATTTCTCAGAACTCTGTTGATTCGCTTGAGGCAGCTTTGGCGATTGATTGTGCCGCTGATCAGGGCAAATGGGTTGGGATGCGGGCCTTAATATTTTCAAAGGTAAAAAATGAGGAATTAGATTTTGGAAAATTGGATGACTATGCCAAACAAATTGGCTTGAATGAGAATAAGTTTTTTGCTTGCTTGACTAATCAGGAAAAATTAGCAAAAATAGAGGAATTGAGTCGGGAAGCAGAGCAGTATGAAGTGATGGGCGCTCCGACTATTTTTATTGATAACGAGATGATTTTAGGGGCTCGTCCGTATGAAGATTATGTTGATTCTAATGGCGAGCAGGTTGCTGGATTAAAAACAATTATTTCTAAGAAGTTAAAGTAAAAGTAAAGATTGGATAAAGATGAGATAAAGTAAAGATAAAGTAAGGATAAAGTAAGGGTGAAGATAAGGTAAAAATAAAATAAAGGATTAAGGATTGATGGCAGATAAATATTAATGTCAATAAAAGGCTTAATTGCCTGAAGGAGAGGTCGCATAGTGGTCTAGTGCGCACGCTTGGAAAGCGTGTGTACCGCAAGGTACCCAGGGTTCGAATCCCTGTCTCTCCGCC
>JAAZJO010000010.1 GCA_012800315.1 Candidatus Falkowiibacteriota bacterium
ACTCTAGACGGTTCAGACCCGACCACCGCTTCAAGTTATGTTAACGCAGGTAGTAGTTGGCAATTTACTTATTCCACCGAAGGAACCAAGACTTTAAAATATCGCGGTGAAGATAGTGCCGGCAACCTTGGTGGTATCGCTACAGCTGCTAACCAGCTGCGTTTAGATAAAACTGCTCCAGTTATTAATGATGATGTTTCCGCTGCTTGGAAAACTAGTGATATTACAGTTACTTTTAATTGTACCGACACTGCTTCTGGCTGTGATAAAGTTTATTACACTACGGACGGAACAAACCCAACAACTTCTTCTGCTTCTGTAGATTTAAGTGATAATTGGCAATTCGTTTTTTCTACTGAAGGAGTATATAATTTAAAATATTTTAGTAAAGATATTGCCGGAAATGTTAGTGCTGTTAAAACAGCGATTAATCAAATTAAATTGGATAAGACGGCTCCGGTTGTTACGGCGGGAACTAATAAGAAAGAAAGTTCTTTATTTACTCAAGTAGCCACTATTTCAGATTTAGGAAGTGGCGCAGATACTAACACTTATCAATGGGCAAAAGTTTCTGGCCCCGGGACTGTTAATTTTGGTACAGATAAGGCTTTAAATACGACAATTTCAGTAAATAAAGCAGGCACTTACGTGATTAGCTTTACGGCTTCTGATAAGGCGGGTCATTCTGCTTCAGCTAATTTTGTTTTAACCTGGTTTATTCCTAATTCAGGTAACGCTGCTTTTTTTGTTAAACCAATAACTCCTCCCGATGGTTTTAAGGTAAAAATAAATGATGGCGCGACTAGCACTACAAATAGAAAGACAACACTTAAATTTAATGCCGGATCAGATGTTAAAAAAATAGCGATATCAATGACGGGAGATTTTACTGATGCTAGTCAAGAAGAATATAGTCCAACTAAGCAATGGGATTTATGTTCAAAATTAGGGGGAGCAATTAAAGAAGGTGTTTGTCCGAATGGGCCATATACCGTTTATGTTAGATTTTATACCGCCTATGGACATTCATCGGCTGAAGCGGTGGCTCAAAGCAGTATTATTTTAGAATCGGCTAAAATAATAGAGGAAGAAAAGAAGGAAGAGAAGAAAGAAGAAGTAAAAGCGGTTCCTTCTTGTCAAGTTCCTCTCTACCCCAAAACTCCAATTAAATATGGGGCAAAAAATAATAATCCAGCTGATGTTAAATTATTACAAGAATTTTTAAATACTTACGAAGAATTTAATCTTAAGGTTGATGGTTTTTATTCTCTTGAAACTAGAGATGCGGTTATCAAGTGGCAAGAGAAATACACTGATGAGGTTTTAAAGCCTTGGGGAATTAGTAAGGGAACCGGCTATGTTTATACTACTACTTTAAAAAAGATTAAAGATATTCATGAAGCAAAGTGTCAAAAAGAGACTACTGTTCCAAAAGTAAAGATACCGACGTCTACACCTACTGATAAATATATTTTTACCCGAGATCTTTATACTGGTGTTATTGGTCCTGATGTTAAGCATTTACAAATCTTTTTAAATAAAAATGGTTTTACCCTTGCTAATACTGGACCCGGCTCACCTGATAATGAAACAGAAAAATTTGGGGCTTTAACCAGACAGGCTTTGTCTAGATTTCAAGCCGCTAATAATATTAGTCCTACAGCTGGTTATTTTGGATCAATAACTAGAGAAAAGATTAATAATTACTAATCATTTATAAATATTGTAATTAATTTTAAGGAGTGATTCACTTCTGTTTATTGGCGACTTTATAATATTTATAATAAACATCAGATGAAAAACAAAAAATTAAAAAATAATTCCTCAGTAGCTTATTTTAGCATGGAGATTGCTTTGGAAAATAATATTAAAAATTTTGCTGGCGGCCTAGGAGTTTTGGCTGGCGATCTTTTAAGGGCAGCCTCAGAGTTAAAATTTCCGATGATTGGAGTTAGTCTTTTATATAAAAATGGTTATTTTAAACAAGTGATTAGCAAAGACGGAGAACAAAAAGAAAGAGCGGATAAGAGTAATTTTTCTAAATTAAAACTTTTGTCGCCTAAAATATTTTTACAAATTGCTCAAGATAAAGTTTTGGTGAGAGTTTGGGAATATAAATTAAAAAGTAATGGAGGAATAGATATTCCAGTTTATTTATTAGATACTGATTGGCCAGAAAATAAAGATAAGCATCGCCAGCTTTGTAAAAATCTTTATAGTGCTGACTTGAGAAAAAAATTAAAACAATCAATTATTTTAGGTCGTGGAGGAATTAAGTTGCTTAATAAATTGGGTCTAGAAAATATTTCTAAGATACATTTGAATGAGGGACACGGCGCTTTAGCTGGTGTAGAGTTATTTTTAAATTCTAAAAAGAGGTCAGACAAAGAAAAAATTAAGGAGGTTAGAAAGAAAATAGTTTTTACCACACACACGCCAGTTATTGCTGGTCATAATATTTATTTTAAAGAATTTTTATTGAAATATCAGCCAGATTTTCCAGTAAAAATAAAAGAATTAATTAAAGAAGATCGGGTAAATTTTACAAACTTAGCCATGTTCTTTAGTTCATATATCAATGGTGTTTCTTTAAAACATAAGGAAGTGACTAAGGGCATGTTTCCGCATTATAAAATAGATAGCATTACTAATGGAGTACATTCTTCTTTGTGGACGTCAGCTAGCTTTAAACATCTTTTTGATAAATATATAACTGGCTGGGCAGAAAATAATGAGCAATTAATTGGTGCAAAAAATATTTCTTTAATTGAAATAAAAAAGGCTCATCAAGAAGAGAAGAAAAAATTAATAAAATTAGTTAAAGAAAATAGTGGCAAAGTTTTTAAAGAAAATATTTTCACCATTACTTTTGCTCGTCGTTTTGCTCCCTATAAAAGGCCAAGTTGGCTATTAGAGGATATTAAGGCGCTTAAAGAAATAAAGAAAAAAGCTGGCAAAATTCAAATTGTTTATGCCGGCAAGGCACACCCCGCCGATGTTATTGGCAAGTCCTTGATTTTAGAGGTTAATAAAAAAATAAAAAGTTTAGAAAAAGAAATTAATATTGCCTTTATTCCTAATTATGATTTAAAGAAGGCCAAAATTTTAGTAGCCGGTTCTGATCTTTGGCTGAATAACCCGATTGCTCCTAATGAGGCTTCGGCCACTAGTGGCATGAAGGCTGCCCATAATGGCGTACCGCAATTAAGTACTTTAGACGGTTGGTGGCTTGAAGCGGAGCGAAAAAATAGAACGGGTTGGGATATTATTGAAAAAAAACATAAAAATAATTTATATCAAATTTTAGCAGAGAAAATAATTCCTTTATATTATAAAAACGAGCAGGGGTATTATAAAATTTGTCGTAATGCTATAACTTACAATGCTAGTAAATTTAATACACAAAGAGTTTTGAGAGAATATATTAAAAAGGCTTATTATTGACAAAATAAGCCTATGTGATATGCTTTTTTATTCTTTAGGTTCTTTTTATTAACTAAATAATTTTCAATGATGGAAAAAAATTTATTAGCTCTGTCTTATGGCGTTGTAAATGATTTTACGTTTACTAAAAAAATGGTGTTAGTTTTAGCTGGCTTATTGGTAATTATTTTGCTTTTGCAATTAATTATTAGGAGAGATAAATCTGCTTTTTCTTTCTGTTCATTTTTTTTCGCCATGTTTTTATTTTCGGTAGTGGGCATCTGTACTATTTTTGAATTTAAAGAAAAAATTTTTTTCTTGATTTTGGGAATAGTTTTAATTTTAAATGCAGCGGTTTCCCTTTTTTTCTCAGTTTCTAATTTAGCGGTTTTTAAGGATCGGATTAAAAATCAGCAAGAGAAATGTGAAATAATGGGGCTAAGCACAGGCATTTTACTGATTATTAGCTTAACGGGAACATCTTTAATGGTGGTATAACCATGAAAGCCTCAAGATTAATTGAGGCTTTTTTATTTTGTTTTTAAAATTGTGCTATACTTTATTTAGTTAATTTAGCTGAGGGTTAATAATATAAAAATATGCATGATATTTATCATAAATCATTAATTTTGCATCAAAAAAATAAGGGAAAAATGGCTATTATTAGCAAAATACCCTTGAAGACTAAAGAGGATTTAAGTTTGGCTTATACTCCGGGTGTGGCTGAGGCTTGCCGAGCGATTGCTAAAGATAAAAAATTAACGAGAGAATTAACGGTTAAAGGCAATGCGGTTGCGGTGATTACTGACGGTAGTGCTATTTTGGGCCTAGGTAATTTGGGCCCAGAGGCGGCTTTACCAGTGATGGAAGGAAAATGTATTTTATTTAAAGAATTTGCTGATGTTGATGCTTGGCCAATTTGTTTAGATACACAAGACACTGAGGAAATAATTAAAACTGTTAAACAGTTAGCGCCAGTTTTTGGAGGAATAAATCTTGAAGATATTTCAGCGCCTCGTTGTTTTGAAATTGAGCAGAGACTTAAGGCTGAATTAGATATTCCAGTTATGCATGATGATCAACATGGTACAGCAACGGTGATTTTGGCAGGTCTGATTAATGCCTTAAAAGTTAGAGGCAGTGATCCAGAAAATGTTTCGGTAGTTATTAGTGGTGCGGGAGCGGCTGGGGTGGCTATTACAAAATTATTATTAGCTTACGGTTTTAAAAATATCGTGGTTTGTGATAGACAGGGAGCGATTTATAAAAATCGTGTAGGTTTGACACCAGTAAAAGTAGAGTTAGCACTGATTACCAATAAAACAAACAAAACTGGTGATTTAGGTGAAGTTCTTCAGGGGGCGGATATTTTTATTGGAGTTAGTTCAGCGGGAATTTTAAGTGCTGAAATGGTTAAGAGCATGCAGGCTAAGCCAATTATTTTTGCTTTAGCTAATCCTATACCAGAAATTATGCCAGAGGAAGCAAAAAAGGCGGGCGCTTTAATAGTGGCCACTGGGCGCAGTGATTATCCTAATCAAATTAATAATGTTTTAATTTTTCCAGGAGTTTTTCGGGGCGCGCTTGATCAGCGAGTAAAACAAATTACCGAGTCTATGTTAATTAAGGCAGCTGAAAATTTAGCTAGTTTGATTAAAGAGCCAACGGCTGAATTAATTTTGCCAAGTCCCCTGGATAAAGAAGCAGTTAAGGTGGTCGCCGCGGCTATTAAGGAATAAAAAATAAGATAATATAAAAGAGCTATGTTAACGATAGCTCTTTTTTAATTTTATTTTTATTTAATTAGTTCCAAAACTTCGTCCCGTTTTTCTGCCATTTTTTCCTGGCTAGTGGCCTCAAGATTTAAACGGATTTTTGGTTCAGTGTTTGAGCCGCGGACATTAAACCAAAAATCAGCATATTCAACACTGACACCGTCAAGCTCGCTAATTTTTCCATCCGCATATTTTTCTTTAATTGCTTGAAAAACAGCGTCTTTATCAGTCACCGTTCTATTTATTTCTCCAGAAAGAAAATATTTTTTATAGGGTTTAATTTGTTCAGCAATTTTTTGATCACTGGCGGAAAAAAGAGTTAATAATTTTAAAATCATTAAACCAGGAAATTCAAAACAACCAATTGGGCTGTTAAAGAAAAAATGTCCAGAAGATTCTCCAGCAAAATAAATATCTTCTTTGAGCATCTGTTCTTTAATTAGAGAGTGACCAACACGAGTAAGTACTGGAATGCCGCCAGCAGCGGTAATCATATCAGGAGTTATTTTACCCGGACGAATATCATAACCAATTTTAGCCCCTGGTTTATCAGCTAAAAATGATTGAGCCAGTAAACCACGAATAATAGCTGGATTAATTACTTCTCCCTGGTTATCAATAAAAAATATACGATCACCATCACCATCGGTAGAAATGCCTAAATCAGCTCCATGAGTAATTACTGCTTTAGAGAGATCAACTAAATTTTCTGCCTTTAAGGGATCGGCTTCGTGAGCCGGGAAAGAGCCATCAAGTTTAGAATTTAAAAAGATTGTTTCACCTGGCAATTCTCTCAATAGTAGTTCAAGATAAGTAGCTCCCATGCCATTGGCAGTGTCAGTAACAATTTTTAGATTTTTGATTTTTTTAATATCAGTCAAGCTAAGTGTATATTCAAGTTCATCTTTTAAGGAGCCCATATTGTATGAAACTTGTCCTGGTTGTTTCGCTGGTAAAAAATGATTAGCTAAAATTTTCTCTTTAATAAACTCAATGCCAGTTTCGCCACTAATGGGAACACCCTTAGCTCTCACTAGTTTAAAGCCATTCCAATCTTTGGGGTTATGTGAGGCCGAGACAATAATTCCGCCGTCATAATTATATTTAGCTACCGCAAAATAAAAAGTTGGTGTAGAAATAAGACCCAAGTCAATTGCTTCAGCTCCGGCGGCGATTAATCCGTCAATTAATTTATCTTTTAGAGTCGGGGAAGATAGTCGCATATCATAAGCGACAGCTATTCGCAGGGTTTTATTTGCTGGACAATCCGCATCATTTTTGCGTAGCTCAATAAAAGCTTGGCCTAATAAATAAGCCATTTCGTCGTCAAAGTCAATTCCGTAAAGACCACGAATATCGTAAGCTTTAAAGATGTTTGGATTGATTGGAAGCATAAACAAAGATTCCGCCCAGACCAAGCCAAGCTGAAATTAAACTAAATAACCAGCCGACATACGGGACGGCAAACAATAACCAGCAAAGAGTGACACCCAAAATTAAAGACCAAATTAATTTAGGGGTATTTTTTTTATTAATATTTTTTAGAATTAAGTCGCCGATTAAAATAGCTGTAAATATTTTGGCGAGATAAAGACAGACTAGCCAGACAACGAAAATTATTAAGGATAGGGGAATACCAATTAGGGTAAAGATTAATAAAATGGCGATTAATGGTAGGGTAAACATTAAAATCAAACCATAAAGAGAAGAGCGAAGAGGGTTTTCTTTTATTTTCTTAATTATCTTTGGAGCTGGTTCTTTAATTAGAAAGACAAAAATTAAACCAACTACTAAAGCGCCAAAAATTGAATAGATTGTTGGCCATAACCACTCAAAAAAATTAACACCCGCTTGAGTTGACGGAATTTTTTTAATTATTTCACCAAGAATTTTTGCTTCTTCGTCAATTTGAGCATCGGCTTTAGAAATATAAGTTAGGTTATCATTAATAGTTGCTTCGGGAGAAATAATTAAGGCTCCATCTAAAACATTATCGGACATTTTAACTTTAATATTTTTACCAACTTCTCCGGAAACAAGAAGGCGTCCGAATAATCCAGTTAAGTCACCGTCAATATGACCAGCCGATTCTAATAAATTGCCTGCCGCTGTCAGATCCCAGCCAATTTTGCTGTTAGGACCAAGAATAGTAGTTTCGCTAAAGATATTAACATTCCGAGCAACTGAGCCGTTGAGATTAATAGTTGCTCCGATAGCGCGAATATTGCCGTTTACTTGACCATTAACAGTAATTTCTTCGGCAACACCAATTATATCACCCTCAATACGACCATTAACATTGATGGTTTGAGCAATGGCAATTAAATCTCCAGCAATTTCACCATCAATGGTAATTATTTGGCCGGTGACATAAAGATTTTCGCTGATAATTTCGTCTTCTGGAATATGGACTGTCTCACTGGCTTTAATACTAAAAGCTTGGGCAGCACTAAAAGGTAGGAATAATAAGACGGAAGCGAGTATAAATTTAATAAAACGATTTTTCATATAAGTTTAATTTAATGTTGTGAAATGAGAAAAAATGGTATATTGTTAAGTAGATTATAACTTAAGTATAACAGGAACTATATGGTTAAAGCAATAGAATATTTATTAATAAATTATAGTGAAAAGATAAAAAATCGTGATGATTTAGAGGCAATTAAGCGAGCTTTATGTAAAAAATTTAGTTTACCAGCAATTTTAAATTCAGATATTCTAAAAGAATATCGTCGTTTGTTAAAGGAGAAAAAAATTAAACAATCAGCTACGTTAGAAAAAGTTTTACGTAAAAGATCCATTCGTACTATGTCTGGCATTGCTCCAGTTGCCGTTTTAACTAAACCTTATCCTTGTCCGGGTCAGTGTGCTTATTGTCCACATGAAAAAGATGTGCCAACCAGCTATTTATCTAATGAGCCAGCGGTCATGCGGGCGATTCGCTGTCACTACGATCCCTATATTCAAGTAATTTCTCGCTTAAAAGCTCTAGTTAATAATGGACATCAACCGACTAAAATAGAATTAATTGTTATTGGCGGGACTTGGAGTTATTTACCGGCGAGATATAAGTATTGGTATATTTTAAATTGCTTTAAAGCTGCTAATGATTTTCAAAAACAGAAAATAGATTTAAAAAATAGTTATAAAAAAAATTTAAGTCTTGAGGAATTAAAAAAATTATTAAATAAAGAGCAAAAGAAAAATGAAACAGCGGTCTATAATATTGTTGGAGTGACTTTAGAAACTCGCCCGGACTATATTAATGAAGAAGAACTGAGAGAAATGAGAGAGCTTGGTTGTACGCGAGTAGAAACGGGAGTGCAAGTAATTGATGATGAAATTTTGAGATTGAATAAACGGGGTCATGGTGTTAAAGAAATTGTTGAGGCAACCAAATTATTAAAACAATTTGGCTTTAAAATTACCTATCATTTAATGCCGGCTCTACCCGGAGCAACGCCTAAAAAAGATTTACAATTATTTAAAAAATTATTTAGTGATGATAGATTTCAGCCAGATCAAATAAAGTTTTATCCAACAGTAGTGACTCAAGGAAGTCTTTTATATCAATGGTATCAGCAAGGAAAATATCAGCCATATTCTGATCGGGTTCTGCAAAATTTAATTATTAAATGTAAAGAAGTAGTGCCAACTTATGTGCGGATTATTCGTTTAATTCGTGATATTCCAGCTGAGTCTATTGTGGCTGGCAATAAGATTACTAATTTGCGTCAGGTGATGCAGCAAAAGGGGGTTGAGTGTCGCTGTATTCGCTGTCGCGAAGCCCAAGATCAGCCAATAAAAAAATATCAGTTAAATGTGGTTACTTATCCAGCTTCTGGTGGGCAGGAATATTTTATTAGTGCTGATAGTTGTGATGGAAAAATATTATTTGGTTTTTGTCGCTTGAGAATTGATGAACATAGTCCGATTGCTCCAGCGATTATTCGTGAGCTTCATGTTTATGGTGAATTAGTGGCAATTGGTGCTGCTAAAAAGGTACAACATAGTGGTTTAGGTAAAAAATTATTAGGGGCGGCTGAGAAATTAGTTAAGGCAGCCGGGTTTAATCAATTAGCGATAATTTCCGGAGTTGGTGTGCGTGGATACTATAAAAAATTTGGTTATAAATTGAAAAAAACCTATATGATAAAAAATTTATAGGCTTTTTTGACAAAAGGTTTTGGCTAAATTAAGATAGAATTATAAATAAGCTTTAAAAACATGAAATACGAACATTTAAGACAACAAGATCCAGCTGTTTGGGAGATTATTGAGCGAGAGGAAAAAAGACAAAATGACGAATTAGAATTAATTGCTTCAGAAAATTATGTTTCGCCAGCTGTCCTGGAAACGTTAGCCACTGTTTTAACTAATAAATATAGCGAGGGTTATATTGGCCGTCGTTATTATGGTGGCAATAATAATATTGACGAGATAGAAAATTTGGCGATTACTAGGGCGAAAAAATTATTTGCTGCCGAGCATGTTAATGTTCAACCATTATCTGGCTCACCGGCTAATGCGGCGGTGTATTTGGCTTTTTTAAATCCGGGAGATAAGGTTTTGGGTTTAAAGTTAGATCATGGCGGACACTTATCGCATGGACATAAAATTAATTTTTCTGGACGTTTATATAATTTTGTTCAATATGGCCTTAATCCAGAAACAGGTATGATTGATATGGAGGAGGTGCGCCGTATTGCTTTAGCAGAAAGACCTAAAATGATTGTAGCTGGTTTTTCAGCTTATTCTAGAGAGATTGATTGGCAAAAATTTAAAGAAATTGCTGACGAAATCGGAGCTTATACTTTTGCTGATATTGCTCATATTGCTGGTTTAATTGCCGCCAAACAATTAAAGAATCCGGTGCCAATTTTTGATGTGGTGTCTACCACCACCCATAAAACTTTGCGTGGTCCACGGGGAGCAATAATTATGTGTAAAGAAAAATATGCTAAGCAGGTTGATCGGGCGGTTTTTCCAGGAATGCAAGGTGGACCACATGACCATATTACAGCAGCTAAAGCAGTGACTTTTGGTGAAGCACTAACTCCCGAGTTTATTGAATATGCTAAGCAAACGATTTTAAACGCTCAGGCGATGGCGGCAGAGTTTATAGCCCGGGGTTATAAAATTATTTCTGGCGGTACAGATAATCATTTAATGGTGATTGATTTATCTAATAAAGATCTGGCTGGTAAAGAAGCCGAAAAAATATTAGAAATGATTGGCATCTCTGTTTCACGCTCCACTATTCCTAACGATCCTAATCCACCACTAAATCCGTCAGGTATAAGAATTGGTACAGCGGCGGCCACTACTAGGGGCATGAAGGAAGCAGAAATGAAATTAATTGTTGAATATATTGATGAGGCTTTTAACAATAGAGATCAAGAGGAAAAATTAGTTTTATTAAAACAAGCAGTTAAAGAACTGTGTGGCAAATTTCCGATTCCGACAAAATAAAAATAAACTTTAATAAATATGGTAAAAAAGATTGATGGTCGGGCGATAGCGGAACGAATTAAAGACAATATCGCTAAAGAAATATTTGATTTTCATGGACCAAGACCAAACTTGGCCATTATTTTAGTAGGGGAAAGAGAGGACTCTAAACTTTATGTTTCTTTAAAAGAAAGAGAAGGGAAAAAAGTGGGGGTTGATACCCATTTATATAGGTTAGAAGAAACTACTTCAGAGCAAGAAATTTTAGATACTATTAATTTTTTAAATAATGATCCCTTAATAGACGGTATTTTACTGCAACTACCTTTGCCGGCTAAATTTGATACCGATAAGATAATTAGAGCAATTAAATCTGATAAAGATGTTGATGGTTTTCATCCAGAGCATCCTGATTTTATTGTTTCTCCAGTGATAGCAGCAGTGGCTGCTTGTTTAGAGGAAATAAGTTTTATAAGTGCTAATAAGACAGTTTGTGTTTTTTATAATTCTAAGGTTTTTGGCGAGGGTGTTAAAAAAATGCTTGAAAATAAGGGGCTAGAAGTTTTACCGCCGGAGAAATCGGACGAGGCTGATGTTTTGGTTAGCGCTTTAGGATTACCACATTCCATTAAAAAAGAAATAATTAAAAAGGGCGTGGTGATGATTGATATTGGAACTACTAAAGTTGAAGGAAAAGTTTTGGGGGACATTGATTATGAGGATGTTAAAGATAAGGCAGAATATATTACACCCGTTCCAGGAGGAATTGGCCCAATGACGATTGCTTTTTTGTTTCAAAATGTTTTAGAAATTTTTAAGAGAAAGCAGAATGATCAATAAGCAAAAAGAACAACTTAAGGAGCTTTTAAGGATCCATTTTCAATATGGATCTTTTCGTCCAGGACAAGAAAAAGCGATTGATAATATTTTAGAAAAGAAAAATACTTTAGTGGTTTTACCAACTGGTGCGGGGAAGTCTTTAATTTATCAATTATCAGCCTTAGTGTTAGAGGGGATAACGATGGTTATTTCTCCTTTAATTGCTTTAATGAAGGATCAGGTTGATTCTTTGGAGAAAGTTGGCATACCAGCGACTTTTATTAATTCTTCAATTTCACCCCAAGAGACAGCAAAGCGCTTAGTTCAAATTAAAAGTGGTTTTTATAAAATTGTTTATATTGCCCCCGAACGTTTTTATAACCAAGCATTTATTACTGAATTAAAAAAGATAAAAGTTTCTTTATTTGCCGTTGATGAAGCACATTGTATTAGTCAGTGGGGGCATGATTTTCGTCCAAGTTATTTACGACTGAAAGAAGCTATAAAATTTGTTGGTTCTCCAGTGGTGATTGCTTTAACAGCCACAGCAACACCAGAGGTTCGTGATGATATTATTAAACAATTAGAGTTAAAGGACCCAGAGGTAGTTATCACTGGTTTTGCCCGGCCTAATTTACAATTTGCGGTTGTGCCAGCGGCTAATGGCAAAAAAATTGAAAGCATTGTTGATTTATTAACTTCTGACGCAGCTCTAGGTTCAGGCATTATTTATGTAGGGACACGTTCTAAAGCTGATGAACTAGTTGAAGTATTAACTGATCATGGAATTAAGGCCGTGGTTTATCATGCTGGAATGGACGCGGAAAGTCGGAATTGGGTGCAGGAAAAATTTATGACCGGTGATGCTCAAGTAGTAGTAGCTACTAATGCTTTTGGTTTAGGCATTAATAAAAAAGACATTCGTTTTGTTATTCATCATGATTTGCCGGGAACAATTGAAGCTTATTATCAAGAGGCGGGACGAGCCGGGCGTGACGGGCAGCCAAGTTTTTGTCTCTTGTTCTATCATCAACAAGACCGATATTTAAGGGAGTTTTTTATTAAAGGAGACAATCCCGATCCAAACATTATTTTAGAAATTTATGATTTTTTATTACGCCGGGTTAGTTTAGAAATTGATGAAAGTGCTTCAATTTTATTGACTTATGCTGAAATTGCTCAGAGTCTTTCGGAATCTGTACCAGAGATGGCGATTGGTACGGCGTTAAAAATTTTAGAAAAAGAAGGATATATTTCTCGGCCGAAAGAAAAAACAAGTAATTCTTTTTTGAAAGCAAAAAAAGATTGGTTAGAAATAATGGCGTCTATTAGTAAGCGAGCTAAAAGCCAAATGGAAATAGCAGAAAAATTAGGCGAACGTTATTTATCAGAATTAATGACGGGCTGGGATTTTAATCCAGAAGAAGTGGCTATTGTGTTGAAGGTAAAAAAAGACGCATTGCTCCGGGTAGTGAAAAAATTAGCAGAAAAAGATTTAGTTGAATATCGGCCACCATTTCGTGGGACGGAAATAAAAATTTTAAAAATAGTTGAACCGGGCGATGTTAATCTTGATTATAAGGGACTAAAAGCCAAAGCGGCGCGAGCTTATGAAAAATTAGATGAAATGGAAAGTTATGTTTATCAGCTCGGTTGTCGTCAGGAATATATTTTAAAATATTTTGGTGATGAAAATGCTCGGCCTTGTGGTCGGTGTGATAATTGTTTAAAAATGAATCAGATTAAGGCGCGGGGCGGCGAAGACTATACTAAGAAGGAATATTTAAGTTGTTAGATTAATTTTTAATTGAAAACATGAAGGCGGAAAAGGTGCAAAAATTATTAGCGATGGTGTGTCGTAATTATCAAGATATTGCGACTGATTTTGATATCACAAGAAAAAAAGAAATTTGGCCGGAGATAAGAGTTTTGGCTGAAAAAGTGAAAGATGGAGATCGGGTTTTAGATTTAGGTTGTGGTAATGGTCGTTTATTAGAGGCCTTAAAAGAAAAGCAGATTAATTATTTAGGAGTTGATAATAGCGCTAACTTAATTTCTTTAGCTAAAAATAATTATCCGCATAAACAATTTATTGTGGCTAATATTTTAGATCTAGATAGTTCTGACGAGGTTATTGGCAATGATTATAATTTTATTTTTTGCCTAGCTGTTCTTCAGCATCTTCCGGGAGAGGAATTAAGGGTGAGAGCCTTAAAAGAGATGGCTAAGAGATTAAAAGAGAGCGGTGAAATCATTATTAGTAATTGGAATCTCTGGGCTTTTAAAAAGCATCGTCAGCAATTAATTAAAAATTATTTTTTAAAATTATTCGGCGGTTATGACTTTGAGGCAAATGATTTAATATTTCCTTGGAAAAATTCTCAAGGAGAGGAGAAGACGAATCGCTATTATCATGCCTTTACTAAAAGAGAATTAAAGAAATTAGCAGGGTTAGCGGGTTTAAAAATACTTTCTTGTAAAAAGGAGCGAAATAATTTTTGGTTAATTTTGAAAAAATAATTTTTCTTTTAGCTAGTTTTTAGTGTATAATAAAAAATAATAATAAAAATAATAAATATAATTTTATGTCACAAGCCTTAGAAATAACCAGCAATAATTTTGCTACCGAAGTTTTAAAAGCAGATACACCGGTTTTAGTAGATTTTTGGGCACCTTGGTGTATGCCCTGTAAGATGATGAGCCCAATCCTTGATGAATTAGCCGCAGAAATGGCTGGCCAAATTAAAATTGTGAAAGTAAACACTGATGATGCCGCTAATCAGGATTTAGCAACTGAATATCAAATTCAAAGCATCCCGAATATGAAATTATTTAAAGGCGGACAAGTTATCGGTGAATTTATTGGTTTGCGCAATAAAGAATCTCTAAAAGAGGAAATTGAAAATTTACTTAAATAAAAGATTAATTAATTTATTAAGTAAATAATTTAATTAAAAGTAAAGATTAAAAAAGACTGTCAATTAAGACAGTCTTTTTTTTATTTAAAGTGTTAAATTTTTATTTAGTTGCAATCATAATTAGCTGAGTTGGAGCTTGTGCCGAAACCAAAACCGGCGGAAGGGGAAGCACTAGAAAGAGCAGCTTGGCATTCTGCTGGTTGCTCATTAAAAGCGCTGCAGATGGTTGTTAAAAGAGAGGCACTATCACGATTGCTTTGGATGTTTTCACCATTAATAATCAAAGTTGGTGAACCACCGACGCTATATTTAAGGTTATCGTCTTTGTGAACATTAAAGCTAGGGAAACTTCCCTGATAGTCAACTTGGTTTTTAAAGTTAGCGGTGACCTTAAACTCTTTATCAGTTTTAGTAACACAATTATTAATAGCCTTTTCGTTTATTTTAGCTTCACTTAAACAAGCACTTGTTTCACCGGCCTCTAAAAAGCAATTTAAATAAGCTCCTAATTTAGTTGGCGCTTCTTTTTGGACGCAGTATTGGATTAAATTTTCTTGTAATTCTTGTTCACCATGCATAGCATAGTTACAGAACTTTAATTGAAAATCAATTTTATCACCAAGGGTTTCTAGGACCGATAAAAGACCTTTTTCAATTTGGATACTGTAAGGACAATAGCTCATTACAAAAAGCTCAACTACTGGCTTGTCATTTTTAGTAGTTACGGTAGCGCTTGGAGTTTGTGAGGCGCTGCTATTATTATTCATTACATATTCTTCTATTTCTTTAATATCTAAAGCTTGAGGGAAGAATAATCGTCCATCTTTAGTAAGATATGATTCTACAAGATCACTGGTTACATCAATGCTAAGTTTATATAAACCATATTCAGTGACCACATCTTTAACAATTGCTTCGCTGCCTGGCTGCATTAAATAAGTGTTAATAAAGTTAGTTGCTACCTCTTTAGCTTCTTCAACACTAATGTTTTTTCCGGGCTTGATTATATTTTTTTCATCACGATCTTTAACTAAAGTTAAAGAAATGATTAGGCCAGCAATAATTAGCAGAGCAATAATAATCCAAATTGTTGGCGAAGTCTTTTTTTGCTTAAAAGCAGAAAGAAATTTTTTCATATTATTTATAATTATTTAATTATTAAGTATTAATAATTTTTATAGACCCTTTAATTATAATAAAAATTATCTCTGTCGTCAAAAATAGGTACCTAATTTTATTTGATAGTTTTTAAAAATTCAGTTAATTCACTAGGCATTTCTAAGGAGAAATTTTTGCTTTCCCCCTTTAAATCTTTAAAGCTTAATTTAGTGGCAACTAAAAATATTCTTCCTAGAGGATTTTTTTGATTTCTAATTTTTGCTTTTTTATTAAAATAAAGGGAATCGCCAACTAGGGGATGACCCAGAGCAAAAAAATGAACACGAATTTGGTGGGTTCTGCCAGTTTTTATGTTTACTTGAACTAAAGTGAAATTGATGAAGCGCTGGATGACCGTATAGAGAGTAATAGCTTCGCGGGCCTTAAAGAAACCTTCAATATTGCCTTGATCGCGACTAGTTGGGTGGCGACGACTTAAAAGATTAACAGCGTTGTTTGGGAGAGCAGCCATTTTATGGCCTGCTTGAGAGCGTTTTATGGGAAAGTTTATTTCCCCCGAATCATTAAGTATTTTGCCGTGCACTAAAGCTAAATATTCTTTGTTAACATCGCGATCTTTAAATTGATTTTTTAAGTGTAAAAAAGTTTCTTGATTTTTAGCGATTACCATTAAACCACTAACCTCTTTATCTAGGCGATGAACAATTCCCGGACGAAGAGAGTTATCGCCAACTGTTTTTATTTCTGGATAACGCTTAATTAATAAGTCAGCTAAGGTCACCTCTTTAATATTGCCACCACCATGCACAGCCAAGCCGGCCGGCTTATTTATTACTAAATAATCTTTAGTTTCAGAAATAATTTCAGGAAAAGTAATGGTTGTCATAATAATTAAATTAGATATATTTACAGATTAATTCCGGGGCTATAGCTTTGTCCGCCACCCTTGCTTTGTTTTTTAAAAATAGATTTTAAATCAGCTGATTTTATACCACCAATCAAATATAGAAAAATAAAATAAAGGGCGCAAGCAATCAGAATAATTAAAATGAGTTGACCAATTCCTTGGTTGGCATAATCAGCGGAGAAATAAAGAAAAATACCCATGACTAAGCTGGCTAATAAAGATTTTAGGCTAATTTTTAAATTAGGTAAGAAATGAACATATTTAAAAACGCAGTAGGCGGAGAAAAGAGCGATTAATACTTCACTATAGATAGTTACGGCCGCTGCGCCGATATAGGAATACCGAGGAATTAAATAAAAATAGGCTGCTAGAGCGGTGATGCTAGTAAAAAGATAAAAAGCAATCATTTTCTTTTGTTGATTAATAGCAATAATGGCATGAGAAAACATTGTTCCTAAAAAGATAGCTACAACGGCATAAATTAATATTTTTAGAATATCGCCGGCTAGAGCAAAATCTGCTCCAGCGACAAAAGTCATGATTTGGCGACCAAGAAATTCTGAGCCGATAATTAGAGGAATAGCGATGATGGCCATAAAATCAAAAGATTTTTGTAGTACTTTTTTAAAATAATCCTTGTTATTATTAACCCAGGAAGCAGTTAATATCGGTAAAATTAAACCAGCAAACATAAAAGGAAGAGTGGTTAAGACATCAATTATTTTATAGGTAGCGCCATAAAGACCAACTACTTCTGGTTCTTTAAATAAAGATAAAATAAGGGTATCAGCTCGTAAATAAATAAGATTTAAAATAATGGTAATAGCTAGTGGCCAAGAGCGACTAATAATTTTTTTCCATAAAGATAAATCAAATTCAAGTTTGATGAAAGCAAATTTAAGAGAAAAGAAATAGTGTAATAAAAAGCTGACTAGACTAGAAGCGACAGTGGCTATTAAAATACCATTTAAGCCCCAACCAAGTTTTTGGGCAATAATAATTCCAATAAGTAGGGCAACCCGACTAATAACTTCAGCCAGAGCGGATCGCTCCATACATAGTTTTTTCTGGAATAAGCCAACGATAACTTGGTTGAGAGCGGGAAAAACAAAAGAGGCGGCAGCTATTAAAACACCAATCTTTATAGTTCCGCTATAAGGAAAGAAAATAACAGATAGAGGCGCTAGTCCGATAAAAATTAAGGCTGAAACTAAGCGCAAACTAAAAAGATTGTTTAGTATTTTATTTTCATTATCCTTTTCGCCGCTAATCATTTGGACAGTAATTAAGGTAAGTCCTAAATCAGCGATAGTGGCGAAAAAAGTTAAAAAAGTGGTAATGGTGGTATATTCACCAAAACCAGCTTGGCCTAAATAACGAGTTATTAAAGCCAAAGAAAAAAGACCAAGAATAGTGGCGATTATTTTGCCGATAATTTGGGCTAAAGTATTATGTGCAATTTTTTTTGCTAAACTCATTTTTCTTGTATTTTTAGGGGTGGTTTTGTATAATAAGAATAGATCTTTGCTCGCGCAAAGATAGATTATGAATCATAATAATTATAACATATTTATGAAAACTTTTAGAAAACAGCTTCTCTCTTTCGCCCTGTTAATGATTTTAAGCTTAATTATTGTGCCAGCTTCTACTCCAGCATTAGCTGATGTCTCTTTAATTGATAGCCAGGTCGGAATAAATGAAATTGGCTCTGCTTATGGCGGCAGGGTAATGGATGTGCGTGTTATTGTGGCTCGGATTATTATTTTAGCTTTGCAGCTTTTGGGAGTAATTTTTTTGAGTTTATTAATTTTTGCTGGTTTCCAATGGATGACCGCTGCTGGCAATGAGGATAAAACTAAAAAGGCAATGACCCAAATTAAAAATGCGGTGATTGGCTTAATTATTGTTTTAGCTTCTTGGGCTCTAACTCTTTTTATAATCAGAGCCCTAGATTTGTCAATAAAAGGTTATAAAAGATTTCTTTTTTAAAATTAAAAGGAAGTTAAGTGAAGTTTAGTGAGTTTTTTGACAAAAATAATTAATGTGGTATCATATTTAGTAGAAAGCTAGTTGTTTCCGACAATTAGCTTTTTCTATAAATATATATAAAATACATAAAAATACATAAAATATATGTCTGAAATTAATACAGCGATTAAACAATTATGCGAAGAAAAGAATCTTGATTATCAATCGGTAATTTCGGCGATTGAGCTAGCTTTAGCGGCTGCCTATCGTAAAGATTTTGGCGAACGTAATCAAAATATTCGTGTTAAATTTGATCCAGTTACCGGTGAATCAAAGATTTTTGATGTGAAAACAGTAGTGGAAAATTTACCGGAAGCAGAAGAAGCGGAAATGTTGAAAAATTTATATAATCCAGCTCCCGTTGAAAAAAAGAAAGAAGAGTTTAGCGAGGAGACACGTAGTTTTTATGTTGTTGAGGAGGAGTCTAGTGAAGAAGAAAAGAAAAAATTTAATCCCAAAACTGATATTCAATTAAAAGAAGCCATGATTTTAAAACATGGTGCTAAAATTGGTGATGAAATAGTAACTGATTTGCCGATTCCAGAAAGCTATGGTCGGATGGCAGCCCAAACTGCTAAACAAGTTATTATTCAAAAACTACGAGAGATGGAAAGAGATATGATTTTTGGTGAATTTAAAGATAAGGAAAATGAGGTGGTTTCTGGTATTGTACAACGTCGTGAGGGTCGTTTTGTTTTTGTTGATTTAGGTAAAGCAATTGGCATTTTGCCGGCTGAAGAGCAAATTTTTAGCGAACGTTATAATCCGAATGATCGCATTAAGGTTTTTATTAAAGAAGTACGTGAAGGACATAAGGCTCCAGAAATAGTTTTATCTCGTCGCAGTGAAGAAATTTTAAGAAAAGTATTTTATTTAGAAATCCCAGAAATTTCTAATGGTTTAGTAGAAATCAAGGGGATTGCGCGTGAAGCGGGTTCTCGCTCTAAAGTAGCGATTTGGAGTGATGCTGAAAATGTTGATCCAGTTGGATCTTGTGTTGGGCAACGAGGCAGTCGTATCCAAACAATTATTAATGAGCTTGGTGGAGAAAAGATTGATATTATTGAATGGAATGAAGACGCGGCTAAATTTATCGCCAATGCGCTAGCTCCAGCTAAAGTGATTTCTATTGAGCTTGATGAGGAGGAACATAAAGCGATCGTGAAAGTTGATTCTGATAAGTTGTCTTTGGCTATTGGTAAAAATGGTCAAAATGTTCGTTTAGCAGCTCGTTTAACTGGCTGGAAAATTGATATTATTGAGGCAGCTGAGGATGGAGAAAAGAAGATTGTAGAAAGTGATGGTGAAAATACTAAAATGACTGAAGAAACCGAAGAGACTAAAGAAGTTAAAGAAAGTGAGGTTGTTAAGGACGAGAATAATGAAGAAGAAAAAAAGGAGACAGAAAAAGCTAAAGAGGAAATTGTTGAAGAAAAATTAGCAAAATAAATAAATATAAATATAATTTTAAACATTATGACAATGACATTATTTATTATCGGATGCGCTTTAGTGGCCATTATTTATGGTGGCATTGTAATTGCATCAATCTTACGTTTACCGGAGGGCAACGATAAGATGAAAGAAATTGCTCAGGCGATTCAAGATGGAGCAAAAGCTTTTCTTAATCGTCAATATAAAACTGTGGCGATCGTCGCTATTGTTTTATTTTTAATTATTGGTTTTATCCCATCATTGGGCTGGACGACAGCTTGGGCTTTTATTATTGGCGCCGCTTTATCAGCTTTAACTGGTTATATTGGAATGTTTGTTAGTGTGCGCGCTAATGTACGTACAGCGGAAGCAGCTCGTGGTGGTCTAAAGAAAGCTTTAAATGTAGCGGTTAAAGGTGGTAGTGTTACTGGCATGTTAGTGGTTGGTTTAGCTCTTTTAGGGACAGCTGGTTTTTATTTTTTAACACGTGATTTGCAGGCAATTATTGGTTTTGCTTTTGGTGGTTCTTTAATTTCTATTTTTGCTCGCCTAGGAGGAGGTATTTACACCAAGGCTTCTGATGTCGGAGCTGATTTAGTTGGTAAAGTGGAAGCCAATATTCCAGAAGATGATCCTCGTAATCCAGCAGTGATTGCTGATAATGTGGGTGATAATGTGGGTGATTGTGCTGGTATGGCCGCTGATTTATTTGAGACTTATGCGGTGACTTTAATTGCCGCCATGGTTTTAGGTGCCTTAACTTTCCCGGGTAATGACAATATTATATTATTCCCATTAATTCTTGGCTCAGCTTCAATCATTGTTTCTATTATTGGAATTTTCTTTATTCGTTTGGGTAAGAAAAATAAAATCATGCCGGCTTTGTATAAAGGATTAATTGCTTCTGGAGTTTTGGCAGCGATTGCTTTTTATCCAATCACTAAATATTTGATTAGTGGTGCTTTGAGTTGGAAACTTTATTTAGCTAGTTTAATCGGTTTAGCGGTAACTGGCTTGTTAGTTATTATCACTGAATACTATACTTCAACTGCTTATAAGCCAGTTAAAGAAATTGCTGAGGCTTCAACAACTGGCAGCGGCACTAATGTTATTGCTGGCTTAGCTGTTTCCATGAAATCTACCGCTTTGCCTATTTTAGTTATTTGTTTAGCTATTCTAGGAGCTTATTCTTTGGCAGGCTTATATGGCATTGCGATTGCGGCCATGGCTATGTTATCAATGGCTGGCATTATTGTTACTATTGATGCCTATGGTCCGATTACTGATAACGCTGGCGGTATTGCTGAAATGGCTGAATTAGGTGAAGATGTGCGCAATATTACCGATCCATTAGATGCGGTTGGTAATACCACCAAGGCAGTTACTAAAGGCTATGCCATTGGCTCAGCAGCCTTAGCGGCTTTAGTTTTGTTTGCTGATTTTACTTTTAAGATAAAAGGTTCAGGTGGGTCAGCACAGTTTTTAATTGATAATCCTTATGTGCTAATCGGTTTATTTATCGGTGGCGCGCTACCCTATTTATTTGGTGCTATGGCGATGCAGGCAGTTGGCAAAGCAGCCGGTTCGGTGGTTGAAGATGTACGGGCCCAGTTTCGGGAAAAAACTGGCATCATGTCTGGCACTGAAAAACCAGATTATGGCCGCACTGTTGATATTGTGACTAAAGCGGCTATTCGGGAAATGATTATTCCAGCCTTAATCCCCGTTGTCGTGCCTATCCTTGTTGGTTTTCTCTTTAATTTAATTGCTCCAGGTCGTGGTGTTGAAGTTTTAGGTGGTTTACTTGTGGGTTCAATCGTGACCGGTATTTTTGTAGCAGTTTCCATGACTTCTGGTGGAGGTGCTTGGGATAATGCAAAAAAATATATTGAATTAGGTAATTTTGGTGGTAAAGGTTCAGATGCCCATAAGGCCGCAGTGACTGGTGATACAGTGGGTGATCCGTATAAAGATACGGCTGGCCCAGCAATCAATCCAATGATTAAAGTTTTAAATATTGTTGCTTTGTTGATTGTTGGTTTGTTGCTCTAAGACAGATAAAATATATAAATATATGCAAGTAAGTAAAAAAGATTTAGCGAAATCGCAAATTGAATTAACGGTTGAGTTGAGCGTTGAAGAGTTTGCGCCCTATATTGAAAAAGGAGCGAAAAAAATATCTGAAGAGGTGAAAGTGGAAGGCTTTAGAAAAGGCAAGGTTCCTTTAGAAATTTTGAAACAAAAAGTTGGTGAAATGACTATTTTAGAGGAAGCAGCGAATATGGCTATTCATAAAACAATTGATGAGGCAGTTGAGAAGAATATTACAGATCGTCAAGCAGTGGGACAACCACAAGTTAATGTAACTAAACTAGCTCCAAATAACCCGCTGGAATATAAAGTTGTTGTTTCAATTTTGCCAACTATTGTTTTAGGAAAATATAAAGATTTAGGATTAAAAACTGAAAAAATTGAAGTTAGTGATAAAGAGGTTGAAAAAACAATTAATGAGTTGCGAGAAATTCGGGCGCAAGAAGTTTTAGTAGACAGAGAAATAAAGAAAGGCGATAAAGCGATTATTGATATTAAGATGTTAAAGGGAAATGTGCCGCTTGAAGATGGTGATCATAAAGAGTTTAGTGTATTAGTTGGTAAAGATTATTTTGTTCCTGGTTTTGATGCTCATTTAATTGGCGCTAAACAGGGAGAGGAGAAAAAATTTAATTTAGTTTATCCAGAGAAACATCATCGCCAAGATTTAGCTGGTCAGAAAATTGATTTTGTTGTTAAGATTAAAAGTGTTTATGAAAGAACTCTACCAGAACTTAATGATGAATTTGCTACTTTTTTCCAACTTAAAAATCTTGATGAATTAAAAAAGGGTATCAAGGAAAATATTGAACATGAAAAACAGCATCAAGCTGATATGCGCAATGAATCAGAGTTAATTGGTCAGATTGTGGCTGGTACTAAATTTGGAGAGTTGCCAGAAGAAATAATTAATAGTGAAAGTCGTAACATGTTGGCTGAATTAGAGCAGAGCATTCTTCGTCAAGGAGGAAAATTTGAAGATTACCTTAAGCATTTAAAAAAGACAAAGGAGCAGTTAATTTTAGACATGCTGCCAAACGCGATTAAGCGTGTTAAATCTGCTTTAGTTATTCGCGAGTTAGCTATTGTGGAAAAGATTGCTGCTACCGAAAAAGAAATTAATGAAAAAATTGAGGAAATAAAAAAACAATATGCTGGTAATAAGGAAATTTTAAAGATGCTGGAGGAACCGGGTTATCATCGCTATGTCAGTAATATTTTAACTAATGAAAAAGTGATAGCAAAATTAAAGGAATGGAATTATGCCCCAATTGGCGATAAACAAAAGAGCTAAGTTTGATTATGAGATCCAGGAAAAATATGAAGCGGGTCTGGTTTTGTTTGGTCATGAAGTAAAAGCAGCGCGCGCTGGTCAAATTAGTTTAAAAGGAAGCTATATCAGCGTGCGTACTAAAAATGGTCGGCCAGAATTATACTTGATTAATTGCCAAATATCTCCCTATAAAAATGCTGGCCTCATGCTACATTATGATCAGTACCGAGAGCGTAAACTACTTTTAAAAAAGAAGGAAATCAATTATTTATTAGGCAAGAAGCTAGCTGAGGGCTTGACACTAATCCCGTTGAAAATATATACTAATCATAGTTTTTTGAAGCTTGAGTTTGCGGTGGCTAAGGGGAAAAAGAAATACGATAAGCGGGAAACTATCAAGAAAAGGGACGTTGAAAGAAGGCTGAGAACGTTAACAAAAAGAGGTTAAAAATTTTGTTGAGGGGATGTCAGGTATCGACAGTCAGAGCTTTTTCTAAATATTCAGAGCGTGCTTAGCTAACCACGTTAAACTGGTTAAAAAAGACAAATGCCAAAAAGGCAAGAGCATTTACTTGGGCAACCCCAAGTTATGCCCCAGTTATGGCTTAATAAATAAGGCCGTAACCATCGGTAGGCGGTGAGTCTTCATAGCCGTTAACCGGTGTCATGAACATGAGGATAGAAATTATTTGCTCCTGACAAATAATTTTGAAACAAAATTAGGATCGCCTCAAACGCTTTTGTCCGGTTTCTGATGTTTGGGGTTAAAAAAATAAATCGGTCTAACTTTGTAAATGTATTTAGAAAAACTGATTGGACATGGGTTCAACTCCCATCATCTCCACTTAAATTAAATGAGCCGCGGTGGCGGAATTGGTAGACGCGCTGGACTTAAAATCCAGTTGTAGCGATACAGTGCGGGTTCGATTCCCGCCCGCGGCACCGTTAAAATAAGGAGTTGCGGGTATCGTATAGTGGCTATTATGCGACCTTGCCAAGGTCGAGAGACGGGTTCAATTCCCGTTACCCGCTCTAGCAATAAAAAAGAGGTCTAAAAGGGCTTCTTTTTTATATTGACAAAGTTTTATTTTTGTGCTATAATATAATTATAGTGATTGTTCTTTAAAATTAATGAACCTTAATAACATAACAATGGAAGAAATTTTGGCCTCATCAAAGGGGCAAGTGCCGGGTAGTAAGACTACTAGGCAAACGAGGAAACAGCTGTGGACAACTATTGGTGTTGCCATGGCCAGTTTGATAATTTTTTTAGGGAGAGAGGAAGTCCTAGCGGTCTTTTTCCTCTTCATTCTAATGTTTCAGTTATTTTTATACAAAAAGCTGAGACAGACCTACACCAAGAAGGTGGAAGAAGAGAGAACAAAAATTAAGGATTTCATGAGAGCAATGAGAGCTTTCATTGCTATCAGTGTCACAGTAATCTTTATGTACTGGGCCTTGATCCTTATATAATATAAGGTTCTCATAGTTCTTTCTAAATAAAAAAGGTCACTATAAAAATAGTGGCCTTTTCTCTTTTTAGAACATTATTGACAATTATGATATATTTATTTATACTTTAGTTAATTAATTAAATAAGCACCTATAATAAATTTTCCGGATTTTATGACTAAAAGTCTAGGTGGCCGGAAAACTTAGTCGCAAGACTGGGTTCAAGAAAACTTTTTTATTTTTAAAAGAAGTTTAAAATAATATGGAAGATAAAAAAATGGAAGAGAGTAGTGAGTTTGCTAAATTGCTTGATAAAGATACAATTAAAATTCCGCAAGTAGGAGATATCGTGAAGGGCAAGGTAGTTACCGCTTCAAAGTCTGAAGTTAAGTTGGATATTGATGGAGTTTTAATGGGTGTTGTTCGTGGCCCAGAGCTTTATAATGAAGTTGAGGCATTTGCTAATTTAAAACCAGGTGATGAGATTGAGGCGGCGGTTGTTGATGAAGAAAATGAAAATGGTGAATTAGAATTATCTTTTCGCCTAGTTGGTCAAGAAAAAGCTTGGCAGGAATTACGTCAGGCCTTTAAAGAAAAAACAGCGATTAAAGTTAAGATTGTTGATGCTAATAAAGGTGGCTTGTTAAGCCGTTATTGTCAAATTGATGGATTTTTACCAGTCTCTCAATTAGCTCCAGAAAATTATCCGCGAGTTTCGGGTGGAGATAAGAGTAAGATTTTAGAAAAATTAAAATCTTTTGTTGGTTCAGAATTTGAAGTAACGGTTATTACTTTAAACGAAGAAGACAATAAGGTTATTTTTAGTGAAAAAGATGTTTGGAATAAGAAACAAAAACCAGCTTTAGATAAATACCAAGTTGGCTTACAAGTTGAAGGCAAGATCACTGCGATTACTAACTTTGGTGTGTTTGTTATGTTTGGTGATAATATTGAGGGCTTGATTCATATTTCCGAATTAGCTTGGCAGAGAATTGATTCCCCAAGTGAAATGTATAAAGTTGGTGATAAGATTAAGGCAGAAATAATTTCTATTGATGGTGTTAAGGTTTTTCTAAGCGCTAAGAAATTATTAGCTGATCCTTGGCTAGAAGCCAGCGCTAAATATAAAATTGGTCAAGTTGTGCCGGGCACTATTTTGAAAGTTAACCCTTTTGGTTTATTTGTTAAATTGGATGAAGAAATTCATGGTTTGGCGCATATTAGTTTGTTGAATATTGGAGCGAAAGATAAAATCACTGACTTATATCAAGCAGGGGAAGAGAGAGAGTTTGAAGTGGTTAGTATTTCTCCAGCTGAACATCGCTTAGGTTTAAAATTAGCAACGGCTGAAAAAAAAGAGACTAAAGCTAAAGTAAGTAAAACTAAAAAAACTGAAGATAAAGCAGAAGTGAAAGCAGAGAAAAAAGTAAGTAAAAAAGAAAAAGAAGAAAAGTCTGATAAAAAAGCTAAAGAAGTAAAGTCAGAAAAAGGAGCTAAGTAAATTTAGTCTAAAGATACATAAAAAAGCGCCCAAAATACTCGGGCGCTTTTGCTAAAATCCATAATTTTAAAATTGCCAAAAACCATTTTATAGCTTATAATAAAGATAATTAAAATATAAAATTACCCTTAAATACAATGAAAAAGTTAATAAAAAATTTTTTATTTTTGTTTCTAATTTTCTTGATGGTCAGCACTATTTTTAGTTATTTTTTTGAGAATTCAACTAAACCGCAGACTGTTGGCATTGAAACATTGATCAAGCAAATTAATAATGAGGAAGTTTCCGAAATAATTATTAGTGGAAATAATATTTTAACGACCTTAAAGGATTCAACTAGAGAAAAAACTTTAAAAGAATCAAACGAATCTTTCTCAACTTTATTAAGTAATTATAATGTTGATCCAGCTAAGGCTACAGCGATAAAAATATCTGTTAAAGAAGATACGGCTTGGGATTATTTTTTAATTAATATTTTGCCTTTTCTTTTGCCATTTATTTTAGTTGGTTTTTTTCTCTTTTTTATGATGCGGGGTGTTTCTGGGGCTAATTCAAAGGCAATGAGTTTTGGTCAAGCAGCCGCGAAAGATGTTAAATTGGATAAAAAAAATAGAACAACTTTTAAAGATGTGGCTGGAGCCAAAGAGGCTAAGGAGGAGTTAAAGGAAATTGTTGAGTTTTTAAAATTTCCGAAAAAGTTTCATGATTTAGGAGCTAAAATTCCTCGTGGCGTTTTATTATTAGGAGCTCCAGGAACTGGTAAAACATTATTAGCACGTTCAGTTTCTGGTGAAGCGCAAGTTCCTTTCTTTCACATGTCTGGTTCAGAATTTGTGGAGATGTTTGTTGGTGTTGGAGCTTCACGTGTTCGCTCTTTGTTTGAAAAGGCGAAAAAAAATTCACCTTGTATTATTTTTATTGATGAAATTGATGCAGTTGGTCGTCGTCGTGGTTCTGGTTTAGGAGGTAGTCATGATGAACGAGAGCAAACCCTGAATCAGATTTTAGTAGAGATGGATGGCTTTGAGCCAACGCAAAATGTGATTGTTATTGCGGCTACTAATCGTCCAGATGTATTAGATCCAGCTTTACTTCGTCCAGGCAGGTTTGACAGACGAGTAATAATTGATTTGCCAGATTTACAAGATCGCGAAGATATTTTACATGTTCATGCGCGCCAAAAACCTTTAGCCAAAGAAGTTGATTTAAAAAAGATTGCCCAGAGAACAGCTGGTTTTTCGGGAGCGGATTTAGCGAATATTTTAAACGAAGCAGCTATTTTAGCGGCCCGAGAAAATAGAAAAGAAATTATTAATGAAGATTTGTTTGAGGCGATTGAAAAGGTTATGATTGGCCCAGAAAGAAAGAACCGAATAATTACTGAGAAAGAAAAGAAAATTACTGCCTATCATGAAGCAGGGCATGCCTTAGTTTCTCACTTTTTACCTAACACTGATCCAGTACATAAGGTTTCCATTATTTCTCGTGGTGCCGCTGGTGGTTATACTTTGCAGGCAGCTTCTGAAGATAAACATTTTCACCCAAAGTCAGAGTTTATTTCCGATTTAGCTGTTTTATTGGCCGGTCATTTAACTGAAAAAACTATTTTTGGCGAAGTGACAACTGGAGCTACTTCTGATTTGCGCCGGGCAACTGCTTTAGCTAGAAGTTTAGTTACTGATTATGGCATGAGTGATAATCTTGGTCCGCGAACCTATGGTGAAAAAGAAGAAATGATTTTCTTAGGCAGAGAAATTCATGAGCAGCGAGATTATAGCGAAAAAGTGGCTGAAAAAATTGATGAAGAAATTGCTAATTTTATTAAACAAGGAGAGCAAAAAGCGCAGGCGATTATTGATGGTCAAAGAGACAAATTAGAATTAATTGCTAATACTTTATTAGAGAAAGAAACAATTGAGAAGGAAGAATTTGAAGAAATGATGGGACCAAAACCACAGGCTTAAGGCTAATCTTTAAGTTTAAATTTTAATTTGACTAATACAGTTATTAAGTTATACTAAAAAAAGGTAAAGATTAATTTATTTTTAAATTTTATGGCTAATCCAAAAAAACAGAAAACTCATTCCGCAACCCATAAAGGACGCTCTCATTTAGCTCTGAAAAAAGTTCCTTTAGCTAAGTGTTCAAAGTGCGGTAAAATGCGTAAGCCTCATACTGTTTGTACTTTTTGCGGTACTTATAAAAATCGTGAAGTATTAAAAATAGAATCGGCTAAAGCTGCTAAATCTACCAAGGCCGTTAAAAAATAATTATGTCTAATCGTCATTTAGCTCGGACAATTGCGCTACAAACGCTGTTTGCCTGGGACTTTAATGGAAAAAAAGACAGCGATTTAAAGCGGTTGACTGAGGAAAATTTTTCTAATTTTGCCCCTAATTTTGATGATGGTGGTTTTGTTAGAGATTTGGTGACTGGTATTCGTGATAATTATCAAAAAATTGATAATTATATTATTAAATATGCAACTGAGTGGCCCCTTGATCAGATTACGACTGTTGATCGTAATATTTTGCGCTTAGGTATTTATGAACTATTATATACAACCGTTCCGCCCCGAGTAGCTATTAATGAAGCGATTGAAATGGCGAAAAGTTTCGGTGGCGATACTTCTGGTAAGTTTATTAATGGTGTTTTAGGCGCTCTTTATAATGATGAGCCAGAAATTCAAAAACGTGATAATAAAGAAGAGATTGAAGCAGCTAAAGCAGAGGCGGCTAAACAAGAAAATAATCCAGAGAGTGAAAGCGAGAAAAAAAATAATTAATTATGTCAGCTAGTGATTTAGAAAAATTAGAAAAAAGATTAGGAGTGGTTTTTAAAAATAAAGACTTGATTAGACAGGCCCTGGTTCATCGTTCTTATTTAAACGAGCATCCTGATTTTCATCTTGGACATAATGAGCGCTTGGAATTTTTAGGAGATGCTGTTTTAGAAATTGTGGTAACTGAATTTTTATATTTGAATTTTCTCTCTACCCCAGAGGGTGATTTAACAAACTGGCGCGCTTCCTTGGTTAATGCCAAAATGCTTTATAAGGTGGCGGCGGAATTAAATATTGAAGAATGTTTATATTTATCTAAAGGGGAGATGCGTGATAAAAATAAGAAGTCACGTCAATTCATTTTAGCTAATGCAGTTGAGGCGATTATTGGCGCAATTTATCTTGATCAAGGAATGAATGCGGCTAAAAAGTTTATTTTAAAAAATGTAGTTACTAAACTTGATGATATTTTAAGAAATCAGAAATATCTTGATCCGAAATCACGTTTTCAAGAAAAAACACAAGAGCAAAAAGGAATAACTCCACATTATCAAATTCTAGATGAGGTTGGCCCCGATCATGCTAAGATTTTCACTGTCGGACTTTATATTGGAGAGAAATTAATTGTTACTGGCAAAGGCTCATCAAAACAAGAGGCGCAGATAGAGGCGGCAGCGGCTGGATTAAAGAAAATGGGTTGGTAAAATAAAAATTAAATTGTATGGAAATAAATAATTTATTTAAGTTAGCCGCTGAAAAAAAAGCTTCGGATATTCATCTGCTCTTTGGCCTACTACCTACTTTTCGGATTGATGGGAAATTGGTAAAAATAAATGAAATTATTCCTGAAGGAAATTTTTCCAAACTAACTGAAGTTGATTTAGATAATTTTTTAAACGCTCTTTTAAGCAAAGAACAAAAGGAGCGTTTTTTTGATAAGCGCGATCTAGATCTTAGTTATCAAATTGATGATTATCGTTTTCGGATTAACTGTTCGTTTGAGAAAAATAATATTAGTATAGTTGCTCGCATAATTGATAAACATCAACCCACTCTTGAGGAGATTGGCTTGCCACCAGCAGTTGCAAAATTATTAGACTTGCCTCAAGGTTTTATTTTGGTTACCGGCCCAACTGGTTGTGGTAAATCAACTACCTTAGCAGCGATGATAAATTATATTAATAATCATCGTCGTTGTAATATTGTTACTCTAGAAGATCCGATTGAATATGTTTTCACACCAAATAAAAGTATTATTGCACAAAGACAGCTAGGGAGTGACATGATTAGTTTTTCGGCTGGTTTAAAACATGTGTTGCGCCAGGATCCAGATGTGATTATGTTGGGCGAAATGCGCGATCCAGAAACAATTGCCACGGCAGTGACTTTGGCTGAGACCGGGCATTTAGTTTTAGCAACTTTACACACATATAGTGCTGCTCAAACTATTGATCGTATTATTGATGTTTTTCCGCCTAATCAGCAAAAACAAATAAAATCTCAACTATCTTTAGTTTTAACAGCAGTTATTTCGCAACGTTTGTTAACTAAAATAGATGGTGGTCGCATAGCCGCTAGAGAAATATTGTTAAATAATGGGGCAGTCGCTAATTTAATTCGTGAAGGGAAAATAGCCCAAATCAAAAGCACAATTGAAACCCATTCTTCAGTTGGCATGATTACTCTTGATAAACATATTAAATATTTATTTCAAACCGGGAAAATTGAACGTGAAGAAGCGGCTCGCCATCTAGAGGATCCCGATATACTGGATAGTTAAAATTTATTTAAATTTTTGTTAAAAAATAGGTCAAAAAAAATAGCTAAAATTGGGCTATTTTTTTAACATTTTTTCCTCTTGACAATATTTTTAGAAAGGTTATAATTATTTACAGTTTTAACAGGACTAAAAAACCATAAAATAATATGCGTAAATCATTAAGAAACCATATTTATAAGCGATTCTAATTAATCAGCTATTTTGCTGTTTAGTAAGAACCGCGCCCAAGCGGTTTTTTTGTGCCCCTGAGTCCATTAACAATTCATGTCAGAGTAAAGACATCAAAAATATAAAGTAAGTAATCAACGTCTTATTTCCTTATTCTCAATTTTTCGTCCGAGAAAAAGGAGCTGTAAATAAGATGTTAAATACGCTTTAATACTTTAAGTATGAAAGCGTGGGAAAATCTCGTTAAGAGTATATGGCGGATGCCTTGACATAAGAAGACGATGAAGGACGTAGCAGCCTGCGATAAGCTGCGGTGAGGTGGCAAGCAACCTTTGACCCGCAGATCTCCGAATGGGGAAACCCCCTCTTTTGAAGAAAGAGGAAGCTTGACCTTTGAGGCAAGCTGGAAGACCCGGTGAACTGAAACATCTTAGTAACCGGAGGAAAAGAAAATAATAATCATTCCCTGAGTAGTGGCGAGCGAAAGGGGAGGAGTCTAAACCGATATAACTGCGTAGTTGGTCTAGTTCGCTAGATTGACTACAGAAGGTTCTGGAACCAGATGTTTTATCGGTGTTGCAAGACCTAGCGCCCGTTGCCAGATCAACGAGGCGAAGTAAAAAAAGACAATTTCTAATTGAAGGAGCTGGAAAGCTCGGCCAGAGACGGTGATAGCCCGGTAAGTGAAAGGAATTGACTCTTCGTGGCTAGTGTTCTTAAGTAGGGCGGGACTCGTGAAATCCCGTTTGAAGCCAGGTCGACTATGACCTAAGACTAAATACTTCTTATGATCGATAGAGAACAAGTACCGTGAGGGAAAGGTGAAAAGCATCCCGTTTAGGGAGGTGAAATAGTACCTGAAACCATATATTTACAAAGAGTCGGAGCCTCGCAAGGGGCGACGGCGTGCCTATTGAAGAATGAGCCAATGAGTTTGTTCTACGTGGCTGGCATAATCTCCTTTGGAGAGCATGCAGAGTGAAAGCGAGGGTTAACAGCCCGTTTGTGTATCACTCGCGTTGTACATGAGCATAAAAGTTCACGTAACGCGAGTGATACATTTGTCGCGTGGACAAGACCCGAAGCCGGGTGATCTAACCATGAGCAGGTTGAACTTCATCGAAAGATGAAGGGAGGACCGAACCCGTTAGTTGTGCAACACTATGGGATGACTTGTGGTTAGCGCAGAAATTGCAATCGAACTCGGCAATAGCTGGTTCTCCTCGAAATAGCTTTAGGGCTAGCGTCGGATGTTTATCTCAGGGGGTAGAGCACTGGATGAGGGCGGGTCGCAAGATACCGTCTTCAATCAAACTCCGAATACTTGGGAATATAATCCGGCAGTCAGACTACGAGCGCTAAGGTCCGTTAGTCAAAAGGGAAACAGCCCAGATCGTAATCTAAGGTCCCAAAATTTATGCTAAGTGTGAAAGGTGGTGTTGTGACTACGACAGTTAGGAGGTTGGCTTAGAAGCAGCCATCCTTTAAAGATAGCGTAATAGCTCACTAATCAAGTTGTTTCGCGCCGAAAATTTATCGGGGCTAAGCATAGTACCGAAGATACGAACTTTCTAATTAATTTTAGAAAGTGGTAGAGGAGCATTCTCTTCAGCGTTGAAGTCGTGTTGTGAGACATGGTGGAGCGAAGAGAAGGGAGAATGTTGGCATGAGTAGCAAAAAGGTGGGTGAAAACCCCGCCCATCGAAAATCTAAGGTTTCCTGGGCAACGAAAATCAACCCAGGGTTAGTCGATCCTAAGGTCTATCCCGTGTAGTGCGGGAGCAGCCGATGGATGAGCTGGTTAATATTCCAGCACTACTGTTGTTTTCCGAAGGAGGGACGCAACTTTCAGGTCTAAGCGTGCTATGGTATGTACGTTTTTTGCTCCAAGAAATGGTCTAGGCAAATCCGGACCAATAATTTCAAGGGGTTGAAAAGAGATAAAGCCGCAAGGTGGAATCAATTTAGGCGGATGAGTTGACTAGAAAAACTTCTAGGGCCAAGGCAACAGTAATCGTACCGTAAACCGACACAGGTAGATGAGGCGAGAAGCCTAAGATGTACGAGAGAAACTTCGTTAAGGAACTCGGCAAAACAGCGGCCGTAATTTAGAGATAAGGCCTGCCCCAGCAATGGGGCCGCAGCTAAAGAGCCCAAGGGACTGTTTATCAAAAACACAGCTCTCTGCTAACTCGCAAGAGGATGTATAGGGGGTGAAGCCTGGCCAGTATTCGAACGTTAAGAGGAGGGGTCAACCGCAAGGTGAAGCCTTGAATCCAAGCGCGAATGAACGCCGGCGATAACTATAATCGTCCTAAGGTAGCGAAATTCCTTGTCGGGTAAGTTCCGACCTGCACGAATGGCTTAACCACTTGGGCACTGTCTCAACGAAGTACTCGGTGAAATTGCAATACGAGTAAAGATGCTCGTTAACCACAGTTGGACGAGAAGACCCCGTGAAGCTTTACTACAACTTGATATTGAATTAGGGATACGCTTGTTCAGAATAGGTGGGAGCCTTCGGGCGCCAGTGAGATACCACCCTTGTTTATTTTTAATTCTTACCCGAAAATTTCGGGGACAGTGTCTGGTGGGTAGTTTGTCTGGGGCGGATGCCTCCCAAAAGGTAACGGAGGCGTTTACAAAGGTCAGCTATCCCGGAATGGAAACCCGGGAGATAGTGTAAAGGCATAAGCTGGCTTTACTGCGAGACTTGACGGTCAAGCAGTCGCGAAAGCGGAACTTAGTGATCCGACCATTCAATATAGGATGGTGGAAGCTCATCGGATAAAAGCTACTCCGGGGATAACAGGCTAGTCAGGTCCAAGAGTCCACATCGACGACCTGGTTCGGCACCTCGATGTCGGCTCGTCGCATCCTGGGGGTGGAGAAGCTCCCAAGGGTTGGGCTGTTCGCCCATTAAAGCGGCACGCGAGCTGGGTTCAGACCGTTTAGCGGCTAATTAATTTATTGGCCCTTAAACGCTCTGAATCCACGAGGTAAAACGACATAAATTACGGCGGCAATATTGAGTAATCAATATTTGGCAAAAAAGCTGACTCATATCGGTGAAGTCCTAGCAAAAATTGAAAAACAACCTGTCATATGTTAGGATAATATCGAGGGAAGTCACTTATGTTAAAATTAACGCAAACACAATTAGCTTATTTAGCAGGATTTATTGATGGCGATGGAAGTATTTATGCATAAAACATAAGTTGACCCCGTAGAGACTAAACGTCAGCCTCCCCCAAGCATTTCGGGATGAAGGTATAGTCCAATGCATTTAGTAATAAATGAAAACATGCGTAAGACAGGTCGGTCTCCTATCCACTGTGGTCGTGGAAACTTGAAGAGGCCCTTCCTTAGTACGAGAGGACCGGGAAGGACGAAGCTCTAGTGTACCTGCTGTTCTACCAAGGGCATTGCAGGGTAGCTACCTTCGGTTAAGATAAGCGCTGAAAGCATCTAAGCGCGAAGCTGTCTCTAAGATTAGGTTTCATAGACTGGTTAGAGAATATGACCTTGATAGGACGTACGTGTAAGTACAGCAATGTATTGAGCGGAGCGTTACTAATAAGTCGTAAGATTTTCCCACACTTTTGTAATTAAAGTATTTCTGATTCTTTATTGAGATGAATTATTTTTGTTAAAACAATGTTTGTTTATAAAAGACACCATTGTTCTGGTGGTTTGAGCGGAGGGGTCACACCTGATACCTTTCCGAACTCAGAAGTTAAGCCCTCCAGCGCCAATGATACTTGGGCCTGAGCCCTGGGAAAGTAGGTCGCCGCCAGAACAATGGTGTTTTTTTATTTTTTAAATTGTGAGTTTCTTAGAAAAATGCTAAAATATAAGGGGAATTTAAAGTAAATCCCTTTTATTTTTGCTAGATTTAATTAAAAATATTATGACTCGGATTATTATTTTAGCGGCCGGTAAAGGCACAAGAATGAATTCAGATCTGCCGAAGGTTTTAGTGCCGCTTCATGGTCGCCCAATGATTAAATACCTAATGGATTCAGTGGTAGCTGCTCAGGTTGATCCTCGGCCAATTATTATTGTTTCCCCAGAAAATAAAGAAATTATTAGTCAAGAATTAAAAAATTATAATGTTGATTACGCTATTCAAGAGCAGCAACTAGGTACTGGTCATGCAGTTGCTTGTGCTCAAGCAGTTTTAGCTAAGGAGTCAGAGCCGATTGATAATATTATTGTTCTTTATGGGGATCATCCTTTTTTAAAAAGTGATTCAATTAAAAAGTTTTCTAAACTGAATCCTGAAACGCTAACTATTATGCCGACAGTTTTACCTGATTTTAATGGTTGGCATCGTAATTTTTATCACTGGGGCAGAATAATTCGTGGGGCTGATGGAGAAGTAGAAAAAATTATTGAATTCAAAGATGCGAGTGCTGAGGAAAAATTAATTACAGAACTTAATCCGGGGTTTATGTGTTTTAATTATGATTGGTTATTTAAAAACATTAAAACGCTGCAAAATGACAATACTCAAAAAGAATATTATTTAACTGATATGGTTAAAATTGCTTTTAGTGAAGGACGAAAAGTGGGGACTGTGAATATTGAGCCACAGGAAGCAATGGGCATTAATAGCCAAGAAGAATTAATGATTGCTGAAAGCTTGTTAAATTAAATTTATTTATAAATTATGCGCCAGATTCTTGATCTCCATATCCATTCTTGTTATTCACGTGCCTGTTCGCCTAAATTAACACTCAAGAATATTGAAGCGACTTGTCGTGCTAAGGGAGTTGATATTATTGCTACTGGCGATTTTACTCATCCCGTTTGGTTTAAGGCAATTAAAACAGAGTTAAGGGAAACATTTTCTGGTTCGGGGTTATATAAATTAAAAACTGCAGTAGATGATAAAATAAAATTTATTCTTTCAACAGAGGTTTCTTTAGTTTATCAAGATCAGGGCAAGTGTCGGCGAATTCATTTAGTTATTCATGCCCCTTCAATTAAAGCGGCGGAAAAATTAAATAAGTTTCTGGCAAAGAAATACAATATTCACTCTGATGGTCGCCCAATATTAGGAATGGCTGCGCCAGAATTGGTAAAAATAGCTTTAAACATTGATGCCCATTTTTTAATTTACCCGGCACATATTTGGACTCCTTGGTTTTCAGTCTTTGGTTCACAATCTGGATTTGATAAATTAGAAGATTGTTTTAAAGAGCAGACTAAAAATATTTTTGCTTATGAAACTGGTTTGTCTAGTGATCCAGAAATGAATTGGCGTTGGTCGGCTTTAGATAATTTAACTCTTTTATCCAACTCTGATGCTCATAGTTTGGAAAATATCGCGCGTGAAGCAAATGTGATGGAAATTAGTGAACCAGTTAGTTATCAGAAAATATATAATAACATTAAAAACAAGCGAGGCATGATAGAGACTATTGAATTTTATCCCGAAGAAGGGACTTATCATTTTGATGGTCATCGGACTTGTCAATTTAGTTGTGCACCAAGTAAGAGTAAGAAGTTAAAAAATATTTGTCCAGTTTGCCACAAGCCATTAACTATCGGAGTTTTGAGTCGGCTAGAAGAATTAGCTGACCGACCGAGTGGATATCAGCCAAAAAATGCTCCGGGCTTTAAAAAACTTGTAGAATTAGATAAAATAATAGCAGAAGCTTTAAACATTAAAAATCGCCAAGCGTTGGCTGTGCGCAAGGAGTATTGTTCATTAATTGAGCGATTTGGTTCAGAATTATATATTCTGCTGGAATTAGATTTAAAGAGGAAGGATTTAGGGATAAATAAGCGCATAATCCAAGGAATTAAGCGGGTGCGTGCTGGAAAATTAGCGATTACTCCCGGATTTGACGGCCAATATGGAGAGATAAAAATATTTGCTGAAGATAATTTTTAAAAGATTATATGTTAGGACTGCGTAATATACTTAAGTCAATCGTTTTGGTGGTTATTTTTGTTGCTCTGGCTGCTTTAGCTACTTATTTTTATAACTCTGATGAGGCTAGACAGGTAGAGATAAAGAATAATCCTTTATTACTAAAAGGAAAAGAAGTTTTAAGCGCCGTTTTCAATGTTTCTAGTGAAATAGTTGATGTTAATGCGGAAAAAAATTTGGGTTTTGGACATAAAATGGTGGAAAAAGCGAATGATGTTTTAGAGAATACTGATTGGCAAGGACTAATAAATGGAACTAAACCAATCAAAGAGAGTTTTTCAAAAAAGATGACTGATTATTCAGAGGAAGAGAATATTGAAATTGATGAGACGATTGATGATTTAAGAAGGATGGTTAATGAGGAAAGAGAAGAGGCTGATTCTGCAAGGTTAGAGAAGAGTGAGAACAGAAAAAAATCAGGCTTTTTTTCAAAGATTATTACTAAATTTAAAGAAGAGTGGGCAGAAATAAAAACAGAGGAAGGAACAGAAAACTTTGATTTTAATATAGAAGATAGTTTAACAATATTTTAAAAATAAAATTAAGATAATTTATAATTTTTTTAATATTTTATAATGAGAGATTTGTTATAATAAAATTATTAATAAATATAAGATATAAATGTATGACTAAGTCAAAAGAAAAAAAAGTTTTACCAGAAAAAGAGAGCGATAAGAATAAAAAAATTGAAGCCGCTTTAAACGCCATGGAGCAAATTCGGGGGAAATTTGGTGAGGGAGCAATTATGCGTTTTGGCGATGTTCGTCGCACCAGTGTAGACGTAGTGCCAACTGGTTGTCTTTCTCTTGATATAGCGACGGGGATTGGTGGTGTGCCACGAGGCCGTATTATTGAGATTTATGGTCCGGAATCTTCCGGTAAAACCACTTTAGCCCAGCATATTGTTGCTGAGGTGCAAAAAATGGGCGGAATTGCCGCTTTTGTTGACGCTGAGCACGCGTTAGATCCTGATTACGCAGCCAAGATCGGGGTTAACATTAAAGACATGTTGCTATCCCAACCAGATAGCGGAGAGCAGGCTTTAGAGATTGTGGAAACTTTAGTGCGCTCTAATGCCGTTGACGTGGTGGTAGTTGATAGTGTGGCAGCCTTAGTTCCACAAAAAGAAATTGAAGGCGATATGGGAGATCAGCACATGGGTCTTCAAGCACGTTTAATGAGCCAGGCTTTGCGTAAATTAACAGCCATTATTAGCAACACTAAAACAGTAGTTATTTTCATTAACCAAATTAGAAACAAGATTGGTGTTTTCTTTGGTAATCCAGAAACAACTACAGGTGGTAATGCGTTAAAGTTTTATTCTTCAATTCGTATTGAAATTAGACGAGCAGCCCAGATTAAGCAAGGTGAAAAAATTATTGGCAATCGGGTAAAAGTAAAAATAGTGAAGAATAAAGTAGCTGCTCCTTTTAGAACTTGTGAGTTTGATATTATGTATAATGAAGGAATTTCTGTGGCTGGAGATTTAGTTGACCTGGGAGTTGAGCATGGAGTGGTTAAGAAGTCAGGTAATAGTTATGCTTTTGAAAATGTTAAACTGGGCACTGGACGAGAAACAGCTAAGAAAACAATTAAAGATGATAAAAAATTAGCAGCTGAAATTAAAAAAGCAATTTTAACGGAGGTAAAAAGCAAAGAGGTTGAAGAAAGTAAGGATGGCAAGAAGTAAGGGGGGGGTAGTGAACTAATAAAAAGGTAATAAAAAAATCACTTTAATTAATTAAAGTGATTTTTTGTTTAACCCACTCTCTTTAATTATCCTCCTTATTTCTTTAGCGATTTGTGCTATTGTTTGTTGGCCATCAATATTCTTTAATTTCTTTTGATTACGGTAATAACTTAAAATTGGCGCAGTTCTTTCCCGGTATATTTTTAAGCGATTAGTAACTATTTTTAGATTATCATCACTTCGGCCTGATATTTTTCCGCGGAGCAGAATGCGGCGTAAAGCCTCTTTTTCACTTAGTTTTAAATTAATAACTAAGTTTATTTTTATTTTATTCTTCTTAGTAAATTTATCTAATTCTTTTGCTTGTCCAAGATTGCGCGGGTAGCCATCAAAAATAAAACCATTACAACTTAGATTGGTTTGAATAAATTTTTCAACAATATTATTAATTAGATAATTAGGGATTAGCTGACCGGAGTCTAGATATTTTTTTATTTTTTCCCCTAACTTTTTATCATTTAAGAGGCGGCGAGATAATTCACCGCTGGATAGATGAACTAAATTATTTTCTTGGGCGATTATTTTCGCCTGTGTTCCTTTGCCGGCCCCGGGAGGACCGAAGATAATGATGTTCATTTATTTTTTTGTTTGGTGCCCCGTGTAGGACTTGAACCTACGACCATCTCCTTAAGAGGGAGCTGCTCTACCAACTGAGCTAACGGGGCTTGAATGTGGCGGGGGCGGGGATTGAACCCGCGACCTTAGCGTTATGAGTGCTACGCTCTAACCAGCTGAGCTACCCAGCCATTTTATAATAAATAAAAATCAATTTCAACTCTTAGTGCGCCCGGCAGGATTTGAACCTGCAACCCTTTGGTCCGAAGCCAAATACTCTATCCAGTTGAGCTACGGGCGCCACAAAACGCCCTTAATCTCAAATGGGAAAACCAAATGAGGGGCGTTTAATTTATCTATTTCCTTTTAAGGCTTGCTTTAGGTGATAACCAGTTTTAAACTTAGCAACTTTTACAGCCGGAATAGTGATTCTTTCACTTGGTTTTTGTGGGTTTACACCACCGCGAGCATAGCGGACACGAGATAAAAATGTCCCAAAGCCAGCAATAGTGACTTCGCGGTCATTTTTTAGTTCTTCAATGATTGTTTCTGTTAAGACATCAATCATTTTTTCCGCCTGCTTCTTGTTTAAACCCTCAACACTGTGATAGATTTTGTCAATGAGTTGTGCTTTGTTCATATATTTGTATGTTTAATTAATAAACATAATAATCTAAATCATTTTAGTTTAGCGGGCGTATTCAGTTACCCTCATTTCACGAATAACATTGACTTTGATCTCCCCTGGATATTTTAACTCATTTTCTATCTTTTTTGCAATATCTCTAGCCAAATTATGGGATTGGAGATCATTAATAGTATTTGGCTCAACAAAGACTCTCACTTCACGTCCAGCCTGAATAGCATATACTTTTTCAACCCCTTCAAAGGTTAAGGCAATCTTTTCTAGCTCCTCTAAACGTTGTAGATAGTTTTCATAATTATCATTTCTAGCTCCTGGACGAGCAGAAGAAATTGCATCGGCCACTTTCACAATAACAGAAATTAAAGTAGCTGGCTTATCATCATGATGGGTTTCAATGGGGGCAATAATTTCGGCTGGTAAATTAAATTTTTTAGCAATATCACGTCCAATTTCGGTGTGATTGCCCTGAACTTCGTGGTCTACCGCTTTACCAATATCATGGAGTAATCCGCCTTTTTTAGCAAGGGTAACATCAGCACCCAATTCTTCAGCCAACATAGCAGCTAAATGAGCGACTTCAATTGAGTGACGTAAAGCATTTTGTCCATAGCTAGTACGATATTTGAGGCGACCAAGAATTTGGATAAGCTTTGGATCAAAGCCAGTGACACCAACTTCATACATAGCCTCTTCTCCAGCTTTTTTAATATCTAAAGCAATGTCTTTCTTAGCATTTTCAACCGCATCTTCAATTTTAGTTGGATGAATGCGACCATCTTTAATTAAATAATCAAGAGTTTTTTTAGCAATATGACGACGAATTAATGAAAAACTAGAAACAGTAATGGCATTGGGTGTATCATCAACAATTATTTCTACACCAGTCATGTTTTCAATCGCCTTAATATTTCGGCCTTCACGTCCAATAATTCGTCCCTTCATTTCATCGCTAGGAAGATCAATAGTAGTTGTGGTAAGTTCAACGGTATAATTAGAAACCATTCTTTGCATGGCTAAAGCCATCATATCCTTAGCCTTTTCATTAATAGTTTCTTCAACATCATTTTCTAATTTATTAACTCTAACCATTAAATCTTCAGCCGAATTTTCTTCAATTTTTTTAATTAAAACTTCTTTGGCTTCTTCTCGGCTTAATTTAGAAATTTCTGTTAATTTTTCCTCTTGATCTTCTTTAATCTTTTTTATTTTTTCTTTAATTTCTTGAACTTCATTAACTTTGTCATATAGTCCTTGCTGTTTTTCTTGTAAGTCTAGAAGTTTTTGTGAAAAAGCAGTTTCGCGTTGTTCTAGCCTTTGTCGTTGCTGATTTATTTCATGACGACGATTAGCCTCTTCCTTTTTAGCATCTTCAATGATGTGAAAAGCCTTGTCTTGGGCTTTGAGTAGCAATTCTTTTTCTTTCAGCTTAGCGTCACTGATTAATTTTTCTGCTTTTTCAGTCGCATTATTTACTCTAGTAGTCGCTGATTTTTTATAATATAAATAACCAATAAAAAAACCACCCAGAGCAAGAATAAGGTATAAGAAATATTTGAGATATTCCATATAAATTAGGGTCGTTTTTAGGAAAAAGGTGGTATATTGATAATTATTCAGTTTTAAAAAACAAAGAATCGCTAAAAAATAGTATTTTAGAAGCTATGTTTATTAACTTTTTTTAATTTTTTAACTAATTTTAGATAAAAATTTAGATTAAACATACTTAAGCAATCTTCAAAAATAATTTTTATAACAGCCATTGCGACCCTTAGTTTTTCTAACTTATTCCCAAAAACAGACTTATTAAATAAATTATATACTTACTTTTTTACTTTAGCATTAAATTTTAGATTTGGGAAGACCCGCCAAGATTCATTGATTTAAAGGGCTTAAATTGACTAAATGTAAAAAATAAAGTAATATTAAACAACAGATGAGAAATAAATAAAGTATTATGAATATAACTGAATTAGCTAGAATTTTACGCATTCCACCCCAAGAACTCAGAGATTTATTGCCTGAGATGGGCTTTATGATTGGTCAAAAAGCAATTAAGGTTGATAACAATACTGCTAAAAAAATCATGAAAGATTGGCCACGCCTAAAAAGAGAGTGGGAAGCTAAGAAGGCGGCAGCAGAAATCAAGAAGCAAGACGAGGTTTTGCCTAAGGAAAGAAAAACAATTGCTGTGCCCAAGATAATTACGGTTCGCGCTTATGCAGAATTAGCAGGTATTCCGGTTAATCGGGTTTTGGCTGAATTGATGAAAAATGGTGTTTTTACTTCAATTAATGAAAAAATTGATTTTGATACAGCGGCGATTATTGGAGAAAATTTAAATTTAGATGTTCAACTAGCAGAAGCAAAAATTGAAGAGGATGAGCGGGAAGATAAAAAACTAGAGGCTATTTTAGCTAGTGAAGAAGAAAAAGATTTACAAGATCGTCCACCAGTGGTTGTAGTTATGGGTCATGTTGATCATGGAAAAACAAAGTTGCTTGATTCAATTCGTAGCACTAATGTAGTGGCTGGTGAAGCGGGTGGAATTACTCAGCACATCGGTGCTTATCAAATTACTTGTAATGATAGCATTATTACTTTTATTGATACTCCAGGACATGAAGCTTTTACCGCTATGCGCAGTCGGGGTGCTAAAGTGGCTGATATTGCTATTTTGGTGGTAGCCGCTGATGATGGTGTTAAGCAGCAAACAATTGAGGCTTTTAGAATTATTGAAGCCGCTAAGATTCCTTATTTAGTGGCGATTAATAAAATTGATAAGCCAACAGCTGATATTAATAAAACGAAACAGGAGTTATCAACTCACCTAAATATTACTCCAGAGGATTGGGGTGGAAAAACTATTTGCGTTCCCATTTCGGCAAAAGAGGGCACGGGCATTAAGGAGTTGCTTGATATGGTTTTATTATTAGCAGAAACAGAAGCAGCTAATTTAAAAGCTAATCCTAAAGCTGATGCAGTTGGTACAGTTATTGAATCCAATGTTGATAAAGCAGCTGGACCCTTAGCAACAATTTTAGTCCAAAATGGCACTTTGCGAGTAGGCGATCAGCTTTGTTTTAATGAAATTATTTATGGTAAGGTAAAGTCTTTGAAAAATTATAAAGGCAAAGAAGTAGCTGAGGCTGGACCATCTACTCCAGCAAAAATACTAGGGTTAAAAATTTCTCCAGCAGTTGGTGATATTTTAAATGTAGGTGAGGGAGAAAAAGTGAAGGTGAAAAAAATTAAAACTATTTCTCAAGCAGCTGATATTGTGCCGCTTAGCACTGATGAACCAGTTGATGATGGCATTCCTAAGTTTAATGTAGTTATTAAAACTGATTTTTTAGGTACAGCCGAGGCAGTTGAAGAATCATTGATGAAATTAAATAACGAAAAAGTAAGAGTTTGTGTTATTAGCAAGGGCCTGGGTTATATTACCGAGGGTGATGTTAAGCGTGCTGAAGATTCAGGGGCAGTTATTTTAGGATTTAATGTTAAAATGTCTCCTGCTATTGAAACTTTAGTTAGGGAAAGACAGGTGACGACTAAAATTTTCTCAATTATTTATGATTTAATTCGTTATGTTAAAGAAGAAATGCAGTTATTAGTGAAGCCAGAAATAAATAGAATTGATTTAGGGCGCTTGAAAGTATTGGCAGTATTTAGGACAGAGACTGATGGCCAAATTGTTGGCGGTAAGGTTTTAGATGGAGAATTACAAAATAACAGCTTAATTGATATTAAACGAGGGGATGATTTTATTGCTTCTGGCAAACTAGTTCGCTTACAATCAGGTAAACAAGATGTTGACTCTGTGAGTAAAGATGAGGAGGCGGGTATAAAATATGAGGGCAAGCCAGTGATTGCCGTTGATGATATTTTAGAGGTTTATAAAGAAGAGAAAATAATTAACAAGCTTTAATCTTTTAATATGGCTAAAATTGATCGTATTAATGATTTAATTTTGGAAGAATTAGCCGCTGTAGTTAATCGTGAAGGCTTAGTTAAAGATGCTTTAATTACAATTACTAGCGTGGATTGTTCTCCGGACTTAAAGCAGGCTAAAGTTAGATTTTCAGTTTTGCCTGATAATTTAGCAGGCACTACTTTGCGCAAATTAACCGCCTCTACTAGCTTATTAGTTAATTTAATTAAAGAAAGGGTTAAGTTAAGAGTAATGCCTCGTTTAATTTGGGAGTTTGATGCTACTGAAAGAGAGGCGGAAAAAATTGAAAGATTAATTGCCTCTATTAATGAGGAGCCGATGACACAGGAAAATTTATAAATTAGAACTTAGGGACAGATAATTTACTTTACTCAATTTTTTAAAAGTTCAGTCTAGACTGGACTTTTTTGTAATTTAAGGTTAGAATACTTAGTTATTATTTATTGTCAAAATATCAGAATAACCATCATTTAAGCTCATTCTGACTGTAAATATAGGTAATATGGATTTTACTCTTAAACTACAATTAGCTTATCAAAAGATATTGCAGGCAAAAAAGATTTTGTTAATAGGTCATTTATCGCCAGATGCTGATGCTTTAGCTTCAATTGGTGCGATGATTGAAGTTATTAAGGAAACTAAGGCAGAGATTTATGCCTATACTGCTAATAAACAAGTTGGCGTTTATGATTTTATTGCTAACGAAGAATTAGTTAGTTCAGTGGAGCCATCAGATTTAAGAAATTTTGATCTTATTTTAATTTTTGACTGTGGCTCAATCGCACGCACTGGTTTAGAAACTAGAATTAGAAATTTAATTACAGCCGCTGGCCAGGGAATGATTAAGTCTCGTCCTTATATTATTGAATTTGATCATCATGAACCACAGGAAGCTTATGCTGATTTAGAAATTAGAGATCCTCATAAAGCTTCAACGACGGAAATTGTTTATCATTTTTTAAAAGCTAATGGTTTAGTTATTACTAAGGAAATGGCTAATTGTATTTTGATTGGTTTAATGACTGATACCGGACATTTTTTACACGCTAATTCTTCGCAAGAAGCTTTAGCAATTGCCGCAGAAATGTTAATGCGCGGCGCCGCTTTACCTAAAATTATTAATAAGACAGTTCGGAATCAAAGTTTTTCTTCTCTAAAAGTTTGGGGGCGCGCTTTAAAAAATATGAAATATAATTCAGAAACTGGTTTTGTTTTTTCCGCTTTAACTGAAGAGGAGTTAGCTGAATTATTAACACCAGAAGAGCTGCTTTCCCCGGGTGATTTATTTGGTGGGATTGTTTCTTTTTTAAGTTGTTTGTCTGGGGTGCGGGTAGCTTTATTTTTGCGAGAAGAAAATGGCCAAGTGAAGGGTAGTCTCAGAACTAATTTAGATGATGTGGACGTTGCTCAATTAGCTGGTCAGTGGGGTGGCGGCGGACACAAAAAAGCCGCCGGTTTTTCCCTTAAGGGAAAATTACAGGCGACCGAAACTGGTTGGAAGGTAGTTAGGACTTAATTATTTTTTAGTTGTTTTTCTCTGTAAATTTTTTTCACGCCATTCTTTAATTTTTTGATGATTTCCTTCAAGTAAAACTTTCGGGACAGTATATTTTTTTCGTCCAACTTTAAACACTTCGGGGCGAGTATATTGTGGGTATTCTGTTAAACCTGCTTCCGTATGAGATTCTTCAATAAGGCTTTCCTGATTGCCAAGCACACCTGGAATTAACCGCGTGATTGAATCAATAATAGTGAGGGCTGGTAATTCTCCGCCAGTTAAAACATAATCACCAACGGATATTTCTTCATCAATAAAATTTTTTATCCGAGCGTCAACGCCTTCGTAGCGGCCACAGATAAAAATAATTTCTTCTAGTTTAGAATATTTTTTAGCTAAGGCTTGATTCCAAGTTTTACCAGCAGCAGACATTAGTAGTATTTTTCGTTTGGCTGGCTTAATTTTTTTGTCCATTTTTTTGATAGCGGTTAAAGCTTTATATAATGGCTCAATTTTCATTAACATGCCGGCGCTGCCGCCATACGGCGCATCATCAACGGTTTTATGTTTGTCAGTAGTCCAATCGCGTAGATTATGAATTTTGAATTTAACGAGTTTTTTATCTTGAGCTCGTTTTAAAATACTTTCGTTTAAATAAGAATCAAATATTTCTGGAAAAATTGTTAAGAGATGAAATTTCATAGTTAGTTTATTGAGTCTATTTTATTTAATTTCTATAAATTATTATAACAAAAAAGCGCTGTTTTTACACGGCGCTTTTTTGCATATTCAATTTCGTTCTTTTAGATTTTTAAATCATCGATTGCAGATGTGTCGATATCTTCACGTTCATCGCGATGTTCGCTGTGACGACGATTACCGCCTTCTGGATCGTAGATTTTTAAGTTGACACGAGAATTGTTTTTAGCACCAACAATCTTTAATAGAGTGCGGATTGCTTGTGCTGTTTGGCCTTTACGACCAATAACATAGCCCATGTCAGCTGGATTGATTTTAAGAGTCAATAAGACCCCTCTTTCATCAATCGTTCTGTCAACGACTACATCGTTTGGATTACCAACGATTTGTTTTACAACAGTTTCTAAAAACTGCTTGTCTTGTTCTACCATACGTTTGTTTTAATTTATTAAATAACTGCTAGTTAGCAGATCTATACTATTAATTATACCATAAATTACCGATTTGTCAACTCGGTTATTAGGCGTTTTCTGGGGTATTCTCAGCCACCTTTTCTTCTTCAGTCTTTACAGTTTCTTCAGCTGTTTTTTCTTCTTCAGTCTTTACAACCTCCTCTGCCGCTTTTTCTTCTTTCACTTCAGTTTTAGGTGCTTCCTCTGGCATCTTTTCTTCTTTAACATCAGCTGCTTCAGCTGCTTCAGTTGCTGCGGCTGAACCCTTTTTCTCGGCCTTAGCCTTAGCTTGATTTAAGCGTTTTTCACTTACTTTTCCCGGTTTGGAAGCGACTACCTTTTTACCAGCAATAACCTTTTTTTCAACTAAAAGATTATTAACAGAAGCAGTCATTTGTGCTCCTTTAGAAAGCCAATAGTTAATTCGCTCATTTTTAGCAACTAGTTCTTTAGAATAAGGATTATATGATCCTAAAATTTCTAAAACATTGCCATACGGATCACGGCTTTTTTCCGAAATAATTAAGCGGAATACTTTTTTGTTTGTTTTACCAGTTTTGGATAATTTAATTACTAACATAATTTTGTTTTTCAGTATTATTTTATATTGGAAAATAATAGCTTAATATTAGTTAAAAGTCAATAATGATGGTATAAGGGGTTAAAAATAAGATTAACGGCTGTTAAAGCGGTTTGGACGAGATGGTCTGCGACCATTTCCACCAAAACTAGGACGATGATTACTAAAACCGTTGCCACTTGATTTACCTTTTTCGCTCTGCCATAAAGCTTGGTTTTCTGGCAAACCTTTCATTGTTAAATTAATGCGTCCTTGATCATCTATTTCTTTAATTTTAACAGTAATTTCATCACCAATAGAGACAAAATCGCTTGGTTTATCAATCCTATAAGGAGCTAGTTCACTGACATGAACCATGCCGTCTTGATTGGAGTTGAGAGCGACAAAGGCGCCAAAATCTAAGAGACGAACAACCTTTCCCTTAATTACTTCACCAACTTCAAAAACATGAACAATTTCCTTTACTTGTCTAACAGCTTCAGCAACTTTATCAGCCTCTGTACCACAAACCATCACTAAACCGTCATCATCTATATTAATGCTAACACCGGTTTCATCAATAATGCGATTAATTACTTTACCGCCTGGCCCAATAATCATACCAATTTTTTCTGGATCAACATTAAAGCTGGTAATCCGTGGAGCATAAGGAGATAATTCGGCGCGTGGGGCTGGAATAGCTTCTTTTAAGACAGCTAAAATTTCATTTAAAGCGGCGCGGCCTTGAGTTAGGGTTTGGCGAATAATTGCTTCATCAAGTCCGATGGTTTTAGTATCAAGTTGAATAGCCGTTAAACCAGTATCAGTTCCAGTAATTTTAAAGTCCATGCCACCATCACCATCTTCTAAGTCTTGAATATCGGTAATCACCTGCCACTTACTCATATCACGATTAGAGGCTAGACCCATGGCAATACCAGCCACATGTTTTTTAATAGGTACGCCAGCATCCATTAAAGATAAAGTAGAAGCACAAGTTGAACCCATGGAAGAAGATCCATTTGAGCCTAAAGTTTCAGAAACAACCCGAATGGTATAAGGGAATTCTTCTTTAGTGGGGATAACGGGCAGTAAAGCTTTTTCAGCTAAGGCACCATGGCCAATTTCTCGGCGACCAGTGCCCCGTAGTGGCGAAGCTTCACCAACACAATAAGGTGGGAAATTATAATGGTGCATGTAACGTTTTTTGCTGCGTCCTTCAATACTTTCTAAAGATTGTTCAAGGCTAGGAGCGCCTAAAGTAACTACTGACATGACTTGTGTCTCTCCGCGTGAGAATAAAGCTGAGCCATGAACACGTGGCAATAGGGAGGTGTCTGCTAATAAAGGACGAATTTGAGTTAATGAGCGACCGTCAACTCGCTTTTTTTCCTCTAAAATTGAATGCGTAATTTCTTCGTCAACCATTTTTTCTACCAAAGTTTTGCTAACATAATCACGATCATTTCTAGCAATACCAGCCTCAAATAAATATTGATCTAATTGATTTTTTATTTCTACTAAAGCGGCTTTACGCTCTGCTTTAGTGTAATAAATTTTATCAAATAAAATATTTTTGATATTTTTCTTTAACCAGTCTTCGCCCTGTGCTAATAATTTCTTTTTTGCTTCTTCTTGAGCTAATTCATCAGCAGTTTTTAGAGTTTTTTTCTCTGTTTTTGTTTTTGGAGTAATGTTCGCTTTTAATTCATTAAATAAATCAATAGCTCCCTTCATTGCTTTCATGCCGGCGACAATAGCATCACCAACAATTTTTTCAGGCACTTCATTGGCGCCCGCTTCAATCATAATTAAACGATTATCCGTGCCAGCAATAATTAAATCTAAATCACTTTCTGCTTGCTGTTCGTAGGTTGGGTTAAAAACAAATTCATTATTAATTAAACCAACTCTCACACCACCAATTGGACCAGCCCAATTAATGCCGGAGATAGATAAGGCGGCGGAAGCAGCCAATAAAGAAACAACGTCGTAATCATTTTCTTGATCAACGGCTAAAACAGAAATAATTACTTGAACATCACGTCTATCTTCTTGATCAAATAAGGGACGAATAGCCCGGTCAATCATTCGTCCAGTTAAAACAGATTGATCGGTTGGCCGTCCTTCACGCTTAATCCACTGAGAACCTTTAATCATGCCAGCGGCATAAAGTTTTTCTTCAAAATCAACCATCAAAGGAAAAAAATCAATTCCTTCGCGTTCAGTTTTTGCTTGGACAACATTAGCCATGACAACGGTTTCGCCATATTGGACTAAAACCGAAGCATCAGCTTGTAAAGCTAAGCGGCCAGTTTTAACGCTGAGTTCACGACCCAGCCACTGTGTCTTAAACACTTTTTCGTTTAACATTTTTTTATTGAGTCTGGCCATTAAATTAAAGAACTGTATCTAAATACAGTGCTATCTATTTAATGGTCAGACTGTTATTAAATTTATTAATTATTTTCTCTTTTTTAAATTATTTGAGCGACTGTTGCGATTATAAATAAGAAATTTTTTATCGCTTCCTAAATCAGTAAAGTCATCAGCTTCTTCAACTAGGCGCGAAGAACAGGTTTTTCGGAAAGCCATAATTTCTACTAAACAGCCTTTGTTATTTTGTAGGTAGGAGACTAGTGGTAAATAATCACCATCACCAGAAACTAGGACAATGACGTCTAGTTTATCGCCTAGTTTAATGGCATCAAGAGTAATGCCAACATCCCAATCACCTTTTTTAGCACCGCCGGCAAAAACTTGTAGATCTTTCATTTTTACTTCAAAGCCTTGTTGTTCTAGGGCTTCAATGAAGGGCGCTTCTTCTTGATTTTCGGTCCGTATAGCATAAGCAGTGGCCCGGATAAGCTTCCGGCCGGCCACTGCTTTAGCTAAAATCTCTTTAAAGTTTACTTTTTGCTTATACAAATTCTTGGCTGAATGATACATATTAGAAACATCCACCAAAATTCCTACGCGTTGTTCACTGTGTTTAATCATTTTATTTTTCGTCTTCTAAATTTTCTTCTAATTCTTCATCGCTTTCAGTTTCTTCAGCGACCTCTTTCTTTTCTTTCTTTTTTTCTTCTTCCTCTTCTTCCTCAATTAATTTTTTAGCGATTTTTAATTTTAATTTTTCTGCTAAATTTTTAAAGGCTTCAGCATCTTCTTTTTGCAAATATTTTAATAATTTACGTCTTTCGCCAACTTTTTTTAATAAACCGCGACGAGAAGAGAAGTCGTGCTTATGTTTTTGTAGGTGCTCAGTTAATTCCTTGATCTCTTCAGTTAAAATAGCAATTTGAACTTGAGAAGAGCCAGTATCGGTTTCATGAACACGAAATTTTTTGATAATTTTTTCTTTTGCTTTTTTGTCTAACATAACTTTTCGCTTTATCCGAGAAGTGGGCTAAGCTGTCCCTCATCCCAGAAAGAGCATCATTAAATATATTAAATAAGACGCTTATTGCAAAGCGTTAATTTTTTTCATTAATCTTGATTTTTTGCGAGAAGCAGTGTTTTTCTTAATCACGCCTTTTTTGGCTGCCTTATCAATCGCTTTAATAGTTTTAGGATAGTCTTGCTTAACTGCTTGATCACTATTATTGATTTGCTTTAAGTTGTTTTTTACTAAACTTTTCAGTTTATTAGATACCTTTTTATTAGCGGCATTTCTTTTTACGGCTTTTCGCAATTCTTTTTCCGCCGATTTCTTATTTGGCATACTGAATTTTCTAAATATTAATTAATTAAAAGTAATCAAATACTAACACGATAATAAATAAAAATCAAGAGTGGGGTGACTAAGAGGGAATGATTGCTTTATTGCAAAAATACAGTCTTTATGGACTGTATTTTTTTTGAGTGGTCGGGGCGCTGGGAATTGAACCCAGTCAACATGCTCCCAAAGCATGCGTACTACCGGTATACGACGCCCCGTTTGGTGCCTCGGGTCAGAATTGAACTGACGACACAAGGATTTTCAGTCCTTTGCTCTACCACTGAGCTACCGAGGCCCAAGAATCATAATAGATTTATGGGTTTTTTGATAAAAACTGTTGCGGGAGTTGGACTCGAACCAACGACCTCTAGGTTATGGGCCTAGCGAGCTGCCAACTGCTCTATCCCGCGATACATTTTCTAATTTAATTTATTAGAGTGGGCAATGGAGGAGTTGAACCTCCGACCTCAACATTATCAGTGTTGCGCTCTAACCAACTGAGCTAATTGCCCGTTAATTTTACGAATAAGAATATAACAAATAATAAATAAAAAAGCAAGGATTGCCTTTATTTATAATTCAGAAATTAAGAGCGCTAATTCAGTTTTAGTTTGACTAAGACCACGTTTATTAGAAAAATCAAGCCAGACTAATCGGTTTAAATAGTTTTTAAGGCTTTCGCTAGAGAAATTTTTAGCTTGAACAAGACCTTTTTTAATAATAAAGGGATGGAGACGTAACTGAGAGGAAATTTCGGCTGGACTTAGCTTATTATTTAAGCAGCTGCGAATTTGTAATAAAATTTTAAATTGGCGAATTAGCATGGCAATTAAATATTCATCACTTAGACCCGCCGCATATTGCTCCTTTAGAAGTCGTAAAGCAACGGCTTTATTTTTAGCACTTAAAGCATCAGTTAAAGCAAAAATATCTTCACTCACGGCTCCAACACATAGGTCTTTAACATCATTTTCGGCAATAATTTTAGTTGGACTATAAAAACATAATTTCTTTATTTCACTAGCGAGCAACCAAGGATCGCCGCCAGTTAAATTAATTAAGGTTGAGGCGGCACTGGCGCTAACTTCTTTTTGATAAGCAGCAGCTTCTTTTTTAATAAAGTTAAGTAGTTGTAGATTAGTGAGTGGCTTAAATTCTTGGACGAATTTTTGTTTAGTTAAAAAACTAAATAATTTTTTTGCATCAGCTTTTAATGGTGTGTTTTTAGTGTTTAATTCTTCATCAATAAAAATAATGATATTACTTTCATCGTTAACAAATTTTTTTAAATAATCAGCTAATTCAAGAAATATTTTTGTTTTTTTATTTTTAAAAATATTATCAATAATAACTAATCTTTTTTTAACAAATAAAGAGCCAGTATTAATTTTTTCATTAATTTCTTTTAGCGTGGCTTCTTGTCCATTAATAAATCCTAAACTATCACCGTTGGGATCGGTGTCTTTGAGATATTTATTTTTCATTTCTCGGAGCAGGCGATGACTGCGAAAAGTATCGGCTCCATATAAAAAGATAATCATAAATTGAGTGTTTAGCGTGCACAGTTTTTAATTTTATTTTTGAGCTTCAATTCTAACCTGTTTTAGAGTGTTTATTTTTTCTGCTAAAAATCTTTCAGCTAGATCTTTAAATAATTTTGGATTATCAGTGGTGTAGTATTTTCTAACTGGTTTTTTCACTGGCTTTAAACCGAGTTCTGGATGTCTGTTAAGGTAATCTTTCAATGATTTAGCGACTAATGCTCCTGGATTGGGAATAAAAACTTTTTTGCCCATAATTTTCACAATTTCTTGATAAAGAAAAGGGAAGTGGGTGCAGCCAAGAATGACGGTGTCAACTCGTTGTTTTTTTAGGGGACGCAAATATTCAGCTAGAATCATTTTTGTTTCTGGTCTGTTTAACCAATTTTCTTCAATTAAGGGTACTAGTAGTGGTGCGCTTTGGGAAATAACTTTAAGACTAGGTTTAATTTTTTTTAATTCAATTTCATAAGCATTGGAGGTAATTGTAGCCTTAGTTCCAAGCACGCCAATTCTTTTACTATTTTTATTATTAGCAATTTCTTCAGCGATTGGCCTAATTACGCCTAAGAGACGACGGTGCGGATAGTATTTTGGTAAATAATCTGTTTGTAAACGGCGCAATGCTTGAGCGGTGGCAGTATTGCAAGCAATAATAATCAGATTGCAACCAGCTTTAAACAGAAAGTCTACAGCTTCACGTGTATATTGATAAATAGTTTCTGGAGATTTAGAACCATAGGGCAGGCGAGCATTATCACCGAGATAATAATAATGATAATTAGGTAATTCTTTTAAAAAATATTTCAAAATAGATAAGCCACCTAGACCAGAGTCAAAGACGCCAATAATATTTTTTTTATTGTCTAACATATTGCTTAAATAGATTGCCGCGTTCTTTATAATTTTTAAATATTCCAAAGCTGGCGCAAGCTGTAGATAATAAAACAATGTCACCCGCGGCTGCTTTTTGTTTAGCTATTTTAACAGCCTCTTTCATATCAGCCACTTCTTTAATTTTTTCTGGAGGAAAATTTATAGCCTTTAATTCTTTTTTTATTTTAGTGGTTCCTTGGCCCGGCAATAAAATTAAAAATTTAACTTTCGTTTTTATTTTTTTAGCTAAATTTTTAAAACTAGCTCCTTTATCGGCACCACCAGCAATTTGAATGATTGGGGCGGAAAAAGAATCTAAATCAAGACAAGTACTTTCGGGAGTAGTGGAAAAACTATTATCAAAATATTTAACTTGTTTTATTTCAGTCACTAATTCTAAGCGATGCTCTAGGTTTTTAAAATTAGCAATAGTCTTTTTAGCACTCGCTTCTTTTATTTTGAGAACTCTAGCAACAGCTAAAGCGGCAGCAATATTTTTTTTATTATAATCACCAACCAATCTTGAAGCTGTGTCGCTAGCGGTAAAGAAAATTAATTTGCCGGTTAATTTTTCGCGGCTTAATTTATTTTTTAAAGATTCATTAGCAATTAAATAGCGGTTGCCCGGTTTTTTAGCGATATTAAGTTTAGCTTGCCAATATTTATTGAAAGAGTGGTGATAATTAGGATTATGTAAGTCAGCTGGCGCTAAATGTTCTTTGTATAAATTAGTTATCACAGCAATTTTGGGAGCCGAGGCTAAATCTTCAAGTTGAAAACTAGATAGCTCTAAAACAACATAATCAGTTGGCTTAATTTTGTTTAAGAAACTTAAAGGGGAGAGGCCAATATTACCACCTAACCAAACTTTTTTCTTAGCATTTTTTAAGATCTGATAAATTAAAGTAGCAGTTGTCCCTTTGCCCTTAGTGCCAGTGACGCCAATAATATTTTTTGTTGGACAGAGTTTTAAAAAAAGACTTAAGGGATTAATAATTTCAGTTTTTCCTTTTTTTCTGGCTTCAGTAATGCCCGGACAAAATAAGGGCCAGCCGGGGGAGCGGAAAAGAATATCAAATTTATATAAATTTTTATTAAAGCCTTGAGGATCTTGGTGGGCGTCTTTAACTGTAATGGTGGCGTTAATTTTTTGTTCTTTTAATAATTTTAAGACAGCTTGATTATCAAGCCCTAGTCCTAGTAAAGCGATTTTTTTGCCATTTAATTTTTGTAGATAAGTAAATTTTGGCATCTTAATTAAATAGTTTAATAATATTATTTTAAGTCACCCCAATTATGGCCACGATTTTCTTCAACCACTATCGGTACTTGTAATTTTATTACCCCCTCCATGATAGCTTTAATTTTAGGCGCATAGAAATCAAGTTTATCTTTTTTAATTTCAAAAATCAATTCATCATGAATTTGTAATAACATTTTAATTTCCTCTTCATGTCCATCAATTAGTTGGTTAATTTTTACCATGGCTAATTTAATTAAGTCAGCTGCTGTTCCTTGAATTGGGGTGTTCATAGCCATCCGCTCAGCCCCTCTTCTGATCATTGGAATATTAGAATTGATTTCTGGTAAATGACGTTTGCGACCAAATAAAGTAATTGTATATTCTTTTTCCTGAGCTTCTTTAATAGATTTATCAAGCATTTTTTTGACATTGGAAAAAATGGTGAAATATTTTTTGATAAATTCTTTGGCGCGAGCATAAGAAATACCAGCTGATTGACTTAAGCCGTGAGGACCTTGTCCGTATAATATGCCGAAATTAATCGCTTTGGCTTCACGGCGCATTTTTTTAGTTACTTCAGACAGGGCAACGTCGTTAATTTCCGCGGCGGTAGCGGCATGAATATCTTCGCCATTTCGGAAAGTGGCAATCATTTTTTTATCACTAGAGAGATGAGCGGCTAAGCGTAATTCAATTTGCGAATAATCAAAACTAACAAACTCGTAGCCGGGAGCGGCCACAAAAGCTTCTCTAATTTTACGTCCCTCATCGGTGCGTGTTGGAATATTTTGTAGATTCGGATCAGTAGAAGATAAGCGTCCAGTAGCGGTGATGGTTTGATTAAAATTAGTATGTAGGCGTCCAGTTTTGGGGTTGACTAAAGAGGGTAAGGCTTTAAGGTAGGTGGTTTGTAATTTATTAAGTTCACGATAATCACGTAGCAAGGGGATAATGGGGTGTAAATCATTTAATTTTTCTAATTCTTCTTCGGCAGTTGAAAAACCAGTTTTAGTTTTTTTGATGTTATTGGTGGGGATGGCTAATTTCTCAAATAAAATTACTTTTAATTGTTTAGTGGAATTTATATTAAATTTTTCGGCCGCTAATTTATAAATTTCTTTTTCTAAGTGGCTAATTTTAAGACTAACTTCTTTATTTAAAGCGGTTAGCGGCTTAGTGTCTAATTTTATTCCGTTATTTTCCATGCTTCCTAAAATTGGCACTAAAGGCATTTCTATTTCAGTAAATAATTTTTTTAATCCAGCTGTGTCTAATTTTTTCTCTAAGATTTTTACTAGACGATTAGTAAAATCAGCGTCTTCACAGGAGTAAAGACTAAGTTTTTCCGGATCAAAAGATTGAAAATCAAAAGCGAGCTGCGTCGCTTGTCCGGCGGCTAAATCTTTTTTATTTATTTTTTCAAAACCAAGTTCGGTAAAAGCAAGAGAATCTAGACTGTGTTGACGATTGCCCGGGTTGAGTAAATAGGAAGCAATCATGGTGTCAAAAGCTAGTCCAGTTAATTTAATATTTTGATTTTTTAGAACGCGCCAATCAAATTTTAAATTATGACCATATTTTTTTATTTTTTTGTCTTCTAAAACTGGCTTTAATTTTTTTAAACGATGCTCATTAGCGATGACAAAATACGCTTCGCCAGCTTGCCAGGAAAAACTTAAGCCAATTAAGTTAGAAGTAAGCGGATCAAGACCAGAGGTTTCCGTGTCAATTGTTATTGTTTTTTGTTTTTTTAAGGCATTGAAAAAGGTGGTGAATTTTTTATCATCATTAATTAATTGATAATTAAATTCTTTAGTATTGCGGGCAAATTTTTCTTCCCCACTAGTCATTTGAGTTTGATCATTGCTAGCAGCTTGTTCTTTATTTAAGGTTTCTCGCAACTCTTTTACTTTGCCAAGTAAAGAATTAAATTCTAATTCACTGAATAATTGGAAAACATTTTTTAAATCAAAATGAGAGTAACTGATTTTAGCTAAAGAAAAATCTAACGGGACATTAAGATTAATGGTCGCCAGCTCTTGGCTGAAATAAGCGTCTTCTTTATGTTCTTTGAGTAATCCTAAAATACGCGGTTTTATTTTTGGTGAATTTTTTTCAACTGCCCGATAGAGATTGTCTAAAGTTTTAAATTCAACTAATAAATCGCTGGCAGTTTTTTCGCCAATTCCCTTAACGCCCGGTATATTATCACTAGCATCACCTCGCAGAGCTTTATAATCAATAATTTGATTAGGATTTAAATTAAAACGCGCCTTTACTTCAGCTGGTCCATACAAAACACTATCCGATAATCCGCGACTCATAGTATAAACCTTAGTTTGCTCATTAATTAATTGCAAAGTATCTAAGTCGCCAGTGATAATAATTTTTTCTAGATTTTTTTCTTTTTTTGTTTTTTCACAAATTGTTCCAATTAAATCATCTGCTTCAAAACCACTAAGTTCAAAAATTGGAATATTAAAAGCAGTGGCCACTTGTTTAACTAAGGGGATTTGTTCGTATAATTCGTCTGGCGCCTTAACTCGCTTGGCCTTGTAGTCAGCGTAAGCCTCATGGCGGAAGGTTTTTTCTTTTTTATCTAAAGTTAAAACAACATATTCCGGATGAAACTCATTTAAGGCTTTTAATAAAAAAGAAGTAAAACCATAAACAGCATTAACCAAAACCCCTTTTTTAGTGCGCAAAGTTGCCGGTAGAGCATGAAAACTGCGATGAATGAGCGCATTGCCGTCAATAATAACTAGTTTTGCTTTTGTTTTAGACATATTTTAATTTTACCATTAAAAAGACCGGCTGGGTAGTAATTTTAAAAAAACTCCGTAAAATAGAGATTTTTATTAGGTGGATATTAAAAAGCGGGTTTCTAGTTGTTTGAACGAAAGCCTGAAGGAAATTAAATATAGAGCGAAGTTTTTGGCTAGGCATTTTGTTTAATTTTGCCTTGATTTTATGTAATTTTTGTGATACATTGCTGCTATAAAAATAAGTCAAGATTTTATGAATTTTGAAAAAAATATAATTGAAGATCTGACAAAAACTCAAAAAGAATCTTTTTCTGAAAAAAAAGAAAAGTTAGACTCAGTTAAGGATGTTTTACAAGAAAAATTTGAGCAAGAAAATTTGCCGAAAGATTTAGTTTTGGAGATGATAAATATCAGAAAAGAGATAAAAGATAAGATAGAAGAAGAAAATTTTGTTGATAGTTTAGATGAGTCGGTTGATAACCGCATTAAATTATTAATGGCTGAAATTTATAATCCGGAGCTTAAGGAGGAGGCAGGGGAAATAGAAGAAATTATTGAGAATAAAGAGGGTCGTGTAGAAATTATTTTTAAGGATGGTAAAAAAGAAGTGCTTGGCAACAATGAAACAGAGTTATTAAGCTCCCTTCGTTTATATTTTGATTCATATCGCTTAGCTCATAATGCTAGCAAATTTAGAGCTAATATTAATGAGATCAAATCTGGGATTATTAAAGACAGTCAAGATAGAAAATTGAATTTCTATTCTGAAAAAGAAAAAAAAGAGGAAGTATTGTCTGGTTTACAGGAAAAATATGAGAAAGCGGGTTTTTCAGAAAAAGAACTTAAGGAATTAATTAAATTTTGTGATTTAAAAGATTTAGATGATTTACCGATTCATGAAATAAAAATAATGAGTAAAATTCAGGACATATTTTCTCGTTTCATGAAAGGCGACAAAGCAAAATATATTGGGCTTTCGGCGGCTTTAATGATTCCGGCGTTTATTCAAGGTTATGCTCCAATGTTGTTTGCTGATGCTTTTAAAAATAATACTACCGACATTAATCAAATAATTTTATTTTCTTTAGCTTCGGTCGGTGGAGCTGGTTTATCAGCATTGATTCAAAAGCAATATAAAGATTTTGTAAATAAAAATTATCAAAAGGACGGTGGTGTTAGTGAGTTTACTGCTAAAAATTTAACCGAAATGCCACCTAATGAAACTAAAAAGTTTGGTTTAGAGACAGTAAAGCATAGAGCCAGTGAAGGGCGAAATAGTTATGAGAATGTTTTAAATACTTTTAGCTTTAATATTTTACCAGCTGTCACTACCTTAACGACCAGCGCTGCTATGCTTTATGGGAAAAGCCCAATATTAGCTGCTGGCACAGCTCTAGCTTCGGGCTTAACTATCACTTTAGATAAATATTTCCAGAAAGCAGGTAGGTTTTGGGAAAAAGAAAGGAGCGCAGAGAGAACCTCAGAGCAAATGGCTAAAAAACTAAACGAACAGCTGAATGCTCACATGGAAGTAATTTTGGCCGGCGAAAAGGAAAAGTTTTTTAATGAAATTAGGGAATTTATTGAAAAAGAGAAAATTGCTCAAAGTGAAAAAGGTTTTTTTAAAGTTTTAGAGGAAGCTTATTTTAGATTTGCCAATTCTATAAATTTAACGCTTCTTGGTGTGACTAGTTTATTAGCCGGGGGAGCGCCAGATAAAATGATTGCAGCTGTTCTTTATTCAGGAAACTTTAATCGTGGAATACAAGACTTATTAAGTGCTAAAAGAAGTTTATTAAGATCTTTGCGGAATATAATGCAAATGGAGTTAATGTTTAATGGTTATGCTAAGGAAGAGGAGGAAAAAGAAAAAGATCGTATAGGCATTAGCTCAATAAAAAATAATGATATTAACTTAAAAGATGTAAATGTTGAATTAGACAATAAAAAAATATTAGATAATGTTAATCTAAATATCCCATCAGGCTCCATGGTTTATTTACAAGGGGCCAGTGGGGCCGGTAAGACAACTTTAATGAAAATAATTTCTGGTTATTATCAGCCCAGTTCTGGTGAAGTGAAATTTGGTGATGTACCTGTTGAAAATATTAAAAAAACTGGCGAAGAATCTATTTATAATAAAATTGCCTATTTATCGCAATTTCCTTATTTATTTGATGATAGTTTAAGAAATAATTTGAAATTTGGTTTAAAAACAGAAATCAAAGATGAGCAAATCATGGAAACTTTAAATGAAGTAGGGTTAAGTAAAAGATTTAATAATTTAGATGAAAAAATATTTGGTGGCTCTGGTGATGCTGGTAAAACTTCGGGCGGTGAAACTTCGCGAATTGGCTTAGCTCGTGTTTTATTAAAAATAAGAAGTAGTGATTCAAAATTAGTATTTTTAGATGAACCCACTGCGTCTGTTGATCAAGATACAAAACAAGATATTGCCGAAATAATTAATAATGAAAAAGCTAAAAGACCAGAAACAACCTTTATTGTTATTAGCCATGATGAAAAGTTTGTTGAAATGTTAGATTGTAGTATTAGAGTAGAGATGGAAAGGGGAAAAATTATAGAAAAATAATTGAGTTAGAAATAAAAAAAGAGACTTGGTTAATACCAAGTCTCGTATAGTGGACCCTACAGGACTCGAACCTGCCACCCCCTGCTTGCAAAGCAGGTGCTCTACCAGATGAGCTAAGGGCCCAAGGAAGTCATCATAATGATGACTTTTTGATTATAGACGGAATTTTAAAATTTGTGAAGAGGCGACAGCTAATTGGAGGATTTTATTCTAATAATTAGGTGTCCCTGTCTTAATTAATGGGCTAAGTACCCAACCAAAAAATTCTGGTCCGCTACCAGTCATTACGACGATGCCGATAAAAATAATTAATAAGCCAATTAGCTTATAACCAAGACGTGTTCCACCTTCGGCTCCTAATTTTTTTTCAAACCAGGCAATTCGCCCAAAATTACTCACTAGCCATTCTGTTTTGATAACCATACCCGTCCCAGCAGCAATAGCGATTATTCCTAAAATAATTTTCCCCATTTTATTTAATTAATTTAATATTTTATATAATTTAAAGGATTATATCGGGTGCCATTAATAACCACTTCAAAATGAAGGTGTGGTCCAGTTGATCGTCCAGTAGAACCCATTAACATAATCGTTTGTCCCTTTTCAACTTTATCACCAACTTTAACTAATAATTTTGAAGCATGACCATAGCGCGTTCTAACACCATTGCCGTGATCAATTAAAATGGTATTACCATAGCCGCCATTGTATCCAGTTTGAGCAATAATAACTGTACCACTATTGGCCGCATAAATTGGTGTGCCGACTTTATTGGCAATATCTAGACCATTATGAGCCCAAGAAAAGTATTGCGTAATACGATTGCCAACAGTTGGCCAAACCATTGAAGAACTATTAGTTTTAGTGGTTGACGGGCTAATTAAATCTTTAATCACAGAAACGCCAGTGTAGTTTGTCGTTTTTTTATTAACAGTAGTGGTTTGTATTTTCTTTGCTCCTGGGAGAATAAGCTGTTGACCAACAGCCAGGGTTTCTCCTAGAGAATTACTGTCTGCAATTTTTTCTAATTCAATATCATATTTTTGAGCTATTCTAGCTAAAGTATCTCCTTTTTTAACAGTATATAAAACTCCGCTACATGGCAAAATAGTTAATTTATCTCCAGGACGAATCAGACTATAGGTAGATAAATTATTTGCCCATAAAATAGTATTAACGGTAATGCCGAAACGGCGAGAGATAGTAGAGACGGTATCGCCTGCTTGAACAATATAATAAATTATTTCTTTACGCTCGCTTACTTCTTCATCGCCATTGATATTTTCTTCTAGTAAACCTGGCTTAAAGACTAAGTCATTTTCTTCATTAAAGAAAAAGGGTGAGCCATAATTTAAATCATCTTTACCATCCTCCACGTCTTCTTCTTCTTTGGCAATTACATCATAATCATTAAGATATTTGTTTTGACTGGCAGCCAGTATGCTATTCGGAGTGGCAATTTCTTCAATTAATTCTTCTTGCTGAACAGTGCTAAAATCTTTTTTAATTAAATTAAACATAACGGACTTAGACAATTCCGTGCCCATTGCGCCCGCTCTTTTAGTATTAGTTAAACCAGAGAATAAAATAATAAAAACTAAACAGAAAATGAAAATATAAATTGGTTGTCGCCAGAGTATTTCTAGGGGGGATTTTTTGATTAAGCCAGTTTTTTTCCAGCGGAAAAGCTGAAAATATATTTTGACTAATATTTTATAAAAAAGTGATCCGAATAACCAACGAAAAAATCCGGCAATTAGTCGGAATAGGCCGGTGAGTATTTTTTTTAATAACAGAACGCCCTTAATTGCTAATAAGCCGCTTTCAACGGCTATTTTTTTTAATTGTTTAGAGAAGGATTTACTAATATGATTATTGAAAAACTCATCCTCATACTATCATTTTTGAGCTTTTTTAGTCAATTTAGCAATTTATTCCACAATTATAGCAAAAGCTTTTTTATGACCATAGGCCTGAGGCGCTTCTTGACAGTAGGAGGCAATATTTTTTTTAAAATAAGGAGGCTTTATTTCTTGAATTTTACCAATTAGATAATAAGATAGAGCAAAAATTAGCCCAAAGCCGGCATTTTTTGGTAATTTTATTTCTAAACGATTTTTTTTAAGTCCAAAATATTTATTTTCTCCAAAACTGATAACTAATTCCTTAGCCGAATTATTAACAAATTTAGCGTGACGTGCTTCGCCAAAACTAAAGGCGCGCAAAGATAAGTAAGGACCAAACAATTCATGTCGCTTTATTTCTAACATGGGTGCGATTGCCCCAAACTCATCTGGTAAAATAAAAGAATAGGCAGTATATTTTTTAAAATCTTTAGGCAATTTAAGAGTATTGATAAACTTTTTAATACCTAAAGCTTTTTCATTTTTGCCAGCTAAAATCATGCCTAAATAGGTAGAGACATTATAAGTATATGGTTCTGGTAGTTTTTGATAAACAATTGTTTGGTCGGCTAGCTGAGCAGCGGTAGATTGAGGGCTGCAAGTTAATAAAATAGTTTTTAGCCCATTTTTTTTAGCTAATTTTATTTCCCAAATTGAATCTTTTTCACCAGAGGCAGAGATAATAACTGCTTGAGTGATAATTTTTTTTCTAATTAAGGGCTTATAGTTAGTGATAATTTTTTTAAAATTACTTTCATTAGCAATAATAGCTGGTTTATCGGAAAAAATTATTTGGCCAGTGTTAAAAGCATTGCCACTACCAACGACTAAGGGAAAGCCTAGATTTTTAAGGTTAAGTCGCGCTGGTTGGTTCTTTTCAAAAAAATCAAGAGCGGCTATGACAGTTTCGTTGAGGTTTGGTAATTTATTAGGGGTCATATTTTTAGTTATTTTACTTATTTTTAATTATAATTCATCTTGATTTTTATTTCAATTTACGGTAGGATGGCGATATAATCAAGATGATAATTAATGAAGATAATTTATGTCAGGACACTCAAAATGGGCGACAACTCATCGTCAAAAAGCGCTAGTTGATGCTAAGCGGGGCGCTATTTTTACCAAATTGGCTAATCTGATAACGATTGCGGCTCGTAAGGGTGGTGATCCTAATTCCAACCCCTCTTTGCGCACAGCCATTGATCAGGCTCGTAATGTAAATATGCCGAAAGATAATATTGAAAGAGCTATTAAAAAAGGGACGGGCGAATTAAGCGGGGATATTGTTGAAGAACTTTATTATGAAGGTGTTTTGCCGGGCGGAGTACAAGTAGTGGTTAAGTGTTTAACTGATAATAAAAATAGGAGTGGTTCAACAGTGCGTCATTTATTTACTAAAAATGGCGGCGCCTTTGGTTCAGTTTTATGGAATTTTTCGCAATTAGGTGTTATTCGTATCGCTAGTGAACAATTAGCTGAGAAAAAAATTCAGTCTGAGGATTTAGAGCTAGAATTAATTGATCAAAACATTGTTGATTTTAAAAAAGAAGAAGAGGGGATTGTTGTTTATACAGAAATAAAAGATTTACAAGCAGTGGAAGATTTTTTAGAAAGACGGGGTTTAAAAATTGAATCAGCCGAAATTGAGTACGTTGCTAAAGATAAAATTTCTATATCAGAGGAGGAGGGGCAAGTGATTGATAGGTTTCTGGAAGAGTTAGATGACAACGAAGACGTTAGTGATTATTATACTAATTTACTTTAATTATTGTTTGTTATGGCAATGGCCAAAATAATTTTAGGAGTTGATCCGGGAATTGCTGATACGGGCTATGGCATAATAAAAGCGGAGGGCAGTCGTTTGACTTGTCTATCTTATGGCTCAATCAAAACTGATAAAAAACTTAGTTTAGCTGATCGTTTAGAAACTCTGTATATTGAATTGGATAAAATAATAAAAAAATATAAACCGGACCTAGTCTCAATTGAAGAATTATTTTTTAATAAAAATGTTCGTACCGCTTTGATTGTCGGGCAAGCGCGAGGTGTTGCTCTTTTAACCTTTAAGAAAAATGGTTTAAAAATTGTTGAATACACTCCCTCTCAAGCGAAAGCAGCTGTTTCAGCTTATGGCCAGGCTTCTAAAATGCAGGTACAAAAAATGGTTAAATTAATTCTTAATTTAGATAAACTACCTCGGCCGGATGACGCTGCTGATGCCTTAGCGTTAGCTATTTGTGGTTTAAATTCTAATTTATGTCTAAAAAAGTAGTGCCTAAAAAATTAAAAATTGTTCATGTTTCCTCAGAAGTTGCCCCCTTTTCTAAGACTGGGGGTTTAGGTGATGTTGCTCGTAGTTTGCCGAAGGCGTTGAAACGTTTAGGGCATGATGTTATTTTAATTACGCCGCTTTATGGACAAGTAATTGATAAAAAGGAACATAAGTTGAAATTAATTTTTGAGGATGTTGATTTGCGTTTAAATTCCCAAGAAAAAGTTAAAGTTAATTATTGGAAAGGGTATTTAATGGAAGACTTGCCGGTTTATTTTGTGGAAAATAAACATTTTTTTTCTAAACATAAAAATATTTATGGCTCAACTAAAGAAAATGCTCGCTTTTTAGTTTTTGATATTGCGGCTTTAAAATTATTATCACTTTTAAAGTTGCCAGTAGATATTATTCATTGCCATGATTGGCAAACGGGGCTGATTCCTTATTATTTAAAAACTGATTTTCGTTACTCTAAAACTTTAAAAAAGACAAAAACAGTTTTTACTATTCATAATTTAATTTTCCAGTTAGGGCATAATTGGTGGGAGATTCCGCCAGAGAGAAAAGATTATGGACGGGGTCGCATTCCGCATACTTATGATCCGCGCTTAGAAGATATAAACTTTGCTAAACGGGCAATTCGTTCGGCTGATATTATTAATACAGTTAGTGAAAAATATCGCGAGGAAATAATGACTAAAAAATTTGGTCAAGATTTACAGCGGATATTAAGAAATCGGGAAGATCGTTTATTTGGTATTATTAATGGGATTGATCATAATACTTATAATCCAGAAAAAGATAAAGAATTACACCGACGCTATTCATCTAAGAAAATAACTCTCAAAGATGATAATAAAAAATATTTACAGAAGAAAATTGGCTTGCCGGTTGATAAAAATATTCCAATTTTATGCACGACCTCGCGAGTAACTTTCCAAAAAGGATTTAATCTGATTTTAAAAGTCATTAATTTGTTTTTAAAACTAGATATTCAGTTAGTTTTTATGGGCGATGGTAACAAGGAATATATTCGGCAGATAAAAAAGTTACAGAAAAAATATAGTGATAAATTAGTTTGGCTGCCCTTTGATCAAAAAATGGAAAGTTTATTATATGCTGCTTCTGATGTCTTTTTATTACCGTCTAATCATGAGCCTTGTGGTATTAATCAATTAATCGCGATGCGCTATGGTTGTATTCCAGTAGTGCGTGAAGTGGGCGGTCTTTATGATACGGTAGATGATTTTAATCCAGCAACTGGTAAAGGCAATGGCTTTACTTTTCAAGCTGAGAATGAAATTTTATTTTATGCGGCTGTTATTCGTGCTTTAGAGAATTATAAACATAAACGAGTCTGGGCTAACTTGGTTAAGCGAGCAATGAAGCAATCAACTAGTTGGGAGATTCCAGCGAAGAAATATGTTGAATTATATAGAAAAGCCTTAAGAGAATAAAAACTTAAAAAGCTTATTATTAATTAAAATATGATTTGGTTAAATTTTTTACATTTTTATCAACCAGCTAATGTGGAGTTTTATAATATCCGTAAAGCACTAGATAAAAGTTATTGGCGTCTTTTGAGATTATTTGAAGAACACCCAAATTTAAGAATGACCATTAATATTAGTGGTTGCTTGCTGGAGCGTTTGGAGGAGGCCGGTGAAAAAGCTTTTCTTGAGCGGTTACAATTTTTAGTTAAAAAGAAAAGAATTGAAGTAACTGGTTCAGCTGGTTATCATGGATTTTTGCCGCTTTTGCCAGAGAAAGAAGTGGTACACCAGATTAAAGCTAATGAAAAAATTTTAAAAAGAGTGTTTGGTAAAAATTTTAAACCGAGTGGATTTTTTTTGCCGGAAATGGCTTATTCACCAGCCGTAGCGAAAATAGTTAAGCGTCTAGGCTATCAATGGCTTATTCTTGATGAAATTGCTTTTAGCGGTGGAAGCAATCAGCGCCCAGATAATAAATGTCCTTATGTTGATGAGGCTAGTGGTTTAAGAGTTATTTTTCGGGAGCGCGATAAATCAAATGCCTATCCGCCAGATAAATTGTTTTCTCTTTTAAAAGAAAAGAGGGTAGAGAAGAATCAGGTAGTGATTACTGCTACTGACGCTGAGCTTTATGGTTTGCGTCATGAAGATCCAACTGGGGAAATGGAGAAAATTGTCCAGGTTGAGGAGTTAAAAATGATGACTATTTCTGCTTGGTTAAAAAAGATTAGTATAAAAAAACCAGTTAAAATAAAAGTTTGGGCGTCTTCTTGGGAATCAAGTCCGGCTGAGATTAAGGCTGGACAGCCCTATATTCTTTGGCAAAATAAAAAAAATAAAATTCAAACCAATCTTTGGAAATTAGCAGAATTAGCTCTGTCGCTTGGCGAACAATACAAAAAAGATAAAAATTATTATTGGTATCGCTGGCACTTAGATCGTGGTTTAGCGAGTTGTGTTTTTTGGTGGGCTAGCGCTCATGATTTTTCTAAAGTTTTTGGACCGTATGCTTGGAGTCCGGATTATATTGAACGGGGTTTAGGTGATTTAGTTAGAAGTGTTCGCTCTCTCAACAATCCAAAAACTAAAAAGCAAAAACTAGCCGCTGAAAATTATTATTTAAAGATTAGTAAATTAGTTTGGGAAAGCCATTGGAAAAAATATTGGCGAAAAATTATATGAACAAAATTTTATCGTTATTTGATGAAGTGGCCGTGCTTGCTTATTTGAAAAAAAAATTGTTGCCACTTTTTCCTGAATTTAACGATATCAAAAAAGTTAAAATTAAGCCGTATAAAGAAATGATTTGGGAGACAACCTATCATGTAGTGATTGGCTTTCAAGTTTATTTTTTGACGCCAGAGGATAAAGAGGAAAGAACTCTGATTATTTGTTCTGCTCATAGTGATGAGCCGCGAGAAAATGTTTATTTGGCTTTAAAATATTTGTGGGCAAAGGGACTTAATCAAAAGGGCATTGATTTACCGCGCCCTCTTTTTTATTCAAAAAGATTTAATGGTACTTTTTATTTAGCCTTGGAGGGAGAAAATCTTCTTTACTATATTAAGAATAAAGACATTGCTGTGGTGGAACAACTAGTTGTTTCCTCAGCCAAACTTTTTGCCCAGCTTCATTCTTTTGCAGTTGAGGAGGAAGTGAATTTTAATCCAAGTAATGCTCGCATTAAGACGATAATTCCGGGAGTGGAAAATATTTATCAAGGCATGACTGCTCGTTATGGCAATAAATATACAGCTGACTTAAAAAAGATTTATGATTATTTTATTGCTCAGGAGGAAAAATTTTTTGCTTCGGGTGCGCCGTTAAAATTAATTCATGGCGATGCTCATCCAGAAAATATTATTAAAACAGCTGAGAATAGAATTGGACTGATTGATTTTACTGATTTATGTTTTGCTGATTTTGCTCGTGATCTAGGAACCTTTTTGCAGCAGTTAGAATATAAGATCATGACTAAAATTGATGATCGGGAGTTAGCAGATAGATTAAAAAAATTATTTTTGGATAATTATTTGCTCGCCACTGGGACAACGCTTGATGATAACTTAAAAAATCGGATAAATACTTATTATAATTGGACAGCTATTCGCACCGCTACTTATTGGTTTTTAAAATTTGAACCTGATGAAAATAAGGGTGTACATTTATTAGAAGTGGTTAAAAATAATTTAAAATTATTACATGATGAAAAATAAATCGCTAAAACAGCTGAAAATTGCTCATCTTCATGTTTGGGATAAGAAAAACAAAGGTGATTGGGCGATTGTTTTAGCTGTTCAGGAATTGTTAAAAGCTAATTTTCCGGGTTGTCAGATTATTGATTTCCCTGTATCTCTTTTAAAAGAAGGGAGGCTGGCTGAGGCTCAGAAAATTAATCAAGCTGATTTTGTTATTATTGGCGGTGGTGGAATATTTTATTCATATTTTCTTCCTTATAACCAAGAATTTATTAAAGCGATTGTTAAGCCGATAATTATTTTTGGTGCTGGTTATATTAAAGAAGTTGATGCTCCTGAGATAAAAAAAGAGGCGGCGCTGAGCGTAGCTTTTTTAGCACGTCAGGCAAAGCTGGTTGGTTTAAGAGATAATAATACTAAAAAGTTTTTAATTAAAAATGGAGTGCCTGCCAATAAAATACAAGTAATTGGTGATCCAGCAGCCTTATTAAAAGAAAAAAAATTAACAGCCACTCAATTGCGGGCTTTAAAATTAAATCAGTCGCCAAGCAATTTAGTGAAAAAGAAATCGCCGTTTAGAATTGGCTTAAATTTAAATTATGCTGGCTGGTTAGGTTTTGGTAAATGGCGCGAGGATATTCTTAAAGCTTATCGTGAAGTAGCTGAATATTTTCAGCAAGAATATGGTGGTCAAAATGGTTTAGGAGTGGAAATATATTATTTAAAGCATCATCCCGGGGAAGACCATATTTATCCTGAGCTTAAGATAAAAAATTTACGAGTAGTGGATTTAAAGCCGGCTGAGCAAAAAGAGCTTTACGGACACTTAGATTTAATTATTGGGATGATGTTACATGTTGGTGTAATGGCTTTTGGTGCCGGGACACCAGAAATCAGCGTGGCTTATGATCTAAGAAATCATAGTTTTGCTGAATATATCGGATACCCAGAATTGGTGGTTGATTTAGAAGCTTTAAAAACTGGAGAGTTATTAAAAAGAGTAAAAATGGTCTGGAAAAAGAGGGAAAAATACCAGCAAGCGTTTATTCGCTTAAAGAAAAAAATTGCTACTAAGCAAAGTTTGTTTTTAAAGAAAGTAAAAACAATAATTTAGAAGTTTTTATTAATAATAAGGTTAATTAGATTTTTTACTTAATTCTGTTATAATCTAAATATTGGAGCTTGGTTTGACTCCTGAGTTAATTTTGTCTAATTTTGTGTTTAAAGTATGGGTGGAAAAAAGAAAAACAGTAATCCTTTGGATTATTTAAACTTACCAGAAATAAATCTTGATGAAAAAGCTAAGAGAAGCATTTTAGTAGTTCTTTTGGTTGTTTTTGGTTTGATTAGTTTGCTTGGGCTTTTTAATCTTTCTGGGCATTTTGGAGAATTTATTGCTAAATGGCTCACTCTTATTTTTGGTTTTGGAAAATATCTTGTGCCATTAATTTTTATTTATTGGGCAGTAATTATTTCTAGAAAAGAAAAAAAATCTCTACAGTTTACTGATTACTTAGGTTTAGGACTTCTTTTTATTTCCTACCAAACGCTTTTTCATTTTTTCTTAGATGTCAATGTGTGGGAGAGCAAAGTAGAGGCTGGTGTTGGTGGTGGTTATGTTGGTCTATATTTAAGTAAACTATTTTATTATGTTTTCGGTTTTTGGGGCGGACTTTTAGTTCTTTTTGCTCTTTTACTTATTTCTCTTGTTTTAGTTTTTAATACCTCATTATCACGGCTGGTTGGCGAGGAAAGTATTTTTGCTAAGATCATTAGACCCTTTGCTTTATTTTTCAAAAACTTATTTTCACGCTCAGTTTCTGAGGAAGAAAGTGATGGCCAGCAATTTATTCAAGAGGCACGAGAAGAGGTTTTAAGTTCTTGGCAGAAGAAAGGAGTTCAGAGTGAAGAAGAAGAGGAAGAGGAGGAAGAAGAAGAGGAGGAAGAAGAAGTTTCGGCGGCTAAAATATTAGCACAAAAAAATAAGCCAAAGGTTCAGGAAAAAATTGTTTGGCCGAAGCGAAGAATTAAAATTGATTTACCGTTAGAGTTATTAAATAATAAATTTAGTAAGGCAATTGGTGGTGATACAGAAGCTAATGCTGCTAAGATTCATAAGACTTTAGAAAAGTTTGGTATTGAGGTGGAAATGGGCGAAACTAAAGTTGGTCCAACTGTTACACAATACACTTTTCGTCCAGCCGAAGGAGTTAAGCTTTCTCGCATCACGACTTTAAATAATGATTTATCACTTTCTTTAGCCGCTCATCCGATCAGAATTGAGGCTCCAATTCCTGGAAAATCTTTGGTAGGTATTGAGGTGCCTAATCGCGCTAAGGCAATTGTTGGTTTACGAGAAATTTTAGAAGATCAGGCTTTTAAAGATCGTAAAAATAATCTTTTCGTTGCTTTAGGCAAAGATGTTTCTGGTACTGCTTGGCTTTATGATTTAACACGCATGCCCCATCTTTTAGTAGCTGGTGCAACTAATTCCGGAAAATCTGTTTGTTTAAACGCTATTATTGTTAGCTTATTATACCAAAACAACCCTGATGATTTACGCTTTATTATGGTTGATCCGAAGCGAGTTGAATTGCCGACATATAATGGCATTCCTCATTTATTAACGCCGGTGATTACTGATGTTAATAAAACAATTAACGCTTTAAAGTGGTGCTTGAATGAAATGGAGAGGCGCTATGATATTTTAAATAAAGCTGGTAAGCGCAATATCCAATCTTATAACCAAACAGCTGAGGAAAAATTGCCATATATTGTTTTCATTATTGATGAATTAGCTGATTTTATGATGACCGCTGGCAAAGATATGGAGGCGGCGATTATTCGTTTAGCTCAAATGTCTAGAGCCATTGGCATCCATTTAATTTTAGCGACTCAACGTCCGAGTGTGGATGTGATTACTGGTTTAATTAAAGCCAACATCCCAACGCGTATTGCTTTTTCTGTAGCTTCATTAGTTGATTCAAAAACAATTTTAGATGCGTCTGGCGCTGAAAAATTATTGGGACAAGGAGATATGTTATTTATGACAGCTGAGTTTGCTAAGCCGAAAAGAATTCAGGGTGCTTATTTAAGTGATGAAGAAATAACTAATGTAGTTAATTATATTAAAGAGAAGAGTGGTCCGGCTGAATATTTAGAAGGAGTAACTGATCGTCAAAAAGTGGCTGGCAATGCAGGCGTTGGTCTAGATGGAAATTATGGTGATGAAGATGAGTTATTTGAAGCCGCTAAAGAAATTATTGTTAAGGCAGGAAAGGCTTCAACTTCAATGCTGCAACGTCGTTTATCAATTGGTTATGGTCGCGCAGCTAAGATTTTAGATATGCTTGAAGAGAGTGGGGTTATTGGTCCGCCCAACGGTTCTAAACCACGTGAAGTTTTGATTAGCCAAGCAGAATATGAAGCCATGGGTGAAGAAACAATTAGCGGCGTTCCTCTTCATAATCGGGCAACAGCTCAACGTCCAGATAGTTATTTAGCTGGCGATGAAGGTAATGATGGCACTTTAGTTTTTACTAGTGATCTTACTCACACTGAAGAAGATAGTGATTCTAATGATGAGGAAGAAGAGGAAGAGGAAGAAGAAGAGGAAGATTTTGCAGTTAATGCTGAAGATGAGACAGAGGAAGCGAGTGAAGAGGAGCAAGATGAATCTGAGGCAGAAGAAGACTCTGAAGAAACAGAGGATTCTGAAGCACAAGCAGAATCAGTTCAATCAGAAAAGCCAGCTGGACAGGAGAAAAAAGAACAAACACCGACCGGTAGTCAGCTTTTTGAAGAAGATGATGAGATGTTTTTCTCTAGATAATTATTATTAAATTAGTAATCGTTGTTTTTGGCTGTAACATTTAAGGTTTTATTCGTATTATTATATAGAGTTGGGAATTAAGTCGTGAAAGCGATTTACTCCCTAATACGGCTGAATAAAAAAAGAAAAATTAAACAAAACCACCCTACGGAATCAGGGTGGTTTGTTGTTTTTATTTCTTTATAATTTTGGTATAATAGGCTATATGTTAGAAAAAATAAAAAAACTTATTCCGCGCAATCTTTTTAAAGTGCTTCAGCCACCCTATCATTTTTTAATGGCCTTATTGGCGGCCCTTGTTTATCACTTTCCGAGTAAAAAAATGATTGTAATTGGAGTAACTGGGACGGCCGGTAAAACTTCAACTGTTTATTTAATTGCGAAAACTTTAGCGGCGGCTGGTTATAAAACTGGTTTTACTTCTACCGCCGTTTTTTCTGATGGTGACAAAGAATGGTTGAATGATAAAAAAATGACTATGCCAGGACGTTTTTTTATTCAAAGAACTTTACATCAAATGTGGAAGAATGGGTGTCGTTATGCAATTATTGAAACTACTTCCGAAGGCATTAAACAATTTCGCCACCGCTTTATTAATTATGATATTTTAGTGTTTACAAATTTATATCCAGAACATATTGAGTCTCATGGTAGTTTTGAAAAATATAAAGAAGCTAAAGGAATTTTATTTGCTCATCTAAAGCGCTGCTCCACTAAGTATGTTAATGAGCAGAAAGTAGTTGTGCGTCCAGCTAATAATTTTAAAAAACTAGATTTTACCAGAGTCTTTAAGACGATTATTGTTAATGGTGATGATGAACATAGTGAATATTTTTTAAATTTTGGGAGCGAGGAAAAAATAATTTACTCTTTTCAGCCAGAAACTAATTTTAAATTAATTTTTGAAAACTTATCTGAAGAAGCTAAGGTTAAGGACTTTAAAGTTATTTATGGTTCTGAAGTTTCTTCAAGTGCTCACGGGATATCATTAAAAATTGAAAATGAGCCAGTTAATTTAAAATTATTAGGAGAGTTTAATGCGATTAATGCTTTAGCTGCTTATGCGGTCGGGCAAAGTCAAAGACTTAATAGTCGGGATATTATTGCTGGTTTAGAAAGTGTTAGTTCTTTAGCTGGAAAATTAGAATTGATAGATGAGGGGCAAAACTTTACGGCGATTGTTGATTATTCTTTTGAGCCGCAGGCGATGGAGAAGCTTTATAAAACAATTGCTCTGATTCCTCATAGACGCCTTATCCAGGTGCTTGGCTCAGCTGGCGGTGGTCGTGATCGGGCTCGTCGTCCAATTTTAGGTAAAATAGCTGCTGAAAATGTGGATATAGCCATTATTACCGATGAAGATCCTTATGATGAGGATCCTTTAGAAATTATTAATCAAGTTGCTGCTGGGGCTGAGAATTTTCCGGGCAGTAAGATGATTTTAGATAAAAATTTATTTAAAATTCTAGATAGACGTGAGGCTATAAAAAAAGCGCTAGAATTAGCCGAAGAAGGGGATTTAGTCTTATTTACTGGCAAAGGAGCAGAACAATATATTTGTGTTGCTGCTGGCCAAAAAATTCCTTGGGACGAACGACAGGTAGTACGTGAGGTAATTGTGGAGAAAATGTGTATTGACAAGGAATAAAACTTATTATATTATAAAGATATTAACACTTTTTTAACTAAAAAAAAGTGATTTATCAAAAAAATAGTTAATTAAATAAACGTTAAACTCAAGCCAGTTGGGGTTGGGGTTTTTTTGTTAAGTAAATTTCTGTCCTTCTTTATTTTTTCATCTATTATTAGATAAATATATTCATAAATATTTTATAAATATACGTTTTATGTCTACGCGAAAATCATTTTCAGAACTTCGAGAAGCCATGCCCCTGCCAGACTTAATCGAAATTCAAAAAAATTCTTATAATTGGTTTTTAAAAGAAGGACTGGCTGAGCTGTTTGATGAAATAAATCCCGTGACCGATTTTATCGGACGTGATTTAGAATTATATTTTGAAGACTACTATTTAGACGAGCCAAGATTTTCTGAATTAGAAAGTCGTGAAAAAAATATTACTTATGAAGCGCCTTTACGCGTTAAGACGAGATTATTAAATAAAAAAACTAAGAAAGCTATCAGTCAAGAAGTTTTTCTCGGTGATTTTCCGTTAATGACCGAACAGGGAACTTTTATTATTAATGGTATTGAGAGGGTGGTTGTTTCTCAGTTAATTCGTTCAGCTGGGGTAATGTTTACAGCAGAATTTATTAAGGGCAAAAAATGTTACGGGGCAAAAATTATTCCTAATCGCGGCGCTTGGTTAGAGATTGAATCTGATTCTAATAAGGTGTTATGGGTACGCATTGATCGCAAGAGAAAAGTAGCAGTTACTTCTTTGTTGCGCGCTTTTGGTTATGAAAAGGATGAGGAATTAATAAAATTATTTGCTGATGTTGATGTAGTAAAGAATAAAGATGAGCAGACTTTTATAGAGGCAACTATTGAAAAAGATGCGGCTAAAAATGAGGCAGAGGGACTACAAGAAGTTTATCGTCGTATTCGTCCGGGAGATTTAGCTTCTGTAGAAAATGCTCGCCAATTAATTCACTCAATGTTTTTTCGTTTTGATCGTTATGATTTTGGTCGGGTAGGGCGCTATAAATTAAATCGTCGTTTTAATTTAAATTTACCAGCTAATAAGAAAGAGAATCGTATTTTACGTAAAGAGGATTTAGTTTTGATTATTAAGGAAGTTATTCGTTTAAATATTACTAAGGAGCCAGAAGATGATATTGATCATCTAGGCAATCGTCGTGTGCGAGCGATTGGTGGCTTAATTCAAAATCGTTATCGTGTAGGTTTAGCTAGAATGGAGCGAATTATTAAAGATCGCATGTCAACTTCTGATATTGCTTCTCTTACGCCTTCAAAATTAGTTAATGCTCGTCCAGTTATTGGAGTTGTCCGTGAGTTTTTTATGTCTTCTCAGTTATCTCAGTTCATGGATCAAACTAATCCTTTAGCTGAACTGGAACATAAGCGTCGTTTATCAGCGATGGGCCCAGGCGGCTTAACTCGTGAACGTGCTGGCTTTGATGTACGTGATGTGCATTCAACTCATTATGGTCGCATTTGTCCGATTGCTACTCCAGAAGGTCCGAATATTGGTTTGGTTGGTCACTTAGCTTCTTATGCTCGGTTAAATAGTTATGGCTTTTTAGAAATACCATATCGCAAAGTAGTTAAAGATAAAAAAGGTAGTCGGGTTACTGATGAAATTGTTTATCTTGATGCTTTTGAAGAAGAAAAGTATATCACCGTTGACGCAACTATCCCGCTTGATAAAGATGGCTATTTTATTCCTCATAAATTTGAAGTGAGAAAATTTGGTGAGCCAGACGTAGAAGAGACTAATAAGATTGATTTTATGGGAGTGGCGGCTAATCAAATTATTTCTATTGCTACTTCTTTAATTCCGTTCATGGAACATAATGATGGACAAAGATCTTTGATGGGTACGAATATGCAACGGCAGGCAGTGCCGTTAGTTAAGCCGGAAGCGCCGATTGTTGGTACAGGAATTGAAGCTAAGGCAGCACGTGATTCTGGACATGTTGTGCTAGCTAAAGAAGATGGAGTGGTAGTTAAAGTTGATGCTAGTGTTATTGAAATTCAAAATAAAAAAGGGGAGATTAATCGTTATACTTTAAATAAATTTGTACGCTCTAATTCCTCAACCTGTATTAATCAGCATCCGATTGTTGATTTAGGACAAAAAGTGAAGAAAGGCGAAGTATTATCAGATGGTCCAGCGATTGATCAAGGAGAGCTATCTTTAGGCCGCAACGTTTTAGTCGCTTTTATGACTTGGGAGGGATATAACTATGAAGATGCAGTTATTATTTCTGAGCGTTTAGTTAGAGAAGATATTTATTCCTCAATTCATATTGAAAACTATACAATTGATGTTCGTGATACTAAACTTGGTCCAGAAGTGATTACTAATGATATCCCAAATATCAGTGAGGAGAAATTAAAAAATCTTGATGAAGATGGAGTTATTCGTATTGGCACCGAAGTTTCTAGTGGCGATATTTTAGTTGGTAAAATCACCCCTAAAGGGGAAACAACTTTGTCAGCAGAAGAAAAATTATTGCGAGCTATTTTTGGCGAAAAAGCTAAAGATGTTCGTGATTCTTCTTTATATCTTGAACATGGTGAACATGGCAAAGTGGTTGATGTAAAAATATTTTCTCGTGAAGAAGGTGATAAATTATCAGCCGGTGTTTTAAAGTCTATTCAAGTATCGGTTGCTAATATGAGAAAGATTCAGGTTGGTGATAAGATGTCTGGCCGTCATGGTAATAAGGGAGTTATTTCTCAAGTTGTGCCGATTGAAGACATGCCTTATATGGCTGACGGAACGCCAATTGATGTAATTTTATCTCCTTTAGGAATTATTTCTCGTATGAACTTGGGGCAATTATTAGAAACTCACATGGGTTTTGCTGCTCAGAAACTAGGTTATCGGGTAGTAACTCCGGTTTTAAATGGAATTACTGAAGAGCAAATTAAAAATGAATTAATTAAGGCGGGCTTACCGGTGGATGGCAAAGTTGTTTTGTATGATGGTAAAACGGGCAATCCTTATGATAATAAAATTACCGTTGGTTATAAGTATGTTTTAAAGCTTAACCACATGGTTGAAGATAAGATCCATCAACGCTCAATCGGTCCTTACTCTTTAATTACACAGCAACCTTTGGGCGGCAAGGCGCAATTTGGTGGACAGAGATTTGGAGAAATGGAAGTTTGGGCATTGGAAGGTTATGGTGCGGCCCATACTTTACAAGAAATGTTAACCATTAAATCTGATGATGTTCCGGGACGAAGTAAGGCCTATGAGTCTATTATTAAAGGAGAGGAAATTGAAAAACTAAATGTACCTGAATCTTTTAACGTTTTAATTCGCGAACTTAAGGGTTTAGGCTTGGATGTTGAACTGTTAGGAGGTGAAGGTGAGCAACCAGCCTCTGAAGTAGTTACTGAAATAGACGAAGAAGCTAAGGAAGATGAGAAGTTCGCTTATGATAAACCAGAAATCATTGCTTCTTTATCAGAAGAAGGTGAAGTAAAAGAAGAATAATTATTAATTAGTGATTATTAATATATGTTAAATCCAATAAAAACTAGCGATTTTGACGCTATTCGTTTAAAACTTGCTTCGCCAGAAAAAATTTTGGAGTGGTCCCATGGTGAAGTGACTCGTCCAGAAACAATCAATTATCGCACTCAAAAACCTGAAAAAGATGGTCTTTTCTGTGAAAAGATTTTTGGTCCGACTAAGGACTGGGAATGTTCTTGCGGAAAATATAAAAAGATTCGTTATAAAGGAATTGTTTGTGATAAATGCGGAGTTGAAGTTACTCGCAGCATCGTTCGCCGTGAACGTTTGGGTCATATTACACTGCAAGTTCCAGCTACTCATATTTGGTTTTTGAGAGGCTTATCATCTAAAATTGGTTTGCTTTTGAATTTAGGTATTCAATCTTTGGAAAAAGTTATTTATTATGCCAGCTTTATTGTTACTGATGTTGATGAAACTTTAAAAGAAGCAACTATTGAGCAGATTAAGGCAGAGTATAAGTCTAAACTTAAAAGTATTGAAAATGATTATAATAATCAGCTAAAGAAGATTAAAGAAATTGCTGGCAAAGAGGCAGAGAGTGAAATTAAAGAAGCGACTAAAACTAAAAATGATAGAATTGCTAGATTGGATGAAGATTTTAGTGTTACGCAAAAAGAATTAAAAGAATTAAAGCCATTATTAATTTTATCAGAACAACAATATCAGAGCCTAAGCCTAAAGTTTGGTCATATTTTTGAAGCTTCTATTGGGGCCGAAGCGATTCGTAAATTATTAGAAAAAATTGATTTAGAAGCCAGCATTGCTCGGCTAGAAGAGGAACTAGTTAAGGCGGTTGATTCAAAAAAAGAGAAATTAGTTAAACGTTTAAAATTATTAAAGAGTTTTCGCAATAATAATATTCGTCCAGAGTGGATGATCTTAACTGTTTTGCCGGTTGTTCCACCAGATTTACGTCCCATGGTTGCCTTAGATGGTGGTCGTTTTGCTGCTTCTGATTTAAATGATTTATATCGTCGGGTTATTAATCGTAATAATCGTTTAAAGCAATTAATTGATTTAAATGCGCCGGAAGTTATTTGTCGCAATGAAAAAAGAATGTTACAGGAAGCAGTTGATGCTTTAATTGATAATTCAGCTCGTCACACTAAGACGGTTACAGCCTCAACTGGACAAAAGAGACAGTTGAAATCTTTAGCGGATACTTTAAAGGGGAAGCAAGGACGCTTTCGTCAAAACTTATTAGGTAAACGCGTTGATTATTCTGGTCGTTCAGTGATCGTGATTAATCCAAAGTTAAATCTTGATCAATGTGGTTTACCAAAAGTGATGGCTTTAGAATTGTTTAAGCCGTTTATTATTGCTCAGCTTATTAAAAGAGAAATTGTTCATAATGTCCGCAGCGCTTCTCGTTATATTGAAGCAGGACATGATGAAGTTTTTGATATTTTGGAAGAAATTGTGAAGAATGCTTATGTTTTATTAAACCGTGCTCCAACTTTGCATCGTTTAGGTATTCAAGCTTTTCGCCCGGTTTTGATTGAAGGTAAGGCTATCCAAATTCATCCACTTGTTTGTACTGCCTTTAACGCCGACTTTGATGGTGACCAGATGGCTGTTCATGTTCCATTAACTAAAGAGGCTCGCCAAGAAGCAGAAACCTTAATGCTTTCTTCTCATAATTTACTAAAACCAGCGACAGGTGATCCGATTGTTGCGCCCGCGCAAGATATTGTTTGGGGGACTTATTATATTACTTTAACAGAGAGTGATTATGAGGAGAAGAAGGCAGAGGATATGAAGTATTTTTGGAATGAAGATGAAGCAGTCTTGGCTTATGAAAATAATTTTATTAGTCTTCATGAGGCTATTAATGTTAAATATGATGGAAGCATGCTAAAAACCACAGTTGGTCGTTTAATTTTTAACTCTTTATTACCAGAAAAATTAAAATATATTAATGAGGTTGTGGGTAAGAGTAAATTAAAAGACTTAATTCGTGATTGTTTGCGTATTTATGGGGAAGAAGAAACAGTTAAATTTATTGATAGTTTAAAGAATCGCGCTTTTGCTTTTATTACTAAATCAGGCTTATCTTGGGGCTTTGGTGATTTACCTAGTTTATCAGAAAAAGACGAGTTGATTGAATTATCTAATAAAAAAGTTGAACTCATTCAAGAGCAATATGAAGAAGGGCTTTTAACTGAGTCAGAGCGTTATGCGAAAGTGATTGAAGAGTGGACTAAAACCAAAGATAAGATTGCTGATATTTGTAAGAAGGGCTTAAAAGATGTTTTGCCAGTTTATTCCATGATTGATTCTGGCGCTCGCGGATCATGGGCACAACCAGTTCAGATTTTGGGTATGAAAGGTTTAGTAACTTCGCCTTCTGGAGCGATTATTGAATTGCCAGTTAAGGGAAACTTTAAACAAGGATTTGGTGTTTTAGAGTACTTCTTTTCCACCCACGCTACGCGCAAAGGTTTGTCTGATACGGCTTTAAGAACGGCTAATGCTGGTTATTTAACTCGTCGTTTAGTAGATGTTGCTCAGGATGTTATTATTTCCGAAGATGATTGTGGTGATACTGTGGGCATGAATTTGAATCGGGCTGAAATAGAAGCGAACGGGGAAGATTTTTTTCGTCGTTTAGTTGGACGTTATTTAGCTAAAGATGTTAAGGACGCTAAAGGCAAAGTTATTTTGTCGGCGGGCGAGATTTTAAATGAAGAAAATATTAAACTTTTGAAAGAAAAAGATGTTCAAGATGTTTGTATTCGTTCGGTTTTGAGTTGCAAGTTAAGCAAGGGTATTTGCACTAAATGTTATGGTTGGGATTTAGCTTATAATAAACCGGTGAAGATGGGAGCAACGGTGGGCGTAGTGGCTGCTCAATCTATTGGTGAACCAGGTACCCAGTTAACGATGAGAACTTTTCATAGTGGAGGAGTTGCTGGACAAGATGATATTACCCAAGGTTTGCCACGAGTTGAAGAAATTTTTGAAGCTCGTTCTCCAAAGAAAAAAGCCTTGATTTCTGATGTGGCTGGTCGCATTAAGATTGAATTTGCTCAGAAAACTATTACTGATAAGGATGGCAAAGAAATTTTAGTTAATAATCCGCAAGCAAAAATTTTAAGTATTTTCTATAAAGGTAAGGATTATGATAAATATTATTTTTCTGAAAAGATTAATGAAATAAAATTAGCTACTGGAGCAACGGCTAAAGACAAGAAAAAATTAGAAGTTAAAGTTTTAGTTAAAGCGGGTGAAATGGTTTCTAAAAATTCAGAATTATTTAGCGTGGGCGGCGAGGTTGTGCGTTCAAAATCAGCTGGTAAAGTAACAGTAACTGATAAATATATTAGTGTGGCTAAGGAGGTTGAGAAAGTTAAAGAGTTTTCTATCCTTAAAGGCACGATGTTAATGGTGCAAGATGGGGATTTAGTTGAACGGGGTACTCAATTAACTGAGGGTAGTCTTGATCTTCGCGAATTATATAAATTAAAGGGACGCTTAGCTACGCAGCAGTATATTATTAAAGAAATTCAATATGTTTATAGTTCTCAGGGACAACCACTTAATGATAAGCATGTTGAAATTATTGCTCGTCAAATGTTTTCTCGCTATTTAATTAAAGATGCTGGCGATACTCATTTATTACCAGGTGAAACAGTAGAAGAAGAGGTCTTAGAGCAGGCTAATAAGAACGCTAAGAAGCCAGCGGAGGCAGAAAGATTATTATTAGGAATCACAAAAGCTTCCTTGACTACTGATAGCTTCTTATCATCAGCTTCTTTTCAGGAAACCTCTCGTGTTTTGATTGAGGCGGCGGTTAATGGCAAGATTGACTATCTTGAAGGCTTAAAGGAAAATGTTATTATTGGTTGCTTGATTCCAGCCGGCACTGGTTATAAAGGAAGAAAAAAGAGGGCTGATTATAGTCAACAAAATTAAAGAAAAGCGAGTAAAAAGAAGTTAAACTTAGTTAAATAAAAATAAAAAAGAAGCTGATTATTCAGCTTCTTTTTTGGTTGTCAGAAAGCGAAAAATAACGTAAAATAAGAGTAGATTATGATTAAACCGTTTTGGACAAAATGGTCGTTTTTATTCAAGCTCCGTTTTATTTTTGGGGTTATTTTATTGATTTTTTTATTGCTTTTTCTTTATTTAAAAATAGTCCCTTTTGGCCAGATTAGTTATAGTCGTGATTATAGTTCTGCTTGGCGTTCGAGCAAGGGTTTTATTTCTGGCTTTACGCCGGCAGAAAGAGTTGATTTAGAAACTAGTGAAGTGCCGGCTATTATCGGCGATCCAGTTTATTTTTCTGTTTTTACACCCCGAACTTTTGATCAAGCTAAGATGACGATTGTTTATCGTGATAATTTAACTATTGATTTGCCAATTATTGAGGCTGGTGTTTTGGTAGATAATATTGTCTGGCGTTATGATTTAAAACCAGTTGATAATAAAGCGCTTGATTATTTAATGTTGCGTTGGGATAAATTGGAAGAGAATGGGCTTTTATTTTTACAGAAAGAAAAGAATTATTCTAGTTTGGCTGATTGGGAAAAGGACTTAGCGAAAGGAAAAATAAAAGATTGTTCTAATGTTTCAACTAATTGCTTAGCTGTTTATAATTATACTCCACCCTATAAATATCAGATTGCCAATTATCAACCGCTTTTGCCATTAACTATTGACCAACCTTTGCGCGGGGCGCATCAATTTTATCTTTATTTAAAAGATGAGCCTTTGCATTTAGATTTTTCTTTTATTGATCAAAATTTAGATTTAAAACCAGCACCAATTAAGATAATTTTATCATCTGAAAACGGAATAATAGACACGCAAATAATTGATGATCCTAATCTTAATCCAGGCAGTGGGCAGATGGAAGAGAAAAAAGTGACGATTGATAAACGTAATTTGTCAGCGGGTATTTATAAGGTTGAGGTTAAGATTACCGATGACATGATTATTAAAAAGATAAGTAGTTCAATTGGTCGTCTATCCTTTATTCATAAAATTTGGCCGGTTTCTGGACAAGGTAATTTGAAAGTTTATACTGATTCTAATTATTTACAGGTTAAAGCTTTAAGTCCAGCTAGTTTGCAGACGATTAGTTTTGGGGGAAATAAATTTTCTTTAACAGAAGCTTATCGGCAATTTGATTTTTATTCTGAGGACGGTGGCTTGATTAAAGAAATAAAAATTGCTCAAGATGATTTAATTTTGGAAAATAATGGAGTTTTTGCTTTGTCGCCGAATGCACTTATTAATCCTTCTTTAATGAAAGTAGACCGATTTTTTTCTGTGAAGATGCCAGTTAAATATATTGTAGCTGAATATCAAAAACCAAAAGAGGTGAATGGTTTTAAAGTGGCTACTGTTGAATTTGATTTGAAAAATGCTTATAGAGAGAAGGGAAAATATAACTTTATGATTGCGGTACCTGGCTTAAAAGCGGATGATAAATTAAATGATAATTTAGAGATTTATAAAATTAATATAGAATTTGAAGGCAGAACACTATGGCAAAAAATTTGGCAATAATTAGTCGGGAAGTATTTTATTTTTTTACAGCTCTAATCGTTTTATCAATTGGCCTAGAGATTATTTGGCCAAACATAATTTTAGCTTATGTAAATCTTAATTATATCATTGTTCTGTGGCTAATTAGTGGTTTAATTAGTTTAATCAATAAGTAATATGTCTTTAAATAATTTTTTTAATCCAGCAGCTGTGGCAGTGGTCGGAGCCTCTAACCAGAAAACAAAAATTGGGCGCCAGATTCTTGATAATTTAATTAAGGGCGGCTTTAAAGGAAAGATCTTTCCGATTAATTTAAAAGAAAAACAAATCGCTGGTCTAAAGGTTTATGCTAGCTTAGAAAACCTGCCTTTAAAAGAATGGCCGACTCTTTTAGTAGTTATTGCTATTCCTATGCCTTTTGTTTTAGCCGAGATAAAAAAATGCGTTAACTTAGGAATTAAAAATATTATTATCATTACAGCTGGTTTCAAAGAAGTTGGCGGAGAAGGTGAAATAGCTGAAGCGGAAATTGCTAAGTTAGCTGCTAAGCACCAATTAAATATTCTTGGTCCGAATTGTTTAGGATTAATTAATACTTGGGGTAAGTTGAATGCCAGCTTTAGTTCGGCAGATACAAGCACCGGCAATATTGCTTTTTTATCTCAGTCAGGCGCAATTGGCTCAGCTGCGCTTGATTGGTTAAAAGTTAAAGATTTTAATTTTGCTTATTTTATTAGTTTAGGCAATAAGGTGGCTATTGATGAAAATCAAGTGATTGAATATCTAGCCTCTGATTCACGAATTGATTTAATTGTTGTTTATTTGGAAGAAATTAAAGATGGTCAGAAGTTTATGAATTTAGTTTCTCGTTTAATTAAGTATAAGCCGGTAGCTATTTTAAAAGCCGGTCAAAGTATAGCTGGTGGACAACTAGCCTTGTCACATACTGGCTCTTTAGCTGGTTCTAGTGCGGTGATTAAGGCGGGTGTTAAAAGAGCGGGGGCTATTTGGTTAGAAAATTTAGGAGAATTATTTAATTTATTACTTATTTTTCAAAAGAAAAATTGCTGTGATAATCAGAGTCAGGAGCTGTCTTTAATTACTAATGCGGGTGGTTTAGCAGTTTTAACGGTTGATGAAATTGAGCGACAAAATATTTCTTTTGGTTATAGTTGGGATTTACTAGGTGATGCTAATGGAGAAAAATATGAAGCAGGATTAAAAAAAGCGCTAGCGGATAAAAAAGTTCATAATCTTTTAGTTTTATTAACACCGCAAACTTCAACTGAGCCACTTAAAACAGCAGAAGCAGTGATTAAAATAGCTAAAAAATATCCAACTAAATTAGTGATGACTAGCTTTGTTGGTGGCCAAGCAGTAGCTGAGGCGCGTGATCTTTTAGAAAAAAATAGCATCCCAACTTTTGAATATCCAGAAGAGGCAGTGCGCAGTTTTAAAAAATTAGTTGATTATAAAAAAAGTGCTAAGACTATTAAGTCATACAAATTGCTAAAAACAACAATGAAAAAACCAATTACTGAAACTGATTATTTAAAATCAATGGCTCTTTTGCGTGAATATGATATTCCGACAATTAAAACGGTTAAATATGAGGCAACTCAGGTAAAATCATATCAGTATCCAGTGGTTTTAAAAATTGTGGGACCTGATTTTTTACATAAAACTGATAAGCAGGCAGTGGTCACTAACATTAAAGATGAGCAGACTCTAAAAAAGATGGCAGCTCTTTTAGAGAAACGGCATAAAAAGATCTTAGCTAATAAACAAAATTATTTAATTGTTCAAAAACAGGCGGATCATTTTCAAGAAATAATTATGGGCTTTAAGCGTGATGCCTCTTTTGGACCGGTGATGATGATCGGTTTGGGTGGTATTTATGCTGAAGTTTTTAAGGAAGTAAAATTGGCGATGAGTGATTTAGATTTACAGACTGCTTTAGAAAAAATTGCTGAACTAAAAATCTACCCAATTTTAAATGGGGCGCGCGGGCAAAAGAAATACGATCTTAAGAGTTTAGCTGAAGCCTTTGTTAATTTATCTCGCTTAGCTAACGAGCATCCGGAAATTAAGGAATTTGATCTTAATCCTTTATTTGTTTTTGAAAAGGGGGTGTTGGCAGCTGATGTTAGAATTATTATTTGAGAATAGTTTTTTGTATTATGTATAAAGATAAGAAAATTATTGTTGTTTTACCAGCTTATAATGCAGCTTCAACCCTAGAGATGACTGTTCATGAGATTCCTGATTTAGTTGATGAGATAATCTTGGTTGATGATAAAAGTGATGATGCGACTGTGGCAGTGGCTAAGCGCTTGGGTTTGTTTGTTTTTCAGCGAGCAGAAAATGGTGGTTATGGCGCTAATCAAAAAAATTGTTATCGCTTGGCGCTTGATCATGGGGCTGATATTGTGGTGATGCTTCACCCCGATTATCAATATGATCCGAAATTGATTAATTTTTTTGTTAAATTTATTGGTGATAATTTTTTTGATGTGATGCTGGGAACTAGAATTCGCAGCCGACGAGAGGCTTTAGCTGGCGGCATGCCTCTATATAAATATTTTGCTAATCGTGCTTTAACTATTTTTGAGAATTTTGTTTCTGGTTACAACTTATCAGAGTGGCACACTGGAATGCGTGCTTATAGCAGGGAAGTTTTGGAAAATATTGATTGGCAATCAAATTCTGATGACTTTGTTTTTGACACGGAAATGCTTTTTAAAATTGTGGCCAAAAAATATCGTATTGGTGAAACACCAGTGCCAGTTCGTTATTTTAAGGAAGCTTCCTCAATAAATTTTTGGCAAAGTTTAAAATACGGCTTAGCGACAGTTGGTGTTGGTTTAAGATATTTTTTTAGGGTATTTAAATAAGCTTGATAGTTTAAAGTAGGTTTAATAAATTAGAAAAATGGCCTCGTTTAAAAAACAGCTTAATAATTGGTTTGCACTTCGGTCTTGGCGACCGTATTTTTTAATTTTTGTTATCGGTTTTCTGCTTTATGGACAGACTCTATTTTTTGATTTTACTTATTTTGATGACAATGAATTAATTTTAAATAAAATAGCGGTTCTCAAAGATTTTAAAAATGTGGGAGAAATATTTTCTAACGATGTTTTTTTCTCAATTAATAAATTTTATTATCGTCCTTTATTAAATCTATCATTCATGTTTGATGCTCAGCTAGGTGGTGAGTTGCCGTTTTTTTATCATTTGAGCAATATTTTTTTTCATCTTTTGGCAGCCATGTTAGTTTTTTGTTTATTGAAAAAGATTAGTCAAAAAACAAAATTATCCTTCTTTTTTTCTCTGGTTTTTTTAGTCCATCCAGTTTTAACGCAGGCCGTTGCCTGGGTAGCGGGAAGAAATGATTCTCTTTTAACAATTTTTGTTTTAGCCGCTTTTATTTTTTTCTTAAACTTTTCGGCTGATCATAAATTAAGGCAATATCTGGCTTATCTTTTTTGTTTTTTACTTGCTCTTTTTACTAAAGAGACGGCAATTTTTTTGCCAATTTTGCTTATCTTTTATTTTTTGTTTATTGATAAAAAAAGTCTTGATCGGTCTGAAAAATGCTTGCTAATTTTGGGTTCTGCCGTCGGAGCAGTGATTTGGTTTTTAGCTCGGTCATTGGCCCTGGGTCAGGGAAGCATTAATTATTTAACGGCTATTTTGGGGGTTTTAAAAAATTTGCCAGCCCTTTTTTTTAATGTTGGTAAAATAATATTGCCCATTAATTTATCAGTTTTGCCTATTTTAGAAGATTCTAGTTTAGTCTGCGGGATAATAGTTTCTCTTTTATTATTTATCGCTTGGTTTTTTTCTAAAAAGAAAAGACTCAATTATTCTTTATTTGGCTTAATTTGGTTTTTATTATTTCTTTTTCCCTCATTTATTCGCTTGAATGACTTGCCTGATTTTTTAGAACATCGTTTATATTTACCAATTATTGGTTTTTTTATTATTTTAATGGAAATAGATTGGATTAAAAATTTGGATTTTACAAAAAAGAAAATAAAGATAATGGCGGTAATAATTTTATTAATTTTTTCTGTTTTGACTTTGCGGCATAGTAAAAATTTTTATAATCGGTTAACTTTTTGGCATTCAGCGGCTGAAAGTTCTGTCCACTCTCCTTTAGCTCAACGTAATTTAGGAGCGATGTATTATCTTGATGGGCGGCTTGATTTAGCGATTGAATATTATAATAAAGCCTTGGCACTTAATCCGGAAGAGGCAATGGTTCATAATAATCTGGGTTTGATTTATTTAGAGCAAAAGCTGTATAAGCAAGCTGAGGAAGAGTTTAAAAAGGAATTAAGTTTTTATCCTAATTATGATAAAGCCTTATTTAATCTTGGTTCAGTTTATTATCAGACTGGTCGTCAAAAGGAAGGCAGAGAGTTGTGGCAGCGAGCGTTAGAGGTTAATCCTTATTACTATGAAGCTTATGCTGCCTTGCTTAATTCTCAAAACCGGTTAAGATAGTATTATGTTAAAAAAATTTTTTAATCAGCAAATTAATAGCATCACAGTAGCAGCGGCCCTAGTCGCTTTGTCTTCGCTTTTTTCGCGGCTCTTAGGAGTTATTCGTGATCGTATTTTAGCGGGGCAATTTGGGGCCGGTACTGATTTAGATATTTATTATGCGGCTTTTCGTGTACCTGATTTAATTTATAATCTTATTGTTTTGGGTGCTTTATCAGCTGGTTTTGTGCCGATATTTACTTCTTTAATTAAAGATTTTTTACATGATAAAGATAAAGATTCTGATCCCGTAGAAAAAAACCAGGAGGCTTGGAGTCTAGCTAATAATATTTTAAATATTATTTTTATTGCTTTAGTGGGCTTATCAGTTTTGGGAATTATTTTTGCTCCAGCTTTAACTCGTTGCTTAACTCCAGGATTTAGTGCAGAAAGTCAGGCGATGACTACTTCTTTAACGCGTATCATGTTTCTTTCTCCAATATTTTTAGGTATCTCTGGTGTTTTAGGTGGTATTTTACAGTCATTTAAAAGATTTTTGGTTTATTCAATTGCTCCTATTTTTTATAACTTAGGTATTATTATTGGTGCTTTATATTTTGCGCCTCGTTGGGGTCTTGTTGGCTTGGCTTGGGGTGTGGCTTTGGGCGCCTTTTTACACATGGCTGTTCAAATTCCAGCAGTTTATAATTTAGGTTTTCGTTATAAATTGAAAATTGCTTGGTCTGATTTTTATACCAAAAAGATTTTTAAGATGATGGTTCCGCGTACGATGAGTTTAGCAATTTCTCAAATAAACTTAATTGTGATCACCGTAATTGCCACTGGCTTATCAAGTGGATCTTTGGCGGTTTTTAACTTAGCTAATAATTTACAATCTTTTCCGATTGGTATTTTTGGAATTTCTTTTGCAATTGCTGCTTTTCCTAGTTTAGCAGCCACTGCTTTTGATAAAGAAAAATTGACGGCTAATTTTTCACAAACTTTTCGTCAGATTTTATTTTTCATTGTCCCAGCAACGGTTTTAATAATTGCTTTGCGTGCTCAAATTATTCGGGTCATTCTTGGAACCGGTAATTTTGATTGGCAAGATACGATTATGACAATGAATACGCTTGGTTTTTTTGCTTTAAGTTTATTTGCTCAAGCAACAATTCCTTTATTAGTGCGCGTTTTTTATGCTCGCCAAAATTCAGCCACCCCTTTTTATCTTGGTTTAGTAACGGTTTTAGTTAATATCGGCTTATCTTTTCTCTTTTCAAAAACGCTTGGCGTGGCTGGTTTAGCCTTAGCTTTCTCTATCGCTAATATTTTGAATTTTGTGCTACTTTGGATTTGGTTGTATTTTTCGGTGGGCACTTTAGATCTTGGCAAGATTATAATTTCTGTGTTAAAATTTACTGTCAGCGCGATTGGCGCTGGTTTAGTCACCCAGATTATGAAGGTGGTTATTTGGCCATTTATTGATATGACCACTTTTGTCGGCGTCTTTACCCAATTAGTCGTTTGTGGATTATCTGGAACTTTGGTTTATCTATTGCTTTGCTTATTACTTAAGAGTGAAGAATTATTTAGATTTATTGCTTCTTTACAGAATCGTTGGCCACTTAAGAAAATTAAGTTGGGCGACCAGGGGGAAGCAAGAGGAGTTTAATATTTTATAATTTTTATTTGAGATTAATGAAAGAAGATATTAATAAAATTAGAAATTTTTGTATTATTGCTCATATTGATCATGGAAAATCAACTTTGGCTGATCGTATGTTAGAAATTACTAGCACAGTTGAAGAGCGTAGAATGAAGGAGCAGGTTTTGGATGGCATGGATATTGAAAGAGAGCGGGGAATTACAATTAAATTACAGCCAGTGACCATGGAATATAATGGCCATAAGTTAAATTTAATTGATACTCCGGGTCATGTAGACTTTTCTTATGAAGTTTCTCGTTCTTTAGCAGCTGTAGAAACGGCAATTTTATTAATTGATTGTACTCAGGGAATTCAAGCGCAAACCTTAGCTAATTTATATTTAGCTATTGAGCAAGATTTAACAATTATTCCGGTAGTTAATAAAATTGATTTGCCAGCAGCCGATGTAGCGAAAACTAAAAGAGAAATTGTTAAATTATTAGGTTGCCAAGAGGCGGAAATATTAGCTTGTTCTGGAAAAACAGGAGAAGGTGTAGCTGAGGTTTTAGCTGAAGTGATTAAAAAAGGTTTGCCGCCTAAGGAAAAAGAGCTTAGTCTCACTGATTATCCGCGAGCTTTAATTTTTGATTCAAAGTATGACACTTATCGCGGGGTGGTTGCCTACGTTAGAGTTTTTAATGGCACTATTAGAAAGGGTGATAAAATTCGTCTTTTATCAATGGGCGCGGAAAGTGAGGTTTTGGATTGTGGTATTTTTAAACCAGACTATCATTCTTTAGAGGCTCTTAGTGCTGGAGAAATTGGTTATATTATTACCGGCTTTAAAACGGTTGGTGATTGTCGGGTGGGTGATACTTTAACAGCTAATAAAGGAGTAAACAATTTTTCTCAGATTGAACCTTTGCCTGGTTATAAAGAAGTTAAACCAATGGTTTTTGCTGGTATTTTTCCACGTGAAGGCAGTGATTTTAAAGAATTGCGCGAGGCCATGGATAAATTAAAATTGAATGACGCAGCTTTATCTTATGAGCCGGAAAGATCAGATGCGCTTGGTTTTGGTTTTCGTTGTGGCTTTCTTGGACTTCTTCATCTGGAGGTTTTTCAAGAAAGATTGCGTCGTGAATATAATCTTGATTTAATTGTGACCGTGCCAAGCGTTGCTTATAAAGTTTTTAAAAATAATGGTGAAGAAATTATTGTACGCACACCACAAAAATTGCCCGAGCCGACACATATTAAACATATTGAAGAGCCTTGGGTAAATTTGGATATTATTACTCCGAAAAATTATCTGGGTAATATTATTAAATTAGCCCAAGAAAAGAGAGGGGTTTATAAAAATACTGAATATATTTCGGCGGAAAGTGATGAGCCACGTGTAATTTTACATTATGAAATTCCAATGTCAGCGATTTTAACTGATTTTTATGATAAAATAAAAAGTGCTTCGGCTGGCTATGCTTCAATTAATTATGAGTTTCTTGATTATCGCCAAGCAGATGTGGTTAGAATGGATGTTTTAGTAGCTGAAGAGCCAATTGAGGCCTTGGCAACGATTGTCTATCGTGATCAAGCGATGAGTGAGGGGCGGGAAGTGGTTAATATTTTAAAAGACACTTTGCCACGCCAGATGTTTGTGATTAAAATTCAGGCGGCGGTTCATGGAAAAATTATTGCGGCGGAAAAATTATCAGCGTTGCGCAAAGATGTGACAGCTAAATTATATGGTGGAGATGTTTCTCGTAAACGTAAGTTATTAGAAAAGCAGAAAAAAGGTAAACAGAAAATGATGGCTGCTGGTAAAGGCAGTGTTGATATCCCGCCAGATGCTTTTGTTAAAATATTAAAGAGATAAATAAATCTAAAATACTTATATGAGAAGACAAAAAACAATCAAGATTTTTTGGATAATAATTTCAATGATTATTATTTTTTCAATGTTGGCTTGGTCTGTAGGTACGATATTTTTCTAATAAATTTTTGATATATCGCCATGAAAGAATGGCAAATTTTTCCTAAAGCGGCGGCGGATTTTTTCCGCAATTACCCGGATATTAATCCGGTAGTTTTGCAATTACTTTTTAATCGCGGTCTTAAAGAGAAAATTGATATTAAGTCTTTTTTAAATTGCGAACTTGCTGCTGATAAAACTTTAGCGATTGGTGAGAATCAGGAATATGTTTTTTATGATCCATTTTTGTTTAGAGATATGGCGGCAGCGGTTGATTTAATTATTGCGCATATTAAAAAGGGTAGCCCGATAGTAATTTATGGAGATTATGATGCGGATGGAGTTACTGCTTCGGTTATTCTTTTAGAAACTTTAAAAATTTTACATGCTCAGGTGGAAGTTTATTTACCAGATAGAGTGGCTGAAGGATATGGTTTAAATAAGGCGGCGATTAATCAACTAGCTGCTCAGGGAGTAAAATTATTAATTACAGTTGATAATGGTATTCGTAATTTTGCTGAAGTAGCCTATGCTAAAAGTAAGGGCTTAGAAGTAATTATTACCGATCATCATGTTTTACCGGAAAATAGAAAGGAGATACCAGATTGTCTCTATATTGATCCGGCTGATCAAGAAGATAATTATCCTTGGCCGTATTTAGCGGGCGTTGGTGTTTCTTTTAAATTGATTAGCGCTTTATTAGCCAAGGCTAATTTACCGGATAAACAGAAGCAGTTAATTATGGAAAAAAGTCTTGATTTAGTGGCGGTGGGCACAGTTGCTGATATGGTTAGTCTTTTGGGAGAGAATAGATTATTAGTGAAGAGTGGTTTAAAAATATTAAATCAAAATAGGCGTCTAGGTTTAAATGAGTTAATTAAGGTTTCTAAAATAAATAATGGTCGGCCATTGGAAGCGTGGAATATTGGTTGGCAAATCGGACCGCGCCTTAATGCTGCTAGTCGTTTAAGTCATGCTAATACCGCCTTTGAGTTATTGACTACAACTGATGCGGCGGAAGCCAAAGAGTTGGCTGCTGAGTTAAATCAACGCAACATTAATCGTCAGCGCATTACCGAAGAAATAATTTCTCAAGTAGAAGTACAAATTGATAAAGATAATTTACCTAATTTAATTGTTGGTGTGGCTGGTGAAAATCAAATTTGGAATGAAGGAGTGATTGGTTTAGTAGCTGGGAAAATAGCCGAAAAATATTATCGGCCAACTTTAATTATCACTCGTTTAATTGAAGAGGCGGAATTTGATGCTGATACGAAAAAATTAGTTCCGAAAAAAGTTTCTTTCAAAGGCTCTGGTCGTTCAGTGGATGAATTTAATTTAATAGAGGCAATTGAAGATTGTGCTCCCAACCTTGATAAATTTGGCGGACATCCGATGGCTTGTGGTTTTTCAATAAATTCGGAAGTAGCTTTAGATAAATTTATTTCTCAAATTCAAGAGATTGCTGAACAAAAAATTACTCAAACTGCCTTAGTTCCTAAATTAAAAATTGAAATGGAATTAGATTTTTCAGCTATTAATCTTGATTTAGCTGAGGCAGTTAATTCTTTAGCCCCTCATGGGCAAAATAATCCGCAACCCCGTTTTGTTAGTTATCATTTAAGAATTGATGATATTGTGACGATGGGTTTTGACAATCAACATATTAAAATGCGTCTTTCTAAAGTTGATCCTAGCTCTGGCACAACTTCTTCTTTTTGGGCTTTGGCTTTTGGCGGGGCAGCTAACTATAAAGAATGTGTTATTGGTGATTATATTGATTTAGTTTATTATTTAGAAATAAATGATTTTAATGGTCGGCGTGAACCGCAATTAAAAATTATTGATTTAAAAAAATATGAGTAAGTTTATTATTTTTACTGACGGAGGAGCGCGGGGCAATCCAGGACCAGCTGGGATTGGCGCGGTTATTTATAATGAGGACAAAGTTTTAGTAGCAGAGATTTCTGAATATTTAGGCGAGACTACTAATAATCAAGCTGAATATAAAGCTTTGATTGCTGCTTTAAAAAAAGTAATCACTTTAGGAGCAATTGAAGTGGAGTGCTATCTTGATAGTGAGTTAGTGGTTAAACAATTAAATCGGGAATATAAAATAAAGAACAAAGAGCTGGCGCCTTTGTTCTTAGAGATACATAATTTAAGTTTAAATTTTAAAAAGATTTCTTTTATCCATATTCCGCGTGAGCGGAATAAGGAGGCAGATAAATTAGCTAATGAGGCAATGGACAGAGGCGCTAAATAAGCGCCTTTTTATATTATGAATTTGGACAAGGATTATTCATCGGTTCATTATATTGATAATGCCACCATTCTCCACAATATCTAACCCAGCCGGCCGCCTGCATTATTTCTTTTAATTTTTCTACATCAGCATCAGAATATTCAGCATTAGCTTTTCCGCCAATGTGATTACAAGATTCCGTGCCTTTAATACAAAGATCAATTGCTTTACCACTGCGGTGACCACCGCAACTTCCCGGTTTAGCTACCCATTTTTGGGCTTCTAGTTCGTTGCCGTATGTTCTTAGGGCGGCTTCCCATAATTCTTGTTGGTGTTGAGCTGTTCTAAAGGCGCTAACGACATGTAGATTAACACCTCGTTTTTGAGCTTCGGAGATAGCTAAAGAGAGACCATCAATTCCTTCAGGGGCGAGAAAAGGTGAGGTAGCGCTCGTTGAAACTAAATCAGAGATAGGTTGAATTTCTTTATCTTTAGCACAGGTACCGACAGCATTTTCAGTACTATCACTACCATTTTTTATAGGGGTGATAACTATTTTTTGAACTGAGGAAACATTAACTCCTTTTAGATTAACTAAATCAGGATTGACGATTGTTAAAATTGTGTAGGAAACTAGCAGAATGATTAAGCCACTAATACTACCGATTATTAATTCCTTCGCTTTAGTAATTTTTGAGGCATCGCCAGCTGAAATTAGCCAGAGCAAACCACCAGCCATTAGCATGATGGCGGCGAGAATACCGACAATGCCCAGAGCATAATTATATAAACCAGCAATATATTGCCCAATCCAAGGAATATTACATTTTTCACCCACGGGACAAGTTACAGGAGCTAATTTATTTAGCCCAGGTATTTGCACCTGAAAATCAGGGATAGTAAAGCGGGCAGCTACTGGTTCTTGTACTGGTTCTTGGGTTTCACAACAACAGACAGCCTCATCTAATCCTTTAGTTTTTGGTTTTGGCGTGGCGGAGCAGAAGTCATCGCTAAATTGAGTCATTTGCTTCTCTTCACATGTCCCAGATTTAATTATTACTTTACTTATTATGGTGTTTTGCTGATAAGAAGTTGTCATTGCTTTATTTATCACTGACCAAGTACAATTTCCGCCAGCGCTGACTGGATTTGTGGTAGATAAAAAGAGGCTCAAAAAAAGAAGAGGAAATAAAATCAAGAGTATAGATTTTTTTATCTTTAAATTCATATTTTATATTTTTTTATATTTTCGGCGGCTAATTTTTGGATAATAGAAATATCAGCTTCTTTTAGATGTTTAAAACGTCCTTGTTTTTTTAAATATTCTTCAACTGCTTTAGCTTGGAAATTAGAATTAATACTGGAAGCACTTAATTGTCCATTAATATATTCTAATAACGGATAAAGACCAGTTTGGACGGCTAATTTGCCCAGCATTGCTGCTTCGTTATTATTTATTTTCCAACCGGGAATGCAGGGGCAGAGTATTTGTAGATAACTTGGGCCATCTGTTTCTAAAGCCTTTTTTACTTTATTAGTAATATCATCTGGAAAGCCGGCAGAGGATTGAGCAACATATTTTAAATTATGTGCTAGAGCAATAGCTAGCATATCTTTTTTTCTTTGAGTTGAGCCGCTGGAGACGGTGCCTGAGGGGGAAGTAGAGGTACTGGCGCCGTAGGGAGTAGCACCCGAGGCCTGTATACCAGTATTTGAATAAGCTTCGGTATCATAACAGATATATAAAACATTTTCTCCGCGCTCCCAGAGACCACTAATTAAGCCAAAGCCAATATCAAAAGTGCCACCGTCGCCCCCTTGAACAACTACTTTAGTTTTTTTATCGCCTTTTTTATTTAGAGCGGCCTTAATGCCTGAAGCTACAGCGGCAGCATTTTCAAACAAAGAATGAATCCAGGGTAAACCCCAAGCACTTTGCGGATAAGCAGTTGTGGTTACTTCTAAGCAACCAGTGGCGTTAGCGATAATAACATTTTTATGTAAGCCGCGCATTACTGCTTGTGCAGCTGATAATTGACCGCAGCCAGCGCAACCGTTGTGGCCAGGGGAGAGAAATTTAGTATTTTTATTATTCATAATCACAAACGTTATCTGTAAAAGCTTTACGTCGACAATTCCCATGATTTTGGTTTGAACCACAGGTTGGGTGTTGTTCTGTAGAAGCGCATTTATAATCATCTTCTTTGGGGTCTCCACAGGCTGCTCCAGGCGGTAGACAAGGTTGACAAGATCCATTTTGACAATATCCAAAAGCAGTTAATGGAACTGTTGTTTGTCCAGAGGTTGATAATTTTGTGTAAGTACAAGCCTCTTTATCTTTTTTTCCTTCACAACCACCAGAAAATAAATCTGATGAATTTGGAATATACGGTGCGGTAGTAGTATTTGTTTTTTCGCATTTATATTGGTCTGCAGACGAGACTCTAATATACCCTAAATCTAATGATCCACAAGGATAATTTGAGTTAATAGTGACTCCTGAGGCCTCTAAGTCTTTGGCCCATTTGCAATCACTTAATTCTCCGGTTCCTAAGTTTGATTTGCAACAACAATCATCATAGTGATTATTTACTTCTTTAGCTACTAATTTATTTACAGCGATAGGTTGTAAATTAACCAGTTTAGGATTAATAGTGTTTAATATTGTCCAGGAGATAAGTAAAATAATTAAACCAACGATGCTGCCAGAAATTAAATTTTTTGCTTTAGAAATTTTACCTGAATCACCACCAGAAGTTAACCAGATAAGACCAGCACCCATTAATATAATAGTGGCTAAAATTCCGACAATAGCTAGTCCATAATTATAAAAAGATCCAATATATCTTGGTAATAAATCAGTATAGATTTTTCCATCTTTTAACGAGTCAACTGGAATCGGAGTTCCTTTTTGAAATTCAGAGTCAGGAATAGTAACCTGCGGCGTAAAGTTTAGGGTATCTTCCAGATCTACTTTGGCGGCCATAGCTGATAGAGGAACTGATAAAATAAATATTGCGCCTATAACTTGTAGCCCCAAAAATAGTCTGATTAAAATTTTATTAAGATTAGATTTAGGTTTAAACATATTATTTGCGTAACTATATTTTACCAATAAATTTTATTTTTTGACCATTCTTTTTTTTCACATCAGTTACTATTTCTCTAATCATTTTTTGCGTGATATCACGTCCGCCTAAGCCAACAATATAATTTTTAATATTTAATTGATTATTTGGTAAAGAAGCTTGGATGTCAGAAAACAAGGGACCGGCTTGCCCTAAACTAATTGCTTTTTCAATGACAGCAATATTTTTGGCCGTTAATAAAATTTGGCTAACTTCTTTTGCAGGAAATGGGCGATAAGTTTTTATTTTCAAAAGGCCAGTTCTCTGATCATTTTTTAGAGTTTCGCGAATGGTACCAATAACTGAGCCCATAGCTACTAAAATAGTTTCTGGTTTTTTAGGACCAGAGTATTCAACTAAGCCGCTATCTTTATTTTTTCTCCCTAAGAGATGCATTAAATCTTTATATTCTTTTTTAATGATAGTTAAACTAGCTGTTAAATCATGGTGTAAGTTTTCCCGGGTTTCAAAATAATCAGCAGGGGTAGCAAAAATACCAAAAGTCATTGGTTTTTTTGGATTTAAAAACTGATCCGCTTTAGGGGCGTAGTTTGGGAGAAATTTTTTTATTATTTTTGAGGAAGGGATAATAACCGGCTCAAAAGCATGAGTTAAAATAAAACCATCAACATTAACCATCACTGGCAGGCGTAATTGCTCAGCAATTTTGTAAGCTAAAATGTGAAGATCAACAGCTTCTTGATTAGAATCAGCAAAGAAATGAATCCAGCCAGCATCACGAATAGTCATAACATCGCTATGATCATTCCAAATATTTATAGGAGCAGAAATAGCGCGATTAGCGCAAGTCATAACTACGGGCAATCTTAGGCCAGCGATGTTAAAAATAACCTCAGTCATTAATAGCAAACCTTGTGAACTAGTAGCGCTATAACTACGCACACCGGTAGCGCTAGCGCCTAAAATAATTGAGGCAGCCGCAAATTCGCTTTCTGCTCTTAGATATTCATAATCAGCCTCGCCATCCGCTTTTAGTTTGGCTAGTTTTTCAACAATGTGAGTTTGGGGGGTGATTGGGTAAGCGGAAATGACTGCTGGTTTAATATTTTTAATCACAGCCGCAATAGCTTGAGAACCTTCTAAGAGTTGTTTTTTATTTTCCATATTACTTAAAAATCATTTTCCATTTTTATAGCTTTAACTGGGCATTCGTGTGCACATAGACCACAGCCTTTGCAATAGTCATAATTTATTTTTGCTTTTATTTTTTCCGTTTTAATCTGTTTTTTCATTTCAATACAGCCTTCTGGACAAAGCTTGGCACATAATGAGCAGCCGACACAGGTATTTAAATTAATTACTGGCTTGACTGTTCGCCAAGAGCCAGTTTTATTAGCTAGGCTAGAGTTTGCTTGAGCGGAAAGATTAGTGATTGGCGCTTTCATAATTTTTAGTGATGGCTAAAATATTTTTTTTAATTATTTCTTGTCCCTTTTCTTTAAATTTTTCAGTAATGGCTTTTTTTAATGATTCTAAGCTAACTAGACCGGTATATTTAGCAAAGGCGCCAAGAATAGTGGTATTAACTATATTTTTCCCGAATATTTCCATGGCAATTTCGGTGGCGGCGGTGAAATAAAGATATTTAAATTTTTTCTTTAATTCCGGCCATTTATTTTCTGGAGCATTAATAATTATAATTGTTTCTGGAGTGCGGCCAGCAAAAACATCAACACTTTCTAATAGTGTAGCATCTTGAATAATTAAAATGCTCGGCTGATAAATTTGTTCACGAGTTGTGATTGCTTGATGACTGAGGCGGACGAATGATTGGATTGGAGCACCAGTTCTTTCTACACCAAAATTAGGAAAGGCCTGGGCTTCATAGCCTTCGTAAAAAGCAGCTAGGGCGATAAGCTCAGTGGCTGTAACCACTCCTTGCCCACCGCGTCCATGAATTCTTATTTGTTCCAGTTTATTTTTCATTTTTAGTTTAGTTATTTTCGGTGGTTGTGCTTAGTGATAGTTGCTGTAAAATACCGTCAAACAATTCTCTAAACTTTTCAGTTGGATAATAACCGGTAAGAGGATAATTATTAACAAACCAAGTTGGTGTGCCTTGTATTTGGAGAGCTTGACCATCATCATAGTCTTTTTTAATTTCGCTGATATAGGTTCGGTTGTTAAAACAAGCTTCAAATTTCGCCATATCTAAAACATTGAGAGAGTTAGCCCAAGAAATAATATCAGCTTTTATGGTCGTAGGCTCTTTTAAATAATCTTGATTAAGGAATAGAGAATCAAAAGCTTCCCAATACTGCCCTTGTTCACCAGCACAACGAGCAGCTAAAGAGAGATCTATTGAAGTGTCATGGATTGGATAATCGCGAACAACGTATCTGACGGTTTGCTTATATTCTTCAGTTAATTTTCTCATTTCTTCAGAGGCTTGTTTGCAGAAAGGGCAGGCGAAATCATTAAATTCAACGATAGTGATTTTAGGATCAGGGGATCCGGTAGCATAGGGACTTCCTCCGTTAATTAAATTTAAATAGATTTGACCTTGATTTTCTAGAGCGTTTAAAGATTCTCCAGCTTGGATACGCTTTACTTCCTTAATAACATAGATAGTTGAGGCGATGATGGCAGCTAAAACTAAACTTAGGATAAGTAAAAGAATTATCCCCCACCATTTTTTATACCAAGGGACAAAAAGTTGGCTGTGTCGCGCCTTCATTTCAACATATTTTATTCTGTCGTCTAAATTCATATAAATTGAAAAATAAGCTCGTTTAAAGTATAATTTTATTATAACATAATTTATGAAATTAATCTCTTGGAATGTTAATGGAATTCGGGCGGCGGCTAAGCATGGCTTGGCTCTTTTTTTGCAGGCGGAAAAACCAGATATTCTTTGTGTTCAAGAAGTAAAAATATCTGATTCCGCTCGTCTTGAGACGAAGCTTGATTTTTCAAATTATACAGAGTATTGGCACAGTGCTAAGAGACCGGGTTATAGCGGTACAGCTATTTTTGTGAAAGCAGGCTTTCCGGGTGTTTTGCAGGTCAAAAATGGTATTGGGATTGCTAAATTTGATGAAGAGGGGCGAGTACAGACTTTAGAATTAAAAAAATATTATCTAGTTAATGTTTATTTTCCAAATTCTAATGCTGAATTAACGCGCTTGCCGTATAAATTAGAGTTTAATAAGGCTTTATTAAAATATCTTAAAAAATTAGAGAAAAATAAACCAGTAATTGTGGCTGGAGATTATAATGTTGCTCATGAACCGATTGATTTAGCTCGCCCCAAAGAGAACGAAGGAAAGGCTGGCTTTACTTCTGAGGAAAGAGCCTGGTTTTCCTCCTTTTTACAAGCTGGTTTTATTGATACTTTTCGTTATCTGAACGGTGATCGGGTGCAATATTCTTGGTGGAGTTTTAGAACAGCGGCCAGAACCCGAAATATTGGTTGGCGGATTGATTATTTTTGTGTTTCAAAAAAATTGAAGAAAAACTTGAAAAAAGCTTATATTTTAGATAAAATTAAAGGCTCAGATCATGCTCCAGTTGGTCTGGAAATAGACTAATTAAAATATATTTTAATCCTTTTATATATGTATAATCACCAAGAAATTGAGAAAAAATGGCAAGAAATTTGGGCTCGCGAGAGGGTTTATCAGACTAAAACAGATCAAAGTAAGCCAAAATATTATATTTTGGATATGTTTCCTTATCCCTCTGGCGCTGGCCTGCATGTCGGCCATCCGAAAGGCTATATTGCTACTGATATTTTAGCGCGTTTAAAAATGATGCAGGGTTTTAATGTTTTACATCCCATGGGTTTTGACGCTTTTGGTTTGCCAGCAGAAAATTATGCAATTAAAAATAAACTTCATCCTAAAATAGCTACTGATGAAAATATTGCGACTTATAAAAGACAGTTATCAATTTTAGGGTTTTCTTATGATTGGGACAGGGAAGTTAGTACTATAGATCCAGAGTACTATAAATGGACGCAATGGATTTTTTTACAAATGTATAAACGTGGTTTAGCTTTTGAATCCAATGAACCGATTAATTGGTGTCCGTCTTGTAAAACAGGTTTGGCTAATGAAGATTTAGAAGATGGAAAATGCGAGCGTTGTTCTACTCCTGTAATTCAAAAGCCGTTAAGACAGTGGGTTTTACGGATTACTGATTATGCCGATCGTTTACTTGATGATTTAGATAAGTTGCCAGGCTGGGAGGATTCAATTAAGGAAATGCAAAGAAACTGGATTGGGCGCAGCGAGGGGGCGGAGGTTGATTTTAAAATTAAGGATAGTGAGCAAAAAATAAAAGTATTTACCACTCGGATTGATACGATTTTTGGCTGTACCTATATAGTAGTTGCTCCAGAAAACAGTTTAGTGACGGAGTTAAAAGAGAAAATTGAGAATTGGAGTGAAGTAGCGCTTTATATTGAAGAATGTCAGAGTAAAACTGATTTACAACGCACAGATTTAAATAAAGAAAAAACTGGAGTTTGCTTGAAAGGAGTTAAGGCGATTAATCCTTTTAATCAGGAAGAGGTTGATATTTTTATTGCTGATTATGTTTTAAATTCTTATGGTACTGGTGCGGTTATGGCTGTACCAGCTCATGATGAACGTGATTTTGCTTTTGCTAAAAAATTTGGCACCAGAATAAAAGCAGTTATTTTTCCAGATGAACAGTCAGAGTATGAGGGGAAGGGCGCTTATATAGCAGATGGTTTGTTACGTAATTCAGGAGAGTTTACTGGCTTAAGTTCGCCAGTCGCTCGTCAAGAAATGATTGCTTATTTAGAGAAAAATAATTTAGGGGCAAAGAAGGTTAATTTCAAAATTAAGGATTGGGTTTTTTCTCGTCAACGATATTGGGGCGAACCAATTCCATTAATTCATTGTCCGCAATGCGGTGTTGTACCGGTTCCTGAAGAAGAATTGCCATTACTTTTACCAGAGGTGAAGAGTTATGAACCAACAGATACGGGCGAATCACCATTAGCTCTTATTAGTGATTGGGTTCAGACAACCTGTCCACAGTGTGGTGGTCCAGCAAAGCGAGAAACAAATACTATGCCACAATGGGCTGGCTCTTGTTGGTATTATTTGCGCTACATTGATCCTCATAATGATCAGGCATTAGTAGATAAGGGTTTAGAAAAATATTGGTCACCAGTTGATTTTTATGTTGGTGGGGCAGAACACGCTACTCGTCATTTAATTTATGCGCGTTTTTGGCATAAATTTTTATTTGACATTGGAGTAGTTAATTATGAAGAACCATTCACTAAGCTCCAGCATGTGGGTTTAATTATGGGAGAAGACGGACGAAAAATGAGTAAGCGTTGGGGGAATGTGATTAATCCTGATGAAATTGTTAGTCAATATGGAGCGGACGCTTTGCGTGTTTATGAAATGTTTATGGGACCTTTTGATCAGGCTTGTAATTGGAACACTAATGGTCTAATTGGAGTGAGAAAGTTTTTAGAGAAAGTTTATAATTTAGGTGAGTTAGATAATTTTCAAGAAGTAAAAGAAGTTAAGTCCTTGCTCCATAAAACTATTAAGAAAGTTAGTGCGGATATTGAGAGTTTTTGTTTTAACACAGCTGTTTCTGCTTTAATGATTTTAGTTAATGAAATTGTGGAAGTGAAAAATAAAATTTCTGCTTTACCCTTAACTAAAGAAGACTTTTTTAAATTATTGCAGATATTATCTCCTTTTGCACCACATATCAGTGAAGAATTAGCTGAATCGCTAGGCTATACGGGCAGTATTTTTGCTAGCACTTGGCCACAATATGATGAAAATTTAATTAAGGATGAAAAAATTAATTTGGTTATTCAGGTTAATGGGAAATTAAGAGCCACTTTATTAGCGTCGGCTGAAATTACGGAGGAGGCTGCTTTAGAATTAGCTCGTCAAGAAAAATTGGTTAGCAAATGGTTAACTGATAAAGAAATCGTTAAAGTAATTTTTGTGCCGGGGAAATTATTAAATATTGTTGTTAAGTAATATCATTATTAAATAAAATGTCTGATTTATTGCCCGAAATTAGAGAAATTTGTCGTTTATGCGATATTAAACCAGCTCGGAGCAAGGGGCAGAATTTTTTAGTTAATGAACGTATTTATGATGATATTGTGGCTGCTGCGGAAATTAAAGCAGACGATATTATTTTAGAAGTTGGTCCGGGCTTAGGTTTTTTAACTTTAAAATTGGCTAAGCAAGCGGAACGAGTTATCGCGGTTGAGCTTGATGATAAATTAGCTGATTATTTACAAACCGGTATTGCAGCTAAGGATATTAAAAATATTGAAATTGTTAATGAAGATATTTTACGTTTTAATCTTGGTCATTATTTAAAGTCTTCAGAAGAATATAAAATAGTTGCTAATTTGCCCTATAATATTACTTCTATTTTTTTGCGAATCTTTCTTTCCTCGCCTCAGCCACCCCAATCATTAATTTTGATGCTACAAAAAGAAGTGGCAGAGAGAATTGTCGCTACTCCGCCAAAAATGAATCTTTTAGCTTTGGCGGTTCAATATTATGCCGAAGCAAAGATCGTGCGCGAGGTAAAGGCGGGCAATTTTTGGCCGGAGCCAAAAGTGGATAGCGCTGTTATAAAAATAGAGGTTAAAAAGCATGCGCCAGCTCACTCACAAACTCTCAAAAATCAACTAATTAAAGATAAACAATTTTTTCGCTTAGCTAAAATTGCTTTTAGCGCTAAAAGAAAAATGTTAAAAAATAATTTAGCTAGCGGATTAAAAATTGATCAAAAAATAATTACTGAGTTACTTATTAAAAATAAATTTAATCCTCAGCTACGAGCGGAAGATTTAAGCCTAGAAGATTGGCGAAAACTATTTGCGACCTTTAGTGAATTTATGGTATAATCAAATTAAATTAAAGCTAAGATTATCTTATTTTTATGGCTTCAGCTAGAAATCCTTTAGAGAGAAGAAAAAATAAGCAAATTGCCGCTAATTCGCCTCGTAATAAAAAAATAGTGGTGTTATTTTTTAGTTTTTTTGCTATTTTAATACTTATTTTTTCCGGTTGGAGATTTTATAAGTTTTTAAATGAACCTTTTAGAGTTGAGGGAGAGGGAAGAAATGAGGTAGATATTAATGCTTATTTAGATCCTCTTGATTCGGATAGTGATGGTTTGTCTGATTATGATGAAATTAATATTTATCATACTTCTCCGTATTTACCCGATTCGGATAGTGATGGTATTTCTGACTATGATGAAATTATGGCTGGTACTGATCCGAATTGTCCGACTGGTAAAGTTTGTAATACAGCTGAGACGGTTATTACTCCTAAAGATAATTTAGGCACTGATAATAATATTAATGAAGAAAATAATCTTTTAACTAGTGGTGAAGTTACTCCAGATTTTTTAAGACAGATATTAATTCAAAGTGGTTCTGATCCAGAAATAGTGGAGCAAATTAGTGATGAAGACTTAATGGCCGCTTATCAAGAAGCAGTTAATAGTCAAGTTGAAGTGATTAGTGAATAAGAATATAGATAGTTTATATAAAAATGAAATTTTCTATTAATCCAATAAAGAAGAATATTAGGAAAACAAGTAAAAAGACTTTAGTTTTTTCACTTGTCTTAGTAATGTTTTTTTCTTTGTTATTAATGCCATTAAAGACTGTCCAGGCGCAATTAGTGGTGGCGGAGCCAGTGGTAGAGGCACAAACTGGCATTAAAATAGCCATGGATAAAGCGGAGTCAGCTTATAATAAAGCCAAGGCAACTTTAAGTAAATTACTTTTAAAAGCGGGAGCCACCTCTTTTCAGCAAGTTGTAAGAGCAGCTTTAAATAAAATAGCTTATGATACGGCAACCTATTTAGGTTCTGGAGACAGGGGGCAAAAACCTTTATTTATCACTGAGGATTTAGGTTCTTATTTAGCTAATGTTGGTGATGCAGCCGCTGGTCAATTTATTGAATCTTTTGTTACTAGATTAAGTGTAGGGATTAGTGCTGAGTGCCAAAAGACATATCAGGCTTGCGAGGAAAATTGTCAAAATTATTATGAAATTGGTTCAAATGAGGGAATAACTTGTATTAAGGAGTGCAGAGAGAAAGCCTATTTATGTGGTCGGGGTGAGGTAGGTGTTGGCACGAGTAGTAAAAGCGGTTTGAGTGGTGCGGGAGCTGCTTCAGCAACCCATCTAGGCGCTTTAAATATATGCCAACCATCTTCTTTAGAAGCGAAAGTTAAGATTGGTTTAGGTTTAGTTGAGTATCAAAGCCCAATGATGAATGCTAATTGTACCGCTTCTAAAATGATTAGTAATTGGGATGATGCCGCAACTAAAATGGCTGATTGGAAAGATCCAAATTTCCTAGACAACATTAAAGGTATATTTAATCCCACTTCTCACGATTTAGGAATATACATGACTGCTAGAAGTGATTTAGCTTCAGCTAAAGCAGGCGCTAGTACTTTATCTTTAAATGATTTTTTAGTTAATAAAGGTTGGTTAAGTAAAAGAAATGCGGCTGGTGAAATGGTTGGTACTCCTGGTGATGCTGAAAGAAAAGCACAAACAACTGAGGCAGCCGCTAAAGAGTCTTTACTACGTACTACCGGCGATATTGTGGTTGACGCGGCCAATGTTTTTGTTAATCAATTAGCGATTACCAAGTTTAATGATTTAATGTCTAATTTAGGCAAGAAGGTCACTGATGATTCTAGCGGTAGCAGCCGACGACTTTCAGGAGATTTAACTAATCCTGAATCTGATTCAACTACTTCTTATAGCGCGACTGGATTAAAAGAGTCTTTGTATTCAATTATTGAGCCAGATTTTGGGGTTAAAGCAGATTATGATATTTTAGCTAGTTTAACAGTTTGTTTTGATAAAAAAAATCCCGGTCCAACCGAGTGTGTTATTGATAGTAAGTTTAGTCAAGCTATTAGTGAAAATAAAACAGTGATTGAAGCAGTTAGAGAGGGTTATATAAACAGTGATTGGCAGTTAACAGAAAAAACGATAGAAGGCGCTTATTCTTTACGCAATGTTTCTATTTTGAGAAAATATCGCATTTTACCAATTGGTTGGGAGGAAGCGATTAAACGAGCTTATGCTGACTCAGCTAAGGTTAAGAGAATTACGGTGATGGATATGATTTCTTGTTTTGATGAGTCTGATGAATATCAAAAGTTTAGTTCTAACTTTAATGTGGCTGATCAAGAGTGGTGTCGTGGCTTAGTTGATCCTAACTGGGTTTTGAAAGCACCACTTAATTATTGTAGCAAGCAAGGATCGGGAGCACATATTATTAGCAAAATAGTGTCTCCTTCTTATGGCGTTAAAGGTGCGGCTGATTATGTAGCTAGTGTTTTTAGTGTTAGTCGTGATGAGGAATATTGTGCTGATGAAAAAACTTGTATTAAGGAAAAGGCTGATGGTAGTTGTGAAGCCTATGGATATTGTAATGAGGAAAAGAGAACTTGGAATTTTTCAGCTGATAGTTGTGATCCGATTTATAATACTTGTCAAAATTTCACTAATGCGGCCACCGGTCAAAATGTTTCTTATTTAAAAAATACTTTAGATTACGCTAATTGTGATACAAATAGCGTTGGTTGTCGTCAATATTCTCTTAGTGGTTCTTACGATGTAGCTACTGGTGTTGTTTCTTGGGGCAAGAATAAAACAATTTATTTTAATAATAATTTAGAAATTTGTGATAAAAATAGTGAAGGTTGCACAGAGTTGATTAGAGTTAAGCCGACTTGGGGAGTTAATTTAATAATGAATTCAAACTTTAAAGATGACACCATCAACAGGCCACCAAAAAATTGGTACTTTGATTTTAATTCTTCCTTAAATACTTTTCAGGTTGTTAATTTAGCCGAAGAGCCAATTGGTGGAGTTGGTCGGGCCTTAAAAATCTCTGGTGAAAGAAAAGGCAGTTCTCCTGAACATATTTCAGTTAAAGTTGTTTCCAATGCCCAAAAATCTCTTTTGCCTGATAATTTTCAATTAATTCCTAACCAGGCCTACACTCTCAGTGTTGATGTTTATATTCCTGAGGGAACAGCGGGAACAGCTAGAATTTATTTGGGCGAATTATCAGATGGTTTTGTGGCCTCAACCTCTAAGACTGGAGCTTGGCAGCACCTATCAGTGACCCGAACGGCTGCCGCTAATTATACTGAGCCGGTCTTCTATATTGAGAATCAAAATTTCGGCACTAAGAATGTAATGTATCTTAGAAATCCTAAATTTGAAGTTAGTAATTACGAAACTAACTTTAATGCTTATGGCAGTGCTTATAAAGTTTATGAAAAATTAATTCCGCCATATTTAGAAAGTGTTTGTTATAATAATATTTCTAGTGCCACTAAAGACTATACCTTAAAAACTAACGCTCCGGCTGTTTGTTATGATTTCGCTCGTCGCTGTAATCGTGATGAAGTTGGTTGCGAGAAGTTTGTGGGGGTAAAAAATGGCATCACTGTTTCTGCCCAAGTAACCGCCTCTGATTATTGCTGGGGAGATTGCTTAGATTATGATGTTTATGTTTCTAAAGGAAGTTATTTTAATTCTCCAGAAGCAGAAAATATTATTCCTACTAAAGCCACTGCTTGTCGGGCTGAAGTGGTTGGTTGTAATGAATTTACTAACCTTGATGCTTTAAATGTTGGTGGAGAGAATAAAGAATATTATTCTGCCATGAAGCGATGCGTTAAACCGTCGCAGGGGACTTGTGGTACTTTTTATAGTTGGGAGGGCACAAAGAATGGTTATCAGTTAAGATCTTATGTTTTAGAAAGAGAAATAAATAAGAATCAACCAAAGTTAACTTTTGGAGAAGTAAATGATTCGGCTACTTGTGATCAAAATATTTATCATAAGAAAGTTGGCGAAGTAGGCTATAACCCAGATTGTTTAGAGTTTATTAATTCGGCTGGCGATGTTTTTTATGCTTTGCTTTCAGCGACAATAACTTGTTCCGAGGATTGTCATACCTATCGGATGACTGAAAAAAATATTGATAGAAGCATTACTTCAAGAGATGCTTGTGTTGAATCGGGTGAAAATGGCAGCACTTATTGGGACGCTGTGGCTGGTGCCTGCTATTCCTGTTTAAATGGTGGTCAATGGGATAATGCAACTAAATCTTGTTTGTATCAAGCTATTCCTGGAGAGGGCAAGATCTGTACGGCTGCCGAAAGTGGTTGTCGTGAATATAATGGTAATAGTGGTAATAATGTGAAACTGCTTACTTCGTTTGATTTTGAAAACGGAAGCCAGGGTTGGCTATCAGCTAACGGCACTCTTAACACTGTAGCCGTGGCTAATGAAAAGGACGGTCATTCAATTTATTATGAAAATAGTAAAAATTATTTTGTTAGGACTAAGGTTAGTCAGTTAGTTAAAGAAGGGAAGTCTTATGCGATTCGCTTTATTGCTAAGGCTGATGAGACCACTAATTTAAATATTTTCTTTACCGATAATGCGGATAATAATCCACAGAGAGCTAGTTTTTCTGCCGGCAAAATAACTCTAAAAGGTGGTGGCGAGTGGCACATCTACCAAGCTAATTTAGCTAATTTAGACCATGCTATTTCTGAAAATGAAACCTTGACAATCATGGCTGATAATAATTTTTATTTTGATGACTTTGCTTTAACAGAAATAACTAATCGTCATTATTTAGTAAAGAATTCTAGCGTTGTACCGGATATTTGTTTTTATGATATTAATAGTGTTTATCGGGGAGCGGAATATAATTTAGGTTGTACTCAATATAAAGATCGTGATAATTTAACTCATAATTTGCGCAAGTTTTCTAAGCTTTGCTCAAGTTCAGCTGTGGGTTGTGAACAAATGATCGCGACTCAAAATTATTCTTCATACGCTAGTGGAATTTGGGGTGATACTAATAATAATGGAGTTTGTGATGTAAATGAAAAAGACTGTGTTCAAGTCGGTGGCGATGAAATTATTTATACAATTTTTGATTCTAGCAAACAATGTAATTCAGCTGATTTAGGTTGTAGTCGTTTAGGACAGGGAATAGCCGCTGGCTCTGATTGGTCAGATGTCTTTAGAAAAAATAATCCAAATCTATACGCTAGCGCTTTGTGTGGTCCAGCTCAAGTTGGTTGTGAGAAATGGATAGCTACCGATGGCTCGGAAAGTTATTTTAAGAATCCAGGAAATGAGGTTTGTCAATATCGTAGTAGTCATGATTTAAATAATCCAGTAAAAGCTTGGTATAAAATTCCAGTTAAGCGTTGTGATTCTAATGGAAATGGTGTTATAGACACTGAAACAGAAAAGGCGGGAGCAGTTTGCTCAACCGATAGTATGTGTTCAGCTGGTTCTTGTATTATTGATAATAATGATTATCCTTGTGATTATTCATATTTTAAAACTTTTGGTATCGGTGGTGCGGGCAATCAAGTTCCAGTACCAAGCAAGCAAGTTGCTTTGTGTCAAGCAACTGCTTCTGGCTGTACAGAATATATTGACCCAGTAAGTAGTTTTTCACCAGAACTTTTAGATAATCCGAATGATAATATTCAGCAAGTTGCCTTAAGCCCAAATAAATTATATATCCTCTCTGTTGACAAGGGGGATAAGGATAATCAAAGTGATACGATTCTGAAATTTGAGGCTATTATTAAACCTTTATTAGCAGATAATAATTTAGGGATTTCTACGACGACTATTACAATAGATAAAAATACTAGTGACCGGATTATGTTTGCTTCTTTAGCTAATTCCTCAGTTACTATTTCTGGCGGCGAGGTAGGGAAAAAGATTGAGTTAAAAGAGGCAATTATTAATTATCAACTCAAAAATAGTATAGATGTAACTAGTTGCAACGGAGTGGTTAATCCAGGGGTTGGCTGTATTCTTTTTAATGAAAGAACGGTAGCTGGCGCAACCGGTTTAGCAGCGAATAAGTTTGATGCTGTTAATAGTGTTAGTGGACAAGCGCCACAGCTTTGTGATTCAGATTCAGATAATTGCACCGCTAATCAGCTAGTTAAAGTAAAATTAGACAGAGTTTGCTCTAAGTGGCTTGATTGTGTAGCTTATTTTAATGATCCTAATACCAATGAACGAGTCTGTTTAGCTTTAGGACAATGTACTCGGCTTGATGATAAGAATGAATGTGCTAATTTTGAGGATGTTCCAAGTGGCAATACCTCTTTTGCTTCAGCGAGAAATAAAGATAAGACTGGTTATTATCTACTTAATAATTATCATTTAAGCGAGATGAAAGAAGTTGGTCTTAAAGTGCCTGGTGCTAATTATGATTTTGAAAATGGAGTGGCTCCCCTATGTTCTCAAACAACTGGCGAAGCTTGTTCTTTGGAAACTTTGAATAGTTTAATTATTAGCGAGCCAGAAAAAGCGCCAACTGATTATCCTGCTCAGGGCACTGGCTATCTAAGAGTGCCCCCTTCTACAATTATTTCACTGGGAGGAGAAAAAAGTTTAACTGTCCAGGGAGGCCAAACTTATTTCCTTAACTTCTTACTTAATACCCGGGGATCTATTGGTGCTCAGGTTGAAATTACTTCTGATAATAAAAAGGTTAATGTTAAAAAAGATTTCGTTTCTAATAATGGCTGGACTCGTCAAATCATGCCTTTTAATGTTCCGGGTGAAGCAACGAAAATAAAAATAGATTTACAGGTAAAAAACATTTCAGGGGCAGAAGCTTCTAGATCTACGGCAGTTTATTTTGATGATATAAATATTGAACCGGTTTTAGAAGTTGGGAGCAAGGATGGCTATAAGCAATATGTTGCTCGCGAATGTCGTTTATATCCAAATAATGAAAGTTTAACTTGTGTTAATAAGAATGAAAATGTTTTATCTGATGGTTGGGAGGGTTATTGTCTAGAACATGATCCTGATAATCCATCGGTTTGTTTACTTTGGTATCCGGTTGATAAAATAAATGCGGCGGAATTATCAAAAAATAATAGTGGTTATCAAGGAACCTTCCCGCTTAATTATTGCACTGAAGTTAATGGTAATTTTGAATTAGTGAAATATCTTAAAGCGGCTCAAGTTTCTTTTACTTCCGGTACAGCCTCAGGTTATGCTAGCAATATTAAAGGAGGGGACCATTTTTGTACAACGGATAATGATGGCTGTAATGGCGATGGCGATCCTAATTATAAGACGATTATTGCTTATGGACGATATTCTAATGATCATTCGTATGTGAAAAAGCTTTGTGTTCCTAAGGAAGAAAAATTAATTCTAAAAACTAACTCAGCCGTTGTGTCTGATTTAGGTAAATGTACTGAGGATGGAGTTCTTTATTATGAGGGTTGGGCTATGATTGGTGATGGTTTAAAAACTAAAGGCTATGAGTTTGGCGATGGAGAAAATTTGTGCCAAGCGAGCGGAAATCACTATAAGCATTACAAGAATTGGTGTGAAAATAGAGAAAATTTAGGTTTAGATGAGACTAAAAATGATAGTTTTCCAGTTCGGGTTTATGATTATGATAACCCGCCGGCAACGGCTAATGGTTTAAAGTTTATTTCTTCAGCTGGTACTGATGGTGATGATAGTAAAATTTATCGTTTAACTTGTAATAATTTTGTTCAAGTGGTAAATGATAGTGGTGAAAATATGGCTTGGGTTGGTAGAATTAGTGCTCAGACTACCGAGGCCAATTCTACACCACCATTTTTTGTTGAAGGTGATAAAAATTTATTTTACAATAGTGTTTCTTCTGAAGGGGCACATGGATTGCAGACATATTATCGCAATCTCAGTAAAACTCCTTATGGCGCTGCTTCCTGGCCAGATAGTTTTAGTATTGCTAACAGTAATGGGGCAATTCCGTTAAAAAATCAATATTCTGATCGTAATAATGAAAATCGCTTAGCTGGTCTCCCCTATGGTTGTTCTAATTATAAAGAAAGTGAAGTAGGTAATGGTTGTAATTATATTGGATATTGCTCAAACAATCCTGATGTTTATTGTTTAACTGATGCTAATTTAGCTTCAGGCGCAAGATATGTTGCTAAGAACACTTGTGGAGATTATGGTGTTTGCGAACCTCTTTGGAAAAATTATTTAGGAAGTGGTTCTAGTGTTGATTTTTCATCAATATTAAGTAAGTTATTCCTGAAATCATATAATTCCTATTCTTTAATAGGTAGCAGCTATAAGACTGGAAATATTCGTTGGGATTATTCGGGCTTAGGTCAATGTAAGAATAATGAGCGGCCAGCAGCTAATTATAGCAGCCTTGATGATTCTCGTGCTTCCTTCTGTTATGTTGAGCCTAGCATTGATAATATCGCTGTTAATCATGATGATAGTGGTGTTTATGAACTTAGGTTTATAACTAAGATTGATTTAGAACAACAGCCACTTAAGGAGATTTATATTGATTGGGGTGATGGTTTTGTACAAACAATTACTGGTCAAGATAGTCGTCCTGATAAAAACAATCCTCATATTTTTTACCATTATTATCGTCGGGTCCCTACTGGAAAAATTGAGATAAAGATTAAAGATAATTGGGGAAAAACTAGAGAAAGAAGTTGGACGTTTAAAGAAAATTAGTTAAAGATTTAAAGCCCGCCTTACTTGAGTAATAAGGCGGGTTTTTATTTTGCCTTTATTCCTACTTTATTGTATAATTTAAGAGTAGAATTAAAAATATTTTTGTTATTTATGCCGCTTGATGAACAATTAATCGCTTTAGGCAATCGCGGAGCTAAAGTAGCAGAAAATTCAAAAAGTAATTTAGTTGATTCTGATAATGAAGAAAATAATAGTGCGATTAAGGCGGGCGAATTTAGAGAATCGGTGAAAGGTAAAGAGGCTAATTATAATAAGGAAGGAAGTGAATATAATCAGGATGAAAAAGGAGATTTCCGCTCTAGTCGTAGGGAAGCTGTGCGCCAAAGGGCGGGTGAAAATTTAAAAAGTGAAGCGAAAGAAAAAACAGGGACACCAATTAAGAAAGCTACATCACAGTTATTAAAAGCAGCTTGGAAATCTTTAATTTCTTCTTGGGGGCTCTCGCTTATTTGGATTAATATTCATGTTTTTTTAGGACAGGTTTTTGGGAAAAATTTATTTTGTTCTTTAGGCGAGGAATGGCTTCCAGAGGAGGCGTCTAAAAATTCCGCTGGAGCAAAAAAATCTGTTGGTTTAGTAGAAAAAATGGGTGTTTGTTGTTTAGATTTAGGTTGTTTGTTTTTGATTATAGCGTTATTAAGTCTTGTAGCGATGATTGTTTCCGGAATTACTAATCCGCTTAAAGCAATTAAGGCTCTTTTTGGCACTTTATGGTGCGCGATAATTGGTGGATGTAATAAGGGCAATACTAATGATCCAGAAATGATCAGTTTACTAGAGACAATTTTAGATACATATTTATAGTATTTTATGCTAATGAAAAACAAGAAAAAAATATTTACCTTTTTCTTGATTCTATTTATCGGTAGTGGTCTTTTCTTTTTAGCGCCAAATGCTTATGCCGGCGGGGAGTGGGCTGGGGAAATTATTGGCACCCTGATTGGCTGGATTATTGCGGCGATAGGTTTAATTTTAGTTTTAGTATTGAAAGCTTTAGTCTTAGTTGCTCAATACAGTAATTTTATTGCTTCGCCAGCGGTTACTAATGGTTGGGTGATTGTGCGTGATCTTTGCAACATGTTCTTTGTTTTGATTTTGTTGATTATTGCTTTTGCCACTATTTTAGGAATTGAAAAATATAATTATAAAAAATGGTTGCCTAAATTAATTTTAATGGCAATCTTGATAAATTTTTCAAAAACTATTTGTGGTGTGCTGATTGATTTTGCTCAGGTGATCATGTTAACTTTCGTGAATGCTTTTAAAGATATTGCTGCTGGTAATTTAATTAGCAACTTAGGATTGACTAATATTATGACTTTAGCAAAATCGGAAGCTAGTGTTGGTTTTTGGCAAATTGTGGGGGCTTATGTTTTGGGATTGATTTATATTATAATCGCTTTGGTCGTGGTGACGACAATGTTAGCTATTTTAGTGATGCGTATTGTGATGTTATGGATTTACATTGTTCTTTCGCCACTGGCTTATTTACTAGCCTCTTTTCCGGATGGAGCAAAATATTCTAGTCAATGGTGGAGTGAGTTCACAAAAAACCTAATCGTTGGTCCGGTCTTAGCCTTTTTTATTTGGTTATCTTTTACTTCCATGCAAGCAGCTAATTGGGGTGATGGTTTTGGTGTTGGTCAAAGCAGTACCGCTGATTTAGCTAAGGAGGTTGGTATTAATGCTAATCAGAGTGGTGGACCGACTGGAACCGAGGCTTCCTCTCCGGAAGTGTTTATAAAATTTGTTATTTCTATTGGTCTACTTATTGGTGGTTTAAAGATTTCTCAAGAAATTGGCAGTGTGGCTGGAGGAATTGCTGGCAAGGGAATGGCTACTTTAAATAAGGGACAAGCTTTTGTTAAAGGCAAAGCCACTGGAATAGCTAAGAAGGGAGTTACAGGGGCGGCTAAAGGAGTTGGTCGCGGAGCTTTGGGTTTAACAGCTCTTGCTAGCAAGAAGGCTGGTGTTGCCTTAGGCGAATCAAAGTTGGGCGAATCAAAGTTTTTTAAAAGGACGAGTGAAGCAATGGTTGGGACGGGTAATATTGGTTTAGCTTGGCGCCAAGATTTAATTTCTGCTAAAAAGAAAGCTAAGGTTGAAAAACGAGAAAAGTTTTTGAAGAAAATTGGCATGGGAGAAGGGGCAATGGAAAAAACAGATGAATTTCTTAAAACCGATACCGGAAAACGACTTTCGGCATCTCTTGCGGGCGCTTCGGTTGGCACAATGATTGGGGGCAGTACGTTTGGTGGCTTGGGGACAGCAGTAGGTACTGCTGTTGGTTTTGGGACTGGTGGGCTTGTTAGTTTTCTTAGTGGTAAATTCGCCGAAAAAGCTGGTCGGGATATTGCAGGCCATAGAAATGAGGCGAGTAATCTTCAGGCACAAGCCGATAATGCTCGGCGTAGAGGAGATATTGCGGAAGCTGATAGACTTGAAAAGGAAGCTAATAAAGAAAGAAATAAGGCTAATTTTTTAGAAAATACTATTGAAAAACCTTTTAAAGATCTTCAAGCTTTTGCTTCTTTAAATATCCAAAAAGCAGCTGCTAATGGTGTTAAAAAAATTAAACAAGCCAAAGATCGGGTTAAGGCTTTAGCTAATGACGAGCAAAGCATGCAGGGAGATGATGGATTTGAAACATCGGTTTTTTATTCTAAATCCGGACAAACTGATGCTCAGAAAGAATTTTTTAAACAATTAACTAATCCAGATAATAAAGATTCGGGTCCAGCTATTGCTAATATTATAAAGTGGCTCAATAATCCAAGAGCGAATAGCAAAAAAGATACTGAGCGTAAAGAGTCTTTGATGAGGGGGATAGCGGCTTTTGAAAAAGGAGGAAATGATGTAAGTAGATTAGGTGGTGTAATTTCTGCTTTGAACTCTCAAAAACTTAGTATAGGCACGTATGAAGGGCAAAAAGGAAAAGTCATCCCGAATCGTAAAACTGGTGCGGTGGGGCAGCAAGGTAGCGGGGAATTAGCGATAAATACTTTTGCTAATAATTTAGCTAATGAGGCTGGCAAGGATATAATTGGTGTTGATTTTAGAAAGATGACTGGTTCTGGCTTAGATGTTGACGCTGAGGCTAGCTTTGTTTCGGGTGAGGCGGTGGCGCCAGTTGTAGCTGCTCTTAAAAACCAAATTAATGCAGAAAGAAATAGTTTGAACAATCAACATGCTAACGGAGAAATTGCTGAAAATGAGTTTAGAAGCCGACAAAAAGATTTAGAAAAAGCTGAGGCTCGTCTTGATGCCGCTGATTTAAAAAATATTCAATTAGTTAATACTGGTGGTGCTAATTATGGACGCCAGGAGCGATTGGCCTCTGTCTATCATGAAGAAATTCATAGAGGTGGAGTGGAGGATGAGGATTTGACGGAAAGAATGGCTAAGAGTTTATTGGAAAATAAATTATATGGACGTAACGCTGAAACCAAGGGGCGTCATGCAACTGAAATTGCACAACTAGCTAAGGCAATGAAGGAGCAGGGTAGGGATAATGATGATATTATGAAAGAAATTGAGTCAGAAATAAAATCTCGTGTTGCGAGCGAGGGAAAAAATAAAGCCGAAAGGGTTCTTAAATTGGAGAACGGAGAAAAAGAAACAGTCTCAAGTGTGATTGATGAAAAAGCAGCGGCTACGCCAATCTCTTTAGATACAAAGGAATTACAACAATCCTTAGAAACTATGATTGAAAAAATGGAAAATTTATTTTCTCAACCTAGAGACTCTTCTGTTAAGACAGGTTCTTCTGAGCCAGATATTTTTAAATTAATTGCTCCACTAAAACAGATAAGAGATAATGCCAAAGAGAATTTTTCTTATATGAGAAGTTTGAGCAAGTTAGTTGGCAATAAGATGCCAGATTCGGTGCAAGTAATTAATGCCGTTAATCAAAAGATGAATGAATAATTTATAAAATTATGGATTATTTTTCTGAATGCTTAACTAGATTTCAATTACTCCCTAAGAATGTTCGCGAAGCTTATGGGGGCCTTGAAGCGTTTGCTGCTACTTTAGAAATAGAGGAGGCTTATAATATTAAGTTAAGTTTTTTAGTTATCTTAATTGCTATTGGTGAGCTTAATGAAAATGATATTGAAGACTATTTAGTCGCTAAATTTAAAATTTCTTCAGAAATAGCTAAGAAAATAAAAGATGAATTAGTGGTTAAAGTTTTAGATCCAGCCTTTGAGAAAGTTTTTGGACTTAAACCGGCGGTTAGTTTTTCTGCCCCTAAAGAAGTTATTATTAATTTATTTTCTGAGCGCTTAATTGAAAGCATGAAGGCAGATGCTGAAACGATTAAAGGGTTAAATGTTTTAATTTTTAAAGCCTTTAATGATGAAGAGGATTTAGAAGAACAAGTTATTGAAATTTTGTATAATAATAATGAGCAATTAACTACTAATAGCATTATTATTGATAATCGTGAACTTGCCCCGACAATTTCTAATTGGCTTAAAGACTTTATTAAATTAAATGGTAGTGAGATTTTTGATGAGCTAAAGATGATTGAATATTTAAACTCTTCTCCTAATGCAAAAAAATTAAATACCCCAGAAAAAGATTTATTACGAAAATTATTAAAATTATATAAAAATTTAGTTTTCTTTCCGGAAAGTATGGACAATAAATTAATTGAAGATTGGGAAATAATTCCAGTAGACAAGATTAAAGAAGATAAGAAAACTAATAAGGTTAAGGTTTTTCAAGATGTTTTAGCGGATAACCAGGTGACTAAGAAGGAGGCAGTTAAAAAGCAGCCAGTCAAAGAACAGGCTAAAGAACAAATACAAGATAAAATTGAAAATACGCCGCTGAATGATTTAGAGGAGATGTTAACTCAATATGCTCCCGGTAGTTTAGAATATAAGGCGATAAAACAAGAAATGAAACGTTTGAAAAATAAAAAAATAAAATAGTTCTTTCTTTCTTCCCCATGTTTGATTATTTACAACAATTTAATAAGCTGCCTCAAGACTTGCGTGATCAAGTTTCTTCGCCGTCGGCTATGGCGGTGATTGCTGATTTAGAAGCACAATATAAAGTTGATTTAGCGATTGTGATTATGAAGGTGATGGTTAAAATAATTCCGATTACTAATTTAGCTTTGCACCTTAGTGAAGAATTTTCTTTGTTGCCTGAAACTGCTCAAAAATTAGCTAATGACTTAAAAGAAAAGGTTTTTGCCTCTGTGGCGGAGTATTTAGGTTTAACTGAAAGTGAGGTTGCTTTTAATCAAGATCAGGAAATTGAGAAAGTGATTGCGGAAGCGGGCTTGCTTTTACCAAGCTCCTTGGCTATTGATCGTTTTAAAAATATTATTTCTACCTATAATCGTGGAATTAGAAATAAAATAGATACAAAAAATACTCTGGGAAAAAGCTATAAGATTGGTGGGCTTGATCTCAGTCCGGAGGAAATAGAACGTGTTTTAAAAATTTGTGACAGTCGTTTTCCGCAAAATTCAATTAAAGCCCCACTTTCGTCTATTTCTAATTTATCAGCAAGCACTACTCCTTCATCACGTCTTGATAAGATAATAGCTTCAGCTGATAACCTTAAACGAGTTGGCGAATATGATTTAAAGCAGGCAATTTCCACTGGCCAAGTTAAAAAGATAGCGGCGCCAAAAGAAGAGCTTAAGAAAATTTCGGCCCGAGAAGAGGTTAAAAAGATAGCGGCGCCAGAGCCAGAGGTAAAAAAAGTGACCGCTCCGACAATTTCGCCAGTAATTCCACCAGTAGTTCATCCAGTAATTCAGAGAAAAGAGACTGAGTCAGTCAAAGCAGTCAAAGCTATTAAGGCTATTAAAACAGAAGCACCAGCTAAACCGATGGCTGCTTCACGCCCAGCGGCTCCGGTGGCTAGCACTAAGAAAATTATCCAGGATGTTAAGCCAGTGCCTAAAGTGATGGGTCCGATTGAGGAATTACAGTTTCTTGATTTAGTTAATTTTCGTCGTTTAGGAAAGACAGCCGCTGAAAGCACAGCTAAGATATTTTCTAAAATAAAATTGTTGGAAGCGGAGGGGTATGATAAAATGATAGCAGGTGTTCGGGCTTGGCGACAGAGTCCAGTTAATCGTTTGTATTTAAAAATGGGACGAGAAGCAATTAGGCAAGGTGTTCCGTTAAAGGATTTTGTTGATTTTTCAGAAAAAAATAATGAAAATTATTTAAAACTTGAAGAGATTGAAGCGATTATTACCTTAAATAGCAAATTAATTTTTTAATATGCAGCAGTTTACTGTTCCTCAATTTATTGATGTTGAAAATAAAATTATTGGGCCGATTACCGCTCGTCAGTTTTTGATTTTGTTAATAGCGGCAATTATTGTAGCTATTTCTTATAAAATTTTTGATTTTTCACTTTTTCTAACGGTTGGCATTTTTGTTTTTTTAATTGCTGTATTGTTTGCTTTTGTTAAAGTAAATGGTCGTCCTTTTCATTTTTTTGTTTTAAATATTATTCAAACATTGCGTCGTCCTAGCACCAGAGTTTGGAATAATCGCTTAAACATTTTAACCGAAAAAGACGAAGAAGTTTTTGTTGAACCAGTTATTAAAGCAGTATCTAAAGAACCTTTTAAAAAGTCTCGCTTAGCTGAATTAGCGTTGATTGTTGATACCCAGGGTAAATATAAAGGAGAATAAATTTTTAAATTATGGCTAAAACCAGTAAAGGAAAAACTAATATTTCTGCTTCTACTCAGCAATATTTAGATATCGCTGAGGTTAAAGATGGCACTGTTGTAATGAAAGATGGTACTTTGCGCGCTGTTTTACTTGTTTCTAGTATTAACTTTGCCCTAAAAAGTGAAGATGAGCAAAATGCGGTGATTGGCGCTTATGTAAGATTTTTAAATAATTTATCCTTTACTTTACAAATCGTCATTCAGTCACGTGAGCTAGATATTGATAATTATATTCAATATTTAAGAAGCAAGGAAAAAGAGCAGACGAATAAATTATTAAAAGTACAAACAGCTGATTATATAGAGTATATAAAAGAACTAACTTCTCTTGGAAAAATAATGAATAAGCGCTTTTATATTGTTGTGCCTTATGATCCTTTAACTGATAAGCATAAAAGTTTTTTCAATTTAATTGGCGAGGCGATGCGTCCGGCTACGGTTATAAAATTAAAAGAGAAAACTTTTCGTAAGTATCAAGAAATGCTAGAGCGACGAGTAGAAAGTGTGATGAATGGGCTAGAGTCTATGGGCATGGCGGTTGTTCGTTTAGATACGCAGAGTTTAATTGAATTATATTATAAGACTTATAATCCAGAAACATCTAAAAATCAGGAATTAGTTAGTTTAGAAAAAATACGGGTAGAGCAATAAAATTATGGTTAATTTTAATAAAGAAGAAAATCCAAATAAAATTACACTGCAATCAAAAGTTTCTTTGAGAGCAGGTGCACGAGAGCAAAATATTGAAGCTGATCCGCATTTAACGAGAGAGGTGATTGAGGAGGAGAAAGCGTTTCGGCGTGGTATTTTATCTGTCCGTGATATTATTGCGCCTGCTAGTTTGCGCGTGGAAGCAAATTATTTACGCCTAGGTGATAAGTTTTTACGAACGATATTTATTATCAGTTATCCGCGCTATATTTCGGTCGGCTGGTTTGCGCCAATTATTAATTTGAATGTGACTTTTGATGTTTCCATGTTTTTTTATCCAGTGAAAAGCGCGATTGTTTTAAAGCAATTAAAAAATCGGGTTGGTGGTTTAGAGGCGCAAATTATTTCTGATGCTGAGAAGGGAGCGGCTCGTGATCCACTTAGAGAAACTGCTTTGCGAGATATTGAGGCTTTGCGTGACGCATTAACACAAGGAACAGAAAAATTTTTCCAATTCGCCCTTTACATAACTGCTTATGCGGAAAGTTTAGAAGAGTTAGATCGTTTATCTGATCAGATTGAGGATATTCTTGGTTCGCGCTTAGTTTATTCTCGCCGGGTTTATTATCAGGCTGAGCAAGGCTTTAATTCAACTATGCCTTTAGGCAATGATGAGTTATATATTACTTTTAACATGAATTCTTCACCGATTGCCTCATCTTTTCCTTTTATTTCCAGCGAATTAACCAGTGATCAAGGGATTTTATATGGTATTAATCGGCATAATAATAGCTTGATTTTATTTGATCGTTTTTCTTTACAGAATGCGAATTCGGTAGTTTTTGCTACCTCGGGTGCTGGTAAAAGCTATGCGATTAAATTAGAAATTTTACGTTCATTAATGTTAGGCACGGAAGTGATTGTGATTGATCCAGAATATGAATATAAACATTTAGCTGAAGCGGTTGGTGGTACTTATATTAATATTTCTTTGTCTTCAGAAAATAAAATTAATCCTTTTGATTTACCGCGTTCGGTCGGCGGGGAAGCGAAACCAAAAGATATTATTAGAAGTGCAGTGATTACGCTTAAAGGTTTAGCTCGTTTAATGCTTGGTAATTTAAGTTATGATGAAGACTCAATTATTGATCGGGCGCTTTTAGAAACTTATGCGAAAAAGGATATTACACCAGATTCTGATTTATCAAAAATTGAAGCACCGATCATGTCTGATTTTGAGCAAGTTTTAGATGGCATGGAAGGTGGTTCAGAATTAGCTTTGCGCTTGCGCAAATTTACAGAAGGCACCTTTTCTGGTTTGCTTAATAATCAAACCAACGTAGAAATGAATAATCAATTAGTTTGTTTTTCTGTGCGTGATCTGGAGGATGAGTTGCGCCCAATAGCTATTTATACGATTGTTAATTATATTTGGAACATTGTACGCAGTGAGATGAAGAAGAGAATTTTAGTGATTGATGAGGCTTGGTGGATGATGCAGCATGAAGATTCGGCTAAATTTATTTTTGCTTTAGTTAAACGTTGTCGTAAATATTATTTAGGCGTAACCACGATTACGCAAGATGTTAATGACTTTTTAGTTTCTCCTTATGGCCAAGCGATTGTGACTAACTCTTCTTTGCAAATTTTATTGAAGCAGTCTCCGGCAGCGATTGATTTAGTACAAAAAACTTTTATTCTCACTGAAGGAGAAAAATATTTATTATTAGAATGTGGAATTGGAGAAGGAATTTTCTTTGCTGGCAATAAACACGTAGCCATGAAAGTAGTTGCCTCCTATACTGAAGATCAATTAATTACATCTGATCCGCGTCAACTCTTAGAAATTGAAGAAGCGAAAAAAGAGTTTGAAGAAAATTTAAAGGCACAAGGTTAAAGTAAAATAATTTAATTAGAAATATATGCGAGCTGACAGAAAAAAAACTGGAATATTAATCATCATTATTGCTTTGATTATTATTATTGCGATAATTTATTTTGTTTTTTTAAGAAAATCAGCTATTACTGAGCCGATTGAAGGGTTATTGGAGCCGGAAATTTCCGATAGTTTACCAGCAGGGGAACAGGTGGGGCAGACTACTCCAGGAGATAAACAGCCGCTGGTTAATTATGATGTGACCACTGAAGCCCCCCATAAAATTAATGGTGATGATTTAGGAAAAATGTCTATGTCCTTTGCCGAGCGTTTTGGTTCTTTTTCTAATCAATCTAATTATGGCAATTTTACAGATTTAAGCATTATGATGACTGAGGCGATGAATAATTGGGCGAAAAAAAATGTTGAAAATCTGCGGGCTAAAACTTCGGACTCATCTTATTATGGTATACATACTACTGCCTTAACTTATGAAGTTAAAAAGTTTGATGATAAGGCTGGTGTGGCAGAAATATATGTACAAACACAGCGCCGAGAAAGTACTAAAGATATTAACGGGGGAGAGCCATTTATTCAGGGAATAAATATTAGTTTAGTTAAAGTTAACGGTGATTGGCTATTTGATAAAGCTTATTGGCAGGAATAGTTAGAAAAAAATCAGAGTAGTTATAAAATTATTATGTCCATGATTAAAACAATTTTTGTTTGTAGTAATTGTGACGCCCAGTTTCCGAAATGGAGTGGGCGTTGTTTAGAGTGTGGTTCTTGGGGGACTTTGCGAGAAGAGACGCTTGATAATAAAGAAGCAGAAAAAGCAGCCATTAAAAAGGCGGTTAACAAAGCGGGGGGAGCGGAAATTATTGATTTAACAACCATTAAAGCAAACACTTTAGAGCGATTAAAAACAGGTATTGATGAAATTGATCGGGTGTTAGGTGGTGGTTTAGTGCCTGGGTCTTTAGTTTTATTGAGCGGTGAACCTGGTATTGGTAAGTCAACTTTAGTGGCACAAATAGCTAATGCGGTTGGTAAAAATTACGAAACAGTTTATGTGAGTGGTGAAGAGTCAGCTGCTCAAGTTAAATCACGTTTAAATCGCTTAAAATGTGATTTAAAAAATTTAAAATTTATTTCAGAAACAAATATTGAAAAAATAGTTTCCACCGCTACTCGGGTTAAGCCGGATATTTTAATTATTGATTCAATTCAGACTGTTTATTCTTCTTTAATTCCAGCGGAGGCAGGCAGCATTTCTCAAATTCGGGCAGCAGCGGTTAAATTTCTTGAATTGGCAAAAGAAAATGAGATCACTGTTTTCTTAATTGGTCATATCACCAAGGACGGAACAGTGGCTGGTCCAAAATCTTTAGAACATATTGTGGATACTGTTTTATATTTAGAGAGTGAAACTAATAATAATTATTGCTTGCTACGCGCTACAAAGAATCGTTTTGGTTCAGTTAATGAATTAGGTGTTTTAGAAATGACGGGTGCTGGTTTTCAGGAAGTGAAAAATCCGAGTTTAATTTTTGTTGAAAGCGGATTAAATAATTTAGCTGGTTCAGTTGTCGGTTGCGTTATTGAAGGAACGCGTCCCTTTTTAGTTGATATGCAGGCCTTAGTGACAAAAACAATTTTTGGTTATCCGCAAAGAAAAACTAGCGGTTTTGATACAGGGCGCCTGCAAGTTTTGAGCGCTGTTATTTCTAAGCGCACAAAAATAAATTTAATTAGCTCGGACATAATTCTAAATGTGGTTGGTGGTTTAAAAATTTCTGATCCAGCGCTAGACTTGACTGCTTGTGCGGCCATAATTCTATCAAGTATCAATAAAAACCTTGATCGTCAGACGATTGTTTTAGGGGAGGTTGGTTTAGGTGGGGAAGTGCGGAATGTTTTTCGTTTAGCAGAAAGATTAAAGGAGGCAGAAAGATTAGGTTATAAGACAGCAATTATTCCTGAGACTGATGTTAAGGCAGGAAGGTTAAAATTAATTAAAGTAAAAGATTTAGGTGAATTAATGGCGGTGATTAAATAATTGAACTAAAAAGAAAAAACGGGGTCTTACTCAGACTCCGTTTTTATTTTTTTAAGCTATTAGCTTTTGATTTAATTTTTCTTTTTGTGCTTTCTGGATTTTGATTTTTTCCTTTTTTTTCTTTGCTGTTAATTTGCGCCGCTTCTCTTTAAAGACTTCCAGCAATATGCCATGGTCCTTTTCATTAAGTCGGACGCGAGCATAGTTTTTGTACTCCGGCTCTCTGTTACCCCTATCCCATTCTTTTTCGGAGTAGGTAGCGACTAACATATTAGTGCCGGCCTCGTTTAAGAGGACTTCGTTGGGGTCAACGATTATTTCCTCTCCCGTAATCGGGTCTTTCCCAGTCATCATTGGCTTCATTTTCAACTTTTTTTAAAAAATTAATAATAATAAAAAGAACAATTCTCTATAAAAGACATTATATCATTTATTTTTATTTATGTCAAGCCAATTTGGCTATAATATAAGAATTGGGCAATATTTAGCCAAATTACTCTAAATGTACAGAGTCCTCCCATTCGCCTAATTTGGCTCGTAGTAGGGGATATTTAGTTAATTCTGGGTCTTGAGCCACTAAAGCACTAGCCTCTTCCTGAGCCTTTTTAATGCTCTCATAATCAAAGAGTGAGGCGATTTGTAGTTCTGGGAAGCCACTTTGGCTAATTCCATATATTTCCCCAGCACCTCGTAGTTTTAGATCAATTTTTGCCAGTGAAAATCCGTCGTTATATTTTGTTAGAGCTGCTAAGCGTTCCAGGGTTTTAGGATTATTTAGTTCTTCGTTTGAAGGAAAAAGAAAGCAATATGATTGATAGTCACTGCGTCCAACTCGTCCTCGGAATTGGTGCAGGGTTGCTAAACCAAAACGTTCAGCACCTTCAATAATCATGATGGTAGCATTAGGCACATCAATTCCAACTTCAATCACGGAGGTAGAAACAAGAATTTGAATTTTGTTGGCTAAGAAATCAGTCATCACCGCTTCTTTTTCTTTAGCTTTTAAGCGACCATGTAATAATCCAACTTTAAGCTCTGGAAATATTTCTTTGTCTAATTTTTCATGTTCTTTTTTAACAGACTTTACACCGAGCTTGTCTGATTCATCAATTAAAGGACAAACAACAAAAGCCTGACGCCCAGAGTTTATTTGCTCACGGATGAAGTGATAGGCTGCTTGGCGCTTTTCTTCAGTAATTAGTTTAGTGATAATTTTTTTTCGCTTAGCCGGCATTTGATTAATTAGAGAAATATCTAAATCACCATAAATGGCTAGAGCTAAAGAGCGGGGGATTGGAGTAGCCGTCATGGAAAGAAAGTGTGGCGTTAATTCATGCTTATTATCTTTTTTACTATTAACAGTTAAAAGTTTTTGTCGTTGTTTAACACCAAAACGATGTTGTTCATCAACAATCACTAGAGCTAAATCATGAAACTTAACATTTTCTTGGATTAAGGCTTGAGTTCCGATCACAATATTGGCGTCGGTGGCTTTTTTTGTTTTATGACTATGGGTTAATAATTCAATTTTAAAGTTATAGGGTGCTAGTAGTTTTTTAATTGCTTGAAAATGCTGTTCAGCTAAAATTTCGGTTGGCACCATTAAAGCAGCTTGTTTTCCGTTTAAAGCCACATTTAATAAAGCGATCACCGCTACTAAAGTTTTGCCGCTACCAACATCACCCTCTAAAAGGCGGCTCATGGGTGAATTAGTATTAATATCTTGCAAGATTTCCCAAGCAGATTTTTTTTGTGCATCAGTTAATTTAAATGGCAGAGAGGCGACAAATTCTTGGGTAGCTTTTTTTTGGAATTTTATTTTTGGGGCTGCTTTGCTTTTTATTTTTTTCTTAATTATTTGTGCTTTTAGTTGACGTAAAAATAATTCGGTAAAGCCTAATCTTTTTTGAGCAGCTAAAACCTCGTTTAGATTTTTGGGAAAATGAATTTTTTTAAGCGCTTCATTTAAATCCAATAACCCTAAACGTTTTTTTATATCATTAGGTAACCAATCCTCTGCCTGGTCAGCTAGAAAAATAACCTGTTTTATCAGGGCTCTAATTTGTTTTTGTGTGATAGAGGCGGTTAAGTGATAATTAGGAACTAGACCTTTAGTATGAATTAAGTCTTTAGAAATTATTTTTTCATATAGCGGCGAAATCATGGTGAGTTGCCCATAGTTTTCACTCACACGACCAGCTAAAGAAATTCGGTCGCCAACTTTGATGGTGCGGGTTAGGAAGGGCTGATTAAACCAAATAATTTTTATGGTATCACTATCATCACTAACTAAGGCTTCAGTTAAATATAATCGTCGTCGCGCGCTACGTTTATTTTGAATAAGCTCAACCGTGCCAATAATATTAGCATTTAGATTAACTTTTAAGTCGGCAATAGGTAGGCTTTTAGTGAAATCATCATAACGAAAAGGGAAGTAAAATAATAGATCTTGAACAGTTTCTAAACCCAACCTATTTAAAGCCTTGGTCGTTTTTTCGCCAACCCGATATAGTTCTTTTATTTTTGTAGTAAAAGTGATCATAATAAAAGTCTAACAAATCAAACTAATGAGCACAATTATTAAATAAAATAGGGGCTTAAAGCCCCTATAAATAAAAATGTGCACCCACCAGGAATCGAACCTGGATTTTAAACTCCGCAAGCTTACGTCCTATCCGTTGAACGATGGGTGCTTAATTACCGATAACCAGTTTATTATAGTTTTAGTAGTTTAGTCAACTGTTCAGAAAGGGGATTATTAGTTCTTTCTAGATCTTCATCAAGATAACGGACTAAAAAATTTCTTACCGTTAAAGCATCCATTCGCCTTAAGGGAAGAGAAAGTCTTTGCTTAGTTGGTCTTTTAAACTCAAAATATAGTTGCTTAATGCTTTGTTTCGGTTTATAGAGCACACAGAAATTTTTTATTTCATCATAATCATAAAAATTTTCGCCTATTTTTACTCCTTCTGACCCAAGTTCAACTTCAACCATAGCAGCAGGCTGTTTTTCATATAAGTACATGATCACTGCTGAGAGAACAATGATTAAGATAAAAAGAAAGTTTGATCTATAGCCAAGAAACTGTAATTTCCACTTAGAAATAGTGAAAAGAGAGAAAAAAATACAGAGAAAAATAAAAATGCCAGCAAAAATATACCAGGTTTGGCTTCGCTGGGGAACGCGATATTCTGGCACCTGCCAACGCAGGTAATTGGGGTTTTTTTGAGACATAGATTGGTTTGACAAGCAAAGTTATATTTTATATAGTAATTATACCATAAAAAGTAAAAATGGTAGATACCCCGCAAGGGGTATTTTGGAGAGGTGGCCGAGAGGCTGAAGGCGGCAGGTTGCTAACCTGTTATAGGAGTTTATACTCCTATCCAGGGTTCGAATCCCTGTCTCTCCGCATTATTATGTCAACATAAGATAATTTATTAAAATAGAGTTTTTGAAACTCTATTTTTAGTTAGGGGATAATTATTTTCTTTAAGATAAATTACTTGACATAAAATAGTTATGGGTATATACTCAATATAGGCAATAGTTAAAGGTCAGATTGCTTTAGTTATTAAAAAATAATAAAAAAATATATGCCAAAAATGAATGGAACGGGCCCTAGGGGCCAAGGTGCTGGCACCGGACGAGGAATGGGTCCTTGTGGGGCTGGTAAAAAAATGGGACGCGGCTGCTTTGGTAGATGCGGACAAGGTCGGGGTGGCGCTGGTTTAGGTCGTCAAAGACTAATGTCTTCTAAATCGGCTTTAGAAAATGAGGAAGATTAAACTGGTGATAATTTTTCAATGCTATGCCAAGACCAAAACATTGTTTATGTAAAGCTATAAAATTTAAACCAGAGATAATTTGTTTTAAGCCACAGGGAATATCAATTCGTGATTTACAAACGGTTGAGCTTTCCCTTGAAGAGATTGAAGCCTATAGATTGCGTCATATCAAGGACCTGGAACAACAGGCTGCAGCTGAAAAAATGCAGACTTCAACTAGCACTTATCAGAGAATATTATATTCTGCTTATAAAAAAATCGCCGATGCTCTTACTAACGGCAAAGCGATAAAAATTATTAAACATAAATAATAGTATGTCTACTTTGTTAGCGATTGTTATCGGAACTTTCGCCATCACTCTTTGTGTTTGGGTGGCGGTTTTGTTTATTTTTTTGAAGCAAGAAACTTTATCAAAAATAACCATGTTTCTGGTTGCTCTTTCAGCTGGTGCTTTGATGGGCGGTGCTTTTTTACACCTGATGCCTGAAGCAGCGGAGCAAATTAAACCAAACGCTTTGTTTGGTGTCTTTTTAATTTCTTTTGTGGTTTTCTTTTTAATAGAAAAACTTTTTCATTGGCGACATTGTCATCGGGCAGATTGTCCGATACATAGTTTTGGATACATGAATCTGATTGGTGATAGTATTCATAATTTTATTGATGGCTTAATAATTGCTAGCACCTTCATGATTGATTTTAATTTGGGAGTAGCGGCGACTTTAGCGGTAGCGATTCACGAAATACCTCAAGAGATTGGTGATTATGGAGTGCTTATTCATGCCGGATTTAGTAATAAAAAAGCGTTAATCCTTAATTATTTAGTAGCTTTTACAGTAGTCTTGGGCGGATTAGTTGGATATTTTTTCTTTTCTCATTTAAATAATGTTTTGCCTTATCTCTTGCCCTTTGCGGCCGGTGGTTTTGTTTATATAGCCGCCTCTGACTTAATGCCAGAAATTAGAAAAGAGGCAAATTTAAAAAAATCAATCGGCACTTTTTTGGTTTTTATCTTAGGAATATTACTAATGTATTTAATTAAACTAATTAATCATTAATATGTTTAAAAAAGCAGCATTGCTTTCTTTTTTGTTATTATTAATTCCTTTTTCTACTTTCGCTACCGAAGAAGAAAACGAATTTTTAAAGGATCAAACTTTTAAGGCTAAGGTAGTAGAAATTTTAGAGGAGAGAACGATTGAAAGAGAAGGGGGGTCAACGGCTTTGCAGCAAAATCTATTATTGAAAGGTTTAGAAAAGGAGTGGCGCGGTAAAGAAATTACTTTCACGGGGATTTCCGATATTGATGTGGCTAGTGCCAATACTTATAAAGTTGGTGATACGGTTTTAGTTAATGAGACAAGAAACATAGATGGAGATTTTGTTTATTATGTAGTTGATTTTGTTCGTACTGGCTATTTAGTTTTATTGGTACTCATTTTTTCCTTGCTTATTGTTATTATCGGTAGAAAAAAAGGTTTTAAGGCCTTAATTAGTTTGCTCGCCAGCTTTTTTGTAATTATAAAATTTATAGTTCCTAATATTATTAATGGCGGTAGTCCTTTGCTTGTTGGTGTTTTTGGCGCCTTAGTAATTTTAGCAATTATTATTTATTTAACTGAGGGCTGGAATAAGAAATCACATATTGCCGTGCTTAGTGTCTTTTTCTCTTTATTAGTTACTTTTCTTTTATCTTGGATTTTTACTCGCCTAACTAGATTGACTGGCCTAGCACAGGAGGAAGCAGCTTTTTTGATTGATGTTAATCAGGGCACGATTGATTTCAGGGGGCTGCTTTTAACTGGTATTTTAATTGGGACGATTGGTGTTTTAGATGATATTATTGTCGGTCAGGTGGAGGCGGTTAGACAGCTTAAATTAGCTAATCCGCAGTTAACAAAAAAACAAGTATATCAAGCGGCTTATCAAGTTGGTAATACTCATTTAGGAGCCATTGTAAATACTTTATTTTTAACTTATGCTGGGGTTAGTTTGCCTCTTTTATTGCTTTTTTATCTTAACCCAACTGGTGTGGTTTCGTTTAGCCAGGTGATTAATAATGAAATGATTGCTACTGAGATTGTGAGAACTTTTGTTGGTGCAATTGGGGTGGCTATTTCTATGCCACTTTCCACCTATTTAGCTGCTTATTGGTTGAATGTTCAAGAAGAAACTGAATAATTTTTTGAAGAAAATAGTCAGGGGAGTGTTAATTTGACTACTAAGGGAGTGACAAATCCCTTTTATTTTGGTATAACGTCTGGTTATTATGGAACTTTAAAAAACAAAGTTAAGTTTGATTAATTGCTAAGTTTATTTATTTTTAAGTAGATTTAGTAATTAATCAAACAATTGTTTAACTTTCAAAAAAAATTAAAAAATGAAAAAAAATTTTTTTGCCCAATTATGGGGTCCTTGTGGGGCTGAAATAATCATTGATGGACTACAACCCAAACTTCAGGACTTAGAAGTAGAGATAAAGATGATTGGAGCGATGGAAAACAAGGTGGAGGCTTTAGTGGGGCTCTTTAAGGTCATTTCGCCGCTTCAAGATCAGGGTGGTTTTAGCGAAGAGCTTTGGGAGCTCAAGCGCAAAAATCGCCGCGGGAAATATAATGTGGAAGTGGAGGCCTTAGGGTCTTTGCAGGCCTACATTCGTAATGCTGGACGGTCACCGTATGGTATGAATCGGACAGTTAAGGGCGAAGAGGTTACTGCTGAAAAGGTTTTTCTGGGTAATGTATATGGCCTCTGGACTTGTTCAGCTGCCTATTGGCTCAAGGAAAGGCCAAGACTGGAAAAATCTTTGAGACACGATCTCGTCAGAAACTCGGAAGAAGTAGTTTCTGATTGGTATCTCATTAATGATTACCAATGCGGCAATTTTCTGCGGGTGCATACTGAGGGTATCTTGGAACAAATCCAGATACTAAAGACTAATTTCAAAAAATTAAAAAATGAAAAGTGAAAATAAAAGGAATTTGTTCAATTATTATTTTAAGAATTTATACATGGACAAAGAAATTTCTTTGTATGAGCTTAAAAAAGAAATGAACATTTCTGCCCTCAGGGCATATAGTTTTTTGAAAGAGAGAGAATTAAAAGAAATTTGTTTAACTAAGGAAAAGGCTTTGTCTTTAGAACAAAGCTTACCTGCAAAGTTTAAAAAAGAAACTATTTATGTTCTTTTAGAACTTGAAGCAAATTTCTATGCTGTTAATTTGGCGGACAAAAGCAATGATCTATTTGGTAAATATACCTCACTGGATAAAATTGCTGGTCAAGAGCGCCAAAAAATTATCGTCAAAAATAATTAAAAGAGACTGAAAAGTCTCTTTTTTTTATCAATAAACCCTTTATATCTTAGTGGTTGAATGGTATAATAAAAATATAATTATCATGAATTTTTAAATAAATTAAGTAAATTAAGATTTTATTTAATTTTTTATTTAGTTTTATGAAAATTTTTACATATTCTACCAGAAGTGCTAAGGAGGTTTTAAGCGAGCTTGATGTTGATCAGGATTTTGGTTTATCATTGGAAAATTTATCCGCCAGGGAAACAAAATATGGTTTAAACGAACTTAGTTTACAAAAGGTTTCTGCTGGGAGTATTTTTTTGCGTCAATTTAAATCCGCTTTTATTTATTTACTGATTGGGGCGGTTATTTTAACTTTGCTTTTAGGGAATTTAATAGATGCTTTATTAATTTTTATCTTTTTAGCGATTAATACGATTTTGGGGTTTTTACAGGAATATCGTTCTGAAAAAACTGTCCAGCTTCTTCATCAATATGCTTTGCCCCGAGCAACGGTTTTGCGCGCTGGAGTAATTAAGCATATTACGGCTGATCATTTAACAGTGGGTGATATTATTTTTTTAGAAACTGGTGATAAAGTACCGGCTGATGTGCGCTTAATTGAGACGGATGGTTTAATGATTGATGAAAGTATTTTAACTGGTGAATCAGGTTCGGTTTATAAAGAGGCGGCCGAAATGGAAATAGCGCCAAGTTCTTATCATCAAGCAGCTAATTTATGTTTTTCTGGCACTAATGTGCTTAAGGGCAAGGCTAAGGCGGTTGTTTTGGCAATCGGCAAGGAGACAGTGTTTGGTCGCTTGGCTAAATTAGTTAGTGAGTCGCCGCGGGTTAGTGATTTTAGCAAAGGAATTTCGGATTTTTCGCGTTTTATTTTAAAGCTGGTTGCCCTCACTTTAATTTTAGTTTTTGCTGCTCATTTAATTATTAAGCCAGGCAGCATTAGTGTTTTTGATTTAATTATTTTTTCGGTAGCCTTAACGATTAGTGTTATTCCAGAGGCCCTGCCTTTAGTAACTACTTTTTCTTTAGCGCGCGGTGCTAGGCGTTTAGCTAAAAGAAAAGCGATTGTGAAGCGCTTGTCAGCGATTGAGGATCTTGGTGGCATTGAAGTTTTATGTAGTGATAAGACAGGCACTTTAACAGAAAATAAATTAGAAGTAGTTAATGTTCAAGCGCTTGATTCAGCCATGACTTTATATCTTGCTAATTTAGCTTCTGCTTTTGAATTAAAAAAAATGACGGAAGCTTTTGATATTGCTTTAAATAATGCTTTGCCGAAGAAATTTAAAGCCAATTTAAAACAAGCCAAGAAAATAGCAGAGGAGCCTTTTGATCCAAGAGTTAAGAGAAATGTTGTTTTAGTAAAAGATGGGCTTAATAATTATTTAATTGCGCGAGGCGCTTTAGAAAGTATTTTGCCGTTATGTGCACTTAGTGAAACAGAAAAAGAGCAGGCGTTAGCTTTTGCTAAAACAGAGGGCCGGCTTGGTCGCCGAACGTTAGCGCTGGCTTATCGTTCTTTAGCTGAGAATGAGGAGGGTAAGAAAATTACTACAGAAATGATGGCTCTACCTTTTTCTTTTTCTGGTGTTATTTCTTTTCAAGATCCAATTAAGAAAACGACTATTAAAACTGTTCAGCAAGCTGAGAAAATTGGGGTGAAGATAGTGATTATCACTGGTGATGGCCCGGAAGTATCGGGGGCAGTGGCTCATCAAATTGGTTTAATTGAAGATCCGGATTTTGTTATTACGGGTGATGAGTGGGCACAAGAAGATGAGGAAAAACAGCAGCAATTATTAGATACTTATAGTGTTTTTGCGCGTGTTTCGCCAGAACAGAAATTTAATATCATTAAAGCTTTCCGAGAAAAATATATGGTTGGTTTTTTAGGAGAAGGTATAAATGACGCGCCAGCCTTAAAAGTAGCGGGAGTTTCTTTGGTGGTTAATAGCGCTGCCGATATTGTTCGGGAAGCATCTGATATTATTTTATTAGAAAATGATTTATCGGTGATTGTAGATGGTATTAAAGAGGGACGTCGGGTTTTTGCTAATACCACGAAGTATATTAAAACAACTTTGGCCTCAAATTTTGGTAATTTTTTTGCGGTGGCGGCTGCTTCTTTATTGATTGATTATTTACCAATGTTGCCGATTCAAATTTTATTGCTTAATCTTCTTTCTGATGCGCCGATGATTTCTATTTCTATTGACAATGTTGATGAAAAAGAATTAGAATCACCAAGAAAGTATGAAGCTAATGAAATTATTGTAGCTTCAATTATTCTTGGTTTGATTAGTACGGTTTTTGATTTTTTGGTATTTTCTATTTTCTTTAAGATGCCGGCGGCGGTGCTGCGGACTAATTGGTTTATCGCTAGTATTTTAACTGAATTGGTTTTAGTTTTTTCGGTTCGCACAAAATCATTTTTTCTTAAAACTATTCGCCCCTCAAGATCAATTATTATTTTAAGTTTCTTAGTTGTTTTTATTACTGTTGCTTTGCCATTTACGACTTTTGGCCAAGAGGTTTTTCATTTTACTCCGCCACGCCCTGAACATTTAGCGATAATCTTCGGTGTTATGGTGGTCTATTTCTTCTTTACGGAAGTGGCTAAACTTTTTTATTATCGTCGCAAAAAACTTAGTTGATAAACTAACATGTTTTATTCGGAGTTAGAAAATAAGCGCAAAACGAGAATTATAATTCTTAGTAGTGTATTGTTTATTTTGATAGTTTTTTGTTTTATTTTCTTTTCGGGACGGGAAGCGCTAGCGCCATTATTTGTAGAGGAGCAGGCAGAGGTTTCAACAGAAGAAGAAATATTAGTTTTAGTTGAAGAAAAGCCAGCGGAGGTTTTAGTAGAGAAGTCAGCGGAAGCATTAACTGAGACAGCGTCGCTAGAAAATTTAGGAGAAAACTTAGTTAAACCACAAGGCATTATTGATGTTTATATTCCTTTTACCGCCCAAGCACCCTTAGCTAATTGGGCGGATCAACGCCAGCAAGATGCTTGCGAAGAGGCAGCCTCCTTGATGGCAATGGCTTGGGTACATGGAGAAAAAGAGACAGATAAAAAAAGTCCAGCTGATTGGGAGCAGGCAATTATTAGTTTGGCTGATTGGGAGCAAGAAAAATATGGTGAACATCGTGATTTGTTTTTAGGCGATGTGATTAAGTGGATCTTTGTAGATTATTTTAAATATGAAAAAGTAAAGATAAAATCAGTAGCTAGCTCTACGGATATTTTAGTTGAGTTAGAAAAGGGGAATATTGTTTTAGCTCCGATGAATGGGCAAAAGTTGAAGAATCCTTATTTTACTGTTCCCGGCCCCCTAACTCACATGATTCTAATTAAGGGTTATGATTATGGGAGCCAAGAATTTATTACTAATGATCCAGGGACTAGAAAAGGGGAGAATTATCGTTATTCTGATAAGGTTGTTTTAACAGCTCTAAACGCCTATCCGACTGGTTCACATGAAGAAATTATTAAGCCAGTTAAAGCGGTTATAGTGGTAGAAAAATAAGGATTAAAGGGTGACATTGACAAAATGGATAATAAGTATTAAAATACTTTGATAAAGATTGTTTGTTCTTTACAACAAAAATAAAGTTTAACTCTTAAAAAGTAAAAAAAATGAAAGAAAAAAGTGAAGTAGCGGCAGGCAAGGAATTAGTCTGCATTGCCCGGATTAAGCCGGACAAGGCCTTCAGTGCGTTTTGTATGAGATCAATGTTTCTTCACGCGGATAAGCGTGAAGAGAAAGAAGTTATCTATTACCCCGAACAGATTTTTGAATCTGAGATTGAGGGAAGTAAAATTTTTTTTGTGCCCGTAGTCAATCGGGCGACGTTGGCAGAAAACAAGAAAGCAGAAAAATTGGCAATTCCAATTTTCTTGCTAGAGTTGACAGAAAAACAAAAAAAAGAACTGAGAAGAATTGGGCGAAAGCATAAGCTCAACATTTTCCCTTGTCACTTTGACAAGCCGAAGAGTAGTCTTGCTAGACATATTCATGAGGTGGATATGTTCGCAATGGATACAGATCTTATCAACGGCGAGGCGTTAACGTTAGATAACAATTATAGTTATCACGTTGACGAGTTCCACGACGATTATTATCTCTAAGTCTAATTCCTCCGAATTTTTGAATTTTTAAACAACAAAAAAGGCGATGCTTTTAGCACCGCCTTTTCTTTAGCTAAATTATTTTTACTTAGCAAATCAGTTAAGTTTATTTTTACTCAATACAACAATCAAGCACTTTTTTTACTAAATCACCAAGTTTGCCGATAAAGCCTTTTTTTTCTTTGTCTTTGACATTAAGAGCGCCATCATCTATTTTTTTGACATCACCTAAATCAATCAGTTTCATATTTAAACCCCAAAACATGGAATATAGATCATAGGCTTTTTGAAACATTTCAGCCGCTTCTTTTTTTTCGCCTTTGCCCTGGGCTTTGGTGCCGACTTCCATTAAACGATAACTAGCGGCTAGCAAGTGTTTAGAGATACACCAAATTTCGCCCTCATATTCTTTGATAATTTTTTTTAATAGGGTTTTACGCATCTCTCTCACTTCGCTCAGCAAATCATAATATTTTGGATTGCCAGTTTTAGCGCCAGTAAAAAAGAAATGCTCTTCAATACTGACCAAGTTCATAATAGCGATGCTCAAATCTTGATCAGAGGATAAATCTAGTTTGTGATCTTTTTTTAATTGATCAACTTTTTCAATCATCTCATTAAGAGACATTAAATTTTCTGACATATAGTTATTAGCTAGTTAAAAAATAAAAAATAAAACTAAAGATAAGCAAAGCGCCAACCGGCCAAACTACTTTTTGAAAAGGGAACCAGGCATGCCCATTATTTTTTTTCTTTATATTATCATACCAAAGAGTGGCGCCTATAAAGACGAGACTGCCTATTACTATTCCTAAAACTAATTTATCAAGACCAAATAAGGTATTGGCGGGCTGGCCGATAAAATTATTGGCGGCTAAAGGCCAAATTACCATTGTGTAGTAAAGAATGGCGGTAAGAAAATTGCGAATAGTTTTATTGCCAAAAGAATAGCCTTTTTTATTAAACCAATTAATTGTCCAGATAGTAAGAGCAATTAGCAAGCCACCAATCCAAATACCAGCGATTGAATCATCAATCCCTAAATATTCACTTAAACCTAAGCCAGCGCCAACCGCAACGACACAAACCGGACAAGCGGCTTTAGCTGGTAAAGCGAATAAAAGAGTTGAAATAATGGTTAAAAAATATTTTTTCATTTAATTTCTTTTAAAAATTCAATTATTGCCTCACCTCCCACTAAACAATTTTCACCATCAAAAAAGAAGGGAACACCGATGCCATTGGAGATGTCTAGACCGCAGTGGATAGCTTTTTTTCTTAAGAGAGCGGCATTTTCTTGATTACGATAAACTTCTAGCTCCTGAAAGCTAATTTTATCTTTTATATTATTTTCATTAATAAAAGCTTCAACATTTTCACAGTGTGGACAAGTATCACCAAAGAAGAGAATCATTTCTGGCTCGGCGGCTTTATTAGTTAAACGTCCTAGGTTTGCTAAAGCAAGTAAGGCGAAGATAATTCCTAAAATTATTAGTAAATTTTTATATTTTTTCATGAAATAAATAAGCTAAAATTTAAATTTTATGTATTATTATCATAACACAAAAGCAGCAAAACCCCAATATTTTTATTGATAATTCTTTATTTTTTCTAAGATTTCAGTGATAAAATCAGCTTTGGCAACTTGGCGCGTTTCTTGCGTTCCACGATCGCGAACAGCCAGTGTTGGAGAATTAATCTCTTTGTCGCCAATTACGAGCATATAAGGAACTTTTTCTTGAACAGCTTTGCGAATTTTATTGCCAACAGTTTCATTAGCCTGATCAATTTCTACTCTAATTCCAGTCTCTTTTAATTCATTAGCTAATTTTTGGCAAGCAGCGAGATGCGTTTCAGCAACGGAAATTAATTTAACTTGAACTGGAGATAACCAAAGTGGGAAGGCGCCAGCAAAATGTTCAATAATTACTCCCATAAATCTTTCTAACGAACCGAGTAGAGCACGATGAATAACCACCGGAGTTTTTTTATCGCCAGTTGAGTCGGTATAACTTAGATTAAACCGCTGTGGTAGTTGGAAATCAAGTTGAATAGTAGCTAATTGCCATTGTCGGCCAATAGCGTCTTTAACTTTTACATCAATTTTTGGTCCATAGAAAGCGCCATCACCTTCATTAATTTTATAATCTAAGCCTGCTTTTTCTAAAGCATTTTTTAAATCATTTTCGGCCTGATCCCAAACTGCTTTTTCACCCAAAAAACTTTCAGGTCTAGTGGAAAGATGAATTTCGTCAATCTTTAAGTTAAAAACTTGATAAATCTTTTTTATTTTTTCTAATAAAACAGAAATTTCTTCCATGATTTGATCTGGGCGAAGAAAAATATGAGTATCATCTTGGGAGAGGGAGCGAACACGAGTTAGGCCATGTAGAGTGCCGGATTTCTCATTGCGGTAGAGAGTAGCTGTTTCGGCTAAACGTAAGGGCAAATCACGATAAGAATGGATACTGTTTTTAAAAATTAACATGTGAGCTGGACAATTCATTGGTTTAATTCCTAAATCGCAATCGTCTTCAGCATGATGTAGAATAAACATATCTTCTTGGTAGTGATCCCAGTGTCCAGAAGTTTTCCAAAGCTCCGCATTTAATAAGTGGGGAGTTCGGACTTCGTGATAGCCGGCACCATAGGAATGTTCGCGCACAAATTTTAATAGCTCTTGAAGGATGATCATGCCGTGCGGTAGGAAGAAGGGGCAACCCGGCGCCCATTCATGCATCATAAATAAGTCTTGCTCTTTACCGATTTTGCGGTGATCTCTTTTTTCGGCTTCTGCTAAAAGATGTAAATATTGATCAAGCTCCTCCTTAGTCTCAAAAGCTAAACCATAAATACGGGTTAACATTTTATTTTTTTCATCACCCCGCCAATAAGCGCCAGCTAATTTATTAAGCTGATAACTACCCGGTTTAAACTGGTTAGTGTTTTGGACATGGGGACCACGGCAGAGGTCGGTAAATTTTCCTACAGTATAAAAACTGACCATTTTTTCTCCCTGTTTTTTTAAGTCGCTAATTAATTCTGCTTTATAAATTTCTTTATTAACAGTTTCCTCAGCTAGGGCAGCGTCAATTTCTTTTTCTGTTTGTTCAAATTTAAGGTTTTGCTTAATTAAAAAAGCCATTTTTTTCTCAATCGCTTTTAAATCAGCTTCCACAATTTTCGTTTCGCCAAAATCAACGTCATAATAAAAGCCATTTTCAATCGCTGGACCAATCGCTAATTTAGCATCTGGCCAAAGCTCTTTAATAGCGGCGGCCATAATATGAGACAAGCTATGACGCTTGATTTCAATGTTTATTTCTTCTGACATATTTTTTAATATTAATAAATAAAAATAGTTTATTTAATCAAAAAAGTCCCCTCCTAGTAAAAACAAAAAATGTTTTTACCGGGACGGGACTTATTTAGTCTCGCGGTTCCACCCGGCTTCCTTATTTAATAAGGCGCTCTTTCTAGGCTTTAGGTTTTCACTCAAAAATTATTTTTGACTAAGTTTGGTAGACTTAGCAATCAGCCTTTATTTTAAATCATTTGGTATATTCAGTATAAATTAATTAAAAATATTTGTAAATATCCCTATCCTTTGGCTAAAACTAATCCGTAAATAGCGCCCGCTCCCGCCTGTTTTAGGGTTTTAGCCGCTTCATTAATAGTGGCGCCGGTAGTAATAACATCATCAATTAATAAAATATTTTTGCCTTCAAGATTTTTGCCTGACCAGTGAAAAACATTTTTAATATTTTCTAAACGATCACTTTCATCTAAATCGGCTTGAGCGGCTTGCTTTCCAGTGCGTTTTAAATCTAGGCAGAGTTCATAGGAAAAATGTTGGCTGAAGTAGCGGGCAATTACCTCTGCTTGATTAAAGCCTCGCCAACGGAGTCGTTTAGCAGTTAGGGGCAGGGGAATAATTAATAAATCAGCGGGGACTTCGTTTTGAAAATGCCAAAAAGTAATTAAAAAGCGCGCTAGGATTTCTCCAAGCGGCTTCATGAAATGATATTTATATTTTTTGATTAACTTTTGCAGTAGCTTATCTTCATAATTTCCGGCAATAAAAACTTTTTCTAAAGTAGGAATTTTTAAATTAGCAGTTGCTTGTTTGCTGGCTGCTAAATCATTAAAACTGAGTTGGCGGAAGCAGTTTGTGCATAAATATTCACCTTCAGCCTGGCAATTAAGACATTCAATCGGAAAAAGAAGATTAAGCAAGAAGTGGCGTAATTTTTCCATTCTCTATAAATCTATTTTATAAATTGAACCGCTAAACTTATCAGTGAAATATAAATAGTCTTGATTTTCTGAAACGATCACTTGGGAGATATTATAAGAACCATTAGGGATAGCGATTAATTTTTGGCTGCCAGTATTTAAATCAATTTTATATAAACTGTCTTCAGTGTAATCAGCTAATTCGGGGAATAGGCCGGCGCCTTCTGGTAGTTTGTTTGGTACAGCACAATAGATTTCGGTGTCAGAAGCAAAAGTGCATTTGCTGGCCCAAGTTTGTAAATTAAAGCTACGACGATTTTGACCAATATTATCACCACTAGCATCAACAATCCAGAGGCGTGGATTAGAATTATCATTTGTATTATAAACACTATAAAGAAGTTTAGTGCCTTTGGTTGACCATTGATATTGTAAACCTCGTCCTTCAATGGTGGTTGATTTAAAGTTTTCATCATTTAAGCCGATAAAGAAAACTTCTTGACGATTGGTATCTACTCCTCGCGTATACATGGCGACAATTTGATTATTAGGTGACCAAGAAACATAAGTAGTGTTATCATTATTGCCAAATTTTTCAATCGCTTTTGATTCTGAACCATCATCATTAGAAACGATAATATAGCGATTATCAGGATCAATGGCGACGCTTTTAGAGGCTAATTTATCGCCACTGGGCGAAAAAGAAAACTCCTTCCAGTGAGCTGGTAAAGTCACTTGTTTTTTAGTGGTAAAATTATAAAGAATATTGCTGCCGTCTGGATATTCTAAAACAGCTTTATCGCTTTTAGGTGCCCAATTAACATGGCTAACTGAATAAAAAACTTGATCACTTAAGGCAACTTTGTGGCCGTTAGAGTCAAGACGATAAAATTTTCCATCGGCGCTATCGTAATACTGGACTTGTCCGCTTTTATTAATAGTAATACCAACCGCAGGAGTTTTATTTACTAATTCGGTTTTAGTGAGTCCGCCGACTGCCCGATTATCAATTAACCCCTTAGCTGAATCACCAGTTCCGATGCCGCCAACACCACCTCCAGGGAGATCACTGCTGCTGGGTAGCCCCGGATCTTCAGTGAAATCAAGATTAGTTATACTGCCTGGTTCAGAAATTGGTAAACCTTGAATTGTGCCGGTGGCAATTGGGCTTTCAACGACTGGGCTAACCACCTCTTTAAAGAAAAAATTCCAAATCAGATAGGCAAGAAAAATAACTAAGACCAGGAAAGCGAAAATTAAAAAAATTTTTTTGTAACGGGTAAAAAAATTCATATTTAGCTTGTTTAATGTTTCTAAATAATATATAATCAGTATATATCAGAAAATAAGATAATTCAATCAAAATTTTTCATTTTTTATTTAATTTATGAGTTTATTTTCCTTTGGTAATGATAATCTTTTTTTAGGTGTTGATATTGGAGATTCCTCTTTAAAAATGGTTGAGCTTAAGAAAAAGAATCGCAAGATGCTTCTTTCTAACTATGCTTTTAGTGAAAATGTTAGTGAAGTTAACTTTACTAAGATTGAAGATGTTAATTATTTAGCGAAAGCGATTAGCAAGGTTAGAAGTGATGCGGGCATTAAGGCAAAAAAGGTAACCGCTTCTTTGCCGACTTTTGCTGTTTTTTCCTCAATTATAAACTTATCTAATGTTGATAGAAAAAATATTGCTTTAGCGATTAACGAAGAGGCAAGAAAAGTTGTCCCCTTGCCCCTTGAAGACATGATTTTAGATTGGAAGATAATTCCGGATGAGACTGGTAATATACCGACTAAGGGTAATATGAGAGTTTTCTTAACTGGTAGTCCGAAAAAATTGGTTCGTAAATATATTGATGTTTTTAAGCAAGCGAAATTAGATTTAGTTAGTTTAGAAACAGAAACTTTTTCTTTGGTGCGCTCTTTGATTGGCGATGATAAGTCAACGGTCATGATTGTGGAAATTGGGGCTAATAGCACTGATATTTTTGTGGTTAAAGAAAGCATTCCAGTTTTGAATAGAAGTTTAGTGGTTTGTGCTTCTACCGTTACGAAAGTTTTAGCAGAAAAATTAGGCATGACCTATGCTCAGGCAGAGCAGTTCAAATTTGATTTAAGTGTTACTTTGGGCGGGGATGACGCCGAGGAATTACCGAAATTAATTGCTAAGACTTTAGAGCCGATTGTAACTGAGATCCAATATGTGCTTGATTTTTTTCATTCACATCACGAGGGGGAAGTGGAGAAAATTGTCTTATCAGGTGGTGGAGCAATGCTTCTTAATTTAGCTGAATATTTTTCTAAGCGCTTAAATAAAAAAGTTATTATTGGTGATTCTTGGAATAGGGTTTCTTATCCAGAAGAATTAAAGCCAGTTTTGTCTGAGGTTGGTGCTAAATTAGCGGTGGCGGTTGGTCTAGCGATGCGTGAAATGGAATCATAATAAAAATATAAAGAGCTTGTTATAAAAAAATGTTTTTTCGCAAAAACAAAAAATCAAAAGAAGGGACGAAAAAAAATTCTTTACAGAATCCTAAAATCTTGGAAGTAAATTTGATTAAGGATGAGGTGAAGGTAAGTTTTGATTGGGGAAAAAACTTTTCAGTATTGTTTTTAGTTTTATTAGTAGCTGGTTTATTGATCGCTGAAGTTTATTTTGGTTTGAATTGGTGGGCGGAACGGGAGGATTTAAAAGCGCAAGAACTAGCTGGTGAAATAGCTAAAGTGACCCAAGAAACTAATAAAATGAAAAATGAATCAGCTGAAGCTTTGAGTTATAAAGATAAGGCCAATAGTCTGGGGCAGCTTTTACAAAACCATGTTTATTGGTCCACCTTTTTTAGCTGGTTAGAAAAAAATACTTTAAATTCAGTAAGTTATGCTGGTTTTTCTGGCGATATTTCAGGTAAATATGATTTAGCGGCTAAGGCTCTTAGTTATGCGCAAGCCAGTTGGCAGGCAAAAGTTTTTTTAGACAGCAGTTTAGTGAAGAAAGTAGATATTGCTGAAGTTTCTTCTTTGACTGCAAAAAACTTCAATGGTCCAGATAATGTTGGTGTTAATTTTTCTATTCAATTAGAAGTTGATCCGATAATTTTTAGAAAATAAATATGGCTACTCCAACTAAAAACATCAAAACTCAGAATACGACTAATATTTTCCTTAATGATTATTTTAATATCATTATTGTTTTAGTAGTCATTTTTGTTTTATTGCTTGCTTATTTTGCGGTTATTCGTCCGAAATATACACAAACACTAGAAGCTATAAAAATAAACTTAGAGCAGCAGCAAAGATTATATAATGCGCAGCAGATCAAATTAAATAACCTGAAAGCAATCGCAGATCTTTATAAAAAAATACCAGCGGCTGATTTGAAAAAGTTTAACAGTGTTTTGCCAGACAATTATGTTAAAGAAAGATTGTTTGGGGAAATTGAGGAAATTATTACACAGAACGGCTTTGTTTTATCTTCTGTGAGCATTGTTGATCAGGAAGCTAGTGAAGCAGCCGGAGGGAATAGTGGGAGTGCCTTGTTAACTGTCCCTCAAAACATTGGAGTGATTAATTTAAATTTAGAAGTAACGGCGATTGATTATACTGGTTTTAAAAATTTATTACGCACTTTAGAAAATAACTTACGTTTATTTGATATTACCGAACTTAGTTTTATACCTGATGAAAATGCTGCCTCTTTTGTTTTATCCACTTATTACTATAAGAAATAATGATTGAATATGGAAAAAAGATATAAAGCAATTCTTTACATTCTAATTATCCTCCTAATTATTAGCGGTGGAGCTCTTTTCTTATGGCGGGATGATTTAATAAATAATCTTAATGAAAAAACAGGTATCGCTGCCTTAGAGGTAATTGTGCCAACGGATAAAACTTCAGACGATACGTTAGATACTAGTGTTTTGAGTGAGGCTAAATTTACTTCCTTGAAAAATAATGTTGTGAATTTTGATTTTGATTCAGTTTGTAAAGAAGGAGGAAAAAGAATAACGACGGTGACCGTGGTTGAATCAGTTGATAATCAAACTGATCCAGCTTCAGCACCGGCGTCAGTTAGGCCAACTGGTTGTGTAGTTGGTAATAGCATCCCTTTTCCGTTTACGGTAAAAAAGTAAATTAATTCAATGGATAAAAATGATAGACTGTTAACGCTTTTGCAGTCAAAAAATATAATAACCGCTGAGGATGTCCTCAAGATAAAATCCGAGATACAAAAAAAGAATATTAATCTCGGCTCTTATTTGCTTGGGGAAAAAATAATTGATGAAGAGAAGTTGACAGAGATTAAGGCGGAGATGTTTGGCTTGCCTTATTATAATCTGTTAAACGAAGAAGTGCCGGAAAATGTTTTAAATTTTTTGCCAGAAGAAATTTCTAAAACATATCAAGTAGTTTGTTTTGAATGGAAGAATAAAATGATTAAAATTGGTTTAACTGAACCGAATCTACGTTCAATGGAGGCAATTAATTTCTTAGCGGCTGATGAAAAATTAACTGTTCAATATTATTTGATTTCTAACTCTAGTTATCAAAAAGTTTTTAAACAATACCAAAAATTAGAAGAAGAAATTTCTAGCGCTTTGGAAGTTAAGGCTAGGGAAGAAGGAGAGGATATTGTGGCGGTTAACACTGAGGCAGATGATGTTTCGGCGGAAGACATTAATAGTGCGCCAGTTTCGCGTATTGTTTCGGTTATTATTCGCCACGCAGTTGAAGCGCGCGCTTCTGATATTCATATAGAACCTTTTGCTAAAGAGAGTCGGGTGCGTTATCGCATTGATGGCATTTTACACACTTCCTTAACTTTACCAAAAAGTATCCATAATGCGATTATTGCACGTGTTAAGGTTTTAGCTAAATTAAAACTTGATGAAACACGTATTCCACAAGATGGACGTATTCGTCTTTTAGTGAATAATCGTGAGGTTGATTTTCGTGTCTCTACTTTGCCATTAGTTAATTCGGAAAAAGTGGTGATGAGAATCTTGGACACTTCACGGGGCGCTCCGACTTTAGAGGGCTTGGGTTTTAATAAATTAGCTTTGCGCCGAATTGGAGAGGGAATTAAGAAAACCAGTGGTATTTTCTTAGTTACTGGTCCGACTGGAAGTGGTAAAACGACTACTTTGTATGCAATTTTAAATATTCTTAATCAGGAAGGAGTGAATATTTCTACTCTAGAAGATCCGATTGAATACGAAATTAAGGGAATTAATCAATCACAAATTAGACCTAGAATTGGTTTCTCTTTTGCTAATGGTTTACGCTCCCTTTTACGTCAAGATCCGAATATTATTATGGTTGGTGAAATTCGTGACGAAGAAACGGCAGAATTATCTATCCAAGCCTCTTTAACGGGTCACTTAGTTTTATCAACTTTGCACACTAATGACGCGCTGGGTGCCATCTTTCGTTTATTGGATATGAAAATTGAGCGCTTTTTGTTATCCTCAACTCTCAGAACAGTGATTGCCCAACGTTTAGCACGTCGTTTATGTGAGCATTGTAAGGCGCCAACTGAATTGTCTAGCGATGTTAATCAGGAAATTATTGAAGAAATGAAAAAAGTGCCACTCCATGTCTTAAAAGAAGAGTTGCCTAATTTTACCACTCCAGAAGAAATTTTACAGCAACATAAGATTTATAAAGCGGTTGGTTGTCCGCGTTGTGAAAACACTGGCTATTCTAGCCGAGTGGCCATTGCTGAGGTGATTGAGATAAATGATGCTTTAGGGGCGATGATTAATAAAAATGATAAAAACTTAAATGTTGAAGCGGTGAAAAAGAATGAGGATTTTGTGACTATTAAACAAGATGGAATTATTAAAGTTCTTCAAGGAATAACAACCATGGAAGAAGTTTTGCGGGTGATTGAAAGTTAATAATAAGTTAATATGCCAATTTTTAAATATACAGCTGAAGATTTAAACGGCCGCAAAAAACGAGGAGTGATTGTAGGCGTTAATGAGAGTGAGGTAGCTAATAAATTACGCCGGAAAGAATTAAATCCTTTATTATTAGTAGACATTACTAATACTTTTGAGGGTAAATTAAATTTATTTCTTTCACCAATTAAAACTAAAGATTTAGTTGTTTTTTCTCGTCAATTTTCAGTGATGATTTCTGCGAATGTGCCAGTGGTTGAATCTTTATTAATTTTAGTTGATCAAACTGATAATATTGCTTTTAAAAACATGTTGGCAGAAATTGCCTTTGAAGTTGATAGTGGTTCTTTTCTATCAGATTCTTTTGCTAAGCGACCGAAAGTTTTTTCGGATTTTTTTGTTAACATTGTTCGCTCAGGAGAATCTTCTGGTAAATTAGATGAGGTGTTGAATTATTTAGCAGATGAAACAGAGAAGAATTATGATATTTCTTCAAAGATAAAAGGGGCCATGATTTATCCAATTTTTATCGTCATTGCTTTAATTGGAGTGGCTATTATTTTAATGATTTATATTATTCCGTCTTTGACTTCAACTTTTACTGAATCTGGTTTGGATTTGCCTTGGGCGACCAGAGCAGTGATGGCGGTTTCTAATTTTTTGCAAAAATATATTGTTGTGTTAGCGTTTGCGATAGTCGGCTTTGTTTTGTTATTGCGTCTTTATGCAAAAACTTATGGTGGGAGACGTAATTTAGATATTTTAAAATTAAAATTGCCGATTTTTGGTAAGTTATTTAGTTATATTTATTTAATGCGTTTTACTCGTTCTCTATCTACATTATTAAAAGGAGGCGTGCCAATTACTCGCTCTTTGTCAATTGTGGCTGAAGTTGTGGGTAATACAATTTATCGCGAACTTATTTTAGAAACTTTAGAATCAATTAATGATGGTAATCCTTTATCATCGGTAATGGAGAATAGCAGTTATGTGCCGAATATGGTGCCACAAATGATTGCGGTCGGTGAAAAAACGGGAAAAATAGATTCAGTTTTAGACCGCATTACCGATTTTTATGAGCGGGAATCGTCTAATATGCTTGATAATTTAAGTAAATTAATGGAGCCGATTATTATGGTTATTATGGGCATCGGGGTAGGCATTATGGTGGCGGCTGTTCTTTTACCGATGTATAATATGGCTAACGCGATTTAGTTTTTTTGTTATTCACTTTTTTGCTTAATTTTAAAAAACTATTGCGCCGTTTTTCTAGACATGTTATAATTTTAGTGTTATTATATTAATATATTTATATAAAATTTTTTAATTTTTTTTGATATGAAAAAAACTAAACAGGGTTTTACCATAATTGAACTGTTGGTAGTTATCGCTATTATTGGCTTATTATCTACCTTGTCAATTGTTGCCTTAAATCAGGCTCGTGCTCGCTCTCGTGATGCACGTCGTTTGGCGGATATTAAACAGATGCAAACCGCTTTAGAAATGTATTACAATGATAATAATAAGTATCCATCAAGCCTAGAAGATCTAAGCTCTTCAACACCTCCTTATTTATTAATTATCCCCGTTGCTCCAACTCCGGCTGATGGAACTGGTTGTGATACGGGTAATACTTATACCTATACCGCCACGGCTTTAAATGGTGTTAACCAATCTTCTTATACTTTGACCTATTGTTTAGGTAGCGATACGGGTGGGGTTGAATCTGGTTTGAATACAGCTACTCCAGCGGGTATTACTTCTAAGGCTTTGGTATACTAAACTTGTTTGTAATTATTTTTTAAAGACCTCTCAGACTGGGAGGTCTTTTTGTTATTTTAGAAACTAAATTGAAGGGTTTTTTAAAGCAGATTTTATGATATAATAATAACTATGGAATTAATTAAATTAGATGGACAAAAGAATAAAAGAGAAATAAATAGTTTAGCCGGTGATGAATTTTTGCAGTCGGAGCTTTGGGGCACTTTGAGCGCTAAAAGTGGGGAGACAGTGGAGTATTGGGGAGTGAAAGCGGAGGAGCAGATTTTGGCTTCCGTTTTGCTTATTAAAAAACCATTAGGCGGTGGCTTTTTTTATTGGTCAGCACCGCGGGGACCGCGAGGAGAAGAGAAAGCTATTATTTTTTTACTTCAAGAATTAAAGAAGAAAAAAGCGTCCGCTGTTTTTTTGCGTCTAGAACCAGAAAAATTGCCGAATGATGAGCTGATAAAAAGTAAATTACAGAAGAGTATTGATCTACAACCGAAAAAAACTTTAATCTTAGATTTAGAAAAAAGTGAGGCGGATTTATTAAAAGAAATGAGCCAGAAAACGCGCTATAATGTTCGCTTAGCGGGGAAAAAAGGAGTGGCAATAGTGCCGGGAAGCAGTCAGGATTTTTCAGAGTTTTGGCGCTTAATGTCAATCACTGGCCAGCGAGATGCTTTTCGTTTACATTGCGCTGCACATTATCAAAACTTAATAGAGGCTGGTGAAAAAGAGGAGGCTATTTCTAGTAATAAAATAAATGGTCAAATAAAATTATTTTTTGCCCAAGCAAACGGGAAAAATATTGCGACGGGTTTATTTTCTTTTTTTGGGCAGCGAGTCACTTATTTGCATGGAGCCTCTGATAATGAGGCGCGCAATTTAATGGCCCCGCATTTTTTACAATGGGCAGTGATTAAGCAGGCTCAGCAAGAGGGTTATAAATATTATGATTTTTATGGTATTGATGAGCAGAAATGGCCGGGAGTAACTCGTTTCAAATTAGGTTTTGGCGGTTCAGTGAAAGAATATCCGGGTACTTATGACTTTGTTTTTCGGCCGGTGATTTATAATTTATATAAATGGTTACGAAAATTAAAAAGATGCTTGAAGTAAAAAATTAAATAAAAGAGCTGGTGATAAAAATATGATTGAAATAAATAATACAACTAAACAGAAAATAAATATAGCTAAAACAAAAAGAGTAGTTGAGGCTTTTTTAAGGGCATATAAAAAAGCTGATTTTACAGTTTCAGTGGCGATTATTGGACCAGCACGGATGCAAAAATTAAATAAAACTTATCGGGGAATTGATCGGCCGACAGATGTTTTATCTTTTGCTGGCACTAAAGAAAAGGGTCAGGAAAAATATTTAGGTGAGGTGATTATTAATATTGCTGAAGTAAAAAAAGCGAATAAGTATTTAGAAGTTTTTGGTCTTAAAAAAGCAGCGGACTATATTTTTTATTTTTTATTGGTGCACGGTCTGCTTCATCTAGTTGGTTATAATGATGACAGAGAAGTGGATCGTTTAAAAATGCTGAACTTAGGTGAGCGTTTTTTAGAAGAGTGGTTGTAAAATTATTCAGTGATTTTTTAAGGTTTGATATCAGATTTATAGCTAGATATGTTATAATTTAAATAAGAAGAGGCGTTAAGTTAGTTTATGCTGAAATTATATTTAACAACTAATCAAAAAAATAAGGCTATTTTTTTAGTAGCCAGTTTTTTATTTTTCTTTTTTCTAATGACAGCTGCGCCAGCTCAGGCCGCTACTTCTACTGTGCGCGGAGTTGCTTGGGCGGGCGATTCCTATAGAGAAGTTTATATGAATTGTTTAGATGCTGTGGTTGGTAGTCGGCTTGATCAGGAGGGAAATTTATATAATTTTCCTGAGCCACGGGGTTTTCATTTTTTCGCTGATCCGTGCCAAGCAGGTATGCAGCATGCTGTTTATATTGATGAAAATGGTAATTTTTCTGGGCAGGCTTGGAATCCGACAGTCAATTTTATTTCTTTTTCTGGGACAGCCACTCCACCAGATAATTATAGTTCAACTAATGCCCATTGTCCGCACACTTGTAATGCTAGTAATAATTGCTGGGCCTGTCTTAATGAAACCGATCAAAAAGTTTATGGCTGGGCGAGGATTGATGTTAGTGGTGAATGGATTAAGTTAGATAATGATTTAGAGCCAACTTCAGTTAGCTTACAAGGCTGTGATTTGTCCGCCTCAACTTTTCCTGGGCACGGCATTCCTGTAGGCGACTTTGTTGGTTATGCGGTAGCTGATGCAGGCAATACTAATTTTACCGGCACCATTAGTTTTAATTGCGAAAGTGAAGCCGGGGGGAGTGCTTGTGAGGAGAGAAATTATAAAGTTTATATTGGTAATTTAACTTTAGGTGCTTTAACTGCGCCAAACTGGAGTTATACTCAGGCCTGTAATAATGCTTTAGGGGCGGCTTTAAAGTGGTGCAAACGTAGTGGTATTCAAACTGCTTATGAAGTGATGGTTAGTACCAGTAATACACCCGACCCGAGTTCAGCAGTTTGTTGGTCAAGAAAAAAGATTTCTGATTATGCTTTTCAGTACACTCTACCAAACGCCGATCTTGATTGCGCGCCGTTAAATTATGGCACTAATTATTATTGGTGGGTGCGTGCTTATGATGAGAATGATGAGCCGACTGAATGGTATCAATATAATAGCAATTCGGCGACTGATACGGATGGAAATCCAGATGGTAATCCCTTAACTTTTACGACTTTCAAGCATAATTTTCCTAATCCCTTTATCACCTGGGAGCCGCTCACTCCCGTAGTTGGTACTACTACTTTATTCTCAGCCATTAATTCACAATATTATACAACGGCCCAGCCATCATTGCCACAATCTTGTGCTGGTAATAATTGTAATTATTTATGGAGTGTAAGTGGCGGAACTTATACGATTTCAACTACCACCGCTGCCACCACCTCAATTGTTTTCACCAATTCAATTAAAGGAGCATTTGTAGAGTTAGAGTTACGAGATAGTGATAACTATATGTGTAAGGCTCGCACAGCTCCTATGGAAATAAATTATGATCTACCACTCTGGCGTGAAGTTAAAGCTAAATAAAAAAGGATTCACCTTAATTGAAATGGTGACCAGTATTTCGCTAATTGTGATTATTACCGCTGTTTTTGCCGCTAATTATCGTTCTAGCAATAAGCGAACAGATTTAATAATGACTGCCCAAACTTTGGTTGGTAATTTTCACGCCGCCCAAAATAATACTTTGGGTTTAGTTAAATATGGCGATGAAGTGCCGGCTGGCGGTTGGGGCATACATCTTGATTTAGCTAATCCACATCAATATATTTTATTTGCTGATTTAGATCGGCCAGCTAGTGATGAGCCGGGTAATGTTCATGAGGCTGATATTGGTTATGCTCAATATAATGAGGAAGATGAGGGCGAAATTGATTTTGGCGCTCGGCAAGTTTATTTACCAGCGGGTTTAGAAATTAGCTCCCTTAAAGCAGACAGCGGCACAAGTTTTAATTCGGTTGATATTACTTTTTTGCCGCCCGATCCGCGGACATATATTGTAGTTGATGGCGGTAATTTTTTAGAGGCCATTCAAATTACCCTCAGAGATCCTAGAGAAAATACCACTAAAATTGTTCGGGTTAATTTTTTAGGATTAGCGGAAGTCGTTGGTGATGATTTTGAAAAATTTAGTTTTTAAGATTATGAAGATTAAAAAAGCAGCCTTTACCCTAGTAGAAGTGATCACCGTTTTGTTTGTGATTTCTTTAGGCATGGTTGGTGCTTTAACTTTAATTTCCCAAAATATTAAAAGTCAAAGTATTAATGAAAAAACGATGATTGCCTATCAATTAGCTCAAGAGGGAGTGGAGTTGATTCGTAATTTTAGAGATACCGCTTGGAATAACGGGACTGATTTTTGTTTTAGCGATCCGGATGGTTTAGGAAATTTAATCATGGATTATCTTGATGACTCGCCAACTGCTGTTGTCGGGACGGCGGCCGGTGATTTATTTTTAGATGAAAAGGGAATGTATCTGCATGATTCAGTGGGTCATACCCCAAGTGGTTTTAATCGTCTTTTGTCGGTTAGCCCTGTCTCTAGTGAACGGCCAGCTACTCAAGTAAAAGTGGTGGCTAAAGTTTCTTGGGAGGACCACGGCAAGCCCTATACTTATTCTTTAGAAACACAACTCTATGATTGGCGATAGTTTACGCAGAAACAAATTAATAACTAAAAATAAAAAGGGTTTTACTTTAATAGAAGTGATGGTGTCGGTGACTTTGTTTGTTGTTATTATGATGGCGGTGACGAATATTTTTAAGATGGTTATTGATGCTCAACGCAATGCGATTGCTGCTCAAAATGTTCAAGAGAGTTTAAAATATTTTTTTGAAATCACTGGCAAAGAAATGCGCATGGCGGTTAAAAATAATGGTGATTGCGATCCCAGTAAAGTGCCAGTGGGTTCAGTGTTTGGTTTAGCAGAAAACTCTTATGGGGACACACTATATTTTAAAAATTATTTAGGAGAATGTGTTCAGTATTTTTTAGAAAAAGATTATCATGATGTCTTGCGTTTTGCGGTGTCGCGTGAACAGGAGGGAGTGCGACAGGTAGATTTTATTTCACCAGAAAAAATTAGTATTGATAGTTTACATTTTGTGGTGAGAGCGGGTGGAAGTAGTTATATTTATCAACCCCAAGTAACAATGAATATGTCAGCCAGCGCTTTGAGTAGTTCTAAGCTTCAGGCTGATATGACTTTGCAAACAACAGTGAGCTCTAGATATTATAAGGAAAATTAAGGCTAAGTTTTTTATGAAAAAAATTTTTCAGGACAAATCAGGCAGTGCGTTAGCTTTAACGATGTTTATTTTAGCGGGGATGTTGATCGTGGCGATGAGCGGTTCAACGGTTATTTTACTTGGTTTGAAAGCCGGCGGGATTCAAGCGCAGTCAACTAAGGCTTATTATAGAGCGGAGGCGGGAATAGAGCGAATTCTTTGGGAATTGAATGAAAATAGTTTAGTCTTGCCTGAGACTTCACTGGATGAGCCGATGATTGAAGAGTCATTAGCGGAGGGGAATTATAAAATTTATTACACTAATTTTGATCCAATTATTTTCACTTCGGTTGGCGAATTTCAGCAGACAAAAAGAAGCGTACAAATCAGGCTATAAGAGCAGGCTTTTTTCTTGGCAGACAGCTGAAAAAATGATATAATTTAATTATCAGATTTTTATTAAAGAAAGCTGAAAAATACTTAAGTAAATGTCCGGAAATTTTGGGCAAAAAGTTAAAAAAATATTAACCGCTTTTTTAATATGCGGGTCTTTTTTGTTGGTATTTTTAGGGGACCAGGCGTTAGCGGTGCATACTCTAGAAACTTACCAAAAGCCAATCTACGGTACTTTAACCTCTGCGGAGTGGAATAGTTTGCTTTATGATGCAGATGGTAATGCGGGTTATGGCGATTTTGTAAATACTTGGTTGCCAGCTAGAATGAATGGCCCCTTGGGCATTGCTACTAATCCTGTGGCTGGAATTTCTTTGGATGTTAACGGCATTATCAGAGCGAGTAATAAGGTTTTAGTGATTGGTACTAACCCGGCTATTGGTATTGGAGATTCTAATCCAACTAACGCGTTGTCGGTGGTGGGTAATATTGCGGGAAGCGAATCTTTAAAAATTTCTAGCAGTACAGCGGCTAACTGGATTTCTGGGAAGTTAGGAATAGGAAATGCTTCAGCTGGCGCCGCTAATCTTTATGTTTTTGGTAATGCGGCTATTGGTACAGGTTATCTTAATGATAATGCCCCAGAAAATGGTTTGATTGTCGGGGGTGATGTTGGTATTGGGACGAATAGTCCGGGAGCAAAATTAGAAGTCAGAGGCGCTACTTCTTATGGAAATGTCCATATAGTTAATCCTAGCGCAACTGGTGAGTCGGCAATTAATTATAGGAGTTCTGGCCAGTCTAGAGACTTGGCCTGGATTGTTGGTAAGGGAGTGGGAGGGACAGCTGATAATTTTACTTTTTGGAAAAGTGGAAATAATAAAGTTTCTATAACTCCGGCTGGTAATGTGGGTATTGGGACGACGAACCCCGGAGCGAAGCTGTCCATAGGTGGTGGTCAAAATGCTGATGAAGCCAGACTTTCTTTCTTGGCGTCCGATAGTTCTCAAAGATTTATAATAGAAACTGATTTAGATA
>JAAZJO010000011.1 GCA_012800315.1 Candidatus Falkowiibacteriota bacterium
AATCCTTGTGCGCCCACTTAAATAAAAGTATATAAAAAAGAGACATTTATTATAAGATGTCTCTTTTTAATTCTTTTTAGGCATTTGCCAATCCTGCACTAACCGAATGCTTAGACCAGTCCTGGTGTCTAAGCCCCCGTTTCTTTTTAGTGCTTCTGAGTTTTCTCTTAATTTAGGAGCATAAGCTATGTTAGTCTCTCCCAGAAATAGGGTAGTTGACCAAAACACGGCAGTCTCTCTTAAATAATTATAACTAAACCCAGGCAGATCAAGAATATTGCTATTTTGATAAGTGCCGCCGGGTAAAGCAGTAAACTCAGAACGATTAGTTGCCCCATTGTTTGGTTGATTCCAATGAGTACAACCAGCTTCTTTCATTTTCCCTCCAGCAACAGTATCTCCACCTAAAGAAAAAGATAGAGACATCCACTCACTCAGAGAAGGAGTATGAAAGCCAACAATTAATCCTCTAGGATCGGTAGCCGCATAGAAGTTATATAAACCACCATACACCTTTCCAATTTCAGGATCGTTGTTATACCAGCAATAAGCTGGACTGGTTAATTCGCCCCAAACATCACTATCAGTGATATTGGGAATGGGATCACCATTAGCAAAATGCGTCCCTTTGAAATTCTCTTGCAGCCAAACCTGATCATTAACTCTAATTACTTGGTAAATATTGCCATCGTAATCAGCAACCGGAGTAATAAAAGAAATATAATTACTACTAATTATCACCCCAGCTTGATTATAGCCTTTAGCGGTAACCAAATATTCAGAGCCAGCTTTTAAGTTATCAATGGTTAGACGGACCTCAATAGAGTCCGATCCACTAAAACTTTCAGCCAGAGGTAAATCATGCCAAGCAAGTTCGGCATAAGTCAAACGATATTGAAAAGTAAAAGTCGTCTCTTGGTGTTGAGGGACTAATACGCCAACCAAGGTTGCTTCGTTTGGCTTAATGTCAATAGCTGGTTTAAGCATGATTGATCCTCTTACATCGGTGTATGGTGCAAAGGGACCTTCATCGTTTAGATAGCATCCAGTCAATAGCAATGAAAAAAGTATCACCGCGATTTGACAGATTGCCGTCTTCCACGGATAAACTTTAAAAATTGCTTTCATGTCTGAATTTTTTTAAATGAACAAATTTTATTTTAACTAAGTGTTAACCCAATATTTTGATACTAAATATAGATTTTGTCAAGACTAGGGAAAATAGTTTTTTATAATTAATATTTTTTATCTTTATTTTATTAAAAAAATAAGATAGACTGAGAATATGAATAAATTTCAAAGCAAAAACGAAAGAGAGACTTTTGCTTGTGGAGAAAGTTTTGCCCAAAAGTTAACTGGTGGCGAGGTTTTAGCGCTAGTTGGAGATTTAGGAGCAGGAAAAACAAAATTTTTGCAAGGATTAGCTAAAGGATTGGGAGTTAAGCATAAAGTTAATAGCCCGACTTTTAATATTTTAAAAACTTATCAAGCAAAAAAAGATTCTCAGATAAAAACCTTTTGTCATATTGATGCTTATCGCTTATCTTCCGATAAAGATTTAATTGCGCTTGGAGTGGAGGAATATTTTCAGGATAAAAACACAGTGACGGCCATTGAGTGGGCGGAAAAAGTGAGGGGAATATTACCAAAAAAAGTAATTATGATTGAGATTGAATATTTAGATAAAGAAAACCGAATAATAAAAATAAAAAAGGTCTACAACTAAATAATTAGTTGCAGACCAAATAAGTTGTTAAATAATTTCATCAATTAGCCCAATTTTTTGAGCTGTAAGTGCTGAGAGTTCTGGCTCATCGTCTAAGATCTTGAGGATTTCCTCCTCACTGATGGTCATCCTTTTTTTCAGGATTTCCATCATCATTTTCTCATTTTCCTGGACCCGATTCGTTTCTTTTTCTATCATTTTCTTTATATCAGTTTTGTCATTGATCTTAAGATCAAAAGACAAAGGACACATCAAATGATGAATTAGCAATTTTGACAGTTTAGTAGCGCATCTTTTATGACACGCCTGTAGAACGATAGCTGCTGCCGAAAAAGCATTGCCGGCCACTATTCCGTAGACCGGATTTGGGCTTAGGGCAATGTTATCATACAGCTTCCTTGCTCCAGCAAAGCTACCGCCGTTGCTGTTAATTTGGACAAAAATGTCCCCTTTGGTTTTGTTGAGCTCAAAGAGCTGCTTAATCAAAAGGTCGGCATCTTTTTCCGTCACCATTGAACCGAAGAATAAACTTCGTTCAGGATTAATTTTTGAATGAACAATTTTCTCCATTTCTCTATTTTTTAACGTTATACTGATTTTCTGATTTTCAAGAATACTGACATTTTTTGTCAGTCGCTGTATTATAGTATGATAAGCAGTATTTGTCAATGGGTATGGGTAATATGTGTGCTTAAAACATTTAAGCAATATAGGGATGGAAATTTTTATAAAAATATACTAAGATTAATTAATGGTGTATAATAATATTGTTAAAAACTAGTTTAGTGAAATATTAATTAAAACTAATAAACAAATAAATATTTAATAATTTTAATAAAAAACAATATGCCAAATTTTGAAAAAATGCCAAATCAAACTAATAATCAAGAGGATGAAGAGAAGAAGGAGGGGGAGGAAAAGAGAGAGGTGAGATCCGGTCTTTATGTGGATAATCCAGATGGAACCGTGAGTTATTATTCTTCTCTGGGGGAATACAGAAAAGAAAGAGAGGATGATCTATATAACAGAAATTAAGATCATTAAAACCAGGCTTAACGGCCTGGTTTTTTATATAAAGAGATTATAATCAAAATTGCTCCGACAGAAATATAAACATCAGCGAGGTTGAAGATGGTGAAATATTTTAAATAAAGATAATCAATTACGTAGCCGAACAGTAGGCGATCAATAAGATTGCTAATTGCTCCAGTTAAGATGAGTGAAAGTCCGGCGGTAATAATTTTCTCTTTATTTTTAATAGCTTTTATTAAGAAATGGATTAATATTAAAATAATTAGCCCAATTATTAGATTCAACCAAGGACCATGTAGGGGCAGAGAGAAAGCAATAAAATAATTAGCACTAAAATTAAAAGTAAAAATATCATTGATTAGTTTGAAAGAAATATTAGCTAGCTTGCCATTCGCTAGAAATTTTAAAAAGCGATCAGCTATAAAAAATATAGCTATCATTAAAATAATAGCTATATTTTTAAAATTTATTTTTGCGAATAATTTATTCATTTTCTTGGAGTTCAGTTTTGCATTTAATGCAAGAACTAGCAGTTGGACGTGCTAAAAGACGTCTTTTGCCAATCGGATTGCCGCAATATTTACAAACACCATAAGTACCTTTCTCAATTCTTTTTAGAGCATTTTTAATATCTTCAAGACTTTTTTCCAGGACTTTTTCAGTAACGACATCAGATGAATAATCACTTATTTCTTGTGCGTTCTCATCAGGTTTATTGCCATATTCAGGAAATTTAGCAACAGTATTATCTGCTTCGTGATTATCATCACGAGAAATATCTTCTAAACTTCCAAGAATTTGTTTTTGTTGAGCCAAAAGATGTTTTTCTATTTCGGCCAGAGTTTTTTTGTCTAATAAGTTTTCCATATAAATAAAAATTAAAAAACTAGGCTGTAGTTTTTTATATTTAAAGTATACAATAGGAGTCCTTTTTTTGCAAGTTTTTTGGGGTTTTTTATTATTTTTTCCCTTTGACAAGAAAAAAACTTTTTGCTATGATTTTCTCTGTTATAATCTGTTATAAATTGGAGTGGTAGCTCAGCCGGTTAGAGCGCCTGCCTGTCACGCAGGAGGTCGAGGGTTCAAGTCCCTTTCACTCCGC
>JAAZJO010000012.1 GCA_012800315.1 Candidatus Falkowiibacteriota bacterium
GAACCCTGGACCCCTTCGGTGTAAACGAAGTGCTCTAACCAGCTGAGCTATGCGCCCCTTTGTTTGTTTGGCTTGGTGGGCGAAAGAGGATTTGAACCTCCACAGCCTTGCGGCCACAAGCACCTCAAGCTTGCGTGTCTACCAATTTCACCATCCGCCCAAACTTAAAGATATTTGTTTATTTAACAACTTTTTCTTTTAGCTTCTTCTTATATCCATCACGTAGATAGTATAATTTTGCTCGCTTTACCTTCGCTTCTTTTTTAATTTCAATCTTTGTAATTGTCGGCAAATTTAAAGGAAAAATTTTTTCTACACCAATACCATCAGAAATTTTACGAACAGTAATAGTCGCACCCACTTCTTTATTGTGTTTACGAGCAATAATCATTCCCTCAAAATATTGTACACGCTCTTTTTCTTCTCCTTTAGAATTTAATTCTTTAATTTTTTGATAAACCCTGACAGTCATGCCTGGTTTTAATTCTAATTTAGTCTCAACCATATAGTTAAAATTATATAAACGAGATGTTTAAATCTCGTTTCAAACTACTTATTTAATAAGGCAAATCTTGTCTAATATTATAATTATTTTTTCCTATTGTCAAGGCTGCTTTTAACAAAATCATATACAGACTGAAAAACCTCTTCTGGCGTCAAATTAGTAGTATCAAGATAGAAATCATAATTCTTTGGATTATAAACATCAATCCCATAATACTTATAATAGCGAACATTATCGCTTTCTATTCTTTTTTTATTGCTCTCTATCACTGCCTCAACGCTATCTAACTTTTTATCCTCATTACGATCATTTTTCTGCTGCAAACTGCCAAAAATACGTTTTGCTCCCTCTTCTAAACTAACATCAAGATAAATTTTCAGGGAATGAGGAATAAAATACCAAGAAGTCCGACCCTCAATAATAAAATTATCTTCTTTTTGTCCCAGTTCTCGCTGATATTCATCAACTTCTTGATCAGTGACTGGATCATTTTCTCCCAATTTATTATATTCGGCTAAAGTCAAACCTCGCTTTTGAGCTCTTTCTCGCCTTAAACCACCAATATAATATCTTGGCCAGTCTAATTTAGCTGCTAACATTTTGGCAATCGTGCTTTTCCCCGATCCTGGAGCTCCACTTAAAGAAATAATCATATTTTTATTTTTTGTTTGTCTTTTCAGACTTTATTATTTATTATATTATTATATAGTAAAAAGTAAATAACGGCTATTTAGTATTAAAGTATTATGTATCTAGAAAAATTAGAGATTCAGGGATTTAAATCCTTTGCTAATAAAAATAAACTTATTTTTTCCGGGTTAGTTGATGGAAAAAAGCGAGGTTTAACTGCTATTGTTGGCCCAAATGGTTCTGGAAAATCAAATGTGGCTGATGCAATTCGCTGGGCTTTAGGGGAGCAAAGCATGAAAACCATTCGCGGAAAAAAAAGTGAAGATGTTATTTTTTCTGGTTCAGATAAAAAAGGGCAACTCGGCATGGCTGAGGTTTCTCTGTATTTAAATAACTCTGAAACAGCTAAAAATAAAACAGCCGCTCCAGAAACAATTGAAAAAGAAAGTGATCTTGATCAAATAATTTTAAACTGCCCAGAAATAATTATTACACGTCGTATTTATCGCAGTGGCGAGAGTGAATATCTTTTAAATAATAACCGTGTTCGTTTAACTGATATTCAGATGCTGCTCGCTAAAGCTAATTTTGGTCAAAAAACCTATAGTGTTATTGGGCAAGGCATGGTGGAAAACTTTCTCAACTCCTCCACTACTGAAAAAAAAGATTTTTTTGATGAGGCTACTGGCGTTAAACAATTTCAAATTAAGCGTGACGCTGCTCTAAATAGATTAGAATCTAGTTATGAAAACCTCCAACAGGTAGAAATGCTTTTGGCGGAAATTAAACCTCGCCTAAGAAGTCTAACTAGACAAATTGAAAAATTAAAACGTCGTGATGAAATCTCTCAGCACCTAAAAACAACTCAACTTAATTATTATAGTTTTCTTTGGCAAGATATTAACCAAAAACTAAATAAAGTTAATGAAAGTTTTTTAGACTTAGAAAAAAATAAAATTGAAAAAGAAAAGAAGCTAGAAAAATTAAATGAAGATTTAAATCGGATTCGGGCAACTGATAATTTTCGGGAGATTAGCGAGCTGCAACCCCGTTTACGAGAACTAGAAAATCAAAAAAACCAACTAAACAAACAGCTTTCTAAATTACAAGCTGAATTAGAAATTCAATTAGAGGCTCAAGGGCAATTTGATGTTTCTTGGTTAAATAATAAGCAAGAAGAGTTAAAGATTGAGCTAGAAAATATCACCGCTGAAATTGCAGCCATAAATCCAACCGACACAGATCGTGAAGAAATTTTTTTGCGCGAAGAATTAGAAACAATAAATGCTGAAATTAATCGGGCAAATAATCTGCGTCACCAAATTGATCACTTAGAAACAGAAAAATATTCTTATACTAAACAAATATCAAAATTAGAGGCAGTACTTGAGGCCAACCTAGAAGTTCAAGGACAATTTGATGTTTCTTGGTTAAATAATAAAAATGAAGAATTAAGTACTGAGTTAAAAAAATTAAATAATGAAATCACTAATTTAAAGTCCGAAAATAATCGCGATCAAGAAATTGCCACTGAAAAAAAATTAAATTCTCTTCAGGAAAATTTAATTCGTCTGAATAAAGAATTAGAAAATTTAAATAAAGAATTGCGCCAAGATAGTAAAAATGAAGGGCAAAATGAAGCTCTAAGCAAATTAATTGATGAATTTTTAAAACAACTAGAAGAAATTGAACAAGAAACAGATCTCCAACAACTAAAAAAATTAATCAACGTAGCCAAAAATGACTTCCAGCAGAAAATTACTAAATTAATCAATGGCTTAGATGATGATAAACTAAAACAAATAAAAAAAATTCAAACAGAAATAATTTCCTTAAATGAAGATAAGCAGCAGACCCAAGAAATTCTCAACGCTGAGCGCCTACGTCTCTCTACCATTAATGAACGTCTTCGTTTGCTAGAAGATCGGAAATCTCAAACCGAAAAAGAAATCGCTGACATTAAAGCAAAGCTAGAAAAAGCGCAGGTTAAATTTGATGCGAGTGAAATTGAAGCGGAGAAACGAGAATTGACTAAAAAAATTGAAGCCCTAGAAAAAGAACAAGCTAATCTGCAAATAAATTTGCGCTTAGAAGAGTGGTTAGAAAAAAAACAACTTATAACTAATAAAATAAATGATTGTCGCTTAAAAGCATCTACTTTAGCAGAGCGAGTTCGCTTGTTAAACACTAAAAAACTACAAACCGAAAAAGAAATCGCTGACATTAAAGCAAAGCTAGAAAAAGCGCAGGTTAAATTTGATGCGAGTGAAATTGAAGCGGAAAAAGAATTAATTAATAAGCGTCTCGCCTCTCTAAATGAAGAAATAAAAAATATAGAAATAAAATTAGTTGAATTTAATACTGCTCAAGAAAAAGAAAAAGGCTTAATGTATGAATGTCAAAAAAATATTCAGTCTCTCCAGCAAGAAATTAATACTATTTTAGCCGAACTAAATAATTTAAGGGTAGAAGCCGCTCGTCAAGAAACAAAACTAGAAGATCTAGAAGCTAATATTAGAAATGATGAATTAGAAATAAATGATATTCGCGACTATAAAATAACTACCACAGACATTGCTATTAATCGCTGGCAAAAAGAAATTGCGAATAGTAAATTACAACTAGAACAAATCGGTGGCATTGATCCAGAAACTGAAAAAGAGTTTGCTGAGACTAAAGAACGTTATGACTTCCTAACTAATCAAACTACCGATCTTCATCAAGCAATTAAATCCTTAGAAGAAATTATTTACGAATTAGACTCTAATATTAAAAGTCGCTTTGATGTTGAGTTTAAAGTAATTTCTGAAAAATTTAATGAATATTTTAAAGTTTTGTTTAATGGTGGTTCAGCTAAAATATCTAAGATAATGATTGATGAATCAGAAGAAGATAAACAAAAAGCAACTGAACATAATGAAAATGGTCATCATGCTCACCTAGAGGGATTAAGCGCAGCTGACGCTGAGACTAAAAAAGCAAACGATGAAAAATTAAAGAGAATAAAGTTTTTACGCAAACACAATGCTGTTGGCTTGGCCGGCATTGATATTCAAGCTACGCCACCAGGTAAAAAAATACAAACCGTCTCCATGCTTTCCGGTGGCGAACGTGCTTTAACAGCCATTGCTTTAATTTGCGCAATTATCAGCGCTAATCCTTCCCCTTTTGTTGTTTTAGACGAAGCTGATGCCGCCCTAGATGAAGCTAACTCTGAACGTTTGGCTAAAATTTTAGATGACTTATCTAATAAAACTCAGTTTATTGTCATTACTCATAATCGCGCTTCCATGCGACGTGCCAGTATTCTTTATGGAGTAACCATGGAAGAAAATGGGGTGAGCAAACTCCTGAGTGTTAAACTTGATGATTTAAAAAATAAAAATATTTTTTAAAAAATATTTAGATAATTTTCATCCTCAATTTGTTAAAATAAAAATCATCCAACTACGGATGATTTTTTATTAAATTAAATTATTTTTTATGCCCACAAAAATATTATCAGCTGCTTTAATTGGTTTAGAAGCAAGAATCATTGAAGTTGAAGCCGATGCTGGCGGTGGCGACTTTGGACAAATCTCTATTGTTGGTCTACCCGATACTTCTGTTTCTGAGGCGCGAGAAAGGGTTAAAAGCGCTCTACGAAATTGTCCTTATGAATATCCTCGCCGTAAAATTACTGTTAATTTAGCACCAACTAATATCAAAAAACATGGACCAGCCTATGATTTACCAATTGCAATCAGTATTTTAGCTTTAAAGAATGAATTCGCTTTTGATTTTTCTAAAGCCATTATGGTGGGTGAATTATCACTTAGCGGAGCAGTCCGTCCAGTGACTGGTATTTTAGCTATCGCTTTAAAAGCAAAAACGGCTGGCATAAAAACCCTATTTATTCCGGCTGAAAATTTAACAGAGGCTCAATTAATTACTGGTCTCACTATTTTTCCGGTAAAAAATTTAGAACAAATGATTTTATTTTTAAAAACTGGAAAAAATAATTTTTCCTCTGATGACAATTCCTCCTCAAAAAACATCCTCTCTGTAAATTCATTTAACAACACAGAAATTATTAAAAATAAAGATGTTGACCTAGCTTTAATTAAAGGACAATCTAAGGCTAAGCGCGCCCTAGAAATAGCGGCTGCTGGTGGACATAATATTTTATTAATTGGTCCGCCCGGCTCAGGAAAAACTTTTTTAGCACAAGCCTTACCAAGCATCTTACCACCGCTCTCTGCTGAAGAAATGCTGGAAGTAACTAATATTTATAGTGTGGCTGGCGAATTAAAAAATAACCATCTCCTTATTTCTGAACGTCCTTTTCGCACCCCACACCACAGTGCTTCAACTACTGCCTTAATCGGCGGCGGCACTTGGCCACGGCCTGGAGAAATTTCTTTAGCCCATCGTGGTGTTTTATTTCTTGATGAATTTCCCGAATTTGCTCGTTCTGCCCTAGAAAATCTCCGACAACCACTGGAAGAAAAAAATATTAATATTAATCGGGCCGCTGGTTCGCTTAATTTTCCTTGCAATTTTATTTTAATAGCCGCCATGAATCCCTGTCCTTGTGGTTATTATGGTGATCAAAAAATTACTTGTCGCTGTACCGAACAACAAATTTTTAACTATAAGAAAAAAATATCCGGCCCAATCCTTGATCGCCTTGATCTTCATGTAACTATGCCACGAGTTGATTTTAATGAATTAGAAAGTAAACAGGCAGCCGAGAGTTCTGCGACTGTAAAACTACGCGTTGAAAAAGCTCGCCAACGTCAAGCTTCGCGATTCAAAAAAACTTCCTTTACCACTAATTCAGATATGACTAGTGCTGCGGTTCGTAATTTCTGCCCCCTAGATAGCGCCTCTCTTGAAATTATGAAAGAAGCTGTTGCTAAGTTAAATCTCTCCTCGCGATCTTATTTTCGGGTACTTAAATTAGCTAGAACAATCGCTGATTTAAATGACTCAGAGCAAATACTACCTACTCATTTAGCCGAAGCTCTGCAATATCGTCCTAAAATAGAGTAATAATTGGAATATTCAAATTATTTTTGATATAATAAAAACAGAAACAATAATAAAAAATATGTCTAAAAAAATAGCAATTTTAGCTCTATTAATGGTTTTTATTTTAAATTCCGGCTTTGGTTGTAAAACAACAAAAAGAGAACTGGAAGAAACTTTAAAACCAATCACTTTAACTTATTGGCGTGTTTTTGACGACTCCGATGCTTTTGATGAAATTATCACTAAATATAAAGCCCTCCACCCGAATATAAACATAAATTATAAAAAACTTCGTCTAGAAGAATATGAAACAGAATTATTAAACGCTCTAGCTGAAGATCGCGGACCAGATATCTTTTCTATTCACAATACTTGGATTAAAAAATATCAACCAAAATTATTACCACTACCAGAAAGCACTACTTTAGTTTATCCAGTAGTTACCGGCACCATTAAAAAAGAAACTACTTACCAAAACAAAACCACCAAAAGCATTACTAATAAAGAGGTGCGGGATAAATTTGTTGATGTTGTTGGTCGTGATGTTATTTTAAACGATGAAAAAATATATGGCTTACCTTTATCAGTTGACACTTTAGCCATGTATTATAATAAAGACTTATTTAATAATGCTGGTATAAGTAAAATTCCTAATTACTGGAACCGAGAATTTTTACAAACCGTCAATAAGCTAACAAAGCATGGAGACAAAAATGCTTTAATACAATCAGGGGCTGCTCTAGGAGGCAGTACCAATATAAATAGATATAGTGATATTCTAGCTATTTTAATGATGCAAAGTGGCACCACCATGATAGATGATACTGGCAAAGTATTATTTAACGCCTCCGCCGGATATTCAACTTACAATCCGGCCGCTGATGCTCTCCGTTTTTATATTGATTTTGCTGACCAAACTAAAGAATCATATTCTTGGAATAGTGATCTTCCTAATTCTCTAGAAATGTTTATTAGCGGCAATCTAGGAATTATGTTTGCTTATTCTTATGATTTACCAACTATAAAAGCTCAAGCGCCAAAACTTAATTTCTCTATCGCTCCGCTACCCCAAATAGAAGGAAATCCACCAACTAATATTAATATGGCTAACTATTGGGTTGAAGTTGTTTCTAAGAAAACTCCTCACGCTGACGCTGCTTGGGACTTTGTTCAATTTATCACTAAAGAAGAGCAAGCTAAAACTTATTTAGAAAAAACACATCGCCCAACCGCCCTGCGCTCCTTAATTGACTTACAAAAAAATGATGAAGAGATAAATGTTTTTGTTAACCAAGTTTTAACCGCTAAAAGTTGGTATCGGGGTAAAAATGTTAAAGCAGCCGAAGATGCTATTGCTGAAATGATTAATAATGCTTTAATCATTCCAAGTGACAAGCTTCAAACCGTACTTAATACCGCTGCCACTAAAATCCAACAAACAATTTATTAAATTTGTTGACTTATATGTTAAAAAAAATATTTTTAAGCTGTGCCTGTCTCGCTTTAGTTTTCACTGCTCTAAGTGTTCCTTTTACTGACCTACAAGCCCAAGACTCAATTATTGACCCAAACTCTGCTCAATATCAAGAAGGCAACTATTCTTTAGATGATATCATGATAACTATTATTTCTATCTCCGGCTGGATCTTAGGCATTATCGGCTCTTTAGCTTTATTAATGTTTGTTTACGGCGGTTTTATGTTTCTTATTTCCGCCGGTAGTAGTGATAAAGTTGGTCAAGCTAAAAAAATAATTGTCGCGGCTGTTATTGGTTTAGTGATTGTTTTTTCTAGTTATCTAATTATCCGTTTCGTTTCTCAAGCAATGGGCGTTGATTGGGAGGGAGGAAGAATAATCACCAACAGCACTCAACAACATTAACCATATTACATAGCCTATGACCGCTTTTATTCCTAAAAAAATCAGACAAGAAGAAGGTTTAGGAGAGAAATTACAACAGGCTCGTCGCCAAAAAAATTTAAAAATAGAAAATATTGCCCAACAACTTGGCATTAAAACAGAATACCTAATTGCTTTAGAGGAAGAACGTTTTGATAAATTACCAGCTGGATTATATGGAAAAAATTTTATCAAAAAATATGCCTCCTTTCTCGGTTTAGATAATGAAGAAATTTCCCAAGACTGGCAGAGACAAACCTCAACTGATTCCCCTAATGATCCCTTTTCTCGGAAAATTTTAGCTAAAAATAATTTTTTAGTTTTTCCTAAAATAATTCGTAACCTTCTTGTAGTAGGAGCAATCGCTGTTTGTCTGTTATATCTCGGTTTTTATTTTAAACGCATTATCCTGCCTCCTGAATTAATTATTCTTTACCCCGCTGACAATCTATCCCTAAATGCTACTAGCCTAGAAATTAGTGGACAAACTGAAAAAGAAGCAGAGGTGACTATAAACGGAGAACTAGTTCTTAATAATCAAGATGGATTATTCTCTCAAACAGTTAATTTAAAAAAAGGCTTAAATAGTATAACTATTAAAGCTAAGAAAAAATATAGTCGTGAAGAAACTGTCATTAGACAAATATTAGTAGAATAAAAATATGCCTAACAATAAAAAAACCATTTTATTTGACATTGACACTATTTTGCGTAAAATGGCCATAGAAGAAAAACAAAAAGTAGCTGAATTAGGCTGTGGAAATTTTGGTTTTTTTGTCTGGCCATTAGCTAAATTAGCTGGACGACGCGGTCAAGTTTATGCTGTTGATATTTTAAAGCCCGTTATTGAGGAAATAAAACTTCAAGCTTTAAAAGAAAATCTTCCTCAAGTAAAAACAATTTGGAGTAATTTAGAAATATTTAAAGCAACTTCTATTGAAACCTGTAGTCTAGACGCTGCTTTATTAGTAAATGTCTTACATCAATCTGATAAAAAACTAGAAATACTGAGAGAAGCGATTAGGATGCTAAAAAGAGGCGGAAAATTATTAATTGTTGAGTGGACAAATACTGATTCACCTTTTGGTCCAGCCTTAGAAAAAAGAGTAAAACTTGATGCCCTAAAGGCAGCCGCCCCTAAAATAGGCCTGGAAATAAAAGAAGAATTTATCGCCGGACCTTATCACTATGGCTTAATTTTAATTAAACTATAAAAATATGAAAAATCTTTTAACTTGGAACTTTTGGTTTAATTTGCGACCAGAACCATTAATCCCTACCACCCAAAAAATATTTATCATTACTTTAATTGCCTTTGCTTTCATTGCCTTTTTAATTGCTCTCTTCAAAAAAAGAGCTAGCATCTACCGCGGCTTCTACAAAAGCCTATATAGCTTCTTCTTTATTAATACTGTTATTGGCTTAACGCTCTTCTTTTTTAATTATGAAATGATTCCTTTCTTTTCTGCTCGTTTCTGGCTAGCTCTTTGGTTTCTAACCATGTTAGTTTGGTTATTTTTTATTCTCAAAAAACTAAAAAAAATTCCTTTAACGAAAGAGGAGAATAAAAAAGAAGAGGAAATTAAAAAATATCTACCATAAAATTAAACATAAATTTAAAAAGCCCCTCACCACAGGGGCTTTTTAAATTATTTCATCTTTATTTTTTCTTTATATGACTGATAATAAAAATCTAGGCAACTGGGGAGAAAAAATAGCTAAGTCATATTTAATAAATAGTGGCTATTCTTTTATAAGTGAAAATTATCAAGTTGGACGGCAAGAAATTGATTTAATTTTTTATCAAAAAAAGACTTTAGTCTTTATTGAAGTAAAAACTAGAATTGAAAATAAAGACAGTTTATTAGAAAATTCTTTATCCGCCAAGCAAACAAAAAGTTTAGAAAAAGCAATTATTGAATATTGTTTAGCCAAGCATCTTTCTTTAGATAAAGTTCGCCTAGATTTAATTAATATTTTTATTAACAGAGAAAAGCGCTGTGCACAATTAAGGCACTATAAAAATATTCTTTAATATTTTCCTAATATTCATAAAAAATTTTAAATAAGTGAAATTAATCATTAGCTCTAAATTAGCTGCTTTTTTATTTGTCTTGTTTTAAATAATATGCTAAAATTAGAGATGTAAAATAAAAATTTATAATAATGAAGGGGGGTGAAATATGAAAAAATTTACAAAACACCTAATTTCTTTCGCTATCTTAGCTTTACTCTTTGCGCCTGTATTAACCTTTGCGCAAAGCAATAGTGCTGATTTTGGTTTAGAGCCAGTTTCTGTCGGCATAGACGGCGTTCTTTCTGATTCCGATCCAAGAGCTATTGTTGGTAGAATTATTAACATTGCTCTAGGTATTTTAGGAATAATTGCAGTGGGAATCATTTTATTGGGTGGCTTTAAGTGGATGACCGCTGGTGGAAATGAAGATAAAACTTCTGAGGCGAAACAATTACTTGGCGCCGGTGTAATCGGTTTAGTAATTATCTTATCATCTTGGGCACTGGCAACCTTCATTATCAACCAAATCTACGGAGCAACAACCTCAGTTGACTATAAGCAAAATTTTTAAACCTCTTTTAGGTTTAAATATATAGGTGATTCTCATAGTTATATGGGAATCGCTGCTCTAATCATAAACCTGTTTTATGCTTAGAGCAGCTAATTATCCTATTTTATGTCTAAAAAAATTATTGCTTCTTCATTTTTTTTACTCCTCTTCTCTTTTTCAGCGGCTGTTATTCCTTGTGCAGCTTTAACTAATGATCCTCTTGAGGGCCTAAATGAAACTGCTGAAATAACAGTTCTAGACCGAAGCGCCGGTAGCCAAGAAGATTTTGTCCAAACTCTTATTGGCAGACTAATCGGCACGATTCTTTCTTTTGTCGGAGTTATTTTTCTAATTCTAACTATTTACGCTGGTATAACCTGGATGCTTGCTCGTGGCAATGACCAAGAAGTCACTAAAGCTAAAAATCTGCTAACCGATTCTATTATTGGCTTAATTATTGTTTTTGCCGCCTACGCCATCACTGTCTTTATTGGCAATTTTGTCAGTAGTATTTAATTTTTTAAATCGGATGAAAAAATTTAAAAAAATTTTTATTGCCTTTATTCTTTTTTTAAGTTTTGTTTTTATAAAGCAACCAGTCGTTTTTGCTTATAATTTTGCTACTGAAAGTGGTTTAGATAAAACTGCCACTGAAGCAGGCTATGAAATAGACTCGGAACAAACTCCGGAAAATTTTATTGGGCAAATTATTCAGGTAGTTCTTAGTTTGATTGGTGTATTATTTCTGATTCTCACTATTTATGCCGGAGCTTTATGGATAACCGCTCAAGGCAACGAACAAAAAGCTGAAAAAGCCAAGGACATAATTATTGGATCAGTAATTGGTTTAGTGATAGTAATCGCCGCTTACGCCATTACCATTTTTGCCTATAATTATTTTGGCACGATTGAATAAAATGAAAAAAATATCAATAAAAAAAATAATTTCTGCCTTATTCCTTCTAGCTATTTTTGTTTTTATTGGATTAGCTGGACAAACTGCCGAAGCACAAAATTTAAAAGATGCTTTTAAGTTATCTGATACCGTGGCTTCAGAAAGTGGCTATAATGAAACCGATTTAAACACCGTTATCGGAAATATTATTATGACTGTCTTATCTTTAATCGGAGCGGTGGCGATAATTTTTATAATTTATGCTGGAGCTTTATGGATGACCGCGGGCGGCAACGAACAAAAAGCTGAAAAAGCAAAAACAATCTTAAAACAATCTATTATTGGGGTAATCGTCATTCTCTGTGCCTACGCCATCACTTATTTTGTAATTAATATATTTCAATCACAGGTTAGTATTTTATAATTTTATGAAAAAACATCTCACTACAATATTTTCCCTCCTAGCTTTAACCGCTTTATTAATACTTCCTTATTTTGTTTTTGCTCAAACAGACACCGACAATACTATCAGCGGGCGATTAAACGTTGTTAGCAAAATTGGTGGATATGCCGTTGAAGAAAGCCCAGATCTTTTAAGCACAATTGGATTAATTATAAATTCCTTATTAACTCTACTAGGAGTAATCTTTATTATTTTTATCATCATTGCTGGTTTCCAGTGGATGACCGCTGGTGGCAACGAGCAAAAGGTTGAAAAATCAATAGATACTATTAAGCGATCAGTTATCGGTTTAATTATTATTCTTTCTTCTTGGGCAATCTGGCAATTTATTTTTACTGCCTTAATTACTTAAATAACGAGAAATTTATGAAAAAAATAATTATCTCCTTTTTCCTACTATTCTCCTTATTTTCTTTGGCTCAGCCTAGTTCAGCCGCTCTAATTGAGGGACAATCTTTAGACAAATTAAAAGGAAATACTTTTGTACTAAAAGAGGCCAGTGGCTTAACCACTATTTCTATTGGTTATATTATCGCTACCATTATTAGAATCGCCTTAAGTTTATTAGCCGCTATCTTTTTAATCTTAATAATCGTTGCTGGTTTCCAGTGGATGACCGCTGGTGGCAACGAGCAAAAGGTTGAAAAAGCCTTAGCTAGAATAAAAACGGCAGTTATTGGTTTAATTATTGTCTTAGCCGCTTATGCGATAACTGTTTTCCTTTTTCTTTATCTACCTTTTTCTGGCAGCGGCCTGGTAACACAATAATCAAGATAAAATTATTAATTTTAAAGAGAGTTGCTTAAATAAGCAGCTCTTTTTTTATTCACCTGGCGGTATTGACAATTTTATTATCATGTGCTAAAGTTCTAAGTCAAGAAAATCCCTGCTTTTATATCGTTAAGATACGCTATGCTAGGGATTTTTTATTTGGCTAATATTAAACAATATGAAAATACTACAACTGATTAAAGAAGAAATTCTGCCTCTCAGTAGACGACAAAACACTGTTTTATTGGTCATTATTGCTTGTGTTTTTCAATTCATTCTTTTTTATGCCCCAGCTTTGGCTGAACAGGCAGTAAAAACAGCTAAGGCACAAACAATGGTTGAGGAAATTGAGGAGATAATGATTTCTAATGAAACTATAGTTAAAGAAACGTCTATTGACGATGAAGTCGCTAAATTAATAGAAATTGAAAACGCTAAAGTAGAATTAGCGACCACCACAGCAGAAACAGAAATAGCCTCAGCAGAAATAGCTTCTACAACCCCTCGGGCTGAAGAAAAAGTAATCAGAGCCAGTACTCATACTATGACCGCTTATAATTCTGAAGTGGCTCAAACTGATGATACTCCTTGTATTACCGCCAATGGTTTTAATGTTTGTGAACATGGAATTGAAGACACTATCGCCGCTAATTTCTTGCCAATGGGAACAAAAGTAAGAATTCCTGATTTATTTGGCGATCGTATTTTTATCGTTAGAGACCGAATGAATGCTCGCTACCCAGATCGGGTTGATATTTGGATGAAACATAGAACTGATGCTATAAACTTTGGAGTTAAGGTTGCTAAGATTGAAGTTTTAGAATAATTTTTAATAATTTTTAAATCAAATTATACAAAAAGCACCTTGATGTCAGTCTTGGTGTTTTTTGTATTAACTTATTATTCTAACTTGAATTTAAGACGAAATTTAAGTAGGTTTTTAATCTTTACTTTATAAAAATAATCCTTTAAGATAAAGATACACCCCAATAAGCGGGCGTGGCGAAACTGGTAGACGCACTAGCCTTAGGAGCTAGCGAGGCAACTCTTGAGAGTTCAAATCTCTCCGCCCGCACAATATGCTAATTAATTGGCTGCACACTTTCCATCCACAAGCAATATTATTATCTTTTGGCCCCATCCATTTATACTGGTATGGTCTTTTTATAATTTTAGGCATTTTAGCTGCCCTTTTTATCAGTCTTAAATTAGCCCCACATTATAAACTAAGCAAAGAAACTGTTTTTGACTTATCTTTTTGGCTTATTATCTTTGGATTGCTTGGCGCCCGAATTTATGATATTTTTCTAAACTTACCCTACTATTTTCAATATCCTCTGGATGCTCTAAAAATTTGGCAAGGCGGTCTCGCTATTCATGGGGCGATTATTGCTGGTCTACTAGTTATTTATTTTTTTGCTAAAAAACAAAAAAAGTCTTTTTGGACATTTACCTCTCTGTTTGCTCCTGGCTTAGCTCTCGGACAAGCTATTGGTCGTTTTGGAAATTACTTTAACCAAGAACTTTTTGGTTTACCAACTAATAAGCCCTGGGGAATACCAATAGACTTAATTAATCGCCCAGTTGATTATATAACAAATCAATTTTTTCATCCGACCTTTTTATATGAAAGTTTAGGTTGCTTCTTAATTTTCATCGTCTTAATGCTGTTTAACTACCACTTAATTAAAAAAAATAAATTAACTAAGCAATATTACCAGATTTTGTTGGTCGGCTTTTATATGATATCATATTCAGTGTTGAGATTTTGCCTAGAGTTTATAAAAATTGACGAGACACCAATTTTTTTAACCCTTCGTTGGCCGCAAGTAATTAGTTTACTTATTATCTTGATCTCTTTTATACTTTTAATCCTCAATCATCATGAAAAGAAAAAACAATCATGTTCAAAATAAAGCTAATTTAAGGTTTTTATATATTGCCGGCTTTCTTTTATCTATTTCAACTGCCCTGCCAGCTTTTATCCAATCTAATTTTTTAAATCAGTTTATTAAACTAGAAAGCGTTAGTTTAGTTTTTATTTTTGCCCATGCGCTCAATTTTATTTTTATTCTTAACTTCCCAAAATTAATTAAAAGGTTTACTAACTTCTTTCTTTCAAAAACTATTTTAATTATTTATGCCCTGGCTTTACTAAATCTCTCGCTTGCTAATTCGCCAGCCCACGCCCTGATTTCTTTTATTTTTTTAATTATCTCTAATAACCTTCTTTTTATTACTTTAGATGTTTTAATTGAATCCTTTTCTCACAACGAAACCACTGGCAGAACAAGAGCTACTTATTTTACCTTTAATAATCTTGGCTGGATAATTGCCCCCTTCCTCTCTAGCCGCTTAATAGACGCTTATGGTTATTCTCTCTCTTTTTTAGTGGCCGCCATTTTAGTTATTCCTGTCTTTTTAATTTTTATTAAACAAGGCAAACATTTAAAGGATAAAGTTGCTTACAAAGAAGGCAGATTATTTTCAGCTATTAAAAATCTCTTTAAAAATAAAAATTTACGTAGCATTTTTTTTATTGCCACTCTTTTGCAGATCTTTTATAGCACGGCAGTCGTCTATATTCCTATTTATTTGCACCAAAATCTAGGCATGGACTGGGAAGTACTTGGCGTCATCTTTTCTATTATGCTTATCCCTTTTGTTCTAATTGAAATACCAGCCGGTATAATTGCTGATAAGCATTTAGGTGAAAAAGAATTTCTTTATACTGGCTTAGCCATTCTAACCCTTTCTCTCTTCCTGTTCTATTATATTAAAAGCGATCTTTTCTTGGTTTGGGCCGGTGTCCTTTTCTTTAGCCGGATTGGCGCGGCTTTAATTGAAGCTATGAGAGAATCCTACTTCTTTAAAATTGTTGATGTAGAAGATGTTGATTATATTAATATTTTCCGAACAGCCACCCCACTTGGCTATATAATTGGCTCTGTCTTAGCAATTCTTATTTTACTTTTCTTACCACTACAATATCTCTTTTTACTTATCTCTATACTCATGTTAACCGGCTTTATTTTCACCACCACTCTTCAAGATACCAAATAATTAAGCCTACTCCTTTATTGACTTTAAAGTCGTTTTTTTATAATATATCTAGGCAAGCGGGTATCGTATAATGGCTTTTATATCAGCCTTCCAAGCTGAGGATAGGGGTTCGATTCCCCTTACCCGCTCCAAAGAAAAAAGGATAAGTATTTACTTATCCTTTTTTATTAATCAATTATTTTTATTTCTTTTTGGCTAAAAGCATAACCGCTATCAGTAAAAAGACAAAATGTAAAAACCAGTCTGTGGCTGTTAAATCAAAAACAAACAATTCCCCAGCACTAGCTATCATTGCCTCTCCCCTAATCACTAATGCCAAGCTCAAAACAAAAATAAGAAAAACAATTAAAGCCAAATAAACCTGCTTAACATACTTATTAAATAATAAAAAAATGCCAGCGCCAATTTCAAAAATAATAACTAATGGACACAAAAAAACAGGCATTCTTAAAAAAGAAAATTCAGCTATAGCCAGATCATAATTAAATATCCTAAAAAGACCGGCTGTTAAAAAAACGAACGCTAAAAATATTCTTAAAAGATCTTCTGGTTGTCTAACTATTTTATTTATTTTAGAAATTTCCAAACTCATATTTAATTTTTTCTTTTTTTATTTTTTTATTAAAGAGAGTAAATGTAGCCATCCGGCCCCACTTATAAGCAACTCTAAACCAACCTTCTTTTTCAATACGACGAGCCGAATATAAAAGACGAGTAGATTTAATCATGCGAAATTTGCCTTGCTTTGATAAGCGAGCACAATAATCAAAGTCTTCAGCTAATAAAATTTCCGGATCAAAGCCCTTAATCGCATCATGATCTTTCTTTCTGGCCATAATGCCAGCCCCAACTGATGCCGGCGCAGAAGAAAATTGACGAATAAAGCAGAAAAAATTATCTAAAAAAGAAAAAAGACGATAACTAAATTTATTTGGATTAAAAACAAAATAAAATCCAGCACCACACAAGTTTCTAGCCATAAATTCAGCTACCGCCTTCTCTAAAAAATCATCTTTTAAAACCGAATCAGCATCTAAAAATAACAAAAGATCACCTTGAGCTACAGCCGCCCCATTATTTCTTTGCCAGGCAGGACTATGATGCTCTACATCTACAATAAACTGACAATTATTTTCTAAGGCAATCTTTTTAGTATTATCAGTAGAGTTACCATCCGAGATAATAATCTCATAATCAGTAAAAGACTGGCGCTTAATTGATTCAAGTAAGCGCGGCAAAAACTTTTCTTCATTTAAGGTCGGGATAATAATTGAAAGCATAAACTCTTTCTAATTAAGGACTACTTAAAAATTGTCCGCGCTAACTCCCAATATGCTGGGTCATCATTCTTATATTGATAATACCACCATTCCGCTCCCCATAAATATGCTTTTTTAAAGCCAACATTGATTGCGTACTGTAAATTAGCTTTAAACTGCTCGGGATTAAATGATTTATCAGCCTCTTCTTTTGAAAGATAAATCATATTACCATAGGGCACCCAGGGCTCTGCCTGAAGTTCAATTATATATCTATTCTCGGGATCTATACCAACTAAATCAGCCTTAAGACGATAAAACCAGGCTGGAATTGGGTAGCGAAAATATTTAGTATATGGTCCCCAAACTACCCGATAAACTGTGCTGCCAAACCAATCGCCGTATTCAGCTTCTTTTTTCCACCAACTAAGCTCGCCAGTAGCAGAAACAATGATTGGGCGATCATCATTATTTTTTACTAACTCAACTTCTCGTTTAAAAAAATTCTCATCACTCGGTGGACAAACACCAAAGAAATCAAAAAAAGGTTCGTTTTCTACTTGCCAAGCAATAATTGACTCCTCATCTTTATAATGATTAACCACTGTTTCTAACATCTTTAAAACATTAGCCTGTGTAGCGGCTAAACTTTTTGCTTGTGCCCATTCTGGCGCATGACATTCTGGCCAGCGAGGCAAACGCCAACCAATACTGATAATAAAACGAACATCTCTCTTCGCCCCCTCTTGAATCATGTAATCAAAACTAGAAAAATCAAACACCCCTCTTTCCGGCTCAATTTCGTCCCAATAAATCGGGATACGAATTTCCTTAACCTGCAAATCATCTAAAATAGCTAAATAAACTTCTTTCCAATCTAGCCCCAATTCAGCACAAAATTTATCAGAAAAAGTAACTCCAAAAAATCTCGGAGGAAAATTTAAATCTTGTTTTAAAGGATAATTGTCAGCTATTTTAACAAAATAAAAAGCCAGAATAAAAATTAATATTAAAAGAGAGTACCAAATTCTTGCCCGACGCTTTTTTTTGCTATTATTTTCTTGTTCCGTAATTTTCTTATTCATATTAAATCATTATAAAATACAAGCCAAAACCAATAACAATAACGGCTACTAATTTTTGTGTAAATATCCGAGCCGAAAAAGTTTCTTTTAAAAGTTTCGGTTTAATAGCTGCTAAAATAGTACTAATAATTAACAAAAAAGCATACTGAACACCTTGTAAAGCATTAACTAAAGCAACTGAGCCTAAGAAAATCGCATAGCTTTGTAAAAGAAAACCACCCGACCCCAAAGCCTGACTAAGCAGTACTAAATATTTACGCTTACCCTTGCGTTTGTTTGATTTTTTAAAGACAGCCAACATCTGTTTTCTATCACGCCGTTTAATCAAAAAAGTTAAAACTAACAAGGTTGCTCCTAAACGATTCCAGATAAACACGCTAGCGAATGGTTGAGCGGAATAAGCATATTTAGTGGCCACAAAATAAATAGCATAGGCTAAAGCTGAACCAAGAGCAAAAAGAAAAAAACCTTTTCTAGTTTTTTGTTTAATTCCTAACTTACTTAATATTCTAGAAAAAATATGACGTTTCTGCGGCAACAAAGCAATAATGAAAATACCAACTAATAAAGTAATAATGCCAATCCATTCTTGTGATGAATATTGTTCCTTAAAAAACACAATAGAAAAAAAGATAGAGAATATTGGTGTCAAACCACCGACTAAAACAGCCGTTTGCGAAGCATCACCGCGACGAAAAGCTTCATATAGTAACCATAGGGCCACGGCAAAGACCGCGCCCGTTAAAAGATTGATCACAAACCAATAAAAACCTGGCCATTCTAAAAACCAAGGTGCGCCTAGTACCAAGAGGCCGCCAAGTAAACAAGCGGCAAAAGCATAAGCCTTACCACTTGGCAAAACATTATCAACTAAAAACTTATCAAAAAGATTCGCAATGGCTAATAAAAAATAAGCTAACAAGGCCACCAGCACCCATGACATAAAAACAAATAAAAATTAATAAAAATTTATTAAAATAAGCAAAATTATTTATCAATAATCTTTTCAATATTATAAGCCCCTAACTGTTCTCCATTTAAAAATCCATCAACTGCTGCCCGAACTAATTGTCCTGACTCCAACATATCAGGCAACCACTCAGCCACATGCTCTGGATCAAAACTATCTATCCCAGCACCAAGTGCTAGCAACCATTCACGATTATAATCTTCCTGCGAGCCAACTGGGCTAGACATTATTATTGGTAAACCTAACGATACATAAAAAGAAAGTTCAGATGGTTTTGTCCAAAGAACATCAGTTTCCTTTAAACAAAGATTAAACTTTCTAAAATATTCTATCTTATCTGGAGAAAAAATTATCTTCACTCCGTCATGATTACTTAAACCACTTTCTTTAACTTGTTCACAAAAATATTCATTTACTTCTGGACGATTACCAGCCACTAAATTAAGTTTATATTTACCCACTCTAATCTTATCTGCCAATTTTTTTAGAATAGTCGCCCCGATTTCTTTCTGTGCCCCAGCTCCACCAACTGCAAAAGTGATAGACACTGGCTGATCTTTTTTATCAGAAAAAATTTCAGGATATTTCTCTGAAAGAAAATCATAATACTCACCAAACTTCCCTGTTTTATCTAAAGCCATCACCCGACGTGCCATATCTTTCTCTGAAATTTCTTTATTCTCACCAATATTTTCTTTTGGTAAAGGAAAGCCGGTGATAATAATATTTTCTTCTTTAACCCCATACATTAAAAGTCTTTCTTTAACTTTAGTATTTGGAGCAAAATATTTTATTCTACTTTTAGGCGGATCTAACGGTGCCCAAGCTCGCGAAATATCTGTATCACAAACAATACAATAAATATCTCCCTGATAATTATGATATTCTGCCGCATAAGCTGCCACAAAAAAAGTAGTCACAAAAGGTAAACCACTACTATTTAATTTTTCAACTAAATCCTTACCTAAACCAGCCTTAATTGCGCGAAAAAAAACTTTTTGCTGAATTGTTTTTCTTGATAAATCACGAAATGGATAAAATGGTTTTATTTTTTGAAAACTATCCATCACCCAAAAAATAAAAGAGCCAAATACCGGGATCTTCTTTAATCTAGATATTTTTTCATAAGCTTCGGTCGTTTTTTTCCAATATTTTTCCTCCCATTCAGGAATACCATCATAGCGATTAATGGTAATAATTTCATTACCACCAATATCAAGCAAAGGATAAGCAGCTCGCTGGTGACCATAGCCCATGTCAGCAGCCACTAAATTTATTTTTTTAGTTAACATAATTATATTATATCAAAATTAGTAGTTTTTTACTATAAATTCTTTGCCTGATTTAAGTTGTAAATATTGATAAGCACTAAGAGCGGCAATCGTTGCTTGACCACTGGCAATAGAAATTTGTTTAAACTCACAATCTGTCACATCACCAGCCGCAAATAGGCCCGGAGTTTTAGTTTCCGTCTTGCTATTAACAATAATTTGGCTCTTTTCATTACGCTCAACAAGGTCTTTAACTAAATCAGTACTAGCAATTCTGCCAATTTCAATAAAAACACCATCAAGCTCTATTTCTCTTTTCTCCTTCGTATTTGCGTTAGAAATTATTATTTTTTCTACCTTATCACCCCCCTCAATACTTTCAATATTAGTATCAAGAATTATTTCAATGTTCTCGCGACTTTTAACTTCAGTGATTAAAGAATCAAAAGCCCTAAATCTATCATTACGATGAATCAAGTAAACCTGACTAGCAATTTTTGATAAAACCTCCGCCGCATCTAAAGCAGAATTACCAGCCCCAACTACCGCTACTTTTTTATTCTTAAAAAATGGACCATCACAATTAGCACAATAAGAAACACCACGCCCATTAAACTCTACTTCACCCTTAACTGCTAAACGTCGCGGAGAAAGACCCATAGCAATAATAACCGTCTTAGCCTGAAAAGACTCTTTATTAGTCTGGAGTAAAAAATTACCATCCGCCATTTTTTCAATTTGCTTCACTTCATCATTTTTCATTTCTACTCCAAAACTAAGTGTCTGCTGCCTAAACCTCTCAATTAATTCAAAAGCATTTATTTTTTCAAAACCTGGATAATTTTCAATCTCATTTGCCCAAACCATTTGGCCACCAACTTCTTTACCAATAATTAAAGTTTTCATTTCTCTTCTAGCGGCATAGATGCCCGCAGTCATTCCGGCTGGACCGGATCCAATAATAATCAAATCGTACATAATATTTTTTAAAAAATAATTAAATCATTATTAATTATAAAATTTTTTAGCTCTAAAAGCAAATAAAAAAAAGAAAGGGGAAATAGGGTATCACACAATCTAATTTTATTTAAATATTAGAGGGAAAAAATATAAATTATAACAGTTTTTCCACACTTTATCCAAAGATATTTTTTATCTAATATTAGCCAATATATAATTAAAAGTCTACAAATATGTGGACTTATCCCAGTTCCCTGTTGATTATTTAAAAAATTTATAAAATCTTCATAAATGTTCCTTGAGGAACATTTTTATTTATCATAGCTTAGCTGACAAGAGAGTATAAATCCTTTTGCAACAATACTAATATTATTAAAGCGCAATAACTATTATCAGAATGTTCCTTAAGGAACATTCTGAAATCTATTTAATAATTATTTTAAAATTAACTAAATAAATTATCTACTTAATACTTTTTTATATTGATATTATTATTAATACTAGAATGTGAAGTAAAATTGATATTAATATTAGTATTAACATTAAAACTGGTCTTTATATTGATCTTGGTGTTGATGTTTATATAAATACCTATATTAATACCAGCTATTATTTATATTTATTTTAACACTAATATTAATATTTAATGTTTATTTTTATATTAATCTAAATATTAATCCCTTGCTAAAACTAGAATAAAAAAGACTTGGTTTTTGCCAAGTCTTTTTTAATTAAATTTAATTAAAGCTAGTTGACCTCTTCTTTATCTTTTTCTCTTCCTTCTTTTCTTCCTCTATCTCTTTTAATACATTTTTATTAAGATTATCCATCATTTCATCAAGAGCCTTATCAAGCTCCTCTGAGTCTTCTTTGCTTAAACTGACTTTTTTTAATAATTCTCTTATTTCTTTTTTGCTCATTTTTTTCGCTCATAAGATTTTAATCATTAACACTCTTAGTTATTATTAATGATTTATTTAATTTTAAAGGCCTTAAGCCAAAATTAAAATTAGAATTAAAATTTGGCGTTATTAGCTATATCTATATTATTTATGTTTAATAACCCCTGGTTAAATAAAATAGATAAAAACTTATATCAAGACAAAATTTATAAAAAATTAAATAGATCAAAAAATCTTAAAAAATAATAACTCTTATCTAAAAAAGACTTCAGAAAAGTGAAGTCTTTTAAAATAAATTAAATAAATAGAATTTAAATTGTGGACCATAAGGGACTTGAACCCTTGACCTCTTCCATGCCATGGAAGCGCTCTAGCCAACTGAGCTAATGGCCCTTTCTTATTTTTTTATATTTCTTGAATTTCCCTCTTTTTAAATCTCTCTTTTAAAATGTTCCTCAAGGAACATTTTTATAGACAGCCCTTCAAACTACCCTAAAATTATAACAAAGAAGGGGCCGGTGTCAATAGGGAATAAGTGAAGGGAAATTTTTTTATATTTATAAACTTTTGCTAATTAATATGCTAATATTAGCCAAAATACTTAAAAATGTGTCCCCTCCAGGAATTGAACCTGGATTTAGAACTTAGGAGATTCTCGTTCTATCCGTTGAACTAAGGGGACAAAAAAATATATCATTTTTATTCTACCTCAAGACAATTAATATTTCAATTTTACTTCAATAATTGTTTTGACAATTATGGTTAATTAGCTTAAAATATAAGCATAAATCATTAATTATTAATTACTTTTTTATAAAAAATTTATGTTTAATAAAGAAAGTCGTTTAGAAAAATTTAAAGATGCCGAAACTATTATTGGCGCATCAATTAAAGTAAAAGGGAACTTCCAAGGACAAGGTAATATTATTATTGAAGGAGCTCTTGAGGGATCATTAAAAACAGATTCTAATCTTTTTATTGGGGAAAAAGCACGCGTAGTTGCTAATGTTGAATCCCGAGATGCAATCATTAATGGTGAAGTAAAAGGGAATATCAAAGCTAAAGGCTATCTCGCCCTCGGTAGCTCAGCTAAAATTTTTGGTGATATCCAATATAGTGAATTATCAATTGAAAAGGGAGCTATCATTAATGGTCAACTTTTAGCACTCGCCGAAGAACATCGTAAAAATGAAAATAGAAATCCAGAAAGCGACAAAAAAAATACAGAGGAATAATGAAAGAGCTTTTTGAAACTTTATGCATGTTTATATTTACGACGAACATTTAAATAAAGCAAAATATAATCGCGCCATTAATCGCTTAGAAATACGTTTAACTGACCTGGGATTAAATGGAAAAATAATTCGTCTTGGTGGTATAAAAAATATTAAAGCAACTATCCAAAACGAAATAAAGTTAGGAGCTAAAACTATCGTTGCGGTTGGCAATAATCAAACGGTCAATAAAATTATCGGGGCTATTATTGATACGGAAATATATAGCGATTTTAAAAGAAAAACTCTGCTGGGCTTAATTCCAATTGGTGATGATAATTCAATCGCCGAGTCTTTTGGTATTAAAAACATTGAAGATGCTTGCACTATTTTATTAGCGCGTCGCATTAAGCAAATTGATCTTGGTTTGGTAGGTGATTATTATTTTCTTAATCAAGCCTCAATTCAAAGCGCGGGCACCACTTTAGAAATAGATGATTATTCATTAGAAATAGAAGAAAGAGGGGAAGTGAAAATTATTAATCTTTTAAGCGATCAAAGCGAAAAAATAAAATCAAATCCACATGATGGAAAATTAGACATTCTAATTCGCACTCGTAAAAAGGATGAATCTTTTATTACTGCTGAAAAAGTAAAAATAAATAACGAACAGGAAAAATTATTAATTGATGGTGTCTTTGAAGTAGAAACTCCAAGCGAAATTAGCGTTCTAAAAAACCAAGTTAATGTTATTGTTGGTAAAGACAGATTATTTGAATAAAATAAAAAAGACCGGCTTAAATGGGTAGGCAAGAAAATTTCTTTTAGGCACTTTCGAGCGCAATGCCAGAAAAATCCTAACAAGAAAATCCCCATGCTTGTCGTGCCTGACCCATTTAAAACGGCCTTTTTCTTCTAAATACTCTTATCAAATAACTAAGTACTATAGCATAAGAAGAGGCGCTTGTCAATAGTCTTATCAACAACTTATACACAAACAAAAAATCCCTAAAATTTAGGGATTTTTTATTTAATACTACTTTAATTATAATTTAATGTTCTTAAAGTATTTTTTAAACTTTAATAATCACTGGTAAAACCATCGGGCGCCTTTGCGTAGCTTTGAATAAAAATTGACCTATCTCATTTCTAATTTTATTTTTAATATAATCATCATCTGCAGGCGTCATCGGGTTTTTATCTTTAACAATCGCCTTAACCTTAGCTCTAGTCTTTTCAATTAAATCACGATTTTCTTTCATGTGGACAAAACCACGAGAAATTAAATCAGGATTACCAATAATTGAGCCGGTCTTAGCGTCAATCGTGGCAATAACCACAATCATCCCATCATCAGCCATCATTCTCCTATCTCGCAAAACTATTTCAGACACATCACCAACCCCTAAACCATCAACCATAACATAATCAGTATTGGCTTTCTCTTTTAAAAGAAGCGGTTTACGTCCTTTTTGAAATTTAACAATATTACCATTATCTAAAACAAAAACTTGGTCATCACGAAAACCTTCACGTAGAGCCAGTTTTTTTGCTTCAACCAACATATAGTAATTGGCATAAACGGGAATAAAATAATCTGGTTTTATTTGGTGTAAAATTTGTTTAATGTCCTCAACATTAGCATGTCCACCCGAATGAACATCCATAATACTGCTATGAATAACATTATCACTTAAATGATAAATTTGATCTTTTACTTTCTGCACCGAACGCTCATTACCCGGGATAACTGATGATGAAAAAATAACAATATCAGATTTCTGAATGTTAATATAACGATGGTGACCATTAACAATACGCGAAAAAACTGCGTTTGATTCTCCTTGAGCTCCAGTACAAATAATAATTATTTTATCGGCTGGATATTTATGAATATTTTCAATCGGAATAATTGTGTTTTTATACGCTGGAATATAACCTAACTCTTGAGCAATTTTTACATTCATTTTCATACCATAACCATCAAGAGCTACTTTCTTGCCAATTTTATTGGCATAAGCTAAAAGATGAGAAATGCGTTCAAGTTGCGAAGCAAAAGTACCAATAATAACACGTCCCTTAGCCCGATCAATTAACATCTCTAAATTATGCTGAGTAGTTTTAACCGGCACACGTTCTTTTGTATAGGCTACTCCCAAACTCTCCATCATTAATATCCTTGGCGATGGTAATTTAGATAAATGTTCATAACTTATTGGCTTACCGTCTAGTGGATCACTTTCCATGGTCCAATCTCCCGGATGAATAACAGTACCGTGTGGTGTAGAAATAATTATACCAACCGCATCAATAATAGAGTGTTCAACTTGAAAAAAACTAATTTGGAATTTTCCTAAAGTTATTTTTTGATCAATTGAATCAATATTAATTGTCTTTAAATTTTTAGCTGTCCCACGTTTATAATCCTCTTGACGATGTTTAATCATCGCTAAAGTTAATTTACGACCAATTATCGGCGGATTACCTAGTTGTTCAAGTAAAATTGGGGCGGCGCCAATGTGATCTAAGTGTCCATGACTAAAAATAACACCCCGAATATTTTTTTCTTTACCACGTAAATAAGAAACATTCGGAATAATATAATCAACTCCGGGCATGTCTTCATCGGCAAACTGTAAGCCCATATCTAAAATAATGATATCATCATCATATTCAAAGACAGTACAGTTGCGCCCAACCTCTTCTTGTCCACCTAGTGGACAAATCTTTAAACTAGAGCCACCGCTAGTCTTTTCGTTAGAAGTAACTGCTAGAGGGGCAAAAGTTGGTCTATATAATTTTGGTCGGCCACTTTGATTATTTTGTTTTTTTTGATTATTACTTGTCCGCGTTTTTTGTGACTGACCTGTTTTCTTTGTTTGATTAAATCTAGGATTAAAACGAGGGCGCTCTTTTTGTTTTGAAGCTGCACTCGGTCCTAATTTATCTAAAGATTGTAGTTCTAGTATTTGCGCAGAAGCAACTCGCTTTGACGCATTACCAGAAAAATTTTTCCGACGATTAGTCATCGGAGTATTCTGTTTCTTGATTACCATAAGTATTTTTTAGCCGCTAAGCGGCGATATTAAGTTTTATGAGTTATTTTTAATGCGATTAAATAAAACCTTAATCGCTTTAATTACCACACTAATTTTTTGCTGGTTTTTAAATACCAGGAAGAGACATCAGTAAAGCGATTAGCCGGCTCAATAATCATAGAATTATTAAAACCTTTAACTGCCTTACTCTGAACATAAGTATAAGTTGGGGAATAAAGGAATATTGCCGGAACATCAGTGGCTATATGCTCCTGAAATTTTTGATATTTAATTTTACGTTCTTCCTGATTAGTTGTTTTGCGAGCCTCCGCTAACAATGTATCTACCTCTGAATTATTATAACCAGCTAAATTTAATCCCTTAGAACCAATTTGACTAGAATGCCAAAAAGCATAAACATCGGGATCTCCACCAACAAATTCTCCGTAAATTAATGTTTCAAAATCACGATTTTTTATAGTATCAGCCGCTTGTTCACCAGGAATAGTTTTTAATTCAACAACCACACCTATCTGCTCCCAATACATTTTAATCTTTTCAGCCACCGCCACATTATTGCCTGAATCAATTACTGTCAACGTTGTTGAGGCTAATTTATTTTGAATGTTTTCCGCAGCCTCTTGCGGAGAATAATTATATTTAGTTACCTGATCATTATAAGCAAAGCTATTTACTAACAAAGGTCCATCTGCCCGCTGATAAACGCCATTAAAAACATCTTTAATAATCTGGTCTTTATCAATCGCTTGTGTTAAAGAAATTCGCACCATCTTATCGCTTAAAGCCTTATCTTTTTCTTGATTGAAAAAAACTGAAACAATTTGTGGACGTACCAATTCATTTAAAACTAAGGAGTCTTGAGCTAAAAGCTCTTTGCGCTCAGCAAAAGGTAAATAGCCTAAGCCATCAATTTGATTATCATTTAAGGCTTTAATTGCCTCAGTATAATTAATGAAAAAAGTAAATTTGATATTTTTAATATATGGCTTAGCAGCATAATAATCCTCATTAACTATTAAATTATACTCTTTCAAATCTCCTTCTTTATTTTTTAATAAAGATTTAAATTTATATGGACCAGATCCAATCGGCTTTAAATTTAAATCAGATAAAATTGCCGAGCTCGGACTAATGTTTACCCAAATATTTTTCGGCAAAATTCCAAAGGTAAGCGCTTCTAAAAAAGGAGCATGAGCTGAATTCAAAGTTAATTTAACTGTCTGCTCATCAATTTTTTCAGTGCTTACTTTTAATAATGAGTTGCGGAGCGGGGAACGATAATCTGGATTTTTTATTGCCTCTATTGTAAAAATAACGTCATCTGCTGTAACTTTATCACCATTATGCCACTTAGCATTATCTTTGATCTTAATAATATATTCAACATCATTATTAATAATTACTTCGGAAGCTAAATCATTAACCAAAGAACCCTGCCCATCATATTTAAATAAACTAGAATAAACTAAACGGCTAATATCATTATCAATATCGCGATTAGTTGAGTATAGGGGATTAATAGTTTTTGGATAACCAACTACTCCCTCAATATATTCTCCGCCAAAATCTGGCGAATATTGAATATGTTTTTTAAAAAAAACAACACCCAGATAAACAAGATTAACTAAAACTAATATTAAACAAATCTTGATTACTAAATGTTCTTTCGGATTGAGAAACTTTTTTAAATGCTTTAATTGCTGACCATTAGGAATTTTACGAGGCGATAATTCATAGACTAATTTTTTATCAATCTCCGCCTGATTTATTTTTCCTTTTTTATTAAAACACAAAAAAGATAGGGTTTGACGAACCTTTTTCCAAAATAAAATAATTTTAGTTTTAAGTGAGTTCACAGGAATCTTTATATATTAAGCATCACAAAAACCGGTGCTTAAGCTTCAAAGAAGACAGCCAAAGATAAAAATAGAAAAAGAGCAGCTAAAATAATAGTAGCAATAAAAAGCTTTTTTTCCAAACCTCGTTTAGTTAAATAAACGCCACCCGATCCGCCAAAAACATTACCTAGGCCAGTACCACGATTTTGCATTAAAATAGCCACCATTAATAAAATGGCAACAACAATCTGGGCTATTTTTATCCAAAATATCATAATTATTTCTTTACTTTATTAATTAAGGCCTCTAAGGCTTCTTTATTTGAGACAGCTAATTCAGCCAAAATTTTACGATCAACCTCAATTTTATTTTCTTTTAATAAATTAATAAAACGAGAATAAGATAAACCATGCTCACGCACAAAAGCATTAATCTTAATCAACCATAAATTGCGCATTACTCTTTTTTTTCTACGACGATCATTAAAAGCATGCGCCCCTGCTTTAGTTTGAGCAGTTTTAGCTAATTTTACTAATTTTTTACGACCCCACTTATAGCCTTTTACAGCTTTCAATAATTTTCTTCTCTTTTTTACATGGGACATTCCTCTTTTTACTCTAGGCATATATTCAGTTACAAATAATGATTAATTATATGGGGTTAATTTATGAATAGTTTTAGCGTAAGTATCAGAAACAGTAATATCTAAACGTTTTTTACGAGTAGTATTACCAGTCTCACGCGCATTAAAATGATCTTGGCCCGCTTTTCTTTGCAGCAATTTATTAGTAGCCGTCTTTTTATAACGTTTAGCCGTCGCCTTATGTGTCTTTATTTTTGACATAATTTTCAGATTAAAAAAACAGGCAAACACCTGAATTCAACAATTTTTACTTCTTATTAATCAATATAATAGTAAATCTTCCTCCCTGATTTGTCAAGGGTTGTTCAATCTCAATATTTAAGTCTGGATTAGCTTGTAATTTAGCTACAAAATTTTTAACTATTTCAGCTGCTTTTTGGGAATGCTGTCTCTCACGACCACGTAAAATTAATTCAATTTTAACCTTATTTTCCTTAGCTAAAAATTTAGTGGCCTGAAGAATACGCATTTCTTGATCATGCTCACTAATTCTAAAGGTTAAACGAACATTTTTCATTTCAATCTTCTTTTGGTGCATTTTCTGCTTATGAGCCTGTTTTTCGCGTTCATATTTCAATTGGCCTAGATTAACAATTTTAGCTACTGGTGGATTGGCTTTCGGATTAACTTCCACTAAATCTAAATCAGCTTCTTGCGCCTTAGCAATAGCCTCTGCAATCGGCATTACTCCCAAAGCTTCATTATATTCATCAATCACAAAAACTTCTGGAGACTTAATTTGATTATTAGCTCTAAAAATTGGTTCGCTTTTCTTTTTTTCAACTCTATGAAATTTAATACGCATTGTTTTGCTTTTTTATTCTTCTTTAATTTGATATCTCTATTTATATCTTAAAAGCAGTAAAAAGTCAAACAAATAAACTTGTCAAATATAATTAAAAGCTAGGGGAAAATTAAGCTCTTGACATCTATTTTTTATTAGTATAATATAAGGTTATTAAAAACAAAATAGAATATTTTTTAAAAAACAAGATATTGCTTTTATATCTCTGTTTTTTTCTGTCTATTGTGAACCTTAAAAATTTCATAACTAACAATCATGGTGATGGTTTAATTTTGATGCTAATTGGCATCAATTCGTAAACAAAAATTTTTATCCGTTTTTAAAACGGAATCTTATATCAATAGAAACTTCGGTTTCTAATAGAGTCAATCAAATTTTAGAGAGTTTGATCCTGGCTCAGGATGAACGCTGGCGGCGTGTCTAAGGCATGCAAGTCGAATGGTAGTAGCAATACTACCATGGCAAACGGGAGAGTAACACATTGGCAATCTACCCCTAAGACAAGAATAACCTTGCGAAAGCGAGAATAATACTTGATGGTATCAATAAGCCCAAGCTTATTGATTAAAGCTCCGGCGCTTAGGGAGGAGCCTATGGCCTATCAGCTAGTTGGTGAGGTAATGGCCCACCAAGGCTACGACGGGTATGGGGTGCGAGAGCATGGCCCCACTCACTGGGACTGAGACACTGCCCAGACTCCTACGGGAGGCTGCAGTCAAGAATCTTCCTCAATGGGCGAAAGCCTGAAGGAGCGACGCCGCGTGTATGAAGAAGCCCCTCGGGGTGTAAAGTACTTTTAACTGTGAAAAAACAATGATGGTAGCAGTTGAATAAGGGGCTGCTAACCTCGTGCCAGCAGCAGCGGTAATACGAGGGCCCCAAGCGTTATCCGGATTCATTGGGCGTAAAGCGTCCGTAGGTGGTTTATCACATCTTCTGTTAAATCTCGGGGCTCAACCTCGAATCAGCGGGAGAGATGGATAGACTAGAGACTGGAAGAGGCACATGGAATTGCTGGTGTAGGGGTTAAATCCATTAATATCAGCAAGAACATCAAATGCGAAGGCAATGTGCTGGGACAGTTCTGACACTCAGTGGACGAAAGCGTGGGGAGCGAATGGGATTAGATACCCCAGTAGTCCACGCCGTAAACGATGGATACTAAGCATTGGAAGTATCGACCCTTTCAGTGCTGCTAATTTAAGTTAACACGTTAAGTATCCCGCCTGGGGAGTACGGCCGCAAGGCTAAAACTCAAAGGAATAGACGGGGACCCGCACAAGCGGTGGAGCATGTGGTTTAATTCGACGATAAGCGAGGAACCTCACCAAGGCTTGACATCTAGCTGCAAGGTCTGGAAACAGATCCGCCTTTGAGGGTGCTAGACAGATGCTGCATGGTTGTCGTCAGCTCGTGTCGTGAGATGTACCGTTAAGTCGGGAAACGAGCGCAACCCTGATCCTATGTTTTACATGTCATGGGAGACTGCCCGTTTTAAATGGGAGGAAGGTGGGATGACGTCAAATCAGCATGGTTCTTACGCCTTGGGCAACACACGTGCTACAATGGGAGTAACAGAGGGATGCCAAATCGCGAGATGGAGCGAACCCCTTAAAAGCTCTCTCAGTTCGGATTGGAGGCTGAAATTCGCCTCCATGAAGTCGGAATCGCTAGTAATCGTGGATCAGAACGCCACGGTGAATACGTTCTCGGGTCTTGTACTCACCGCCCGTCACGTCAAGGGAGTTGGTAATGCCCGAAGGCTCATTTTAATGGGACGAAGGCAGGACTGATGACAGGGACGAAGTCGTAACAAGGCATCCGTAGCGGAAGCTGTGGATGGATCACCTCCTTTCTAGGGAGAATAATTCTTCTTTTCCACGTGGAAAGAAGAGTTAGTCGCCTCCGATATAGTGTCGGAGTGGCTACCTCGGTAGCAGCGAATTGATACCAATTAGACTCACAATTCATTACCTGATATAAAAAAGACCACTATTTAGTGGTCTTTTTGTTAATTAAACTTATTTCTTATCTCACTCCAATCAACTTTCTAAGCTTCTTCATTTTTTCTTCTGAAATCTTTAACATTTTTTCTTTTCCTGCCTCTAAAATCTTAAAAACCTCATCATCAGAAATGCTGTTATATTTATTTTGAAAATTAGCTAAAAATTTTACCACCACTTCAGCTAAATCTTTTTTAAACTCCCCGTAGCCCTTACCTTGATAATCTTTAACTAATCTCGGTATTTCCCGATTACCTAAAAGAGCATAAATAGTTAACAAATTTGATAAAGCTGGTTTATTTTCTGGGTCATATTCTATAGTTGTTCCCGAATCAGTTATGGCTCGCATTATTTTTTTACGCGCTACTTCAAGATCATCTAACAGGGCAATGCTATTATTTTGATTATGTTCACTCTTGCTCATTTTCTTTTGTGGATCAAGCAGAGACATAATTCTAGCGCCCTCTTTTTTAATCATCGCTTGTGGGGTCTTAAAAACCTCACCAAATTCATTATTAAATCTTTTAGCAATATCGCGCGCCAACTCTACATGCTGCTTTTGATCTTCGCCAACTGGAACAATATCAGTATCATACAATAATATATCTGCCGCCATTAATACTGGATAATCATATAAACCAACACTAACAGATTCTTGATTCTTCCCAGCCTTATCTTTAAACTGAGTCATTTTATTTAAGTCAGCGATACGTGCGCCGTAACAATTTAAAATCCAAGCCAATTCGGTATGTGCTGGTATGGCAGACTGCTGAAAAATAATTGATTTTTTGGGGTCAATACCAGCAGCTAAATATATCTTAGCAATTTCCAAAATACGTTTACGTAAAATTTCTGGATCTTGTTTAACGGTAATAGCATGATAGTCAACAATTGAAAAAATACAATTATATTTTTTTTGCATGTCCACCCATTGCGAAATAGCGCCAATATAATGCCCAATATGCATCTCCCCACTCGGCTTTATTCCCGAAAAAATTATTTTTTGTTTATCCATATATATTTATTTTATGCTTATATTGTAATTTATTAAGGGCTTTTTAGCAAATTAAAAACCCGCAACTAAAAAGTTACGGGCTTTATAAAATTTACAAAAAATCATCTTCGGGCCAGGAAATGGTTAATTGCCCCTCAAGACCTTTCTTTTTCTTTTTGGATTTCTCCTTTTTTGAAAAAGAGGTTTGTTGGGTTCCTCCTGACGGCAATTTGGGTTGATCATAAAAGATCTCCCTCATTTTCCTTAATTTATGCCGCGTAGCGTAATACAAGGCATTCTCATAAGGAATGTCTGCGATCAGGAAATAAACCTCCCCTTGGAAAAACCTGCCAGTCCGTCCATTTCTTTGTAGACTAGAAATTTCAGACATTGGCTGATTATAATGAATAACCGCACCAATTTCTGGCAAAGATAATCCTTCTTCAACCACCGAAGTAGCGAAGATAATTGTAATGTCTTTATTGCGAAATCTCTCAATGACGTCCAACTGTTCCTTGATTGATTTCCCACTTTTTCCAAATAAAGTATCTGATCTAAATCCGAGATTATTAAATCTCTCGGATAAATCAATGGCCAGCTTTTTGCTAGCCACAAAAACCAAACAGCTTTTATTTTCAGTGTTTAGTTTTTCTAGTAGCTTTAATAACTCCTTCTCTTTAGGATGGCTACATAAATCAAGTCGCTTGATTTGTTGATAGATCCTATTGAGCCCTCGGCTGCTGAGAATAGCTTTGGCGGCTTTTGAGGAATCTTTCAACAAGCCCTCCTCAATTTGCTTAATAAAGCTGGAATAACCCTCTGTCATTAAAACATGAAAAAGGTAAGCTAGCTTGTATTGGCAAGCAAAAAAAGACTTCGCCGCATAAAATTTTGGTTTAGGGAGATTGTTGATCTCCTTGTCCAAAAGATTATTTTGTTCCTGCGTTAGAAAAACATTTTCTCTGTTAACTGAAGGTATAACCTTTTTGTTAACGCTATCAAAAATGTTTTGCAGCTTAATTAAAACCTGAGCATATTCAGATTTGAAATAAGCTGTCGCCTCTCTCAGCTCTGGAACATGGTCCAGATTAGCCTTAATTAGATAATGACGAGTAATCGGCTTCTGAATATCTGCCGTTACCCAATTTCTAATGCCAAAAGTTCCCTCTATCTCTTTTATTGCTCCCTGGCTAGCACCAGGAGAGGCCGATAAACAGAGAATGTGCTTATCAAAAGCGCGCAGAAACTTGTTCGCTACAAAAATGTAAGGATATTTTCCTCTGGCTTTGTGCATCTCATCAACGATGAGAAGATCAAACAACTCAGGGATAATGAATCCCTTTTTGTAGTCAACCTCAAAAACATGCGGGGTGGCAATCACCATTTTGCCCCGTGTCCAGTCCCGCTTGGTTTTTTTTCCATGCAGGATTGTGGCTTCATCACCAACTACATTGCGATAAAGGCTCGCATGTTGATTGGTAAGAATTACCGTAGGCGTAACAAACAAAGTTCGCACACCCAGGGCCTCAGCCACCAAAAAAGCCATAATTGTTTTACCGGTTCCGGTATCGGCAATTAGGCCCACGTTACCATTGGCCAATTTGGCCACGACTTCTAGTGCATACTTTTTCCACTCTTTAATTTTCTCATCATCATTAAAAGAATAGAAAGGAAGATCCCAAGTTCTTCTTTTTTCTTTCATTTCACCGATATTTTGGTTATTACTGAATTTATTATTTATTTTTTAAAGAATTATTCAGAGAATTATATAATAAAAGAATACTTTTGTCAATAATCTTGAAAAATTAAAGCCCTATGTTAATATTTTTGATATCGGGCTTGTAGCTCAGCTGGTAGAGCGCTGCATTCGCATTGCAGAGGCCAGGGGTTCAAGTCCCCTCAAGTCCACCACAAGCTATCACGGGCTGTAGTATAGTGGTAGTACGCATGCATGGGGTGCATGTAGTCCCGGTTCAATTCCGGGCAGCCCGACTCAGATTAAACTTAAAAAAGATCACTGAGATTTTTAATATACCTATTGAGAATTTAATAAGATAAACAATATGACAAGCAGAACTTATATTAAGGAATTATCTAAGAAAAAAGGTGAATCCGTGATTATTTATGCTTGGATTAATGCCAGACGCAATCAAGGAAAAATGATTTTTCTGGACTTTAGAGATATAACCGGAATTGCCCAGGGAGTTATCTTACCTAGTAGTGAAGCCTTGGAAACAGGGAAAATTTTGCGGGAAGAATTTGTGGTAAAAGTTGAAGGAAAGGTAAACGAACGCCCTGAAAAAAATATTAAAAAAAATGTTTTAAATGGAGACATAGAACTTGAAGTTTTAAATATCACAATTTTGAATGAATCAAAAATTCTGCCTTTTCCTATTGAAGGAGATACAAGAAAGATTGACGAACCAAATCGTTTACGATATCGATATATTGAAATGAGAAATGAGAGGTTGAAAAAAAATATTATCAATCGTTCAAAAACACAACATTTTATAAGAAATTTTTTACATAATGAAAATTTTATTGAGATAGAAACTCCACTTCTTTCTGCACCAACACCAGAAGGAGCAAGATCATTTGTGGTTCCAAGCAGGACCCATAAAGGTACTTTTTATTCTTTACCGCAATCTCCACAACAGTACAAGCAACTTCTTATGGTCGGTGGTTTTGAAAGATATTTTCAATTTGCAAAATGTCTGCGTGATGAAGACGCAAGGGGCGATAGACAACCAGAATTTACCCAACTTGATATGGAAATGTCTTTTGTAACAGAGGAAGATGTAATTCAGTTAAACGAGAAACTTCTAATTGAAACTATAAAAAATTGCTATCCTGAAAAAGAAATTCAACAAATTCCATTTCCAAGAATGTCATATCAAGAGGCAATGGAAAAATATGGAAGCGACAGACCAGATATCAGAAAAGATAGAAATAATCCAAACCTTTTGGCTTTTTTATGGATTGTAGATTTTCCGATGTTTGAGAAAACGGGCGAAGATAATTTTGACAATACGGGCGAATGGACTTTTACACACAATCCATTTTCAAAACCTCGTGATGAATTTTTTGAAGATTTTATGCAAAAGAAAAATATAGGCGAAATTTTGACAACTCAATATGATATCACTTTAAATGGATTTGAAATTGGAGGAGGCAGTCTTAGAAACTATAAAATAGAGGCACTTAAAAAGACTTTTGAGATTATGGGCTATGAAGAAAAAAAAATTAAAAATAATTTTGGACACATGTTAAAAGCGATGGAGTTTGGTGCTCCTCCACATGGCGGTATTGCATGGGGTTTTGATAGATTAATGATGATTCTTGAACAAGAACCGAATATTAAAGAGGTAATCGCTTTCGCAAAAACTGGTGATGGCAAAGACTTAATGATGAATGCACCAAGCGATATATCCGAAAAACAAAAAAAAGAATTAGGAATTAATAAGTAGATGCTAATGTAAACATAAACCTTATCACGGGCTGTGGTATAGTGGCATTACGCACGCTTCGGGTGCGTGTAACCCCGGTTCAATTCCGGGCAGCCCGAC
>JAAZJO010000013.1 GCA_012800315.1 Candidatus Falkowiibacteriota bacterium
AGTAATTCCAGCTATCGCTGAAATTACTAAAAAATACAAAAATTTTTTCATTATTATTCATTTTTTTCGTTATCAAAGAACATTTCTTAATTATTATATTATTACATATTTTTGGCTAAATGTCAAGATTTATGATGTTGTAGCGAAGGATTTACATTTGCAAATTCTTTTAATTATTCCAGATTAGTTAAAATAAAAACAGATTCTTTAATAAAATCTGTTTTTATTTATTTTTATCTAAGTTTTTTTTATTTTTTAGAATCAGCTTTCTTAGTGGCGGGTTTTGGAGCAGTTTTTTTTACTTCTTTTGGCTTAGATTCAGTTAAGGGAATAACATTAACTATCTTAGTAGCTTTAAGAGTATTATTAAATTTCTTTAATTTTTTAGTGGTAAATTTAACAAAACCATTAGTCAAAGAAAATAGGGTATCATCTTTACCAATCCCAACATTAAGACCAGGATGATATTTTGTGCCACGTTGTCTAACGATAATTGCGCCAGTTTTTGCCCATTGACCATCGGTTAATTTAATACCTAAACGCTTACTTTCTGATTCGCGGCCCAACGAGGTTGATCCAGCAGCTTTCTTTTGTGCCATATAAATTGATTTACACTGAAAATACTAGCCAGAAGACTAGTATTCTAGGAATTAATTAAGGTTATTTAACTTTACTTGATAAATATAACTCAGTTGTTAAAAGTTGTCAAATATAGGCTATTTTATTGCCAATTTTAGAGAGATAGCTAATATTTCATTTTTTACAAAATATGTTATAATAAATATATAAAAAATTTAAAAAAGTAATAAAAAAATATGGTAAAAGTTGATCAAAATAAATGTATCGGCTGTGGTTTGTGTGCTGGGATGTGTCCGGAAACTTTTGTGATGGGAGCTGATGGGAAATCGGAGGTTATTAAAGAGGAAGTGACTACTTGTGCTAAAGATGTAGTTGCTAATTGTCCGGTTGACGCTATTAGTGTTAATTAATAATTATGGCTAGAGAACTAAATATTGAAAAACGAAATCTGGAAAACATCCAGGCGACTTCTTCTAAAGTTGAAAAACCACTAAGTCCGGAAAATCAACTAGAGAGATCTTCGTCTAGTTTTGAAAAAAAAGATGATATTCCTTTAAAGCAAAAAATAAGCGACGTTGGTAAATTTAAGCCCTTGCCGCCAGTTTCTGATTGGCAGAAAAAACAAGAAGAAGAAATTGACGCCATTTTATCTGATGGTTTAGATGAAATATTTTTAAAGATGGAGCCAAAGGAGCAGAAGGCTTTTAAAAAGAAGGGTGAAGAGGCAGTTTCTAAAATTAGCCAACTTTTAAACTCTGCTAAAGTTAAGGTTAATAAAATAATTGCTTTAATTAGAGAGTGGTTAAGTATGATTAAGGGAATTAATAAATTTTTCTTGGAGCAAGAAGTAAAAATAAAAACTGATAAAATTTTGCGCTTAAAAGATAAATAATTTTTTAAAGATAAATAAATATGATGATAGAGCTAAGTTTACCTTTTGATTTAATGATGATTTTAAAGATTTTAGTCATCTCAATTTTTGCTATTTTTTTATTATCTTTAGCCCGCAAAATTATTCTTTTTTATGGTTTAAATTTTAGATACTCAAAATATAAGCTTTTTTTAATTAAATTACCAAAGGAGAAGCCAAAAGATGAAAATCAGGAAGAAAGTTCACAAAAAATTAAAGAAGAAATTGCTAAGGGAGAAACAATTTTCTCAGCCATCGGTGGTTTGCGGGCGCAAAAAGGTTTTTTTAGTTGGCTTTTAGGTCGCAACGATCATTTTTCTTTTGAAATAGTGGCTAAAAATGGAAAAATTTATTTCTATGCTGTTTCACCAGAGAAACATGCTCTATATTTAGAAAAGCAGATTAATGCCCATTACCCAGATGCAGTTTTAGAGGAGGTGGCTGATTATAATCCATTTGTGCCTAATGGTTTAGTAGCAGCTGCCTATCTTAAAACTAGAAATAATTTTGTTTTACCCCTGAAAACTTATGATAAGATGTCGGTTGATCCATTAAATTCAATTGTTAATATTTTGTCAAAACTAGATAAGAATGAAAGTATTTCTATTCAGTATGTTGTGCGTAGTGCTCCTGGAAAATGGCATAAAATTAGCAAGCAAGTTTCTAGTTCAATTAACCGCCATGGCTCTGTTAAGGAGGGATTAAAAAGAGATAGTGGCTCTTTTTTGAAAAAAATAAATAGTTTTTTACCGTCTGGCTCATCTAAGAAAAAGTCTGATAAGTCAGATGATAAGCCAAAAACTTTAACAGCAGCTGAACAAGAAATGCTTAAGGGTATTGAAGAAAAAAACCAGAAATCTGGTTTAGAGGTAAATTTGCGTTTAGTTGCTTGTGCGGAAACTAAAGAAAAAGCAACTTATTATTTGGAAAATTTATCTAATGCTTATAATGAATATAATAATTATAATTACGGTAATAATTTTTCCGGAATTGTTACTAAGAACCAGAAGCAGATTATTAATGACTTTATTTATCGTCGGTTTAAGGAAAATTTAAATTTTTTATTAGGAACAGCGGAGCTAGCCGGTCTTTTCCATTTACCATTACCTTGGACAGAAACACCTAATATTGTTTGGTTAACATCACGCATTGCTCCGGCTCCCGCCAATCTTCCAGATGAAGGAATAACTTTGGGTGAAAATATTTTTCGTGGAATAAAAAAAGAGGTGAGGATTAAACGAAAAGATCGTCGTCGTCACACTTATATCGTTGGTAAATCTGGCGTTGGTAAATCGGTTTTATTAGCTAATATGGCTATTCAGGATATTCAGAACGGGGAAGGCGTTTGTGTTTTTGATCCGAATGGTGATTTGATTACTGATATCTTAGATAGAATCCCACCAGAGAGAGCTGAGGATGTGATTATTTTTTCACCGGGTGACACTGAGCGCCCATTAGCTTTAAATTTATTAGAATACGATCCGCGCTATCCAGAGCAAAAAAGTTTTGTGATTAACGAAATGATTGGCATCCTTGATAAATTATATGATTTAAAAGCAACTGGCGGACCGATGTTTGAACAGTATATGCGTAATGCCATGTTGTTGGTGATGGATGATCCAGAATCTGGTTCAACTTTAATGGAAATCCCTAAAGTTTTAGCGGATGCTGATTTTAGAAAGTTTAAATTAAATCGTTGTAAAAATCAGACAGTGATTGATTTTTGGCGCAAAGAAGCAGAGAAGGCCGGCGGAGAAGCAGCTTTGGCTAATATCGTTCCTTATATTACTTCAAAATTAACCTCTTTTATCTCTAATGATATGATGCGACCGATTATTGGTCAGCAAAAGAGCGCCTTTAATTTGCGTGAAGTAATGGATGGGCAAAAAATATTATTAGTTGATTTACCAAAAGGAATAGTTGGAGAGATGAATGCTTATTTACTCGGTATGATTTTAGTTGGTAAGATTTTGATGGCTGCCTTATCACGTACCGATTTAGCACCAGAAGAGAGAAAAGATTTCTATCTTTATATTGATGAGTTTCAAAATTTTACCACTTCTTCAATTTGCCAGATATTATCCGAAGCTCGTAAGTATGCTTTAAATTTAATTATAGCGCACCAGTATATCGGGCAGTTAAGCAAGAATAATAATAATGAAATTAAAGATGCTGTTTTTGGTAACGTTGGAACAATGATTAGTTTTAAGGTGGGCTCAGAGGATGCGGACTTCTTGGTCAAGGAGTTTGCGCCAGTGTTTAATCAGTATGATTTAATTAATATTGGCATGGGACAGGCAGCAATTAAACTTTTGGTTGATAATTCGGCCACTCGCCCCTTTACTCTTAACACTACTTGGCCAATTTTAGGTGTTAAAACAGAGGGTATGGCTGATAAGATTAGAGCTTTAAGTCGCTTAAAATATGGTCAAAATGCTCGTTTAGTAGAAGCAGAAATAAATCGTCGCATTCAAGTAGCTAATGGGGAAGAGGGTAAATAAGCTTAAAAAATAAAAAAGATAAATTAAATTTCATTATATTATGTCAACTCTTTATCGTGATTATCGTCCTCAGAGTTTTTCTGAAGTTTTAGGACAGAACCATATTAAAATAACTTTACAGAATGAAATTAAGGCTGGTAAATTAGCGCAAGCTTTTTTATTTTGTGGTCCACGCGCAGTTGGTAAAACTACTCTGGCTCGTGTTTTAGCAAAGACAGTTAATTGTGAAAATAGAAAAGAAGGTGAATCTGAACCTTGTAATAAATGCGCTAGCTGTTTAAGTATTACTCAAGGAAAAAATTTGGATGTAGTAGAAATTGATGCCGCTTCTAATACGGGAGTTGATAATGTGCGTGAAAATATTATTAGTTTTTCTAGACTAACTCCGACTAATTCAAAGTTTAAGGTCTTTATTATTGATGAAGTTCACATGTTATCAATTTCTGCTTTTAATGCGCTTTTGAAAATAATTGAAGAACCACCAGCATACGTTATTTTTATTTTATGTACCACAGAAATTCAAAAAGTTCCGGCGACAATTATTTCACGTTGTGAACGTTTTGATTTCAAACGAATTAGTGTTAGCGATATTGTTAAAAAATTATCTTTGATTGCGGCTAAGGAAAATATTGAAATAGATACAGAAGTTTTAGAAGCGGTGGCTCGTCGTAGCGGTGGCCATTTACGTGATGCTGAGAGTTTACTCGGACAAATATTCGCTTTAGGAGGGAAGAAAATAAGCTTGGAAGATGCGGAATTAATTATTCCTCACTATAATAGCCATGAAGCAGTTGATCTTTTAGATTATTTAAGCAAAAAAGATGCGGCCAAAGCGATTGCTTTAATAAATAAATTAGCCGATAGCGGGGTGAATTTAAAAAATTTTACTGGTGAATTGATTGCTTTATTAAGAAAGATGATATTGAATAAAGTAAATGCTAGCTTAACTGATAATCTTGGTTTAAATATGGGGGAGAGTTTGGAAATAAAAATTTCCTCTATTTTAAGTAATATTTCTTGGGAACAATTACTATTTTTCACTAAACGTTTTCTAGAAGCTTATAATGATAGTAAAAACTCTTTAATTTCACAACTACCTTTAGAATTAGCGATTGTTGAGCTCTGTTATAGTGCTAATCAAGCACCACCACTTTCGCTTTCTTCACCAGTAGTTAATAATAATTCGGTGGGCGCGGCTAATAAAAATACAGCTGCGGCTATAAAGCCGATAAAGAAAGAGGAGGCGGGAGTGAAAAAAAATAGTGATCAGGTAATTAATTTGAATCAGGCGGAGGTTTTGGAAAAATGGCCGGAATTTTTAATTAAAATAAAAAAATATAATCATTCTCTGTCTTTTGTTTTGCAAAATTGCCAGCCACAAGAAATAAAAAATAATCAGTTATCTTTAATTTTTAAATATAAGTTTCATCATGATCGGATTAATGATTCATCAATCAAATTGATTGTAGAAACTACTTTAGTAGAAGTATTTGGAGTTGCTCTGTCTTTAAATTTAATTATTGATGAAAATTTAGAAATTAATCAAACAGAAGAAAAAGAAGAAGTTCAGGTAGCGACTGCTGAAGCCGTGGAAATAAGTGAGGGACCAACTACTCAAAAAGAGGGAAGTTCACTCAGCAATTTATTAAAAACTTTTGGTGGGGAAGTGATTAATTAATTATCCGTCTATAGCGGAAAAATAAATATATGTTGGATATAAAAATTATTAGAGAAAATCCAGAATTAATTAAAAAGAATTCTAAAAACAGATTATCTACGGTAGATATAGACGCTCTCCTAGCTTTAGATACTGAGGTGCGTAATTTAATTACTGAAATTGAGCAGGCGCGCGCGAAACGTAATCAATCTTCAAAGGTGAAACCGACGCCAGAAATTATAGCTGAGATGAAAGCTTTGGGTGAATCTCTGAAAGTTAAAGAAGAAGAATTAGTAGAAAAACAAGCCAGGTTAAATGAATTATTGATGGCTGTGCCAAATTTAACTCATCCAGAAGTTAAAGTTAGTGATAATGAGGAGGATAATCCAGTTTTAGAAATTTGTGGTCAGCCAACTAAGTTTAATTTTACGCCTAAAGATCATGTTGAATTAGCCGCAGACTTAGATTTAATTGATTTTGATCGGGCAACTAAAGTGAGTGGAGCAAAGTTTTATTATTTAAAAAACGAGTTAGCTTTGTTAGAGTTTGCTTTAATTCAGTATGCTTTAGAAATATTATTGAAACATGGTTTTACCCCTTTTACTTCGCCTGATTTAGCCAAGAGAGAAATTCTTGAAGGCATGGGCTTTAATCCACGTGGTGAGTCTACCCAAGTCTATAGGGTGGCTGATTCTGACTTATGTTTAATTGGTACAGCGGAAATAACGATGGGTGGTTTTCATAAAGATGAAGTTTTTGAAGAGGCAGAATTGCCAAAAAAATATGCTGCCGTTAGTCATTGTTTTCGCACTGAAGCAGGTAGTTATTCTAAATTTTCTAAAGGAATTTTTCGTGTTCACCAATTTACTAAAATTGAAATGTTTCAATATGTAAAACCGGAAGAGGCGGAGCGAGCTCATTTAGAGTTGTTAGAAATTGAAAAAGAAATATTTCAGGGATTAGGCATTCCTTTTCGGGTTATTGATCACTGTACAGCTGATTTAGGCGCTCCTTCAATTAGAACTTATGATTTAGAAGCATGGATGCCGGGCAAGCCGGCCAGTGATGGTAGTAATGGTGCCTGGGCTGAGGTAACTTCTACTTCTAATTGCTCTGATTATCAATCACGAGCCCTGAATATTAAATATAAGAAAAGTAATAGTGAAAAAGAATTTGTTTACACTTTGAATGGAACGGCTATTGCTATCACTAGATGCTTAATTGCTATTTTAGAAAATAAGCAAAGAGCTGATGGCTCAATTGATATTCCTAAAGCCTTAATTAAATATTTACCAAAAGGCTATAAAAAAATATCTCCTAAGAAGAAAAAGAAATAGTTATGTTGAAAAAAATTGTCGCCACTATATTAATCATTTTTATTTTTTGCCCATTAATTGTTCAGGCGGCCGTTTTGCCAAGTTCTTATCCGCGAACAGCTAATTATTTTTTAAAATGGGAAATAAAGGATGCGGAAGTAAAAGAATTAGCTAAATGGGATTTACTGATTTTAGATATGGAAACCCAGGTTAATAGTCAGAAACAGCTTTTAAAAATAAAAAAATTGAATCCCAGAATAATTTTACTCGCTTATATTAATTCAATTGAATTAATTGATAATGTTGGTATTTATCGCAATGCGGTGATGCGTAATCAGTTAGCTTCTGGTTTAAGTGATTCTTGGTGGCTCAGAGATCAAAATGGCAATAAAATTTCTAATTGGCCAGGTAGCTCAATGCTTAATTTAACGAATAAAGGAAAAACTGATACGCAGGGAAGGCATTTTAATGATTATTTACCAGAGTTTGTGATAAAAGAAATAAAATCAACTGGTCTGTGGGATGGAGTTTTTTATGACAATACTTGGGGCGATGTTGCTTGGGTAAATGGTGGCAATATTGATGCTGATGATAATCAGCAAAAAGATTCCATAACTGAGCTTAATACTGCTTGGGCAGAAGGTTTTAATAAAGTTTTAGAAACTACTAGAAAATTAGCTGGTCATGATTTCATTATTGTTGGTAATGGGCGTGTGTATGAAGGTTATCAGAAATTATTAAACGGTATGATGCTTGAAGATTTTCCTTCGTCTTGGGAAAATGGCGGCACTTGGGCTGGTTCAATGAAAACTTATTTAAATGTCCCTAAGCTCAATCTCACACCTAATATTTGGGTGGTTAATAGTTTTAATAAAAGCCAAACTGATTATCGTTATTTTCGCTATGGATTAACTAGTACATTGTTGGGTGACGGTTTTTATAGTTTTGATTATGACACGACTGATCATAGTCAAATTTGGTGGTATGACGAATATGATGTTAATCTCGGCTCAGCTATTTCTAATGCGTATAATCTTTTGAAGAATAACAGCACTACGATTGAAGCAGGCTTATGGCGACGTGATTTTAAATATGGTTCAGCTATTGTTAATTCTACAAACAAAGAACAGCTCTATGTTTTTTCTAAGGAAGAAATAGAAAAAATAAAAGGAACTCAAGACCCTAATTTTAATACTGGACAAAAAATAAACTATATAAAATTAGCTCCTCAAGATGGAGTGGTGCTTTTGCGCCAAAGCAATAGCATAACTGATGCCGCCTTTACTAATGGATATTTTTATCGTTTTTATAACTCTCAGGGGCAGCAAGTACGTAATGGTTTCTTTTCATATTTAAATAATTTTTCAGGTGAACAAGAGATTATTATTGCCAGTCAAGAAACACTTACCCAAGATGTAAATTTAGCGGCTGGTACCGGCTTAATTACTTTACAAAAAAATGGAGCAAAAGTAGCAACTTTTTATCCTTATACTAAAAACTATCAAGGAAGGGTAAATATAGCCGCTAAAATTAATCAAGGATATATTCGTCAAATAGTAACTGGGGCTGGAATTGGTGGCGGACCGCAAGTGGGTGTTTTTTCCCCGACCGGAGAAGCAATCGCTTTCTTTTTTGCTTATGATAAAAACTCACGGGGTGGCGTTAACGTTGCTTTTGGTGATGTTGATCATGATGGTGAGGATGAAATCATCACTGGTCCGGGTCCTGGATTAGAGCCAATAGTTAAGGTATTTTCTCAGAAAGGTGTTTTGAAAAGTAGTTTTTTAGCTTATGATAAAAAGTTTAGGGGCGGTGTTAGCGTGGCCGTTGGTGATGTTGATAGTGACGGTAAAAATGAAATAATTACTGGGCCAATTAGTGGTGGAGGACCACACGTTCGTATTTTTGATTACCAGGGAAGGGTATTAGGTGGTTTTTTTGCTTATGACAAAAATTATCATGGCGGCATTAAAGTCGGAGTCAGTGATGTTAATAATGACGGAGTCCAGGATATTTTAGTGGGTATTAAAAATTTTTATTAAAAATATATGAGAAAACTTTTTAAACGTAAACATAAATGGCTAAAGAATAATTGGTTTACTCGCACCTTTTTAAGAGGGCGAGCACGTTTTTATCGCATGAGCCGTTCGCATATAGCTTTAGGTATTTTTTTAGGTATGATTATGGTTTTATTGATAGTAGCCTCAATTATGTTCTTTTTATATCATCCCTCTGTCATGAATATTATTAATCAACCTTTGCCAGAAAGAATTGAACTTGATTTAAATAATCCACCGCTAGCTTATAATTTTACAGCGTCAGTTGATTATTTTAGTAATGATGAGGCAATAGAATTAAAAATAAATTTACATAATGATGGGCAAATTCCGATTAGCGATATTAAAATTAATTTCAGTACACTTGATAAAAATTTTTTAATTAATCAAATAGACTTAGTGTCTGATAATATTGAATCGGGAATAGTGATGAATAATAAAAAATTACTTATTAATTCTTTGGGGGCTGATGAAAATAAGGAAATAGCTATTAAAGTTTATTTTAAAAATAATAATTTAGCTGCTAGAACAGTTAATTGGCAGGCGCAGACAGAATATACTATTAGAAAACAAGTGGTTAAAGAATTAATTGATTTACCCAATTTATATTTAAAGGCCGAATTACAAGCTCAAGCGGTTATTTATTATAACAGCCCGCAAGGTGATATGCTGGGCACTGGGCCATTACCACCTTTAGCTGGTTTACCGACTGATTATTGGGCTTTTTTTGATGTCAAAAGTAGTGGAGAGTTTAAAGATCTAGTTTTTAGCGCCAAGCTACCAACAGGAGTGGAATTAACTGGTGCTCGTTCTTTGCTGGCTGGTGATTTTTCTTATAATGCCTCCTCACGACAAATTATTTGGAAGATTCCAGAATTAAAGAATCAAGGTGATAATTATCGGATTGGCTTTGAAATTCAATTTATTCCTAATGAGCAGCAAGTCGGTAGTTCCGCTACTCTTTTGAACAATATACAATGCTATGCCCTAGATACTCTAACTAATAGTGAAAAAACTTTAAGACTTCAAGATTTAAGCACCAATCTAGATTTTGATAAAATAAATAAAGGTTCAGGCGTGATCGGACTTCCTTAAATAAATAATATGATAAATTATTTACGACAATTTCTAAAACCAAAATATGAGACTTTGAATATTATTGAAATAGAGGCGAAAAAAATAATCGCTAATTTTAATTATTTAAAAAAGCGACAGGGAAGTGCGGAAATTTTTCCAGTATTAAAATCAAATGCTTATGGCCATGGTTTAAAAGAGATGTGCTTGATTATAAATAAAACATCAGCGCCAATGGTAGCGGTTGATTCTTTTCCGGAGGCACAAATTGTTTGGAGTTTTTTTAAAAGAAAAGTTTTAATTTTAAGTGAAATGCCTTTGAGGGCTTATGATTATTGTGATTTTCGCCGAACGGAATTCGTTGTTTATGATGATGAAACTTTAAAACATTTAGCTCGTTATGGTAAAAGAGCTAAAATTCATTTATTTGTGAACTCTGGCATGAATCGTGAAGGAATTAAAGACATTAAAAAGTTTATTAGAAATAATAAAAAATATTTAGATAAAGTTGAGATAACTGGTTTATGTTCCCATCTAGCTTCGGCTGATGAGCGTTCAATTCTTAATCAGGCACAAGAAGATGAGTTTATAAAGGCTTTAGAAATTTTACAAGCGGCTAATTATTATCCACGTTGGGTGCATCTTGGTAATTCAGCTGGTGTTTTTAAATTAAATAATAATCTTTTAACGGCCTATCGTCCCGGATTAGCACTTTATGGTTATGATCCCTTATCTGATTCTGAAGAAAGTAGTTTTGAAAAAAACTCTGCTTTACAGCCAGCTCTAAGAGTGAAATCAAAAATTGTTTCTGTTCAAAAATTATCACCAGGTGAAACAGTTTCCTATAATGAAAGTTACCGCACTGCTAAAGAAACAAATATTGCTATTATCCCTTTTGGTTATTTTGAAGGTCTAGATAGACGTTTATCAAATAAAGCAGAGCTTTTGATTTTAGGAATTGGCGGTCATAGATATGCACAAATTGCTGGTAAAGTTTGCATGAATTTAACTTGTTTAGACGCCGGGATTAAAGATGTCGCTAAGGGGGATTGGGTGATTGTTATTTCTGATAAAAAAGAAAATAGAAATTCAATTTTAAACCTTAGTCGCTTAATTAACGCTATTCCTTATGAGCTTTTGGTCCGTTTACAGTCAAATATTAAAAGAGAGATAATTTGGTAAAGACAATATTTTATAGTTTATGTCAAGAGGTAAAACCTACTCCAAAAAAATAAAAAAAGACTATCAACGCCATAATTTAAGCAATCCTTTTTTTAATAAACCTAAAAAAGGGAAGCGGAAACATGTTGTTATCATTATTAGTCTACTGAGTGTAGCTTTTTTAATTTTACTTATTTGGTTTTTTTGTTGTTCGTCTGTTTGGCAAATTAATAATATTAAAGTAGAAGGTTTAACTAGAATATCAGACGAAAATATTAAATTAAAAATTCAAGAACAAATGGAGCAAAAACGTTACGGGATTTTTAAGCAAAATAATATTTTAATTTTTAATAAAGAAGAGGTGCAGGAAAGTATTTTGTCATCATATAATTTAGCTTCTTTAGAGATAATAAAGAAATTACCAAAAACTCTAATCGTTAAAGTTGGAGAACGGCCTTATGCTTTTATTTTTCAACAGGGAAATGACTTTTTTTACGCTTCAGCGGACGCTTACACCATTCGCGAAGAAGCTGTTTCTGATGAGGATAAACAACGTTATTTTATTTTAGAAAATAAAAATGATGTTGATTTTATTGGTTTAAATAATAAAATAAATATTTCTGATGAATATTTAAAGTTTATTTTTGATTTAAATAATAATTTATCAGATATTCCCGAATTACCAATTGAACGATTTATTATTGATCAGGAATTTAATACCGTTCAGGTAAAGTTTTCTGCGGGACCATTGGCTTATTTTAACATCAAAAAGGATGCTGGAGAGCAAATTGCTGACTTGGTCCTTGTAAAAAAGGAAAAAATAAAGGATAATTTTAATAAGACTAATTATATTGATCTGCGTTATGGCGATCGTATATACATATATTAATTAAAAAACTATATGGACATGGAAAGTGCTTTTAAATTCTTTTTCTTTTTTGCTGTTTTAATTTTTTGTGCGGTTGTTATCGGTTTGTTTTTGATTGCAATCAAGATAATCTTATTATTCCGACCAGAAGTTCAGTTTATGGGTGTTTTGTTTAATTTAGCTATACCGATGTAATTAAGGGGTTTAAGACCAGCTCTTTTATTTTCTTCAATAATAGGTGTATTAATATACATTATGCGAAGTATTAAAGATAAGGAAAAGTGGTCAATTTAACCCTTTATTTAACATTATTCTTTTCTTCCCCTCTTTTATCTTTATTTCTTCTAACCCTTGAATATGAGTTTACAAAAACCAATAATTAAATATTTAAATGATTTTTTAGATTATTCTGAGATTGAAAAAGGCTTATCCTCTAAAACTCAGGAAAATTATACTCGTTTTTTACGTAAGTTCTTTGCTTGGCTAAAAAAGTCTCAAAATGATGCCCTAAAACCCTCAGAATTGACCGCTGAGCATATTTGGCAGTACAAAGTCTATCTTTCGCGCCATATTGACCCTAAAACTCAAAAAACCCTAAAAAAGACCACTCAAAATTGCTATTTAATTGCTTTACGATCCTTTTTAGAGTTTTTTGTTGAAAAAAACATCAATTCCCTGCCGCCTTCAAAAGTAAAACTAGCTAAGGACAGAGCTGATAAGGAAATAAAATTTTTAACTTTAAACCAGTTATCTAATTTATTAAATGCACCAGAAAGCGGAACAATTATTGGCTTACGGGATCGCGCAATTTTAGAAACCTTATTTTCAACCGGTTTGCGCGTAGCTGAATTAACTGCCCTTAATCGTGATCAGTTAAGAATTAAGGAGAATACACAAGATTTAGAAATTGCGATTGTGGGTAAAGGTGACAAAATTAGAACGGTTTATTTCTCAGAACGAGCTATTAAGGCTTTACGTGCTTATCTTAAGGAACGCAAAGATATGGATGAAGCTTTATTTATAAATTATAAGCGTGGTAGTGCTAAAAGTAGTGCCTCCCGACGTTTAACGGTAAAAAGTATTGAAGAGATTGTGAAAAAATATGTTATTTTATCTGGTTTACCAGTAATGGCTACACCACATACTTTGCGTCATTCTTTTGCCACTGATTTACTTAATGCGGGCGTTGATTTAAGAACTGTACAGGAATTTTTAGGACATAGTAATATTGCCACTACTCAAATTTATACCCATGTCACTAATAAGCAGTTGCGAGATATTCATCGCCAAGTTCATGATAAACGTAAATTTTAAAAATTAAAGATAGCTTTAAACAAAAAAACCGAGTAATAACTCGGTTTTTAAGTGGTTTTTTTATAATTTTATATTAAGGTAAATAATTTTCCGGGTTAACTGGCAGACCGTCTTTTCTGACTTCAAAGTGTAAATGTGGTCCGGTGGTAGTTGAGCCAGCGCCAGTTGTGCCGGGAGTTCCGCCTGATCGTCCGATAGCTTGTCCTTGCACAACGTATTGATCAACAGTGACATAAACAGCAGAAACATGTCCATAAACAGTCGCTAGACCATCACCGTGAATTAACATAATATAGGCATAATTTTTACTACCATCAAACTTTACTTTTGCCACATAACCATCAGCAGCGGCCGTAATCGTAGTTCCTTGCGCCGCCCGAATATCAACTCCCGAATGTTCACCAATAATTTTACGATAAGGATAATCAATGTCATGAAAACTGCTAGTAATTTTATTTCTAGGGACTGGCCAATCAATATTATTATTACCATCTTGTAGTCTTTGCTGATCTTTTTGAGACATCTTTTTCCTAATCAAACTTTCAGCACTAGAAATTTCAGCTGCCGCCTGTTCTTGTTCTCGCTTAACCCGCGCTAATAATTCTTGGTATTGCTTTTCTGATGATTTAGTTTCCTCTAAAATATAAGTTTTATTTTCCTGTTCATAATGAAGAGAGTCTTCCCTTTCCTTTAATTGCTTTTTTAAAGCTAATAACTCCTCATTTTTTTTATTGAGAATTTTTTTGTTATTATCAAGGCGATCCTTATCAGCCCGCAACTCTTCAACGCTATTTTTTATTTCCTTGTTCGTGTCTTCAAGATATTTTGCTTGATTTAAGAAATCAGACAAAGACTCGTTTAGCAGCAGCATTTCAATAGTTGTCATTTGATCCTGCTTATAAACTAAACGTAATAAATTAGTGATATGTTGCTTCCCTTCCTCTATTCGCGTATCAAGATTATTAGCTTCAATTTCAGTCTTCTGAATTTCTAAATTAGTTTTATCTATTTCTAAATTAACACTATCAATATCTAGCTGTGCCTTAGCTAAACGGGTTTCAATTAAGGCTAATTGATTGTTTAAAGTTATTCTATCGCGACGCTTAGCTTCAATTTGGGTTTGATATTCACTTTGTTTTATCTTTAATTCCTCAATTTGTTTCTTTTGATTTTGAATTTTTAGATTAAGTTCATTAATTTCCGCATCAATACTACTTGTTTGGCTAAAAACAAAAGGAGTTCCGCTTAAAAAGCCGAATAAAACTAAAATGAGTATTAATAATTTTAGTATTTTGTTTCTCATCTCTTATAATTTTAATATTTTTTCATCAATTTGTAAACGAATTCAGGTTATGGAAAACATTTTTAGAGATATTAGCGATGGCTTCTTCCATTTTTTTAAAATCATCGCCTTTAGTCATAATGCAAAGTAAATAATTTCCGTTATTTGAATAAATAATTCCACAATCATGAAGCTGCTTTTTATTTTCAAAAACTCTTTCACCGAATTTATGAGCAACTAAGGTTTCCCGAGGTAGACCAGCTACAATTCCTTGAGTAAAGGTTGGAGAAGTTAATAATTTTAAAGCTTTTTCCGACATTTTCCTATTGAGATAAGAAGCATTGTATAATGTACGGAAGAAGGATGAATATTCCATCACAGTCATAAAATTTTCCGTTTCCCCTGATCCGGGAACTTTTAAGCCAAAATCATTATAGATATTTTCTATATCTCGTGTTGAAATGTTTGTTAATAAAGTGTTGGCAGC
>JAAZJO010000014.1 GCA_012800315.1 Candidatus Falkowiibacteriota bacterium
CGACTTAAAAACCGTGAATTATCACGGTTTTTTATATTTTTTTATCGTTTTGACAAAAGACCTTGACGATAATATAATGTTATGTAGCATTATATTAAAAACCCTCTTTATCCTGAGAGAATTTTTTTTATTATTTATGATTGATTTTAAGAAAAAAATGCAAGAATTAGAAAAGTTGGAAAGCAGAAATCAAGCCAATCAGCTTAATGATGAATTATTAATAAATAACCCTAAAAGAAAAAAAATTACTACTTATATTATTATTTTTTCAGTAATTATTCTAGTTTTTTCAGGAAAAATAATCATGTCTAGCCAAAGCGCTAGTGACTGGGTATCAGAAATTGGTTTTTTAAATAAAATTAGAAAATTAGTTCCTGCTCAAGAGAGACAGTTAGTTGGTGAAGAAAATGATCGTATTAATATTCTTTTGCTTGGCATGGGTGGCGCAAAACATGAAGGTGGTTTTTTAACTGATACTATTATCTTGGCTAGCCTAAAACCCTCAACTAAACAAGCTGCTTTAATTTCTATTCCCCGAGACTTAACAGCTCCTGCTAGTGGTTGGAGAAAAATAAACAGTGTTAATGCTTATGCTGAACAAAAAGAACCGGGATCAGGCGGTCCTGCAACAGCCGCGGCTATTTCTGAGCTCCTACAAGAACCAATTACTTATTTTATCAGAGTTGACTTTACTGGCTTTGAAAGAATTATTGATGAAATAGGAGGCGTAGAAATTAATGTTGAAAATTCCTTTGATGATTACACTTATCCAATCGCCGGTCAAGAAGATAATCCTAATTATTATTCTCGTTTTGAACACTTGCATTTTGATGCTGGTTGGCAAAAAATGAATGGATCAACTGCCTTAAAATATGCTCGCAGTCGCCACGCTCTCGGTATTGAAGGATCTGATTTTGCCAGAGCAAAACGACAACAATTATTAATTGAGGCGGTTAAAAATAAATTATTATCACGGCAAACTCTTCTTAATCCCTCCGTTCTTAGTAAACTAGTTGAGGAATTTAATCAAGATATTTCTACTAATTTAAATGTTTGGGAAATAATTCGTTTATGGAATTTAACTAAAGATATAAAAAATGAACAGGTAATTAATAAAGTTCTTAGTGATGCTCCCAACGGACTATTATCTCCTAGTATAGGGGAAGATGGTGCCTATATCCTAATCCCACGTTCTGGTAATTTTTCAGAAATCAGAAATATGGTGCAAACAATTTTTGATTCAGCTGAAATAAGTAAAAAGGAAATTATTTCTCCAATTTCTGAAGAAGCCAGTATTTTTATAGCCAACGGCACCTGGATAACTGGCCTAGCTGGAAAAACCTCTCTTGTCTTAAAGGATTTTAATTTTGAAATAATTGGCACTGGCAACGCCGTAGAAAGAAATTATGAACAAACAGTTGTTTATGACTTAAGTTTTGGTCAGAAAAAAGAAGCTTTAACAACTATAAAAAAATTAACCGGCGCTACTCAAGCCTTTAATTCTCCGGACTGGCTTAATGAATATAAAAAAGGAGAAGATAAGGCAGACTTTCTTTTAATTTTAGGTACAGATGCTAATCAAAAATAATTTTATGATCAGCGAGAAAAAAAACAATCTACCTCTAGTTGCTCTCTGCGGACGAACAAACGTTGGTAAATCAACTCTTTTTAATTGCTTAACCGAAAAAAGACAAGCTTTAATTTCTAATATCGCTGGCACTACTCGCGATAGTAATTTAGGAATTGTTGAATGGAATAATAGTGCTTTTGAAATAGTGGATACTGCTGGCATAATTGATTGGCAATATTTACTTGCTAAAAAACCTCTAGCCAAAGACATTGAGACGCAAACCCAAAAACAAGCTTTATTTTATTTAAATCAAGCGGATTTAATTTTATTCCTGGTTGATGCTAAAACTGGCTTATTACCCGAGGATAAAGAAATTGCTCAAGCTCTGAAAAAAAACCTACACTATAATAAAAAAGTTTTATTAGTCGCTAATAAAGTTGATAATTTTCGCTCTGTCTCTGAAACAGCTCAATTTAATCAGCTTGGTCTAGGTGAACCTATCCCTGTTTCAGCTACTAGCAGCATGGGAACTGGCGATTTATTAGATTTAGTAATTTCTAAAATAGATCAGCCTAAAAAAAATAAATATCTGCAAAAAGAAAAAACTGATAATGATATTAATGTTTGTATTGTTGGCAAACCCAATGTTGGTAAATCTTCATTATTAAATTCTATCCTCGGCTATGAGCGGGTAATTGTTAGCCCCGAAGCTCATACCACTCGTGAACCACAAAATACGCATCTCTTTTTTAAAGATAAGCAGATCACCTTAGTAGATACAGCTGGAATTTCTAAACAGGGAAGTAAAAGCAAGGGTTTAGAAAAGCCGGGAATCTTAAAATCATTAAAGTCTCTTGATAAAGCAGATATTGCTCTATTAGTTATTGACATTAGCCAACCGCTTACTCGCCAAGATGCTAAAATAGTTCAAGAAATAGTTGATCGTCAAAAAAGTTTAATTTTTGTGGCTAATAAATGGGATTTAGTTGAAAAACGTAATACTAAAAACTGGGAAGAAATAATTTATGACAAACTCCCTTTTGCTACTTGGGCACCAATTCAATTTTTGTCCGCCAAAACTGGAGAGAAGGTTAATAAAATTCTTGATTTAATTTTAAAAATTGCGGCCGAACGCCAATTACAGTTAAGTGATTCTCAATGTAATAAGTTTTTAAATTATATTGTTAAAATACATAAACCAGCTAAGGGAAAGGGATTAAAGGCACCTCGCATTTATAAACTAACACAAACAAAATATAATCCACCCGCTTTTTCTGTACAAATTGGACCGAATGATAACCTACACTTTTCTTATCTGCGTTTTATGGAAAACCGTTTACGAGAAAAATATGGCTTTACTGGTACACCTATACAAATGTCCGTTACTAAAGAAAGAAAATCGCACACTACTTATAAAAAATAACTCTTGCTATAATATAAATATCTAAAATAATTAATTACCTCCTTATCTTTTTATGAAAATAGTTGTTGGCCTGGGCAACCCCGGAGAACAATATAAAAATACTCGTCACAATATTGCTTGGTTGTTTTTAGATAATCTACTTGGTCCAGTTACTTGGCGAGAAAATAAAAAATGGGGTGCTGCTTTCTATGAAGCTGATAATTTTTTATATATCAAACCCCTAACTTTCATGAATAATTCTGGACAAGCGGTGCGTAAAGTTTTAGATTATTATAAATTAATCCCTAAAAACCTTGGGTTTATCTCTAAAAAAAATGCCGACTTAAAAGAAACTCTAATTGTTATTCAAGATGATTTAGATATTGATTTTGGGAATATAAAAATTGCCACTGACTCAACTAGTGCCGGACATAAAGGAATTCAATCTATTATTAATCACTTAAAAACTAAAAAATTTACTCGCATCAGAATTGGTATAAAAAATGAATTACTGCGAACACGTATTCCAGCTGAAAAATTTGTACTTCAACCCTTTAAGCACGAAGAAAAGGAGCGGTTAAAAGAAGTCTTCGCAAAAATAAAAATAGACAATTAACTAAACATAAAATCCCTCTAAAAAATTTAGAGGGATTTTATTTTGCTATTATGAATAATTTAAATAAGGAAAAAATTAGCGACCGACAAGCACTACTGGGCTTTAATTATTTTTCTAAAATTGGTCCCAAAAGCATGTTGCTTTTAGAAAAATATTTTTCCTCTCCCGCCCAAGCTTATTTAGCTAATTTATTTAATTTAGAAAAAGCGGGAATCAAATATCAAATAGCTCTTGACTTCATTAATTGGCGAAAAACATTTTCTCCCCAAGCAACTGAAGAAAAATTAACCAAAGAAGGTGTCTTTTTTATAACTTGGCACGATGATAATTATCCACGACTTTTAAAAGAAATTGCCGCCCCGCCATTCTTGCTTTACTATCGTGGCTCTTTAGAAGTTCTTAATGATGAAAGTAAAAATCGCTTAGCAATTGTCGGTTCAAGAAAAAACAGTGCTTATGCAGAAAAAATAATTACCACCTTTTTACCCGATCTTATTGAACAAAAAGTAGAAATTGTCAGCGGTCTAGCTCTCGGAATTGATGCTCTAGCTCATCGCGCAACTCTTAATAATAAGGGAATTACCATCGCTGTTCTCGGAACTGGTGTTAATGCTAATAATATTTATCCTCGTGCTAATCGTTGCCTAGCTGAAGAAATAATCAAACAGGGTAGTATACTGATTTCTGAGTTTCCACCAAATACTCCACCGCTTCCGCAAAACTTTCCACAACGCAATCGCTTAATCTCTGGTCTAGCTCAAGCTACTTTAATAATAGAAGCTCAAAAAAAATCAGGTTCCTTAATTACCGCCAACTTTGCGCTTAATCAAAACCGAGAAGTCTTGGCCATTCCCGGAAATATTTTTAGTGAATTTTCTCAAGGTACTAATAATTTAATAAAATGTGGCGCTAAAACAATCACTAAAGTAGAAGATATTCTGGAAATTTTTCAATTAGAAAAGAGTGAGCCAAGAAAAAAGAAAAAAATAAAAACAAAGAAAATAATTTTAGATGATCCTTTAGAAAAAATTATTTATCAGCTCTTAAAACAAGCAAATGAACGAGCAGAAAAAATAAATATTGATGAACTTGTTAAACTAAGCAAACTTGACACCTCAGTCATAAATAGTAAACTAAGTATATTAGAACTTCGGGGAATTATTAAAAGTGATGGAATTAATTATGATCTTGCTTAAAATATTTTCCCCATCACTATCTTTAAACTACTTAATCTATGAATTTAATTATTGTTGAATCTCCAACCAAAGCGAAAACTATCAGTAAATTCTTAAGCAAAGAATATAAAGTTGAATCTTCTTTTGGTCATATTCGCGATTTACCGACTAATAAAATGGGGATTGATATTGAAAACAATTTTGAACCGACCTATGTTATTCCTGACAAGGCTAAAAAAACAGTTGCCTCCTTAAAAGCAGCTGCTAAAAAATCAGCTGAGGTTATTTTAGCTTCTGATGAAGACCGTGAAGGAGAAGCTATCGCCTGGCACTTAATTGAGGCTTTAGATCTTGATATAAAAACAACTAAAAGAATTGCTTTTCATGAAATTACTAAAAATGCAATTTTAGAGGCTTTAAAAAATCCCCGCCCCCTTAATCTTAATATGGTAGATGCCCAGCAAGCTCGTCGTCTACTAGATCGTTTAGTTGGTTATGAATTGTCGCCCTTTTTATGGAAAAAAGTGGCTAAAGGCTTATCAGCTGGCCGCGTTCAAAGCGTTGCTACTCGTTTAATTGTAGAAAAAGAAAGAGAAATCTCGGCTTTTAAAATTGAAGAATATTGGAGTTTATCAGCTGACTTTTTTAAAGACAGTAAAAAAGAAAAATTTGCCGCCAATCTCTATAAAATTCGCAATAAAACTTTTGATAAATTAGTAATTAAAAAAGAAAAAGCTGAAGAGTTAAAAAAACTTCTCCAAGAAGCAAATTATTTAATTGACAAAGTAGAAAAAAAACAAATTGCTAAAAATCCCGGAGCTCCTTTTACTACCTCCACTCTACAACAATCTGCTAATCGCCAGCTTGGTTTCAGTGCCAAGCAAACAATGACTATCGCCCAGAAATTATATGAACAAGGTTATATCACCTACATGAGAACTGATTCTTTAAATTTATCTCCTAAGTTTATTAATGATGCTTATGACTGGTTAAAGAAAAATTTAGGCACTGACTATGCAGTTACCGGTGGACGAGTTTTTAAAAATAAAAGTAAAAATGCCCAAGAAGCTCATGAAGCTATCCGCCCGACAAAAGCAGCTAACACGCCAGAATTATTGACTGGAAAATTAGATAAAAACCAAGAACGTTTATATCGCTTAATTTGGCAACGCGCAATCGCTAGTCAAATGACAGCGGCCAAATTAGCAACCACCACCGTTGATGTTAAAACTGAAAAGAATAAAGAAATCTATATCTTTCATGCCAACGGCCAAACAATTATTTTTCCGGGATATTTAAAAATCTGGCCAGAAAAAACAAAGGAACAAGAACTACCCTCTTTAACTAAAAATGATAAAGTTAATTTAATAGATCTGCGCGCTGATAAACATGAAACTAATCCACCAGCCCGCTATTCTGATGCTAGTTTAGTTAAAGAACTAGAAAAACATGGAATCGGACGACCCTCTACTTATGCGCCAACTATTAATACAATTATTGTACGCAATTATGTTGAACGTGATGAAAATAAAAAATTAAAACCAACAGAAATTGCTTTTATTGTTACCGACTTATTAATCAATCATTTTCCTAAAATTGTTGATTATGCGTTTACTGCTAAAATGGAAAATGATCTTGATGATATTGCTAGAGGAAAGAAAAAATGGCAGCCAGTAATCAGCAACTTTTATTCAGACTTCCATGATAATTTAAAAAAGAAAGAAGAAGAAATTAAAAAAAGTGATATTATGATTGAGGAAAAATCAACTGAGCTTTGTGATAAATGTGGCGCACCGATGGTTATTAAAACTGGGCGTTACGGAAAATTTTTAGCTTGCTCAGCTTATCCAAAGTGTAAAAACATTAAAAAATACGGTGGACAAGCTAGTCCTTTTGAGAAAAAAGAACCAGATGCAAAAATTTTAGCACTACAAAAAAAGTATGCTGGGGAAGTTTGCGACAAATGTGGCGCACCGATGAAAGTTCGCACTGGAAAATTTGGTCCATTTTTAGCTTGTTCGGCCTATCCAAAGTGTAAAAACATTAAAAATATTACAACTGAAAATTCAAATAGCCCAGCTGTTGCTTGCCCCGTATGTCACACCGGCAAAATAGTAAAAAAATTTAGCCGACGAGGTGCTTTTTGGGCTTGCGACAACTATCCAAACTGTAAAAATGCTTATTGGGGAGAACCTACCGGCGAAACTTGTCCAGAGTGTACTGGCTTAATGATCAAAAATATTAAAACAGGAAAAATAAGCTGTAGCAATAGAGAGTGTGGTCAAGCTAAAAAATAAAAATAATTAATCAATAAAAAAGCCCGACATTATCTCGGACTTTTTTATTAGCAGAAATTAATTAAAACTTATTTCTTCTTCTTTTTACTAGTTTTTGTTTTCTTTTCCTTAACCACATTCATTGCTTTTTGTACTAAGCTGCTAAATAGGGAAAGATAAACTGAGTTGCTGCTTAATTGCTGTCTAACCATTTCTATTATCTGCTCCACTTTATTAACTCCTCGTTCAGCTTTTTTAGTAATTCGCCTAATTGAGCGGGCAAAAGAAATAAAATAAAATATCGCCCAACAAAGAAAAACAGTCAAAAGAGAAACACAAATCGCCAGTACTAAATTCAAAACATCAATTGAAGTTAAGAACATATTTTTATATTTAATTTTTTATTTAAATAAATATTATTCTCTCAATTTCGCCGCGAATTTACTCTCTAAAACTTTTACTAATTCAGAAACAACAACATCAACTTCTTCGGCTGTTAGTGTTCGCTCCTCTGACTGAAAATTAATATGCCAAGCCAAACTCTTTTCTCCCTCGGCTAATTTATCGCCCACATAAACGTCAAATAATTCAACTTCTTTAATTAAGGGATTAAAATTAAGTAACTCTTTTCTTATTTCATTATATAATATTTTTTCATTTACAACAAAAGCTAAGTCACGAACAACTCCCGGATACTTAGGTAATTCTTTAAAATTATTAGCTGGAGACTTAATAATTAAATCAACCAAAGTTGTAAAATTTATTTCCGCTATCGCTACTTTCTTTTTTAAATTAATATTATTAATCGCTGTCTGGCTAAGCATAGCGACAACCCCAATTTCTTTCCCTAAAATAACTATTTTAGCAACCTGGTATTTATCTGCCCAACCAGGAATTGTAGAAAGAACAGAAAACTCTGTCTCCACTGTATAACCTAATAAATTTTGTAAAAGATTATTAACAACTCCTTTAAGGCGAGCAAACAAATTATCTTCATTGGCAGCTAAGACTAAACCAAGATGTTTCTCTTGATAAGGTAAAACTTCATCACCAGTTATTTCTTTTTTTAAATTCCCCGGAGCCTTAAAAAAGACACTACCAAATTCAAAAAATCCTAAAGCATCTGCCTTTGCCTGATTAGTTTTAATATTGCCAACCAAGCCCGGAACTAAAGATTGGCGAAGCATGGTATGAATTTCTGACAAAGAATTGGCAATTTTTAAATGATTAAAAAAATCAATATTTAATTTAGTTAACTGATCTTCGCCCACAAATGAATAATTATAAACCTCTGCTAAATTATATTTAAAGGCTAAAATATTTTTTATTTTTCTTTCAATTAATCTCTCATGATTCAACTCCGGCAGAGAAAGTTCTTCTACTGGTAGACGAGATTCAATATTATTATAGCCATAAATTCTCAACACCTCTTCAACTAAGTCCTCTTTAATAGTTACATCCTTACTAGCTCGCCAAGAAGGAACTTCTACCTGTAAAATATTTTCTGTTTCATCAGTAATTATAAAACCTAAATTTTTTAAAATATTAATAGCTGTTTCTCTTGGAATTTCTTGCCCAATTTTTTTAGTTAGCCAATTAAGATCAAACTCAATATTTTTTGTCGCTATAACCGTTGAATTAACATCAGTTAAGGCACTGGCAATAACCATACCTGGGCAAATTGTTTTTAATAAAGTTAAAAACCTAAATAAAGCTATTTCGGTTAAAGCTGGATCAAGTGATTTTTCAAAACGCGTGGAAGACTCAGTACGCAAACCTAATTTTTGTGAAGTTTTTCTAACAGTCGCAGCTTTAAAATTAGCTGCTTCAACAATAATGCTAGTTGTTTGTTCAGAAATACCACTTTCTTTACCTCCCATAATACCAGCAATCGCTAAAGCATTTTCACCATCACTAATCACTAAATCATCTTCATGTAATACTCTTTCTTTTTCATCTAAAGTTTCTAAAACCTCTTCTTGGTGAGCAGACCGAACATTAATTTTCTTGACCTTGGCAGCATCAAAAGCATGCATTGGTTGCCCGCATTCCAACATGACATAATTAGTTAAATCAACGATATTGTTTATTGGATGCTGATTAACAGCAATTAATCTTTCTTTGAGCCAAGCAGGGGATTCTTTTACTTCAATGCCCTCAACTTTAATCGCCATATAGCGTGGGCAGGCTTCTTTGTCATCAATTTTAACTTCCAACTTAGCCAGCTGATCATCAAATTTAATTTTTTGATCTATTAACTTTTCGTATGGTTTAAGGGTTAAATCAAATAAAGCCCCTAATTCGCGCGCGATACCATAATGACTTAACAAATCTGAACGATTAGATAAAGATTTATTATCAATTTCTAAAATAATATCATCAGCTTTTAAATACTTAGCAAACGGCTCACCAACCTTAGCTCCCTTATCTAAAACCAAAATACCTTCATGATCCTTGCCAATTCCCAGCTCATCTTCAGCGCAAATCATACCTGATGATTTTTCGCCACGAATTTCTGATTCTTTTATTTCCAAACCATTCGGCAACACCGCACCAACTAAAGCAACTGGCACTAATTGTCCTACCGCTAAATTAGGCGCGCCACAAACAATATTTAGTTTTTCTTTTTTAATATCAACTACAGCTAAACGCAAACGATCCGCATTAGGATGTTTATTTACCTCTAGCACTTGACCAATCACAATATTATTAAATTGATCCGCCTGCTTAATTAATCCCTCAACCTCGGCAGTATGATCTGTTAATTTTTTAGCAATCTCAGCTGCCTCCAATTTAGCCGGGATTTTAATAAAATCTTTTAACCAATTAAGAGAAATATACATATAATTAAAATTGTTCTAAAAATTTAAGATCGCCACTATTAAATAGGCGAATATCATTAATTCCATATTTAAGCATGGCTAAACGAGTTAAACCAAAACCAAAAGCAAAACCAGAATAAACTTCCGGATCAATCCCGCCAGCCCGTAAAACATCAGGGTGAATTAAACCAGCGCCAACTATTTCTAGCCAACCAGTCTGCTTACAAACCCGACAACCCTTGCCATTACAAAGAAAGCAAGTGTATTCACCGTTATTTCCTGGCTCAACAAATGGATAAAATTTTGGACGCATTCTTAATTCTGTATCTGGACCAAACAATCTTTTACCCACTATTTCTAATAAACTTTTTAGATTAGAAAAATTTATATCTTTACCAATCACGATTCCTTCGCACTGATAAAAGGTGTGTTCATGGCGAGCATCAGTAGCTTCATTACGAAAACAACGTCCTGGAATAATTACCTTAAGTGGGGCACCATATTTTTGTAGCATTCTAATTTGCACAGAAGAGGTTTGGGTGCGCATCACTAAATCATATTCTCCATTCTTATTCTTAGAATCAATATAAAAAGTGTCTTGCATATCACGTGCTGGATGAAGAGGTGGAACATTTAAAGCCGTGAAATTATAATAATCACTTTCTAGCTCTGGTCCATCACCAATAATAAAACCTAGAGAAGTAAATAAGTCTTCCAAGTCATTCTGAACTAACGTTAAAGGATTTAAGTGACCATTGGCAATTTTTTCTCCCGGTAAAGTAACATCAACGAAATCATCTTTTTTACCATAACTTTCAATTACCCGACGAGCTTCTGTGAACTTAGTTTGCATCTCTATCTTAGCCTTATTAGCTAATTCACCTAACTCTTTTTTTAACTCCAAACTTAAATCTTTCAGCCCATGCATAATCTCACTTAATTCCCCCTTACGAGATAAATATTTTAATTCTAAGGCACGCAAATCTTCAATGTTTTTCAGTTTGGCCAACTGATCAAGAAACTCTTTTTTTATCTGTTCTATTTTATTTTTCATATATCTCTAATTAAAATACTAATTTAACGACTTTTTTTATAATTACCTATAAATAATTCTAAAATACTAAAAATAATAACCAATAAAAATAAATTTAACCAATTAAATAAATTTTGTGATTTTAAAATAAGCAATAAAATAATAAATAAAGAAAAAAGAAATGATTGTCTAAAAGAAATTTTTACCAAATTAAAAGCTAGTTCTTTCTTTAAGGCAACTAAACGAAAAAGAAAGCCAACCAGGGCGAAAGTACCACTTAAAGCTAGAAAGAAAGATAAATAAAAAAGAAAAAAACCAAGCCAATTAGTTAGGGCGGGATCAATCAGACCAGCTACAAAGAAAAAAACCCCCCAACAAACTGCTGTGAGAACGGACATGACGAATAGGTAATTTTTTAAGGTCATAGACTGGTGATTATATTAGTTATTTTAGCAAGTTCTTGTTGATAATTATTTAATTTTTCCTTTTCTGCGGTCACTATTTTTTCCGGAGCACGAGAAACAAAATCGGAATTATTTAATTTTTGAATTTGTCGGTCAATTAATTTTTCTAAATTAGCCTGCTCTTTTAGTAGGCGCTCTTTTTCTTTAACTTCATCAATAAGGCCAATTAAATAAATGGTAATTTCTCCCACTGGAACAATAATCGCTTTTTCAACATCCTCGCCTGACTCTTTAATTTCTAAACTCTCAATTCCAGTTCTTAAATTTTTAATAATTTCCGCCTGGTCATTAAGAACTTTGGTTAATTTATGACCATAGATAACTGCTGTAAGCTTTTTAGCTGGTTCAATTTTATGTTCACTGCGAGCATTACGAATAGCAATAATGATGTTTTTAACTAAATCAACCTCCATTTTACGATCTTCTAAATTATCAGTTGCTTGTGGCCAAGCAGTAATCATTAAAAGACTATCATTAAAGCTCTCCCAAATAGCTTCCGTTACAAAAGGAATAAACGGATGCCAGAGAATTAACAAATTCTTTAATAAATAAATTAAAATTTCTTCTTTATTTTTTTCTACCTTAGCAACCTCTAAATACCAATCCGCTAATTTATTCCAAGTAAACTCATCAAGCTCTTCTGCGGCTAAAGAAAATTCAAAATTTTCTAATCTAACAGTAACACTTTTAATTAAATTATTCATTTCCCCTAAAATCCACTGATCAAATAGGGTTTGAGCAGCGGGCACTTGATCAGCTGGGGTAGAAAAATATTTTTCTTCTGTTGAATTTAAAATAAATCTAGCAATATTCCAAAGTTTATTAATAAAATTTCTTTTGGCCTCAATTTTTTCTGTACTATAGCGAGTATCATTTCCCGGCGTAGATCCCATTAATAAAGAAAGGCGTAAAGCATCGGCTCCATATTCTGTAATTGCATCTAAGGGATCAACGCCATTCCCCTTGCTTTTACTCATTTTCTTTCCTTTTTCATCTAAAATAGTACCGTGTAAATAAACCTGGCTAAAAGGAACTTCATCTAAAGCAAAAAATGACATCATAATCATCCGAGAAACCCATAGCGTTAAAATATCATATCCGGTTTCTAGTACTTGAGTGGGGTGAAACTTTTTTAAATCTCCAGTTTTCACTCCATTTTGATAGTTGTCTGGCCAACCCAAAGTAGAGAAGGTCCACATGCCAGAAGAAAACCAAGTATCTAAAGTATTATCATCCTTAATCCAACCATCTCCGGTTGGGGCAGTTTCACCACAATAAATTTCCTCTCCTCTATACCAAACCGGGATCTCATGACCAAACCAAATCTGACGAGAAATACACCAATCATGAAGATTCTCCATCCAGTTTTGATAACGTTTATTAAAGCGCTCTGGAATAAAAGTTATTTCTCTTGTTTGAGCTGCTTCTAACGCTTTTTCTTTTAATGACTGACCGCCTAAACGAGCTAATTTTTTATCAACACTAACAAACCATTGTTTTGAAGGCAATGGTTCAATTGGAGTATCACAACGATAACAAATAGATAAATTATTAACTAAATCCTCTTCTTTTTCCATTAACCCTTGTTTCTTCAGCTCTTCAATAATTAATTGGCGAGCCGCCTCAGCTGTTAGGCCAGAATATTTACCAAAACCTTGATGAATTAAACCATCTTCATTAATAACTTTCACTATTGATAAATTATTAGCCTCCGCCATTTGCCAATCAACCATAGAGTGCGCTGGTGTTACCCCCAAAGCGCCTGTTCCAAAATCTGATTCCACCTTACGATCAGCAATTATTTTAATATTTAAAGGTTGACCACAAAAATTTACTTGGTATTCTTGACCAATATATTTTTGATAACGCTTATCTTTCGGATTAACCGCTACCGCTGTATCACCTAATTTAGTTTCTGGACGAGTGGTAGAAATAGCCATAGGAAATTCGGGACTATATTTAAAAGTATATAATTTACCATGCTGCTCTTTATATTCCACTTCATCATCAGCTAAAGTTGAATGACAATGGGGGCACCAATTAACTATTCGTTCACCACGATAAATCACCCCCTCGCGGTACATATCAATAAACATGCGATTAACCGCTCGCTGTCTTTCCTTATCAAGTGTAAAAGCTTCACGCGACCAATCCAGGGAAGAACCCATTTTTCTGGTTTGGTGTAAAATAGCAGCCTGAGTGCTATAAAGAAAGTTCCAAATTTCTTCTAATAGTTTTTCCCGACCCAAATCATGTCTAGTTTTTCCCGTTTCAGTAAAAATCTTTTTTTCAACCGCCATCTGAGTAGCAATCGCAGCATGATCAGTGCCCGGCAACCATAAAGTTCTATATCCAGCCATGCGGTGATAACGAATCAAAAGATCTTCAATCGCCAACATGCAACTATGGCCAATATGTAATTTGGCAGTTATATTAGGTGGCGGCAAAACAATGGTATAGCTTTTAGCATCAGCTGGTAAATTTAAATTATCAGGATTAAAATATCCTGATTTTTCCCATTTTTGATAAATTTTATCCTCATTTTCACCGGGATTATAGGCTTTTTCTAATTCTTTTTTCATACATTAAAATTACCAAAAAAAGCACCTAAAGTCAATTTAAACTTACCTTGACTTTAGTCATAATTAATTGTATATTTATTAGTTAACTTCTCAGTTAATCTGATTTTTAATTTTCAACAATGCTTAACCTAGAACAACAAATTTTTAACCAAATTAAAAAATCAAAAAGCATTTTGATTATTTTTTCGGCTAATCAAGAAGGCGACGCCCTCGCCTCTTCCTTGGCCTTATTTTTATTTTTAAAAAATCAGGATTATGATGTCTCTATTGTCGGTGCCGATTTTGATCAAACAAAAAATAATTTTTCTTTTCTCCCAGGATATAATGAAATTCAGAACTCTTTAAATAATTTACGCCGTTTTATTGTTTCAGTAGATATTAGTCAGGCTAAAGTAAGTCAAATAAAATATCTAGTTGACGACAATACTTTAAATTTTATTATTTCACCATCTGAAGGCTGGTTTAGCCCAAAAGATGTCAGCGCACGTGCTGGAAAATTTAAATATGATTTAATTATTACTGTTGGACTAAGAGATTTAGAGTCTTTAGGCACTCTTTATGATGAAAATATTGAATTCTTCTATAAAACCCCAATTATTAATATTGATGATCAAGCTAGTAATGAAGAGTATGGACAAATAAATTTTATTGATTTAAGTGCGGTGGCTATTTCAGAAATTATTTTTTATCTATTTAAAAATGGTGGTCAAGAAAAAATTAGCGCAGATGTAGCTACTTGTTTATTAGCTGGTATTATCCAAAAAACAAAAAATTTCAAAACTACTAACTTAACACCACGCTCTTTATTAATCACCTCTCAACTAATCTCTGAAGGAGCTAACCGAGAGAAAATTGTTAATAATTTATATCGTTCACGTAGTCTCTCCACTCTTAAACTTTGGGGGCGGGTGCTTAATAATCTTCACTCTGAACAAAAAGAAGAAATTATCTGGTCAAAATTAAGCGCTAAAGACTTAGAAGAAACTAGTCCCTCTTTAGAAAGCCTAGATGAAATCATTGATGAGTTAATCATGAATGTTCCGAATGCTAAATTAGCAGTGATTCTCTGCGAAAAGTCGCCAGCTACCAGTAAAATAATTATTTACTCTCTAAAAAATGTAAACGCCCTAGAATTATTAAAAGAATATTCACCTCAAGGAACGGCTAAATTAGCAACAGCCTCAATTAATAAAGATATTGAAACGGCTAGCATTGAGCTAATTTCTGAACTGAAAAACAAACTTGAAAAATTAGAGGCATAGTGGTATAAAATAACTAACTATTTATTTATAAAAATAACTAGCTATTTAGCGACATAGTTATTATAATAATGGGCATATAGCTCAGTTGGTTAGAGCACCGCTCTTATAAAGCGGAGGTCGACGGTTCAATCCCATCTATGCCCACCTGAGGGCTCGTAGCTCAGTTGGTTAGAGCGCTACGTTGACATCGTAGAGGTCACAGATTCAAGTTCTGTCGGGCCCACTAAAAAATCTCCATTTTAATGGAGATTTTTGTTTATCCCAGTTTACATTTTTCTGTAAAATTGATAAATTATAAGAAAGAATAAAAATATATGCTTTTTAATAAAAATAAATCTCGTGTTAATTTAACACCCGCCGTTGAAGACTCGGCAATTGCTGAGTGGCTTAATGAAGATACTGAAAGTGAAGGACAATTAGCGATTGATGTTTTTCAAACTGATAAAAAAATAATAGTTAAATCAACCATCGCTGGTGTTAAGCCAGAAGATTTAAATATCTCTCTTCATAATGATCTTTTAACTATAAAGGGGCAGCGTTCAATTAAAGAAGAAGTTAAAGACGAAGATTATCTTTTTCGGGAATGTTACTGGGGCTCATTTTCTCGCTCTATTATCTTGCCATCTGAAGTAGATAATAAACGTGTTGAAGCTGAGCTAGAAAGTGGTGTTTTAACAATAACTTTATATAAAGCCACTCCCGGACAAATTGAAGTCAAGGAAAAAGATTAAAAACTACTTGTCACCAATATTATGATGAAAAATAAAAAATGGGCAATAACATCATTAATAATTCTGGCCATTTTTTTGTTAATCCTTTTTTTCTTTTTTAGTTTTCAGGATTGGAAAAAAAATTATCAAGGCAAAATACCGGCTGGTGTTACTATTGGCCATATTGATTTATCTGGCAAAACTCCCACCGAAGCAAAAAATCTTATTAAAAAGAAAACAACAGAAATTATTGATTCCGGCATAACCTTTACTTATAACGAAAAAGCACAAACCATCGGTGCCACCATCAATGCTTTTGATGTTGATTTAGCTTATCAGGCCCTTGTCTTTAATGTTGAAGAAACTGTTAATCAGGCTTTAAATAATAAACAAAAAGACAATTATTTGAATTATCTTTTTTCTAAATTAACTAAAAAAGAGAAAAAAATAATTAAACCTATTTATTTTTTAGATGAGACTCGGCTTAAGTCCTCATTAGCTGAAGCTTTTCCGGAATTGATTATTGCACCACTTAATTCTTCTTTCTCTATTTCTGAAGCAACTGGAGAATTAATTGCTAGTCAAGAAAAAATTGGCAAAGAAATAAATTATGATTTAGTTTTTTCTGACCTAAAAAATAATTTAGATACCCTCTCTAATGAGCCAATAAAATTAAAAACTCGTTCCAAATATCCAGATGTTAAATCAGCTGATCTCAGCTCTCTAAAAAAAGAGGCGCAAATGATTGCCCAATCTAACGGTTTACTACTAGCTTTTTATAACTCAAAAAGTAATATCGCTACCAACACCTGGTTAATAAAACCGGAACAAGTGCTTGGTTGGTTGGGGGCTATCAAAGAAAATGGGCAAATAAAATTAAGTGCTAAAACTGATGAAATAGCTAATTATCTTTTAACTAAAATAGCTCCAGAAATAGATAAAGAAGTTATTCAACCTCGTTTTGAAATGAATAATGGTAAAGTAACTAGCTGGCAAGCTGGTGTGGATGGGCAAAAATTAAATATTGCCTCCTCAGCTAAAAAAATTTCTCAAGCTATTTCAACTAAACAAACAATAGTTAATTTAGAAGTTGAAAAAATTAGTAGTGAACCACTTAATTCTGAACAGACTTTAAATATTAAAGAAATAATTGGCACTGGACATTCTAATTTTGCCGGCTCCTCTGTTAATCGTGTTAAAAATATTAAAATTGGGGCAGAAGCAGTTAGCGGTATATTAATTGCTCCCGGTGAAGAGTTTTCTTTAGTTAAAGCCTTGGGGGATATTGATGCGGAAAATGGTTATTATCCTGAATTAGTAATTAAAGGCAATAAAACTGTCAGTGAATATGGCGGCGGTTTGTGCCAAATAGGGACAACTATTTTCCGAGCAGCCATTCAATCTGGTTTGCCAATCACCGCTCGTCGCAATCACTCTTATCGCGTCTCTTATTATGAACCAGCAGGCATGGACGCAGCTATTTATGTACCCGAACCAGATGTTCGCTTTATTAACGATACTGGCAATTATATTCTAATCCAATATAGAATTTCTGGTAATGATATTTACTTTGATTTTTGGGGAGTAAACGATGGACGCGAAGTTACTATTACCGATCCAGTTATTTATAATATTGTTAAACCAGCTCCTACAAAATATATTGAAACTACCGAACTTAAACCAGGAGAAGAGAAGTGCACCGAAAGCGCTCATAATGGGGCTGATACTTATTTTGACTATAAAGTTGTTTATCCAGAAAATTCAACTACCACTCCTGTTCATGAAAAAAGATTTACTTCTCATTATGTGCCTTGGCAAAAAGTTTGTTTAATAGGGGCTAACCCTGTAGAATCCACTGATTCAAACGCTCCGGAAACAGCAACTGAACCTGAACAAACAGCCACCCAAACAAATAATTCAACTGAAATTGAATAAAAATAATTATAAATTAATCAATAATAAAAGACGCTTTTAAGGCGTCTTTTGTTTTTAAATTCTTTTGTTAATTATTTTACTATTTCTCCCTCAACCACTTTTGGTGTCTCACTTGGCTTCTTTTTAAAAACAAATAATTGCTGTATGGCAGTTAAAAGTGTTAAAACTAGCCAATAAAAGGTTAAGCCTCCTGGCAGAGATAAGCCAATAAAAATAGTAAGTGCCGGCATAAAATAAAGCATTTGCTTATTCATAATAGCGGCCATATTTTCATCTTTCGCACCCTCTGTCTTAACCTCAGCCCTTCTAGTCACCGTCATTTTTGCCTGCCAAAATTGCGCCAAGCCAGCCAAAATAGCTAAATAAACATTCGGCTGACTAAGATCTAAAAATCCTAAAGAAAAAGTATTAATTACTTCTGGCTTTGTAATAAAGGGATAAATTAAATCTAATTTATTACTTAATCCATCACGAAAAACTTGATAAACAGCAATTAAAAAAGGAAATTGGATTAAAAGAGGTAAACATGAAGAAAAAGGATTAATCTGGCTCTCTTTATATAAATCCATAGTTGCCTGACTAAGACCAACTTTATCATCGCCATATTTTTGCTTCAATTCTTCTAATTTCGGCTGTAAATCCTGTAATTCTTTCTGGGATTTTATTGATTTTTGACCAAGTGGCCAAAAAATTAATTTAATAATAATCGTTAATAAAATAATAGCCAGACCTAAATCCTGAAAAGAAACGGTATTATATAAAAAAACCAACAAATTAAGAATTGGTTGATAAAAAATTACTGTAAAAATGTTGCCCATATTTAAATAATTAGATTAAATAAATTAATTCAAGTTATTTAAGCGGATCATGTCCCCCCTTACTCCAAGGATTACAGCGTAAAATGCGCCAAGAAGCCATTAATCCACCTTTGATAACCCCGTATTTTGTAATTGCCTGAGCACTATATTCTGAACAAGAGGGAGTAAACCGACAAAAACCATTGGGATAAAATATTTTTAAAACTCCATGATCAAAAGAAATAGTTTTTTGATAGATTCTGATGACAAAAACAACTAATCGTCTAGGAATATTATAGATAAATTTTAGCATATTTATCTGGTTTTAATCTATTTTACCCAATTTTAATTCTGTATTTCTATTTATATTACTTATATAAACCCAACTTCTTAAACCCTCCAATTAACTCTTCTTTTATTTCTTCAAATTTTTTATTTAATATTAGCGGTAAAACAATAATAATCACATCTTTTCCTGGTTTCATTAACGGTAATTCTTGGCTAATAATAGCTCTAATTTGTCTTCTTAACTTATTACGCACCACTGCCTTTTTACTTACCTTTAAACTAATTAAAATACCAAATCGTGAATAAGCTAAATCATTAGTAGCTACTTTAATCCCCAATGTTTTAACATAAAAAGATTGGCCGGTTTTAAATACACGGTCAAACTCTTTATCTAAACGTATTCTATTTTCTTTAGCTAACATGAAAGCCTAATTTAATACTATTTAGTAAGCTGTTTTCGGCCTTTATCACGACGTCTTTTTAAAATTGCGCGCCCATCTTTGGTTTGCATTCTATTCAAAAAACCATGTTTTTTGCTAGCCCGATGTGTATCTGGTTGATAAGTTCTTTTCGGCATAAATATAACTTAAATAATAGATTTATTTTTATAAGATATCACTTTTACTTATTGAAGTCAATCAAAATATTTTCTCTTAAAAATACTTTTCCCCTTTTTATTAACATATTTTTAACAGTGTTTAACCTTGTTAATAAGTCTTTTATTGAATATAATAAACATGCTAGTTAATTAATTTTATTCTTATGACTAATGAACAAGTTTGGCAAGCCGTTTTAGGGGAAATTGAAGTTAGCCTATCACGAGCTAACTTTATTACTTGGTTTAAAGATACTTTTATTTCTTCATTTGAAAATGAGCGAGTGGTTATTTGTGTGCCTAATGCCTTTGTTAAAAAATGGTTAGAAGAAAAATATCATAAAAATATTCTCAGTGCTTTAAAAAATGTAACTAAGCAGGATATAAAAGAAATTATTTATAAAATAGAATTAAAAAAGAACAATATTGTTACCTTCCAAATTGAAACTAATCAGGAAAAAAAAGATCAGGAAATAAATACTTCTTCCACAATTCGTTCAACAGAAAATAATTCAAATCAAGCTACTGCTGCTTCTAGCGGAAATAGTGGCAATCGTTTTGGTTTAAATCCGCGCTATATTTTTGAAAACTTTATTGTTGGTAAAGGAAATGAATTAGCTCATGCGGCTTGTTTAGCAGTGGTGAATAATCTTGGTAAAACTTATAATCCTTTATTTATTTATGGTGGTGTTGGTTTAGGCAAAACTCATCTTTTACAAGCTATCGGTAATGAGGCGGCTAAAAAAACTGATAAAATCCTTTATACTACCAGTGAAAAATTTACCAATAACTATATCCAAGCAGTTACCTCTGGTAAAGCTAAGGAATTTAAAAATTTATATCGTAATGTTGACTTATTATTAGTTGATGATGTCCAATTTATGGGAGGGAAAGATGGTACCCAAGAAGAATTTTTTCATACTTTTAATGAATTATTACAAAATGATAAACAAATTGTTTTAACCTCTGATCGTGCGCCAAAATCTATCCCCGCGATTGAAAAACGTTTAGTTTCTCGCTTTGAGGCTGGCATGGTCGCTGATATCGGCAAACCAGATGTAGAAACAAAAATTGCTATCTTAGAAAAAAAAGCTAATGAAAAAAATTTCCCACTTGATCATGAAATTCTGACTTATATAGCCGATCATGTGCAAAATAATATTAGGGAATTAGAGGGTGCTTTAATTAAGGTAATTGCTTATCACCAATTTAAAAACATACAACCGACCCTAAAGACGGTAAAAGATATTTTAAGTGATTATATTTCTAGTATTCAAACAAAATTATTAACTCCTAAAGAAATAATTGAAGCCGTGGCTAAATTTTATAATATTACCTATAAGGAATTAATTAGTCCTAGTCGTAAAAAAGAATTGGTTTGGCCAAGACAAATCGCTATTTATTTAATTCGGGAAGAATTAAATACCTCTTATCCAGCAATTGGCAATGAACTTGGGGGACGAGATCATACTACCGCCATGCATGCTTATAATAAAATTTATCAAGAGGTAAAAGAAAAAGGAAATGAAAAAATAAAACAAGAAATTGAATCAATTCGTCAATTATTTAACAACTCTTATCAGTAAATAGATAAAAATATTGTGGATTACTATGTGAATAGCCTGTTGTTATCCTCTGAACTAAATTTAACAACTTGTGTATAAAAATAATTATTCAAAACTTAAGCACAAATTATTAAAAACTTTACCCAATTTACCTACCCAGTTTTCAACAAAAAAATCTTACTTTTCCTTAATAAAAGATTGAGATAATTAAAAAAATAAAAAGATATCCACCGCCTTATTGTTATTATTAATTATTTATATATAAATTAATATAATAAACAATTTAAATATATGCGCTTCATTAGTCTTCAAGAAAATTTAAAAAAGGGTTTAAATATAGTTGGACATGTTAGTTCAAAAAATATTAATTTACCCATTTTAAATAATATTTTAATTAAGGCTGAGAATGGTAATATTGAATTAGTTAGTACTAACTTAGAAATTGGTATTACTTATCAAGTTCGGGGAAAAATAGAAGTTGAAGGACAATTTACCGTTGACTCTAAGTTAATTAGTGAGTATGTTAATTTATTAAGTAGTGGGGAAAAGGTAAAGATAGAAGAAAAGGATAATGAATTAAAGGTTGAGTGTGGTAATTATAAGACAAAGATTAAGGGAGAGGTGGCAAAGGAATTTCCTTTGATTCCAACTTTACCAAAGCAGGGCTATTATAGTTGTAAGAGTAGTGAGTTAAAAAAGGCTTTAAATAGTGTTAGTTTTGCTGTTTCTAACAATGAAAACAGAGTGGAATTATCTGGAGTTTTATTTGCTTTTGAGGATAATAAATTAAGTTTAGTAGCTACTGATAGTTATCGTTTAGCAGAAAAAGAGATTAAAATAAATTCCCAGGGAATGGAAGGTGAACAAAAAGTTATTGTTCCTGGAAAAACTGTTCAAGAATTAATGAGGGTTTTAAATAATTTAGAAGCTGGAGAATTAATTAATGATTTAGAACTTAAATTTTATTTATCAGAAAATCAAATATTGTTTGTAGTTGATTCAGTTGAACTTATTTCTAGATTAATTAACGGTCATTATCCTGATTATCAGCAAATTATTCCTGTTAAGAGCCAAACTAATGTTTTAGTAGAGAAGAGTGAGATAATTAGAGCAGTAAAAGCGGCTGCTTTATTTTCCAAAACTGGAATTAATGATGTTACTTTATTATTTTTAAAAAATAAAATCATGGTATCCGCTTTTTCTGGCGCTAGTGGCGAAAGTCAAATAGAATTAGAGGCGGGTATTAGTGGTGATGATAATGAGATAACAATTAATTATCGTTATTTACTAGATGGATTGAATAATATAGAAGGTGAAATGATTAAATTAGATATTGTAAATAATTCAACGCCCTGTGTTTTGAAATCAGAAAAAGGTGATGATTATATTTATATTGTGATGCCAATTAGGCAATAACGACCTAATTGATAATTATTTTTATTTCATTACTTTTAATTACATCACCATTCCAATCATGTAATTCACCATAAAGAGTATATTCTCCAGCCACTGGAATTGTTTCCCAGGAAAAATGTAGTATTTCTGCTTTATTGTTGTAATTAGTTTTAATAACTGATGTGTTTCCATTATTATCACGAAGCATTAAAGCAAGGCGAGAAACTCTTTCTAAATTTTTAACATCAAAAGAAATAGCTAGAGGAAAATCAATAGAATTTAAAGCTAATCCTGATGAGGGAGAAATCAGTTTTAGGGAATTTTTACTAGTTGTAATAGGGTTATTTTTAATTAAAAGATTAAAATTAACACTGGCTTCACTACAATTTAAAACATCATCACAGGCACGAACGGTTAAGGTATGATAACCGTTATTTAGCATATTAATAATACCGTTTATAGGAGCTGTTTCACCTAATCTTGTTTCCCAAAGATTATTATTAATATAATATTCAACCCGGTTAACTAGACGGGGAGCTGAAGCTTCGGCATATACCTCTAAATTAATATCATGAATTGTTTGATTATTTCTAGGGAAGATTATTTTAATAATTGGTTTATTAGCTTCATTATGTAAATCATTATAATCAGCTGGTAAATTAATTAATGAAGAACTAGCATTTTTTTCCGCCCAAACTTTTATAGCCTCTTCCCAAATTTGAAATTGAGGATCTTTTTCTGGATTTTTAGGTATCTCTCCGCGTGGATTATCTTTATCAACATAAAATAAAATACTGTGATAAATTGGCACACTTACTTCTTTAATTAATTCTAATGGAGTGGCAGCAGTAGCTGGTAAACCAGTGTTTTGATCAATATTAACAATTTGTTCTGGAATGTGGCCATCTAAAACCTCTTTGCCAGTAGTATAATCGTCAGGTTCTTTAAAGGTTTCAGCCGGAGTGTCCCCTAAAACTTTAGCCATATAATCGTGCCAAATTGGAGCGGCGACTACGCTACCATCAGCTTTATTATTCATAGCTTTATTATTACTATTACCTACCCAAACACCAGTCACTAAAGAAGGGGTGTAACCAATTGTCCAGGCATCACGAAAATCATTAGTGGTACCAGTTTTAGCTGCTACTGGACGATTATCTAAAGTTAAATAATTTTTTTCTCCAAAGACATAAGCGCGCGCACTATTATCACTAAGAATACTATTAATCATTCTAGCCACTTGAGAGTCAAGCACTTTTTTTTCAGTTGGAGTGTATTCCTCAATAATATTTCCATCTTTATCTTCAACTCGTAAGATGCTAACTAGGGGGCTCATTTTTCCGTCACGCGCAAAAGCACTATAAGCATTAGCATGTTCTAATAATTTTACTTCACCACCGCCAAGTACTAAAGAAAGACCGAAACGATTTCGGGGATAAAGAGTGGTATAGCCCATATTTTCAGCTAAATCAAGAACATTATTAATACCGGCTAAATAAATAGCTTTAACTGCTGGAATATTTAAGGAGCCAGCTAGAGCTTGTTTAATAGAAACTGGTCCGCGTTCTTGTTGGTCATAATTACGTGGTGTATATGATTCTGAGGGATTGGTAGAAAAATTAGTTAAAACATCATATAGAATAGTAGAGGGGGTATAACCTTTATTAAAGAGGGCAGCATAAACAATTGGCTTCATTGAAGAACCTGGTTGGAGTGATGAAGTAGTGATATTTACTTGTCCGTCTATTGAATCATCAAAGAAATCGCGTGAGCCAACCATCACTAAAATTTGTCCAGTTTTGGGATCAAGAGAAACTAAAGAGGCATTATTAGCGCCATATTTTTCCGGATAATCTTTAGTGCGTTCAGTAATTATTTCTTCGGCAATTTTTTGCTTATATAAATCAAGAGTAGTATAAATTTTCAAGCCACCTTGCTCAATCATTTTTTCACCATATTTTTCTGAAAGAATATCTTTAATATACATCACAAAGTGAGGAGCGGTGATATTATTGTCTCTTTCTTTAAAAATAATTTCTTGATCTTTAGCCCAATCACGTTCTTCTTGGGAAATATAACCTTGCTCCGCCATGAGATCTAAAATATAATCTTTGCGACCTAAAAGCAGGTTTTTATGAGATCCGTATGGTGAATAGCGGCTAGGTGATTGTGGTAGAGCAGCTAAAATAGCGGCTTCTGGTAAAGTTATTTCTTTAACACTTTTGCCGAAATATTTTTGAGAAGCTGATTCAACACCATAGGCATTAGAACCATAAGGAATCTCATTAAAATACATTTGTAAAATTTCATCTTTAGAGAATTTTTTTTCTAGGCGATAAGCTAAAATTAATTCTTTTATTTTTCTAGAAATAGTTTTTTCATTAGAAAGAACAGCGTTTTTAATAAATTGTTGTGTTAGAGTAGAGCCACCAGCACTACGACGATAAATAACATTAGTTACAGCTGTTCGGGCCATGGCCCAAACACTAAAAGCGCCATGGTTATAAAAATTTTTATCCTCAATAGCAATAGTTGCGTTTTTAACATTGTCTGGAATATCTTCTAGGGAAACTAAAGTTCTTTTTTCGTCACCACTTATTTCATAAAGAACATTTTCTCCGCTACGGTCATAAATTTTTGTGCTTTGAGCAACTTCTCGCTCCATTAATTGATGGGGATTGGGTAAATCACGTGAAATCCAAATAATAACTATAAAAGCAATTAATACAAAAAAAGCAGCTATAGCTAAAAGCCAAAGAATGATTTTCTTTTTATTTAGTTTATTTGGTTTTTTTCTGGAATTTTTTTGAAAATTACTCCGAGCCGATTCTGTTTTCCAGGAACTGATTTTTTTAACTTTAAATTGAGGTGCCGGCATAAAATATATAGTTAATATAAGGTCATTATATCAGATATTTATTTTTTTTAGAATTTAATTAAAACTATTAGGTATTTAAATAAAATTGTTTTATAATTACTTTATAGTTGCTGCTGATAATGAATTTATTAATTTTATGGAATTAATTAATAGTGTCAATAATCAAAAAATTAAAGAATTGGTTAAATTGCGAAAAGCTAGTGAAAGACGGGCGAAACAGTTGATTATTATTGATGGCGCGCGCGAGATAGAATTAGCAGTGAAGTCGGGAATAGAGATTTTAGAGTTATTTTATTGCCCAAGTTTAATTAAAAAAGAGAAAATAGAGTTTTTTGGCATTATCCCAGAAAAAATTACCGAAGTGTCGGAGATAGTTTTCTTAAAAATATGCTATAAAGAAAACCCCGATGGTTATTTTGCCTTAGCTAGACCAAAAAATTTAAGTTTAGAAAAAATAAAACTAAGCAAAGATCCCGTAGTTGTAATTTTAGAGGCAGTAGAAAAGCCCGGTAATTTAGGGGCTATTATTAGAACTGCTTATGCGGTTGGGGTTGATGCTATTATTGTAAATAATAATCAAACTGATATTTACAACCCTAACGTTATTAGGGCCAGTGAAGGATTTATCTTTAAGCAGCAAATTATCATTGCTTCTTTTGAAAAAACAGTTATTTGGTTGAAAAAGAATAAAATAATTAGTTATGCGGCAGCCACTACTGGAAAAAATAATTATACTGAAGAAAAATTATTAGGACCAGTGGCAGTTATTTTAGGCTCAGAGGCTGATGGTTTAAGTGAACAATGGCTAAAAGGAGCGGATAAGTTGATAAAAATTCCTATGAAATTAGGAATAGACTCCTTAAATGTTTCTGTTTCAGCCGCAGTAATTTTATATGAAATTTTAAGACAAAGAAGTAAAAAAATAAAAAAATAAGTTAAAAATAATAATTTGACAGGAACCAGTATTTCCATTAATATAAGACGAGATTATAAGATTTAAGATTGTTATAAAATAATTTTTTGCGCCTGTAGTTCAATGGATAGAACGGGAGCCTTCTAAGCTCTAAATGAAGGTTCGATTCCTTCCGGGCGTACGTTTGAAAAAATAAGAATTAATTAAAGTATGGTGCCTATAGTTTAATGGTAGAACATCGGGTTGTGGTCCCGCTAGCGAGGGTTCGATTCCCTCTAGGCACCCTTTTATAAAAAACATATCTAAGGATATGTTTTTTATTATGGTTTACGCTTTACTTTTATTTTTATATAATATAATTAGTAATAATAATTTTATATTAATAGATATGTTGAAAAAAAGAATTTTCTCTTTATTTTTAATTTCTGCTTTCTTGTTAAATCTTTTTCCTTTATCCGCTCTTGCTTATCCAGCTTATAGTCAGCCCGCAAACAACTTAGCCGTTGCTGGTCCCTATGAGGCGGCAATAGCAGGAGTAGCTAACTGGGGGACGAATATGGAAGATGGTTTAACAGACTTAGCTTATGAATATTTTACGGCTGGGCGAAAATATCGTATTAGACAGGCTGGTACAATTTCTAGAATTCGCATTCATACAGTTGATAAAAGTAATATAACTGGTTTTTATTTAAAGATTTGGCGTCAAGCAACGGGAGCGGGTTATGGATACAATTTAGTTGGTACTAGTGAAAACTTAGCTAGTAAATTAGTTCATAATGGTTTTGCGACGATTGATTTAAGTTCGCCAATTGCAGGCGTGCAAGAAGGCGATTTTTATGGCTATCGCATTGAAACTAGTAGTAGAACAAAAAACTTTTATGCCAAACCCGAGAATGATAAAACTGGAGAGACATATTTAGTGGGTACTTTTTATAAAAATGGTAATGTGGGCTCTAGTTTTAATTGGGAAGGCACAGCCAACCCCGTTAAGCAATTTGCTTTACCGATTGAACTATATATGGCTGCTCCACAAGTAGTTTTAATTGGTGATTCAATTATTGCTGGGCGCACAGCACATCATAGTTATATAGATCATCTTCTTAGTCCTTTAAATAATGTTAGTTCTACTATTGGTTGGAAACTTAAAAATATAACCGGCTATACTTATCAGAACATGGGTATAAGTTATTCTCAAACTATTTCTGTGATTGCTGATCGTTTTGATAAGGATGTAATTAATTTAAAACCAAAAATTGTAGTTATTGAAGGAGGAATTAATGACGTCGCAGGGAGTACTACTCAGGAAAGTTTTATTGCTAGTTGGAAAAGCATGTTACAAAAAGCTCAAAATGATTCAAATATTGAAACAGTAATTGTTCTTAAAATATTGCCCTGGACTGGTGGTAATTATGATCAAATGCGAAAACGAGATACTTGGAACGCTGCCTTAGAAGTTGAGGCGGCTAAGTATTCTAAGGCGATTGTAGTTGACGCTAGTCCTTATGTTGGTCAATATCGGGGAACCGGTGATCCAGGCAATCTTTGGGATATAAAATCAGCTTATCGCCCCGGTGGTGGAGACGTGATGCACTTTAATGCAGATGGTCATGAAAAAATTGCTCAAGCAATTGCTGATCATTTACCTAAACCATCCGCTACCTTTGATAATGACTTTACTACTTGGAATAAAGGAGAGATTACAGTCAATTATAATTTAATTCAGACTGGTGGAAATACTAATTTAAATATTTCACAAACTGATACTTCGGGTATTGAGTATTCTACTGACAATATTTATTGGTATGATGCTACTCAAGGAACGGGTGGTGATCCGATGACGGGTTTAAGTGCTTCAAGCACTCCGGGTATTAATCACTCCTTTATTTGGAATACAACTACAGATTTGCCAACAACTGAAAATAGCACAGTATATTTACGAATTAGACCAAGTGATAACACAAGTAGCGCGACCGCCTGGGTGGTTAGTAATTCTTTTGGTGTAGATAATGTTGCTCCTTCAGTTTCTGACAACGTACC
>JAAZJO010000015.1 GCA_012800315.1 Candidatus Falkowiibacteriota bacterium
ACTTTTTATCTGCTTTATCAAAATCTTATTATAAAAAATCAATTTTTCTAATAATATTCTTAATAAAATTTATTATAGAGATAAGCGTTTAAATTGTCAAGAGTTCGCTTTAAAAATAGCCAAAAATCAATAATTACTCTAAGATTGCTTTAATTCTTCTCACTCCAGCACTAGAAGCTTCTTCTTTTTGAATCTTAAAATGCCCTAATGTTCCAGTATTTTTTACATGAGGACCACCACAAATCTCTTGAGAAAAAGCACCTTCAATATCAGGTTGCTGATCTGCTTTTAAATGACAAGCGCTATATACTTTTACTTTCTCGCCATACTTAGATTCAAAAACACCCATCGCTCCTCTCTTCTTTGCCTCCTCAAGTGATAATTCTTCACAAATAACTTCATAATTTTCCGCAATCGCCTGATTAACTAAATCTTCAACTTTTTTTAGTTGCTCGGCAGTCATTTTTTCTGGATGAGAAAAATCAAGACGCAAACGCTCTGCTGTGATATTACTTCCTCGCTGAAAAACATGATCACCTAAAACTTGACGTAAAGCAGCTAATAATAAATGAGCAGCTGTATGCAGCTTAGTAGTCGCCTCACCAGCATCCGCTAAGCCACCTTTAAATTTACCAGCTGCGGCCGTCCGAGAAAGTGCCTGGTGTTTTTTTAACTCTGCCTCAAAACCAGCCCGATCAATAGTGATGCCATTTTCCTTAGCTAGCTCTTCAGTTATTTCAAAAGGAAAACCGTAACTTTGATATAAATTAAAAGCCGCCACACCATCAATGCCATTAACTGCTATTTTTTTAAACTCCGCTAAACCTTTTTCTAAAGTACGCAAAAACTTTTCTTCTTCTTTTTTAAATTCCGTAAAAATAAATTCTTTATTTTTAACTAACTCCGGATAAGCAAGAGCATAATCATCAACCACTACTTGAGCAATCTTATCTACCCAGGCTTCTTGAGTGATTCCTAATTGACGACCAAAACGAATCGCGCGACGCAACAAACGACGAACAATATAGCCTTGATCAGTATTTGAAGGAGCAACTCCCTTATTATCACCAACAATAAAAGTAGCTGCCTTAATATGATCAGCAATTACTTCAAAACTACGTGTATCTTCCTCATATTTTTTACCAGACAATTCCTCTATCTTAGCAATTATACGACTAAATAAATCACCTTTAAAAATACTATCTTTTTCTTGCAAAACCATAGCAATTCTTTCTAGACCACCACCAAAATCAACATTTTTATTTTTTAATTCCTCCCAACCTGCGGCCGTCTTCTTGTACTGCATAAATACTGAATTACCAATTTCTAAAAAACGTCCGCAATCACAATTAAGGTGGCAATGAGGTCCAAACTTTGGATCATGTGGTTTGCCGGTATCATAAAAAGTTTCACTATCGGGTCCACCTGGTTCACCAATTGTTTCCCCTCGCATCCACCAATTCTTATCTCTATAAGGGAAAATCCTCATGCGACTAAAATCTATTTCTTGTCCCGGGCCATCCTCTCCTTTACCAAAAGTAGTTGGTCCTTCTTCGGCTGTAATTCCATATTTAGCAAATAGCTCTTTTAAAACTTTAATAGACTCCTCGTCTTTTTCAATTTTTCCATCTTCACTACCAGCATAAACACTTTGATAAACTCTCTGAGGATCTAAACCTAATTCTTCAAACAGAAATTGGTACCACCAAGTCAACTGTTCAGTTTTAAAATAATCACCAAAGGACCAGTTGCCCAACATCTCAAAAAAAGTATTATGACGCTTATCGCCAACCTCATCAATATCATCAGCGCGAAAACATTTTTGGCTATCAACCAAGCGCGAACCAGCGGGATGAGCTTCGCCTAATAAATATGGAATTAAGGGATGCATGCCAGCCGTAGTAAATAAAACTGTCGGATCATTTTCAGGAATTAAAGAAGCGCTTGAAATAACAGCGTGGCCACGAGCGGCAAAAAAATCTAAATATTTTTGTCTAATTTCACTTGAAGTCATATAACTTAAACATTATCATTACTAATTATTAACCCATTCTATATTACTCTAACTTCCTCCACTAAATCAACCCCAAATTTTTTATTAACTGCTTTTTTTACTTTCTCAGCTAACGCTAAAATATCTTTAGCTTGGGCGCCACCATGATTAACTAAAATTAAAGCTTGTTTTTCATACATACTCACTTTGCCAAAACGCTTTCCCTTAAAACCAGCTTGCTCAATTAACCAACCTGAGGGAATCTTAATTTTCTTATTATCACTCTGAAAATATGGCATCTCTGGATATTTTTTCAATAAAGATTTAAATTTTCGCTCGCTGATTTCAATGTTTTTAAAATAAGAACCAGCATTCGGCAGAACTCCGGGATTAGGCAATTTGCTATTTCTAATGTCAGTAATAACATTAACAATATCACGCAAACATGGTTCAGTTATTTTTCTTTTAGCTAATTCAGTCTTTAAGGGAGCATAAGTTAACTTAAAATTAGGCTTCCGACTTAATTTCACCACCACCGAATAAATAAAATACTTCCCTTTTAATTTATTCTTAAAAATACTATCACGATAAGCGAATAAACAATCTGCTGCCGAAAAAATTTTTTCATGACCAGTTTTAAGATTAATCGCTTTTAAATGATAAAAAACATCTTTTAATTCTACGCCATAAGCACCAATATTTTGAATTGGTGCTGCTCCCACTGTGCCATAAATTAAAAACAAATTCTCTAAACCATACAATCCTTGATTAACAGTGAAGTTAACAAACTTCGTCCATGATTCACCGCCTTTGCCCTCAACTAAAGCATAATCATCATTTTTATCAATAATTTCCATCCCCTTAATCTCATTCTTAATAACTAATCCTTTTATTTTTTGACTAATTAAAATATTTGAGCCACCCCCGAGAATAAAAATTGGCTGCTTATTTTCTTTGGCCCAAATAATTGCCGCTCTTAAATCTTGTACATTTTTAACAATCACAAAAAACTCGGCCGCTTGTTTAAGGCGAAAAGTATTAAATGGAGTTAAATCAATATTTTCCTTAATTTTGATCATAAATTATTTTTTCTTCAATAAAATATCAGCCACCCGAAAAATATCCCCCGCGCCCATCAATAACAAAACATCTTGATGATTTAGTTTCTTTTTTAAATATGTAGCTACTTGTGGGATGGTGGCAATAGCCTTCACTTTTTGCTTTATTCCCTGTTGCTGATTATGCTCTTTTATCTTTTTAGCTAATTGAGCGCTAGATACACCACCCTGTTTTTCACGGGCTGAACCATAAATATCTAAAATAATCAGCTCATCAGTTAAAGCAAAACTAGTTACAAAATCTTTAAACAAAGCCTTAGTTCTAGTAAAAGTATGAGGATGAAAAACGGTAATTAAATTTTTCCTTTGTTCGCGTGCCCTAATCGCTTCTAAAGTAGCCTTTATTTCTGTTGGATGATGGGCATAATCATCAATAATCAAAGCTCCTTTATATTTCCCTAACACCTGGGCGCGCCGTTCTGTGCCTTGGAAACTGCCCAAATATTTTTTGATATCCGATAGTGAAACTCCAAGCACGCGACTAGCCGCAATAACTGCTAAAGCATTAAAAACATTATGTTTGCCCCAAAGACTAATTTTAAACTCTCCCCAATCATTAACGGAAAAATATTGATAACCATTTTTTATTTTTAAATTAGTCGCTAAATAATTAACCGTGGGCACAGTAGCCTCAGTATCAGCTACATCATAAGTAATCACCGGTCCACCACTATATTTTTTTATTTTACTTATTTCCTGATCGCGATTATTAATTACTAAAAAACCAGTCGGCGAAATTTTCTTAATAAAATCAGCAAAAACCTTTGTATAAGCCGCTTGATTCGGAAAAAAATCTGGATGATCAAATTCAATATTATTTAAAACTACGCCCCAAGGTTGAAAATATTGTAATTTATTTTGATATTCATCAACCTCTGCTATAAAATACTTTGACTGACCCAATAAACTACTACCATTAAACTGGGGCACTCGTGAACCAACTAAAACATTCGGTGATTTACCCGCCTGTTGTAAAACATAACCCAGCCAAGCAGAAGTAGTGGTCTTGCCATGACTACCACAAACAGCAATGCCACGATAATCATTAAACACTCGCCCCAGAGCTTCAGCATAAGAAATCACGGCAACTTTCCTAAAACGCTCCGGATTATTCTTAATCATGGCCATTTCCGGATTATTGCTGGCAGAAAAAGCTGAAGAATAAATAATTACATCTAAGTGAGCAGGAATATTTTTCTCGGCAAAAGGCGAAAAAACTTTTATTTTTTCCTTCTTCAAAACCTGATCCGTTAAAAATGTGTCCACAATATCAGAGCCAGAAACATTATTTCCCTTCTCCTTCAAAAACTGAGCCAACATGGTCATGCCCACCCCCTTAATGCCAATAAAATAAATATTCTTTTTTTTAATCTGCTTCTTCATTATTTTTATAATTAATAATTTTCCAAATAATGGCCGTTATGTTTTCTGCTCCAGCTGGTTTCATGCTTTGAGAAATATTATCACTTAACTCCGCTCTTAGTTTTTCATTCTCTAAAACAGTTTTTATTTCTGCACTTAAACTTTTTGCTGATAACTGTTCCTGATCTAAGACAATTGCTGCTTTTTTATCTCTAAAAAAATCAGCATTATCTTCTTGGTGGGAATGCGGTATGGGAATAAGAATAGCTGGTTTAGCATAAAAAGCAATTTCCGTTAAAGCGCTTAAACCACAGCGCGAGACAATTAAATCAGCTGCTCTCAATAAATTAATAAACTCCTTACTCTCCACAAATTCAATCGCTTGATAGCTACCAATAAATTGCTCTAATTCAGGTTTTATTTTTTTAGCTATTTCTGGATGCTTGCCTTGGCCAGTTAAATTAATAATCTGGCAAAAAGACAAGAGATTTGGTAAAGCTTCGGCAACTAAATCATTAATTACTGAGGCACCAGTGCCACCACCAGTGACTAAAACAAAAGGTAAATCTGGCTTTAAATTATATTTCTCCCTAATCTTAATTACATCTTCTGAGGCAAAGAAATTTTTAGTTGGATTGCCCGTTAAAACAGCTTTTGGCCCATAGTCAACCAATGATTTTTCAAAAGTAACCGTAATTACTCGGGCTAAAGGAGCCATTAGTTTATTAGCTAATCCTGGGCGAATATCTTGTTGATGAACTAAAACGGGAATTTTATAAAAAGCAGCCGCCCACACCAAAGGCACCGCCACAAAACTACCGGCTGTCACAATAATCGCGGGGCGCTCTTGTCGCAAAAGAGAAAAAGACTTTAAAAAAGCAAAAAATATCTTAAAAATATCTAAAATATTATGTACTGAAAAATAGCGTCGCCATTTACCACTAGGTAAAGAAAGATATTTTATTTGACTAGAAAAATTAGCAAGCATCTTTCTCTCTACCCCATTTTTTGTTCCCACAAAAACAATTTCTAAATTCTTATCTTCTTTTAACAACTCCTCAGCGACCACTAATAGAGGCGTCACCGAGCCGCCCGTTCCGCCACCGGCCAGCATAATTTTTCTATTGTTCTTTTTTTCTGACATGATTGTGTTATAAATTAATATCGCCGACTAGTTGTTTTAGTCTGTTTACTGATATTAACCAATATTCCGATAGCTATCAAGTTAGCTAAAACCGCCGAGCCACCAGAAGAAATAAGCGGCAAAGGAACACCAGTCATCGGAATAAGATTAATCATTCCACCAATATTTAAAAATGTTTGTACCGCTAACCAAGTAACCACTCCAACCGCTAAAGTGCTACCAAAAATATCTGGCGCATCACGGGCAATCAATAAACCCCGATAAAAAATAAATAAGTATAAAAGAATTAATAACGTACTAGGAATAAAGCCAATCTCTTCAGCAATAATCGGAAAAATTGAATCCCCCCAAACTTCCGGTAAATACATAAATTTCTGACGACTCTGTCCTAAACCACGACCAAACCAACCACCAGAACCAACTGCAATTAATGATTGATTAATCTGGTAGCATTTATCTTGAGCACTATAACTAGGATCTTTTAAGCACATGAAACGATCAGATTTATAATCATCTATATTGTTCATACTCAGTACGGCCAACAAAGTTAAAGCCGCCACCATGCCAACTAAAAAAAGATGGAAAATTTTTCCACCTCCGACAAAAAAAACAACAACTGAGGTGAAGACAATAATAAATAAGGTGCCTAAATCAGGCTGCATAATCATTAAGGCACTAATGACTCCCAAAATCAATAAAAAAGGAGCAATCCCGCCAGAAAAACTATTTAAATTATCTTTTTTTGCCTCTAACCAGGTAGCTAAATAAATTAAAAAAGATAATTTTACAAACTCTGATGGCTGAAAAGACATGCCAAAAATATTAATCCAACTTCTAGCTGTCCCATACTCAGAACGTAAACCGGGTATAAAAACTAAAAGCAATAAAACAATAGAGGCTAAAAGAAAAAAGCCAGCAAACTTTTTCCAAATATGATAATCAATTTTAGAAACTAAGAAAAAAACTAACAATGAAATAAGCACCCAAACAAGTTGACGAACAAAATAATGATAAGTATTGCCAAAGCGTGAATAAGAAACTATCCAGGAAGCGCTAAAAAGCATCACTAAACCAAAAACAAGTAAAACAAAAACAGCTGAAAGCAAACTTTTATCAGCTTCATGTTCGCCAGAGCGAGGAGCAAATATTTTTCTTTTTAACCGGCCCAAAGCCATAAAAATAAACTTTTACCCAACTTAAAAATTTCTGTCCAGTAAGAAAATAATTAATCCAATAACCGCGCCAAAAGCAGCAATAATCCAAAAACGCATTACCACTTTAGCTTCCGTCCAGCCAATAGCTTGAAAATGATGATGAATTGGCGCTGACAGAAAAACTTTCTTTTTAAATACCCGCTTAGAAAAAACTTGAATTAAAACCGACAATGACTCAATAACAAAAATAATTCCAATCGGAATAAGTAATAAGGCACTATTAGTTAGCATGGCAATAATGCCTAGAGTAATCCCTAAACTCATTGAACCAGTATCGCCCATATAGAAACGGGCGGGTGGAATATTAAACCATAAAAAAGCAACTAAGGCGCCAATTATCACGCCGCAAAAAGTTGCTAAATCATAACGTCCTTGTGTAAAAGCAATAACTGCATACGATAAAAAAGCAACTAGCAGGGTGCCTCCCGCCAAACCATCTAGACCATCTGTTTCATTAACAGAAAAGGCAGTAGCTACAATAATAAAAATAAATAAAGGAATATACCAAGCCCCAATTTCAAAATTGCCCAAAAAAGGAATATGAAAAACTGTCCAATCTAGCTTAAAATAAAACCACAAAGCACAAACAGTGGCAATAAAGGTAAAAATAAATAAACGATGACGTAGCTTTAGGCCACCGCCGCCCAACACTCCCTTGCCCCTAATATCTAACCAATCATCAAACAAGCCAATTATAGCTGTAAAAATCAATGCACCTAAAGGCAGCAAAGTTTCTGAGCGAGATAAAAAGTTTAAATGTTTAAAAAGAGTATCTGGAAAAATATCAGCTAAAAAAGAAAATAAAAAAATAAGAAGCAACAAAGTTCCCCAGATTAAAATCCCGCCCATTGTCGGCGTTCCCTCTTTAGCGGCATGTAACTTGCTAAAAATCGGAGTTTCACCATTATTTCTTATCCGCTTCCCTAATTTATATTTATATAAAAAGTGAGTAAGCAATGGCGTAAACAAAGCAGCCACCACAAAGGCAATCGTGGCGAAAAACAAAACTTTAATCAAATAAAACTCCAACATAAAAATTAACGAAAATTAATTAAATAAACCGATAAAAGCGCTATACAGAGAAAAGCGCCAAAAACATTAGCCGCGCCCAAAAAATAATGAACAAAAATCTTAAAATTATTATCTTTACGTAAGCTAGCTAAAATTATTAAATTAACTAAAGAAACCACTAAACCAAGTAAGGGATAAAGATAAATTTGTGCCCGATCAGCAACTAAATCAATACCAAAATTAATATTATAATGAAGTATCACTAACTCTGTACTTAAACTACGATAAATAAACCAAGCCTGCAGCCACGCCAAAACCTGCCAAAAGACCATTAAAGCAAGATAAATACGACTAGCAGTTAAGCGAAAAATAGCAGAAAAGGATTGTTTTATATTCTCTAAAATAGAATAAAAACGGGCATAAAAACTAGAATAAGACATAAAAATACAAAAATAAAATTTATAGCGACTCGTAACGCCTCTAAATACTGCTTAATATAATTATTTTAACATATTTTATAATAATATAAAATAAGCTATAATAATAGTATTATGAGTAAAAAAATTATATCTAATATTTTTAATTATGCCTCCCAAGAAGGAGCAAAAGACATCATAATTGAAAAATTACCTAAAAAAATAAATATTAATTACCTCTTCCCTGATAAAGAGACTCGTTCTTTTAGCTTGCCAGCTAAACTAGAGGAGGATTTTCGTAAAAACCTCCAAAAAGTCCTTGCTCTTGCTCCAGACGATTTAGTGACTCAAAAATATTGTAAACTAAAAAATAAAACTGGGTATTTTAATTTTTATTTAACCATTCTTTCTTCTGCTGACGGCGACCGCCTCATTATTAACTTAATTCCAAAAAAACAAAAACTTTTTAGTCTCAGGCAATTAGGACTAAAAAGCAGTGATGTAAAAGCTCTTCAAGCAGCCGCTCAACGCCATTCTGGTTTAATTTTAATCAGCTCGCCTGATAATCAGGGAAAAAGCTCTACCCTCTACGCTCTTCTGCGGGAAATAGATGCTTTTAACCGTAGTTCTTATTTTCTGGGAGAAAGCTTTGAACACTATCTTGATGGAATTAATTATTTAGCTGATACTAAAAATAATTGGAACAAAGTTTTAGATCTTGATTCTGATGTGATTATTACTGAAATAACCCAAGAAAAAAGTTTATACAATGCTTTTCTAGCTGCTTCTTCTGGTCGCCTAGTTCTAGCAACGATTAAAGCTAATTCTGTCTGGGAAGTAATGCTCACCGTTTTAAGGCTAAACTTACCCTTAACCTTAAAACTTAATAGTTTACTTTTAATAACTGGGCAACGGATTGTTCCTTTAAAAAGAACGAAATCAAAATCAACTAGAAAAAAAATTAACAACCGCCAAGACATTGGCCTGTTTGAAGTTTTAAATATCTCTCCGGCAATCAAGAAGTTTATTATAAAAAAAGAAAAAGATAAAAAGAAAGAAAATTTCTGGGAAGATTTAGTCCGTTTAGCTCTAAAAACTGGTTATGAACCGCTCAGTTATGATAAAAAGAGTAAAATTAAAAATGGAGTTATATGAAAATAGTCACCGTTATCCCAGCTTATAATGAAGCGGTTAAAATTGAAAAAGTGATCACCAAACTAAAACCTTATGTTACTGAAATTATTGTAGTTGATGATGCCTCACAAGATAATACTTTTGAAATTGCGCAAGCTGCTGGCGCCCTAACCATTCGTCATATAATTAACCGTGGCCAAGGTGCGGCTCTCCGTACTGGTACCCAACTAGCTCTCGGGCGCGACGCTGATATTATTGTCCATTTTGATGCTGATGATCAATTCCAAGCAGAAGACATCCCTGAAATGATTGCTCCAATATGCGACGGATCAGCTGATGCCGTTCTTGGTTCTCGTTTTCTAACAAAAAAATCAAAGCTGCCCAAAAGCAAAGAATATATCATCATGCCACTCGCTCGCTTAGTTAATCGCTTATTTTTTGGAATAAAGCTAAGTGATCCACAAAGTGGTTTCCGCGCCCTAAGCCGAAAAAGCGCCGAAAAATTAACCATTGAAAATGACGGCATGGCACATTGCACAGAAATCATTCATAAATTATTTAAAAATAATGACCGTATTGTTGAGGTACCAATTACTGTTGTTTATCATGAATTTGGACAAAAATTAAGCGGAGGCTTTAAAATCATTAAAGATATAATCATTCAAAAATTAATTAAATAATATGTTTCAACAACTTTTAGCTATTATCATTATTGCTTTTTTCTTAATTCGTCTTTTTGAACAAAAAAAGAAAAAACAGATCTCAGCCAATGAATTTTTAGTCTGGTTAATTTTTTGGTTAAGCGCTTTAATCGCTATTATTTTCTTAAAGCAAATTGACATCTTAGTGGCTAAACTTGGTTTCTCCGGTACTGGTATTAATGTTTTAGTTTATTTAGCTCTGCTCGCTTTAATATTTTTAGTTTTTCGCATGCGTTTAACGATTGCTAAAATGGAAAAAAATATCAGTGAATTAAACCAAGCCTTAACCCTGAAAAAATAAACTATGAAAATTGCTTCAATTGTTTGCACCTTCCCTCCTTATGCTGGCGGTATTGGCAACAGCGCTTTTAGAATCAATGAATTGCTTAAAGATAAAAATGAAATAACTGTTTTTACTCCAGCAACCACAAAACCCTGGTTTCGCTATGGCTTAGGGGCTTTTATGCCACAACTTTTTTGGAAATTAAATAAATTTGATTATATTTATCTTCATTATCCTTTTTTTGGCACGGCTGAAGTTGTTTGGTTTTTTAAACTCTTTTTCAAAAAACCAAAACTCATTCTCCATTATCACATGGATGTCAGGGGTTTGCGCCCTCTGGCCCGCCTACTTAGCTGGCCTAGTCGCTTGATTCGTCGCTCCCTCTTAAATCAAGCCGAAACTATTATCACGGCCAGTCTAGATTATATTAAAAAAAGCCAAATTAAAAATTATTATGCCGCTCAGCCAGAAAAATTTAAAGAAATTCCCTTTGGCGTTGATCTAGAAAAATTTCAACCTAAAATAATTAACCAAAAAATTAACGATCAGGCAATTAGCAAGGCCCAAAAAATTGTCCATTACGTAAACGATAAGTTTATTAAAAAACATCGGGTAAATGTTTTGTTTGTGGGCGGACTAGATTCAGCTCATTATTTTAAGGGGGTGGAAGTTTTGCTCAATGCCCTGTTTTTATCCACTAACCGTAATTGGCGCTTAAGGATTGTCGGGGAGGGAAACTTGCGCACCCATTACGAAGAAATTGCTCAGCATTTAAAAATTAATAATCAAGTTGAATTTGTCGGCAACTTAAGTGAAGCTGATTTAATTCGCACTTTTCAAGAAGCTGATTTATTTGTACTTCCCTCAATTAACAGCAATGAAGCTTTTGGTCTAGTTCTAATTGAAGCCCTAGCTTGCGGTGTACCTGTTATCGCTTCAGACTTGCCCGGTGTTCGCCGAGTGTTTGAGGATAATAAACAAGGATTATTAGTTGAAGCAGGCAATGTTAATGATTTAACAAAAAAATTAGAATTAATTTTTAATGATGAAAAACGCCGAAAAAATATGGCTTTAGCAGCGCGCCAATTAGCTGAACAAAAATATGATTTAAAAAAAATAAAAATTCATTTAGAATCTTTATTTATTTAAAAATTTTAGAAAATGAAAATAGTCTTAGTTAACAATCTCTATTACCCCTATAATCGTGGCGGGGCCGAAACAGTCGTTAAAAAAATGATTAGTGATCTCCAAGCACAAAATCATGAAGTTGTTTTATTGACTTTATGTCCGAAAAAAAAGAATCTAACTAAAAACTTAGAAATAGAAATTGAAAATGCTTTAAAAATATATCGCCTACCCTCCAATTATTCACGTTTAGCCGAATTTTCTCTTGGCAGAAAATTAGCTTGGCATATTGGCAATCTTTTTTCTTGTAAAAAAACTAATCTTCTTAAAAAAATATTAATCAACGAAAAACCAGACGTGGTTATTACTCATAATCTCATGGGGATTACTTTCTCTTTGCCACTAGCTATTAGAAAGCTTAATATTCGCCACGAACATTATCTACACGATATTCAACTTCTTCACCCCTCTGGCCTCATGATGCTTGGTCAAGAAAAAGAAATTGACAATTTAAGTGCTAAAATCTATCAATTTTTCACTCGTCACTTTTTTAATTCGCCAGCTAAAATTATTTCACCTTCCAGTTGGCTACTTAAAGAGCATAAGCAACGAGGTTTTTTTAAAAACTCTCTTGAGGAAATAAAAAGATTCAAAGTAGCTGAAGAAAAAAATGAACAAGAATTACTAGACAAAGAATTATCAACTAACGACTTAAAAAACAATCAACAAAATAGCACCAAGAAAAATTTCTTATTCGTTGGGCAAATTGAAGCTCATAAAGGAATTATTTTTTTAATTGAATCTTTTAAAAAGGCGCAGCAAAAAAAGCCGGATATTTTTTTAACAATTGCTGGTGACGGTAGCTTATTAGCTAAAGCAAAAGAAATAGCAGGTCAAAATAAGCAAATAAAGTTTTGTGGTTGCTTAGATAGCTCTGCCATAGAATCATTAATGAAGGCTAGTGATTGTTTAATTGTCCCTTCTCTATGTTACGAAAATTCACCCACCACTATTTATGAGGCGCAAGCTATCGGTTTACCAGTAATAGCCGCTAATATCGGTGGTATTCCGGAAATAGTTGGGCCAAGAGATAAACTCTTCATACCTGGAGATGAAGCTAATTTAATTGAAAATATTTTAACTGAATAGCTAAAATTGACTAAATAAACTTAGTCAAAAATCAAGCTTATATTAAGCACGAAATTCGTGTAATTTTTTATGAGCGCGAATATCAAAAATTGTTTTCTTTAAACCATTTTCCAAAGTCACTACCGGCATCCAACCCAATTCCTCTTTCGCTTGATGAATATCAGGCAAGGCCAATTCGGAAACAAAAAGCGGACTACCAACATAGCGGATTGTTGATTGTGAATTAGTTTGCTTAATAATAATATTAATCAAATCGGCTAATTTGATATCAACATCTGAACCAATATTAATCGGCCCGGGAAGATCCGTTGCCATAATTTTAGCCACCGCGTCTAAAACATCTTCAACATAACAAAAAGAAGAAGAAAAACCTTCATCTCCTGGAATAATTATTTCTTTATTTTCTAAAGCGCTATTAATAAAATCAGGAATCATCTGGTCATCGTTAGATTGCATACGGGGACCATAGATTCTAAACAAACGAATTATTTTCGCATCAATATTATAAATAGAGCGATAATTTTTAACGATAGTTTCCGCAAATCTCTTCCCTTCATCATAAGAACCTCTCTCTGATAAGTGATTAACTTTGCCTAAATCACTTTCTTTTAATTTTATTTCTGGGTGCCTAAGATCTCGTGGTCCATAAACTACTGATGAAGAAAATTGTAAAAATTTACACTTATACTTCACTGCTAAATCAAGTAAATTTTTAACAACATAGGAATTCGCTTGAATATTGGCTAAGCGATTATTTAAAAAATTACGCGGCGACATCGGGCAAGCCAAATTATAAATTTCCTGAATACCCTGAAATTCAATCTTAAACTTGCCTAACTCTGGTATTTTTTCCAAATCTAGCGGTTCACTTAAATCGTGATTAATAAAAACAAAATCTGGATTAGCTAATAAATGATCAATGTTTTTCTGGTGGCCAGTTAAAAAATTATCAATACAAATGACTTTGCAAGTTTTAATTAGCTCATTACAAAGATGAAAGCCAATAAAGCCGGCTCCTCCGGCAATAATAACATTTTTCTTATCAAAAATAATTTGTTTAGACATATAATTAATTACTCAATTTAATTATACCAAGATTAATGCCACCACTCCAATCTGCCTCCCAAGCATAAAAAGATTCTTGCAGTACTCCCTGATTATCAAAAATTCTAATATGTGGGGCGCCTCCCGGATTAGCTCCTAAGGCAATTTCATTAATTCCATCATTGTTAACATCACCAGTGCTTAAATTAGCTCCCCCTAACCAATTTTTCCCATAGGCAGTAAATTTATTTTTAAGCTGACCAAAGTTATTAAAAATTTTTACTTCTGCCTCTCGCCCTTTAGCTGGAACAGTGATTATCTCTGCCTGATCCCGATTTCCTCGGCCATCAATATTAGCTACCGCCACATTTACCCCACCACGAAATTTTTTCTCATAAGCTAAAAAAACACTAATCAATTTCCCATTTTTATCAAAAATTCTAATTTGTGGTTCTTGTCCTTCGCCAAAAGCAAGTACAATTTTATTCTCGCCCTTGCCTTCTACATTACCAGCAGCAATACTCCAAGAACCAGCTATCCTTTTATCAACCGCTAAAAATTGACTTTGTATCTTGCCGTTATAATCAAAAATGCGCACTTGGGCTGTACTGCGTGATGCCGGCACAGAAACTATTTCTAATTGTTCATTATTATCAAAATTAGCTAAAGCAATCTTCACTCCCCCACGAAAATTTTTCTCATAGGCTAAAAATTTCTTTAATAACTTTCCCTCGGCATCAAAAACAGAAATATATGGCTCATCGCCCGCTGGAGCACCAACCACTATTTCATCAAAGTTATCACCATTCACATCACCAATCGCAATACTAGAATTCGCTTTAATCTTATTATTTTGACTAAATGGACTTTTAACTAAATCTCCGTTAACTGCTGTTAGTTTCACTTCCTGATTGCCAGAAACTGGAAAAATAATCAAACGACCAAGTTTGCTATATAAATTTTCTTTAGCTAATTCAATCGCCCGATCAAGATTTAAACGACCATTACCTAGCCGTCCGGCATAATTCGGATTAAGACGACTAATGTTTTCTGTTGAGGCAAAAAGAATATTAACAATTTCACGACGATTCAATTCTGGATTAGCCTGAGCAATTAAAGCTAATGAAGCAGAAACTAATGGCGCCGCCAATGATGTTCCCGACCAAAAACCATCATAGTATTTATTCTGATCAAAGCGATCACTGCCTGGAGTAACAGTACCAAAAAAACTTATTCCCGGAGCTGTAATATCAACACAACGAGAACCATAACTAGAAAAAGAGGCTTTTTGATCAAGTGCATCTGTTGCAGCCACACCAATCACCATATTTTCTCCAAAATTTCCATCATAACAAGCTGGATAAATTGGTGTTTTATCAATATCATAACCCTCTCCCGTAGCCTGCTCATTACCAGCGGCCGCGACAATTATAACGCCTGCCCGATGCGCCCGAGCAATAGCTTCTTGCATCGCTTCACTATAATTAAAATTTACAAAACTCAGATTAATAATACTAGCTCCATTATTCGTAGCATAATCAATTGCCCGAATAACATCGCTAATCTTTCCCTCCCCTTTATCATTCAAAACTTTTAGTGGCATAATCTTTGTTTTCCAAACCACACCAGCAATACCCTCATGGTTATTGCCTTGAGCCGCAATTATCCCAGCCACCATTGTGCCATGCGAAACCCCTGCTTCAGTCCAGCCACTAGAAAATTTTGGTGATGGGTCTGGTGTATTCAAAACAAAATCCCAACCATGAACATCATCAGCAAAACCGTTATTATCATCATCTTTATTATTACCCGGTATTTCACGACTATTACGCCAAATATTATTTTTTAAATCCGGATGATTAATATCAATCCCCGAATCTATAACTGCAATAACAATATCCGGGCTTTCAGAAATTTTCTCCCAAGCATTATTAGCGTTAATTTTAGCTAAATACCATTGATTACGATAATATGGATCATTGGGAATAATACCGGCTAGAGCCGGCTTAGCTAAAATGAAAAAAAATATAAAAAAAGATGTTATTAATTTCTTCATATAACATCCTTATCATAGCACATTTATTTATTTTTTTGTAGAGATTTTTTATTAGAGTTTTTCAATAACTTGCAAGGTTTCTGCCGCACATTTATGCCAGCTAAAATTCTGCACTCGCTGCAAACCCTTTTCTCTTAATTCAGCCCGCAGTTTTTCATCCTTAACTACTTTAGTCATCGCGGCCGCAATAGATTGCTTATCTTCTTGATCAAAATATAAAACGCTATCACCAGCAATTTCTCTTAAAACATCTAAATTAGAAACAACTGTTGGCAAACCGCAGGCCAGTGATTCTAAAACCGGGATGCCAAAGCCCTCATGCTTTGAAGGAAAAATAAAAGCACTAGCTGCGTTATAAATATAGGGCAAATCTTTTTCCTCCACCCAACCCGGAATACAAACCTCTTGGTTAAGGTTAAATCCGGTGATTGTATACTTAACTTCATCAAAACCAAAACTAGCATTGCCAATCAACACTAATTTTTCTTTAATTTCCGGATTGTTTTCCCTAACGATTGACAAGGCTTCAATAAGCGCTGGCGTATTTTTTTTCTTCTCCAGGCGGCCAACATAAAGGAAAAAAGGCTTAGTAATCCCATATTTATTTAAAATTTCAGTTATTTTTTGCTCATCATTAATAGGATGAAATAACTCTTGATTATAACCATTATGAACAACCGTTATTTTATCTAATTTCGTTTCTGGATAAAGATTTAGAATCTCATTTTTAGTAAACTCTGAAACCGTAATTATCTTTTTTGCATGCTTAAGAGCAAAGGCAGTTGACCAATAAAGATAATCAACTGATTCGGAAGAATATTTTCCTAAAGTAAAAAGTTTAACTAAAAAATTTATTAAGTGTCTAGCCAAAGCACTTTTTGTTTTTACCTTTTCTGAAAAATAAAGATTCTGTTCACGAATAAAAGCCACATCATGAATTGTGTTTATTGATTTACGTGGACTAAATAAGGGCAAGGTATGCGCCGGCACAAATAAAACATCTGGCCGACAAAAAATCATTTCCAAAGACAGACGCCCTAAAGTCCAAAAAGCGTTAAATGGCCATTTTAAATATTTAAAAACAAAGTTAGGATTATCTTTAACGGCGGCCACTAATTCAGGCGATGGTGGTGCATTTAAATATAGCCAATATTTATTAGTTTTATCAATAATAGCCAGATTTTTTATTAGGAAAAAAGAATACCATTCGGTACCAGTTTTTAATTTTCGGTTGGCGCGTGAAGCATCAATTCCAATAATCATATTTTCTTATTCTTTTTAAAAAAACCAACTTACTTTTTCAAGAAGTTGGTTTATTTAGTCGCTAAAATACTGCGCTTATATGAATCTAAATTATCCAAAGCAATTCCCGTTCCTCTAGCAACGCAAAGCATGGCGTCATCGGCAATATAAGCTGGCACCCCAGTCGTACGAGAAATTAATTGATCAATATTGCGAAGTAAAGCGCTGCCACCAGTTAAAACTATTCCCTTGTCCATAATATCAGCTGATAATTCTGGGGGAGTTTTTTGTAAAACTTTTTTAGCCGCTGCAATAATTGCCTCTAACTCATTTTGGATAGCCTCAGTCACATCATCACTAGAGACATTAATGCTGCGAGGCAAACCAGTAACAATATCACGTCCACGAATTTCCATGTGCAGTTTATCTTCCATATATAGAGCTGAACCAATATTTATTTTTATTTCTTCAGCCGTTCTTTCACCAATAGCTAAATTATATTTCTTACGCACATATTCTAAAATAGCCGCATCAAATTTATTGCCACCTACTCGCACAGAAGTTGAAGCAACAACGCCACCTAAAGAAATAACGGCCATTTCTGCTGTTCCACCACCAACATCAACCACCATGTGGCCAGTTGCTGAACCAATCGGAATATCCGCTCCAATAGCGGCGGCTACTGGCTCTTTAATAATATAAGTAGCCTTGGCTCCAGCAGCAATCGTCGCCTCAATTACCGCCCGCCGTTCAGTTGAGGAAATTCCAGCGGGCACAGAAACCATAACTTCCGGGCGAAAAAAACGAATACCGCCCAAAGTTTTATTAATAAAATAACGAATCATTGCTTCCGTTGCCCGATAATCAGCGATTGCTCCATCTTTAAGAGGACAAACCGCCATAATCGTATCTGGGGTACGGCCAATCATATCCTTAGCTTCGTTGCCAACCGCTAAAATCTTCTTATCCGTAATTGAAACAGCCACCACGCTTGGTTCATTAATAACAATGCCACGCTTTGGCAGATAAACTAAAGTATAAGTTGTTCCGAGATCAATCCCGATTTTCTTAATAAACATAATAAAAACTTAACTAACTTATATTAGTATTTTTAGATCTTTTAGTCAAATTAGCTTATTCTTCATAATCACGATCTTCATTTTCATCTATGCCGTCTCTGCCCTCTTTTTTAGTGATAATATTAATCACTTTTTCAGCAAATTCAAAAGTATCAAACTCTTCTTTAAAGAAAACATAGTCCGCGCCTAACTCTAAAGAGCGACTACGACTATCCTCATCACTTAAATCAGTGAAAATAAAAATTTCTTTTTCATTTAACTCATGATCACTCTTAATTCTTTTAACCACCTCAAAGCCATCTATCTTCGGCAAAATTAAATCTAAGACAATATGATCTGGATCATATTCCTTAATATTAGAAATTAATTCATCAATTTCCTCATCCGCTTCACTCACTTCTACCTCTAAACCAGCCATTTGAAATTGTGACTCTAGCCCATATAATATATTGGCGTCATCTGCAACGATAAATATTTTTTGAGACATAAATTTTATTTTTTATAATTAATTTTATATTAATTTTGTTTTAATGGTTTCCACCAAGCAAAATTATTTTTATACCACTCCACCGTCGCCGCCAAACCAGTTGCAAAATCTATTTGTGGCTCCCAGCCTAATTCATTTTTAGCCTTAGTATAATCAATCGCATAACGTAAATCATGACCCAAGCGATCTGTAACATGTTCAATCATTTCCTCTCCCTGATCCATTAACTGTAAAATTAATTTAGTAATTTCTAAATTAGTCTTTTCATTATTAGCACCTAAACAATAAGTTTCACCAATCCGCCCTTTTCTGATAATAAAATCTACTCCCCGATTATGGTCATCAACATGAATCCAATCACGAATATTTTTTCCAGCACCATAAACTGGCAGCTTCTTCCCCTCAATCAAATTAGTAATAAAAAGCGGAATTAGTTTTTCTGGATATTGATATGGTCCATAATTATTAGAGCAATTAGAAATCGTAACTGGTAAACCATAGGTGTGAAAATAAGCACGCACTAAATGGTCAGAGCCTGCCTTAGAGGCGCTATAAGGTGAGCGAGGACAATACGGATTTTCTTCATTGAATTTCGGGCTATCCATTTCTAAGGAACCATAAACCTCATCAGTAGAAACATGGTGAAAACGAATATGCCCATTATTTTTAGCGGCCTCTAATAAAACCCGGGTGCCCTCAATATTAGTTTTAATAAAAGCTCCACTATCTTTAATTGAACGATCAACATGGCTTTCGGCCGCAAAATGAACAATCACATCCACTCCCTTAACTACTTCATTTACTAATTTTTCATCAGTAATATCACCTTGCACAAATTGATAATGCTGATTATTTTCTAAATCACGTAAATTTTCTAAATTACCAGCATAAGTTAAAACATCAAGATTGATAATAAAATCTTCTGGATAATTTTTTAACCAGTAATGAATAAAATTTGAACCAATAAAACCGGCGCCACCGGTAACTAACAACTTCATAATTAAACTGTTAATTTTTTAATAACTGCTCCTGTAGTATAAAGATGATATTAATCTTAGTCAATTTTATAAGGACTATCTTCCCTGTTTTCCCACCTAATCTCATCCACTTCTTCTTTTTTACCTACTCCTTTATATAATTTATCAGGAAAATTAATAGAAGTCGCGGAATGATCGGAAATACATTTATAACCATGAACCACTCCCGGCGGAACAACAACCGTACAAGGATAAGTTTCGCCAACAACCATTTCTAACTTTTCACCCTGCGTGCTTGACCCTTCGCGTCTATCCCAAAGATAAAGTTTAAAATCACCAGGACCCGGAAAAATAAAATAATCTGTTTGATAAACATGTTCATGTGGACCACGAGCAATCCCCGGCAAAGTAACACTTAGATAAGACATGGCCACTCCTAAATCAACTTCATCACGACGATAAATTTCCATTAAATAACCACGATTATCTTCGTATTTATTTAATTCTTTAATAATAACCCCGTTAATCATATAGCTTATATTAAATTTTAATTAAACTATTCTGCGCTCCAATATGAGCTACTTTAGCCGCCGCATTTCGCAAACTTAACTGCAAAGCCTGATCAATATTACCATCAAAAAGTGTCCAGCCAGCGGCAAAGGAAGAATTAAAAATATCACCAACACCGGTTGTGTCCACAGTTTTTCGCTCTTTAATAATTTCACGCGCCACCACTTGATGTCCATCATAGACAACTGCCCCCTCTTTACCTAAAGTAATCACTACAATTTTCGGACCAAAACTATGAATAATTTTAATTAATTTTTCAGTATCATTAAGAACTTGATGGCTAGTTTTTTTATATTCTTCCGAATTAACCACTAAAGACAAGGCCTCATCCTTATTGCAAGCAAACACCGTTGTTTTTTTTAAATACTTACTAATCTTTGATACCCCTCCCAGGAGCTGAGTCATGCCAGGATTCCAAAACACTTGTGGTCCCTGTGGTCCAACCGTTGAAAAAATCTTTTTTAAATTAGCCTGCCAATTACCAGCCAAAGAGGCGATATAAATAGCTTTAGTCTTTTTTAAATTAGCTATCTCCTTTTCACCTATCACTAATTTATTATTAGCGCCTCGCTGAGCAAAAATAATTCTTTCACCATCTGGAGAAATCAGAATAAAAGAAGAACCACTCTCTTCATTATTTATTTTCTTAATCAAGCTAGTATTAATACCTCGTTTTTGTAAATTTTTCTTAATTAATTTTCCCCGATCATCATTGCCAATTGGAGCAATACAGGCTACTCGCAAACCAAAATTAGCTAAACAAGCCGCTGCGTTCGCTGCACCCCCGCCAAAAGAATAGTGAAATTTATCTACTTTTATTTTTGCACCAGACTCAAAAGCTAAAAGTTTTTGACGCAAAATATCACTAGCATTATCAATTAAAACTCCTTGATCAGTGAAAAAAGAAATGTCATAAGTGGTGCCTCCAATTGTAATAAAATCGTATTTCATAAATATTTATGGTGTTATATATTATATCATACCAACGACTTCTTATCCAAGAAAAATGGCTTAATTCTTTTTGAAACCAAAACAGCTAAATTAAATAAAATAACCGCAGACAAAAGACTCCAGAGACATTGATAAGCGGTTGTTAACCAAAAACTTTTTTGCCAAAGAAAAAAAACAAGCTTCTCCGCACTAAAGATATAAAAAAGAGTAGCCACTAAAAAATTATAAAAAAAGGTTATCCCTGTCATAATCGCCAACAAAGAATAAAAAGAGCGATTAGTTAATAAGTTTTTTAAAATCCATTCGGCAAAAAAAAGACAAATGAAAAAAACGATCAAATAAAGACCAAAAAAACTAAAAGACATTAGATCTAACCAAAAACCAGCAATTAAGGCAGAAATTAAAGCGGTGCGAAAATCTAAAAAAAATAAAGTAAAGATCAGAACGATGAGAAGCAGATTTATTTGACAAAACGGACTCGGCAAAGAACTAATAAAAGAAAATTGCAATAAAGCTAAAAAAGAAGTAATGATAATTAAAATTAATATTTGCCAAATGTTTTTAAACATAAGCACTAAGGAATAATAACTGTCACCACTGTTAAATTATCAAGATTAACTAAGGGCTCAATAGTAGCGTCCTGCCAAACTTCATTGCTTTCATTGCGAATTTCAATCACCTTTCCAATAACTAAGCCACGTGGAATTTTATCACCTAGACCAGAGGTAATCACTCTATCGCCAACCGAAACAACTTCTAATTGTGGAATATAATTCATTTTAATAGTTAAGCCTAAATCTCCATCAGTAATTCCCTGCGTTCGGGTTGAGTTTTGAATAGCTGCTGCCAATTTACATCCACGACTAGTCGTCAAACAAAGCTTCGCACTATGATCTTTTACTTCAACAATTTTGCCAATAATTATCCCTTCTTCACTAGTGACTCCTTGTCCCACAGCTAAACCATCTTTCAGGCCCTTATTAATAATAATATCTTGTCCAGCGCCACTGCTCTCAATCAGAGATTCACGAGAAATAACTTCGGCTGCCACTGCTTTAAAATTATTAGTCTTCACAAAATTTAATTGACTACGTAGCTTAGCATTTTCTTCTCTCAATTCTTGTTCTTGCGAACTAGCCACAGTTAAAACAGCTACCTCCTTAGTTAATTCATCAATTTTAGCCAAAAGAGATTCCTGAGTAGCCTGTTCTTGATAGGAAGCCTGAAAAGAATTACCCCAAGAATAAAAACGACTGTTTAAAGAGCTAAAAGATTTCAAAATAAAATTTTCCAGAGGACGCAAAAGACCGACACCATGTAAAAAAATAAGTAATCCCAAAACTACCAAAAAAATCAAAATTAGATTATTTTTTTTAATTCTCATGCCGGAAAATATTATTTTTTTATTCAGTAATATTAGCTAAAACAACTTTTTCTAATAATTCTTTATTGCCTAATAATAAACCGGTCCCCCGCGCAACACAGGTGAGTGGATCATCAACAATCTTAACTGGAATTTTAGCTGCTTGCGAGATTGCCTGATCTAGACCACGCATTAAAGCGCCACCACCCGAAAGATATAAACCTCGTTCATAAATATCAGAAACTAACTCGGGGGGAGTTGTTTCAAGAATTGTTTTAATCGTTTCAATTATTTTATTAACTGTTCGGCTAATTGCTTCACGCACTTGCTTATCATTAATCATAATCGCTTTTGGCAGACCAGTTAAAAGATCCCGTCCCCGGACTTCCATTTCCTTTGTCTCCTCCAAGGGAACAGCTGAACCAATGTTAATCTTAATGCTTTCCGCTAATTGCTCACCAATTAAAATATTAAATTCCTCACGAATATATTCAATAATATTATTATCAAATTCATTACTAGCCGCCTTAATAGATCGCCACGCCACTACACCGCCTAAAGAAATAACAGCAATCTCGCTAGTCCCGCCACCAATATCAACAATCATAGTGGCGGTAGCTTCCGTCACTGGCAAACGCGCTCCAATCGCAGCGGCCATTGCTTCTTCAATTAAATAAACCTTTCTCGCTCCAGCTGAACGTGCCGCATCTTCAACTGCTTTCTTTTCTACTTCGGTTAAATCTAGCGGAATACCAATAACTACCCGCGGACGAGCAATTAAGGCAAAATTTTCACCATGCACTTTAGTGATAAAATATTTCAACATCTTTTCGGTAATTTCAAAATCAGAAATAACTCCCTCAACTAAAGGCTTAATCGCTTCAATATGTCCCGGGGTTTTGCCAACCATTTTTTTAGCTGCCTCACCAACTTCCAATATCTCATTAGTACGTTTATTAATAGCCACCACACTAGGCTCATTAATCACCGTCCCCTTATCAGCCATATAAATCAAAGTATTTCTAGTACCTAAATCAATACCTAAATCATGACTAAATTTTCCAATGAGATTATTAAACATATATCCTAAAATTATAACTATCTTAATTTTTCAATTAGTTCTTTAGCTGTCATTAATTGACTTTCAGTATTAGAGCGTTGTTTTAATTCAAGTTTTCCGGCAGCTAATGTTTTTTGACTAACTACCACACGATAAGGACAACCAATTAAATCAGCGTCCACAAATTTTTCACCAGCTTGTAATTCACGGTCATCATACAAAACATCAATGCCCTCTTTAAGTAAGTCTTGATAAATCTTTTCAGCTGCTTCATTCTCGTTAAGAGATAAAAGATGGACTTTGAAGGGGGCAATACTAGCTGGCCAAATAATCCCTTTTTCATCATGACAAACTTCTACAACTGCGCCCATTAAACGACTAATTCCTAAACCATAGCAACCCATGATAACTGGCTTTTTCTCACCATCTTTATCTTGAAACTTTAAATCAAAAGGATCTGAATAATTAGTGCCTAGTTTAAAAATATTACCAGCTTCAACTGCTTTCTCCTCTCTTAAATCCTGGCGTCCACATTGCGGACAAATATTTTGCTCAGCAATAATTTCTTTATTAACTGCCATTTTACAATTATCGCAAACATAAATTATATCTTCACCAGCCTCTGTTAAAACCTGAAACTCATGAGAGTATTTAGAAAAACTACCACCAGAGGCATAAGTCAAATAAGTGTTCTCTTCTAAACCAATACGGCGAAAAATATTTTGATAGGCTAAAATTACTCTATCATAATAATGATCTAAATCTGCTTGGTTAGCGTGAAAGGAATATAAATCTTTCATTAAAAATTCTCGCCCCCGAATTAAGCCCGACTTGGCTCTTTTCTCATTACGAAACTTATTTTGAATTTGAAAAACAGCTAATGGAAGTTCGCGATAAGAATTAATAAATTTTTTAGCTAAAGGAGTAACCACTTCTTCATGGGTTGGGTTAAGCGCATATTCTTTTTCATCTAAACCACTAGTTTTAAATAAAACATCTAATGTATCCCAACGTCCAGTAGCCTGCCAATTTTCACGCGACGTCAAAGAAGGCATATTTATTTCCTGTCCCTCAATCGCTTCCATTTCAGTAATAACAATATTTTTTAACTTATTAATTACTCTCCAACCTAATGGCAAAAAAGAATAAACCCCAGCCGCTGTTTTGTCAATAAAGCCGGCCCTAATCAAAGCCTGAGCATTAAAACTAGTTTCATCTTTGGGCAATTCTTTTATGGTTCTAGTAAAAAGTTGAGATTGTTTCATATATTCAATAATTATCTTTATCCTATCTTAAAAATATTGGTCTGTAAAGTTAGCGCTTAACCATTTTTTTAAGAGCAGCCTTAACTCGTTCGCCACTATCTGTAATATTCTGCTCAACCATATTTAAAGCCGTTCGTGCCTCATTCAAGGAATAACCTAGGGTCATTAAAGCATCAATTTCATCACTACCAGAAACACCTAATGTATCTAAAGTGGAAATTTCACCAGCCCCTCGCAAAACTTTAGTTTTTAACTCTAAAACAATTCTCTCAGCAGTCTTCTTACCAATACCAGCAACCTTAGTTAATAAAGCAGCATCACCACGGATAATTGTTTCTTTTATATCTTCAGAGCTAGCGATGGAAATTACTCCTAAAGCCGATTTCGGTCCGACTCCAGAAACCGTTAATAATAATTTAAATAATTCTAAATCAGCTGCTGTTTTAAAACCATAAAGATCATCAACATCCTCTTTAATCTGATGATGTGTAAATATTTCTGCCTCCCCACCAACCTTTAATTCATTTAAAAAATTTTCTCCAGCAAAAATTTGATAACCGATATTATTTACTTCTAAAATAATGTAATTTGATGATTTACTAATAATTTTTCCCCGTAAATAAGCAATCATATTTTAAAAATTAAACTTTCAATTAATAAAAGCAAAACCTACCGCTGATTTAATCTTCTAAGCACACTTAACACCGGCAAAGTTCCCAGACCATTGGGTATAGCATCAAAATCATATTCTAAATAAGCGATTGTACCGCCGCCGCCACCGTGTGCCTTCGTTAATGCCTGCTCAGTTTTCGCCTCCCAAAGATTCTCCAACTTAATTTTAATTATATCATAATTCGGTTTAATAATCTCAACTTTATCACCTATTTTAAGCGTATTATGGACCTGAAAATAAATCCTTAATTTTTTTCCTTGCCTTTCCTCTAGGTTTATTACTTGACCACAAAACTCCCAAGAACTGACATTATGAGAATCAAAAATATTTTGATCAGCCTTATCCCCCAGCAAAAACCCGGTAGTATATCCTCGGTGAACCAATTTTGTTTTTAATTCTTTTTCTAAAAAATCTAATTCTTGGTTTAATTTAGTTGCTGGTGTTTTTTTAGTAATTAATTCCAGGGCCTGACGATAAATACCACAAACTACTGCTTGGTAATAAACACTTTTTGCCCGACCTTCAATTTTAAAACTAGTCACTCCAGCCGCCGCTAACTCTTTCAAATATTTCAGCAAACATAAATCTTTTGAATTTAATAAATAAGCTCCATGACGCTCTTCAACTATTTCTAATTCCTCTGGATGATTAGCACTTCTTAACAAAACATCATATTCCCAACGACAAGGCTGAGCACAATCGCCGAGATTAGCACTACGATCAACTAATAATTTTGACAAAAAACAACGACCAGAATAAGTCATACACATTGCTCCATGGACAAAATATTCTAAATCAACTTGAGGCGCTGCTTGATGAATTTCTTTAATTTCTTTTAAGGTCACTTCTCGGCCCAAAATTATTCTTTTCACTCCCTGCTTCTGCCAAAACTTAACCGCTGCTAAATTAGTACAATTCGCTTGAGTTGATAAATGAATTTCTGCTTTTGGCCAATACTTCTTAACTAAAGCCAAAATACCCGGATCAGAAATAATCAAAGCATCAACCTTCAGCGCTTTTAATACTTTAATATAAGCTGGTAGTTTTGATAAATGCTGATTATGAGCAAAAATATTTACCGTAACATAAACTTTTTTCTGTCTATCATGAGCATATTTCACCGCCTCTTTTATTCCTTGTAGATCAAAATCATTAATACGTACTCGCAAAGAAAAATCTGGAATACCTAAATAAACCGCATCTGCTCCGTAAGTAAAAGCTGTTTTCATTTTCAAAAAATTTCCAGCTGGAGCTAGTAATTCTAGGTTGTTCATAAAAAATTTTACTTTTTTAAACTTAAAATAAATTTACAATCATCAATTTTTACTTCTTTACCTGAGCTTATTTCAGTTACTAAGTGGATTGCTGAACTTAAAGTTTCTTTCATAATTTCTGCGCCCTTCTCTTTGAATACTTCATTAATTTCTGCACTAGCGCCAACTACAAAAACTTGGGCCGAATCTGAAAGTGATAAATTATTATCTTTTCTTAAATTATTAATCAAACGAATTAATTCTCTCTTAATTCCCTCTTTCTTTAATTCTGGAGTAATTACTGTATCTAATTCAACTTCAGTATTACCCTTCATCTTAATAAACTTAACCGCTGCTAAATTTAATTCATCTTTAACTAAAGCCGCATATTCATCAGTTAATTCATCCTCTCCCTTAACTGTAATTAAGCTCAGTCTTTGTCTAATCTTGATACCGGCTTCATCGCGCTTCGCCAAACCAAGCTCAACAATCTTGCGAGCAATCTCCATTTCTGTTAAAACCTTATTTTCTTCTGCACTTAATTCAGCAAAGTCGGTCCAGGTCTCAAGATGAATTGATTTATCTTTATCAGAAAAATTATTACCGCTAACCTTCTGCCATAAATTTTCCGCTATAAACGGCATTGCCGGCGCCATTAACTTAGTTAATTCTATCAAAACATAACGCGTAGTCACTAAAGCATTTTTTTTATCTTCCTCATCATCCGCTTTAAAACGATCACGACTGCGGCGTAAATACCAAGTAGAAAGCTCATCAATAAAATCAGCCAGCGGACGAGTTGCTTTCGGCAAATTATAAGCCTCCATCGCCTCAGTAACTTCTTTATTCAATAATTTTAATTTAGCAATAATCCAAATATCTAAAACATTGCTGCTGACTGGCACAACAATCTCCCCCTGAACTGCAGTAGCATACATTTCATAAAATTTATAAACATTCCATAAAACCATAATGTTTTTACGCAAAGCCTCCTCTACACCCTTCTCAGAAAAATTAAGATTCTCTGCTAACATCACTGGTGAAGATAATAAATAAGCGCGTAAAGCATCTGAGCCATATTTTTCCATGACCACTAATGGATCAGGATAATTTTTCAACTTCTTAGACATCTTTTTTCCATCTTCAGCTAAAACGATGCCATTAGCAATAACATTTTGAAAGGCTCGCTCACCCCTTAAAGCCCCAGAAATAACATGGAGATAATAAAACCAGGTACGACATTGATCAACGCCTTCGGCAATAAATTGTGCTGGAAAACTTTCTTCTAATTTTTCTTTATTTTCAAACGGATAGTGTAGCTGCGCATAAGGCATGGCGCCAGACTCAAACCAACAATCTAAAACATCAGGCACTCGTTTCATTGTCTCGCCACATTCTGAACAGGTAAACGTTAATGGGTCAACTTTGTCTTTATGAATATCGTTAATTTTTTCACCAGTTAACTTTTCTAATTCAGCCACACTACCAATTACCCGGCGATGACCATTAGCACATTCCCAAATCGGAATGGCGCTGGCCCAAAAACGTTGACGAGAAATTGACCAATCGCGCGCCCCCTCAAGCCACTTACCAAAACGACCATGCTTTAAATAATCAGGCGACCAATTTATTTTTTTAGCCTCTTCAAGTAGTTGTGGCTTTAAATCAACAACATTCACAAACCAAGAAGAAGTTGTGTAATTAATTAAAGGAGTATCGCAACGCCAACAATGCGGATAACTATGTTCATATTTTTCCTTATGAAATAATAAACCATGGGCAGCTAAATATTTAATAATTTCTACATCGGTAGCTGTATGATCCTCAATTGGTTTAACACTTAGACCAGCGAAATCTTTAACCTCAGCTTTAATTAAACCATCTAAACCAACGTGCTGAATAAATGGCAATTTCTCCACCTTCCTTAAATTCATATCATCTTCTCCAAAAGCGGGCGCAATATGTACAACTCCCGTACCCTCTTCAGTCGTCACAAAATCAGCCGCATAAACTGTCCAGCCACGCTCACGATATTCTAAAGTTTGATCATGATAATAATAATCAAATAATGGTTGGTATTTTTTACCAACTAATTCAGAGCCTTTAAATTCATAAATAAGCTCAAATTCTTTCTCCTTCATGACTTCCGCTAAACGTTCTTTAGCTAAAATATAATTTCCCTCGGCTGTTTTTATTTTTACATAATCAATTTCCGCGCCCACAGCTAAGGCAACATTAGCAATTAATGTCCAAGGGGTAGTCGTCCAAGCCAAAATATAAGTTCCTGGCTCAGTAATTAATTCAAATTTAGCTATAGCTGATAAATCTTTAATATCTTTATAACCTTCAGTCACCTCCGATTGTGATAAGGTCGTTTCACAATGCGGACAAATATGCATAGAGCGATAGTCTTGATAAATCAAACCCTTATCCCAAATCTGTTTAAAAACCCACCAAATACTTTCCATGTAATTTAAATCCATGGTACGATAAGAATTTTCCATATCTGCCCAGCGACCTAAACGCTTAATCACTTTTTTCCAGTCATCAATATAAGTAGAAACCCGAGAACGACATAAATTATTAAACTGCGCGACCCCTAATTCCTCAATTTCTTTTTTAGTTTTTGTACCCAATTCTTTCTCTACAATATTTTCAATTGGTAAGCCATGACAATCCCAACCCCATTTACGATTAACCCGATAACCACGCATAGTCCAATAACGCGGCACCACGTCTTTCATAATACTGCCAACCAAGTGGCCATAATGTGGTGTGCCAGTAGCAAAAGGCGGACCATCATAAAAAACATATTCACCTTGTGGTGCTTCTTTGTTTAATGATTTATGAAAAATATCTCCCTCATCCCAAAATTGTAAAACTGCTTCTTCCATACCCGGAAAAGATGTTCTCTCTTTTTTTTGTTCTTTTTGCTGTTCACTCATATTTTTTCTAGTGATCTATATTTATTTTTATTGTCCACAACACTTTTTATATTTCTTGCCGCTCCCACAAGGACAAGGGTCGTTGCGGCCGACTTTCCCTCCATCTTCAGTTTTTATTTTTTCACGCACTAAATCAAGGGTATTGCGTTCCCCAGCCTGCTTATGCATCTCTTTTTGAGCACCACTAAATTCTAATTTTGTTTCTGGTTCTTGAGCAAATTTATTTAAACCAAAATTATTTGCTATCGTTAAAGCTTCAGCTGTTTTAAAAATAGAATAAACTACATTTTTATTAATTGACTGATTAAGCCCTTGATATAAGTGCCAAGCTTCTTTTTTATATTCCACTAACGGATCACGTTGACCATAACCACGCAAGCCAATACCACGACGTAAATAACTAATTGTCTCTAAGTGCTCAACCCAAAGCTGATCAATCGCCCGAATAAGTATTCCCTTTTCAATTTCCTTAAATTCAATATTAGCTGCCTTAAATCTTTCTGGTAAAGTCGCATAAACTTCTTTGGCTGCCGAAATTAAATATTCAATCATCTTTTCCTTAGCGGCCACCTTGTCATTAGCTCCATCAGCCACTAATTCCTCCAACTTAATTTTTAAATCTTCTTTTGGTGACCAAATTGTACGCATGGTCTCAGCAATTTCTTTAATATTCCACTCTTTAACATCATCAGCCGCTGTGTGAAAATGAACTACAGCCGTAATTTCTGAACTAATCATTTCTGTAATGATCATTGATAAAGTTTTCGGCTCTACTCCCTCAGTCACTTCCGCCACACCTTCAGTAATTTCTAAAATCTCCCGACGACGGCGATAAATAGCTAAACGATGCTTATTAATCACATCATCATATTCAACCAAGTGCTTTCTGATATCAAAATTATTCCCCTCAACTTTCTTTTGAGCAGATTCAATTGATTTAGAGATCATTTTATTTTCAATCGGCATATCTTCCGGCACTCTCAAAGTCAACATTAAATTTTTCATTCTATCACCACCAAAAATACGCATTAAATCATCTTCAGTAGAAACATAAAACTGAGAAGAACCAGGATCGCCCTGACGTCCAGCTCGGCCTCTTAACTGATTATCAATTCGGCGTGATTCATGACGCTCAGTGCCAATAACATGTAGTCCACCTAAAGCTCGCACTTCCGCCTGCTCCTCTTTGATCGGCGGATTACCACCTAAAATAATATCCACACCACGTCCAGCCATATTAGTGGCTAAAGTAATCGCCCCCTTACGTCCAGCCTGAGCAATAATTTCAGCTTCTCGTTGATGATTTTTCGCATTCAACATTTGTGGCTTAAGTCCTTCACGCTCCATCATCTCGGCTAAAAGCTCATTTTTCTCAATAGAAATAGTGCCAACTAAAACTGGCTGACCTTTAGCACTCCGTTCTTTAACATCACGAATAACTGCTTTAAATTTACCTTCTTCGGTACGATAAATTAAATCATTATCATCTTGGCGAATATTAGGTTTATTGGTTGGAATAACAATCGTATCTAAATTATAAATTTTATGAAACTCCTCCGCCTCTGTTGCTGCCGTACCAGTCATACCAGACAATTTTTTATATAAACGAAATAAGTTTTGAAAAGTAATCGTGGCCATGGTTTGTGATTCTTTTTGTACTTTCACTCCCTCCTTAGCCTCAATCGCTTGGTGTAAACCTTCACTATAGCGACGACCTGGCATTAAACGCCCCGTAAATTCATCAACAATAATAATTTCCCCATCCTTAACTACATAATCCTTATCTTTCTTAAATAACACATTAGCCTTTAGGGCCTCCTCTAAATGATGCACCTCATTTACACTACCTTCTACATAAATATTGCCCAGACCCAACATCTTTTCTACCTTAGCAATCCCCGCCTCAGTTAAAGTAGCCGCTCGCATTTTTTCATCAACATTATAATCTTCATTTTCTTGTAAATTTCTAACTAACTGAGCATATTTAACATATTTATCAGTTGACTCTTCAGCTGGCGCAGAAATAATTAACGGCGTGCGTGCTTCATCAATTAAAATAGAGTCAATTTCATCAACAATCGCATAATTAAGCGGACGTTGCACAGTCTGGTTCAAGCTATAAACCATATTGTCGCGCAAATAATCAAAACCAAATTCATTATTAGTGCCATAAGTAATATCACAAGCATAAGCTTCACGGCGCGGGATTTTCTTAAAATGTTTTAAGCGCTCATCATATTGACTTTCATCAGTATAGTCCGGATCATAAACAAAGGCGCTATCATGGACAATCACACCAGTGCTTAATCCTAAAGAATAAAAAACTGGCGCCATCCAACCAGCTCCCAAGCGAGCCAAATAATCATTAACAGTAATTAAGTGAACACCCTTCCCCTCAAGCGCATTTAAATATAACGGTAAAGTAGCCACCAAGGTTTTTCCCTCACCAGTTTTCATTTCCGCAATTTGGCCACGATGTAAAACAATACCACCAATCATCTGCACATCAAAATGACGTTGATTTAAAATACGACGTGCTGCCTCACGCATCACGGCATAAGCTTCCGGTAAAAGATCATCCAGTGTTTCACCATTAGCTAAACGTTCTTTGAAAAAAGCCGACTTAGCTTTTAAACCAGCTTCATCTAGTTTTTGCAACTCCGGCTCAAAACTAGCAATCTTTTCTAATATCGGTTTCATGGCCTTAATTACCTTTTCGTTCGCATCGCCAAAAATACTAAATAATTTCATATATTTTAAAATTTAATTTATCTAATATTACAAAAAATAAACCAGACATAAAGATGCCTTGCTAACTAATATTAGTATAATACGTTTTCTTAAGAAAATAAATATTGACGATTATGTAAATAAATTGTGATAACTTATAAAAAGCCGTTTTTTGACCAAACGGCTTTTTAAATATTTTTTAAATTTTTTAACTAATTTTAATTTCTGTCTGCTGATTTTTCCTTATATTTTTTAATTACCTCGGCCAAATGATCTTTAACCTTATCAATCGCCTTATATAAATCCTTTTCTGTTTTCTCTACCCGCAAGATTTCTCTCGGCACTTCCAGATTAGCTTCTGCACGAAAAATATCTCCCTTACGCTGATTACCACGAATTCTTTCAACCTCAACATCACAATTAAGTACCTGGATATCACCTAGATATTTTTCCAACATATCCATTTTTGTTTGGCAATATTCACGAATCGCCTCAGTTAATTCTAAACGTGTTGCTTTAATTTTGATGTTCATATTTTTTATATTTATTTAATAACTAATTTAGCAATATCTTTATAAGTAATAAAAAGCACTAAAGCAATTAATAAAAAGAAACCGATATTATGAATAACATTTTCCATTTCCCGCTTAACTGGACTCCCCTTAATCCTTTCAATAATTAAAAACAATAATCTCCCACCGTCTAGCGCTGGAAAAGGTAAAATATTAATCACCGCTAAATTTAAAGATAGAAGAGCGATAAATTGCAGTAGATAAATAAAGCCTTCGCGTGCCGCCTGCCCCGTGATATTAGCGATGCCAACTGGTCCAGCAAATTGATCAGCCACTGATTGTCCATCAAAAATACTGGAAAGTAAATTGCCAAAAGCGACAAAAATTTCTTTAGTCAACCAGCCAGTCGTCTTTGCTCCCTCAACAATCGCCGAGAAAAAAGGATAGCGAATTAAGGCTGAGGCATAAATACCCACACCAATAGTTGCGCGTGAACCGCTTTGAATAGTTGGGGTGACCATAATTTTTTCTTCCTGATTGTCTCTTCTGACCAATAACTCTGTATCTAAACCATCGTTAGCTGCTATAGCGTCTTGCAAAGCAACTTCTGTACCGACCGCTTCACCATTAACAGCTAAAATAGCGTCTCCCACTTTTAATCCAGCGCTTTCCGCTGGTGAATCAGGCAAAACCGCTGAAAGCATCACACTTGATTCAGTGATAATTGCTTTTGGACCAGCCATATCAGTGGACTGCGGCAAACCAAACATATAGCCAAGCGAAAACAATAACCAAGCAAGCACGACATTCATTAAAACACCCGCCACTAAAATAATGGCTCTCTGCCAAATTTTCTTAGCAGCGAAACTATCAGCCTCACCTTGTCCTTCCCCGTTCTCCCCTTTAATTTTTACAAAGCCCCCTAAGGGCAACCAATTTAAAGAATAAAGTGTTGCTTTCTCAGCTGGGCGAACATTTTCATCAAGACTAGTTTCTAAATTTTCAACTGGCTGATTATTAAATAGCCACACTCTCTTCCCGCGTCTATTTTTATAAAACCCCAAAATACGTGGCGGAAAACCAAAACCAAACTCCTCCGCTCTAACACCAAAAAGACGAGCGGTAAAAAAATGGCCAGCCTCATGAGCAAAAACTATCACTGACAAAACGATAATAAAGATAAGAATCGTTGAAAACATAAATTATTTTTTTATTATCGTTTATTAAATCTCCATGATATCGGTCTCTTTACGATCACGAATTTGTTTTAATTCATCATTTTTCTTAGCTGAAAACTCATCTAATTCTTTCATGAATCTAAACTTATCATCTTCGCTAATTTCTTTATTATTAAAAGCAGCTTCTAGTAAATCTTTTACACCCTCACGCGCTTGACGTAAAATAACTCGCGCTTTTTCCATTTTTTCATTTAAAGTTTTTACCAAGGCTTTTCTATTTTCTTCAGTTAAAGCCGGAACAGTTAAGCGAATTTTGTCGCCTTCATTAGCCACGCCAAAACCAAGACCGGCATCAATAATTGCTTTCTCAATTGCTTTCGCCACCGATTTATCCCAAGGAACAATAATAATGCTGCGCGCATCAGAAACGGCAATATTGCCAACCGCATTAATTGGGTTCATTACACCATAGGCCTCAACTTGCACATTATCAAGCACTGCCGGGTTAGCACGTCCCGTTCTTAAAGTGGCAATATCTTTCTTAAAGAAATCTAAAGCATTAGTGAAGTCATCTTGTTTTTTCTGTAAAAATTCATTCATATAATTTATTTAATTAACAATTAATTTATTTTTTTATTTTTCTAATTTTCTAGTTCCCAAATAAATAATATTCGGATTCTTGTAATCAATCAACAAATCTCGTCCAGCTCGCTTGGTCGGCAAATTCTTTGAAGTCCAAGTAACTCCACCATCTATAGATTTTATAAAAGCGGTGTTCGTTACATAATATATTTCATCAGAATTTTCTGGATTAACCGCAATCGCATTAATGACTGCATCTTTTTCTGTTTGAATCAAATTAAGATTCTCCCAGGTCATGCCATTATCTGCTGAACGCAAAATAACTTTTTCAGTCGCCAAAAAAATCAGATTATCTTTCTTGTTAATAATTAAATCTCTAAAATACGGACCGGGATTGAATGACTCTAAAGCGGTATTAATATCAGTCCAATTTTCTACTTGAAAATTAGCGTCTATATCTGCTGAGGCAACCGCATTAGTGTTAGTGTTAGAATTAAAACTATAAATCTTACCCCGGTTAGTAGCTACAAAAATTAAACGGCTATCCAGTGGCGAAATAACTAATCGCAAAACTCCATCATTTAAACGATGAATAGTCCGCCAAGAAGCTCCACCATCTATACTTTTAATAATATCACCGCGACTAGTTCCTAAATAAATATTTCTAGTATTGTAATGGTCAATAGCGATTGATCTAACAAGCACACTGGTATTGCTATCAAAATAGATCTGTGTCCAGGAACGTGAACAATCATCAGAACGATAAACTTGATTGCCAATGGCCGCATAAATTATACATTTTGACTTCGGATCAACTTTCACATCATTAATTGTTGTTCTTGGTAAACCAGAAACAGCACGCCAACCTTCAGTGATATTATAAGTATAATATAAACCTCGCTCAATACTTGCTAAATAGATTGCTTGACTGTCCTGCGGATCCATGGACATTAAATTAACATTAATATCAGCGATACTTCCTGGACGAGCAGCCACACTTGGCACAGCGGTTAATAATTTCCAAGTATTGCCTTTATCGCTACTGGCAAAAACACTACCATCAACCGTCTGCGATTTAGAAGAGGTGCTAGTTGAAAATGAACAGGCAGAAGTAATTAACATCACAGCCACCAGAGTTAAAATCAATTTAAAAGATTTGTTAAACATATATTTCTATAAATTAATAATTAATTGTTCAAGAATTAAACGTGGATTAACATTCGCATTTAGATATTCTTTCGCTTGGGCAAGCAGTTTTAAGCAATTAAGCAGCCCCACTGCTTTGATACCATTCTCTTCAGGAAAATCAAGTAAAATTTTTTGTAAAGAATCTCGTAAAACTTGGTGCTGCAATAAATTCTCCTGCCCTAAAGACAGCAGCAATAAATCACGCAATAAAGCTTCAAGCATCATAATTATTTCTAAAGCACTAGCCACCGCCTGACGACTATAAGTTTTATCAGCAAAAAGGCTGTCTAATATTTGTAAACGACCGTTTGTATCTGCCTTAAAAATTTCTAAAATCTTTTCCGCTTTTTCTAAATATTTTTTATATTCTTCCGGATTTTCTAAATAATAAATGGCTCGTAACGGCCGACCCAGCGCTAAAAAACTTAAATCTTTAGCCAATGAACGATTAGCGCCATAATGATCAATTAAATAATCATAGATTGTCGGCGCTGGCACTGGATAAAAATAAAGTTTTTGCCCCCGTGATAAAATAGTAGCTGGTAAATTCTCTTCAGAATTAACTAAGAGTATAATCACCACTTTATCCCGCGGCTCTTCTAAAGTTTTTAACAAAGCGCTTTTAGCCTCCTCACTTAATAAGTCCGCCTCTTTTATTATACCGACTTTATAAGAATCAAGGAAAGAGCTAAGGTTTAACATCTTAATAAACTCTCTAACCGCCTCAATGCTAATATTTTTTTTATCTGCCTCCGGACTTAAAATATATAAATCACTATTCAACCCCTCATAATTTCCTTGGAGATTACGCGCAAAAGCAAGCGCAATAGTTGACTTTCCTAATTCCTCCGAACCAATAAAAATATAAGTCTGAGCTAATTTGCCACTTTTTAAACTTTTATTCAAAAAATTAATCACCTTCTCATTGCCAATATTAGGCCAGGAATATTTAGCAGTAGTTAGTTTAGATACAGACTTAAGCATAATTATTCAGCGGAGCTTATTAAATTTAAATTACCCGTACTCACTCCCAATCCGAGATTAGTCATAATGTTAAAAGCATCAAGCGGACGCCCCAGATAATATAATTTTAAATTATTTGGATTAAAATAATAAGCCTTGCCACTATCTTCTGGTTTAAGCAATATACGCCCAGCTAAACGTTTCCAGGAATTCGGATTTTTTTCTATTGAATTAAAATTAACATTAGATACACCTAGAGCTAATTTTTTCATTAAACTAAAAGCATTGTCTGGACTGCCTAAACTATATTTTTTTCCATTAACCGGATTAACATACCAGGCCTGGCCCTTATCCTCAACTTGTAATAAAATTCTACCTTTCAATCTCTCCGCTAATGGAGAGTTCACTGCCGAAGATCCAGAAGATGAGCCAGAAGATGAGCTAACAGATGAAGCAGTGGCTACGACCGCATCCGCATCCGCTGCTCGTGATAAAGAAAAGCTAGTCTTCCCAGCTAAAGAATATTTAGCGACTGAGGATAAATTAACTGTATACGGTGTAGCATTTTTTGCGTAAAAAGCTTGACCATATTCAATCGTAGAGCCAGAAGAAGATGAGCCAGAGGATTTAGTTGAACTAGTATAAGAAACTAAATATGGACCAGCCGCTAAAGCCAAAGAAGCTCTCCCGTTAGTTAACTTAATTGTGCCAGCCGATGAACCTTTATAATAAGTTCCCTGGTTTCCAGTTAAATAATATAACTTTAAAGAAGTAATATCAGTTGGCGCCTTAAAAGTTATTAAACTATATTTTAACTCTTTTAATTTTTTACTAGAATCAACCGAAACATTCCAAAACTTTTGCTGATTCCCTAAATCATCAGTCGTCACTAACGCATATTTTCCCTCTTGATATTCAAAAGAAAATTGACCGCTCGCATTTGTTTTAGTGGTAAATAATTTATTACCTAAATTATAATACCCATTATTCTCTTTCTGCTCATATAACATTATTGTTTTATTAGTGAGCAAGCGCCCCTGAGCATCACTCAATTCACCAGTGATACCACTAAAAGAAGAATCAAAATTATAATCCCGATCGGCCGCCATTTGAATGTTATAGAAATTTTTTACATTACCATTTGTATCCTTGGTACTTAAAACATAAATCCCCGATTGAGCCTCATTATAAGCATCATAAGATGGAACAAAAATAGTCGCCCGACCAGCCGAATCAGTCTTTAAGTTAGCAATTAAATCGCTAGAACTAAAAGTCGGCTGACCATCAATATCAAATTTTTGCTCATATAAAGAAAAAGCATAATTATATTTTGGCGAACCAGACGAATCACGTAAAACAATATTTAAAGACGGTAAATTACGGACAATCGTTCGCTCACTCCCACAAGTAAATTTAGCCACATTAAAAATTGAGAAAACTCCTTTATCTTTATTTTTATCCCAAACTTTTAAGGCATAAGTTAAGGCTGTGTTTGGTTTAAAAGAAACGGTTGCCTGCCCATAGGCATCAGTTTTCCCAGCCGCTACTTCCTTTGCTCCGATAGTTGGCAGACCATTAATGCTTGTTCCTTGCTCATAAACCTTAAAACTCAAATTAGCGGCCGCAGCGCCAGACATATCTTTCAAAACAATTTTTAATTTTGACTCAGTGGCACAATTAGTAGTGGTGTTGCCAGAAGAAGAAGTTTCCGTGTCCTTAAGAGTTAAAGTAGAATCAGAAGTTAAACCAGCTAAAACATAAATATTCCAAAAAATTTGATATTCATTACCAACTTTTACCCGCACAGCATAATCCCCTTCTGACACCTCTAAACTACCGTAACCATTCGTGCCGGTAGTTAGGGTGCCTACCCTTTTGCCCAGTTCTTCATTACCAGCGCTACTCACCTGCTTGGTGTATACTTCTGCCGTTAAGCCAGTGACTACTGAGCCATTGGCATATTTAAAACGTAAACGTAAATTACCAGACCCAAAACCAATGCGTGACATTTCTTGATCAACTACCCGAATATTATAACGATAAGTATTTACTCCTTTATAAGTTGTTTTTAAAACATAATAATCTTTTTGGTTACTAATTCCCCGCAAACTGCCTTGAGGTAAATAAAGACGATAATGGCCAGCCGCATTAGGTGTAAAAGTACCTAAAAGCTCATTAGTCGCTTCTTGTATTTCGTCATCAACATCATAAAGCTGAGTATAAACACTAAAATTAACATCCGTTAAAGCATTACCAACAGCATCCGAAAAAACAAGCTCTACCCCACTCAAAGTTTCCTCAACAGTTACCGTTTCACCGCAAGAAAAATTATAATCATAAAAATAAAAACTAGCCGAGTCTTTAGCAATAGTCCGCATCCTGATTGCATAAGTAGCTGATTCCGCTTCTCTGTTAGTAAAAGAAATGGAAGCAATTCCTAAAGTAGCATCAGTTGTGCCGCCTCCTACTCTAACTCCCGGTTTTTTTTGACCATCAGCGTCCACTGTTTGCTTATAAATATCCACGCTCACCTTCGGAATATACTCACCGTTAGCATCCCGCGCAACTACCTTGACCTTAGTCGCTTCTCGGCAAACCGTCTCAGCAGCCTTAACTGAATCAGGGCAAAATAAGAAAAAGGCAAAAATAAACAAAAAAGATAAACTTAATTTAAAAATCCTTGATTGAAACATTTTATTTAAAATTAGCATAATTAAACCTAAAATAAAGACATTAATATAATTAAATCGCCTTTATTCCTTAAATATTTCTATAATAATATAATTATAACATATTTTTAAAAAAATGAAGCATAACTTTAGGTGATTCTCATTGATTTTTTAAACTGATATTGCTATATTAAAAGTATTAAATTAATAAAAATATGCTGAGCCGCCTTAAAAAATTTATCCTTTTTTTTGGTGATTTAATTTTTTTAGCCATTTCCCTTTTTTTAATGATTGCTATTCGCTATCCGCAAGCAAGTTGGTTAACTAATTTTCAAAACCACCTTCCTCATTTTTTAGTAGTTTTTGCTATTTGGCTAATTGTTCTCTATATTAATGGTCTCTATAACTTAAACCTTAAAACTAATAGCCAAAAATTCTTCTCAGCTACTATCAGCACAGTAATTTTAAGTGGCCTCATATCAATTATCTATTTTTATCTCAGTGTCCAGTCAACAATTACCCCGAGAACTAATCTTTTCATCTTCATTGCTATCTTCACTCTGCTCTTCTTTATTTGGCGCAATCTCTATCAAGCCTTAGTTAGCCCCCTAATTCCTAAAAGCAATTTAGCTATTATTGGTTTTAATAAATATACTGAAACCCTAATTGAAGAATTAAAAAATAATCCGGGCGCTGGTTATCAAACTGCTTTAATTTTTAAAGAACCAAGTGAAATGGCTAAACTAGTTGAAAGTGTAAAGGAAAATAATATCCGCGCCATTGTAGTTACTGATGATTTTAAACAAAATGAAAAATTACGCGAAACTCTGTTTAGCTGCTTAGCCTCCAATGTGGTTTTCTTTAACTATCCAGACTTTTATGAACTTTTAACTGGCAAAATACCAGTTGAAGCGATTGATGCCAGTTGGTTTTTAAATAATATTCGGGGTGGCGAAAAAAATTATTATAATTTCATTAAACGTGTCCTTGATTTTATTGGTGCTATTTTACTTTTAATTATTAGCGCTGTCTTCTGGCCAATAATTGCGCTCGGCATAAAATTAGGTAGTCGCGGTCCAGTTTTTTTCACCCAAGAAAGATATGGTCAAAATGAAAAAGTGTTCAAGATGATTAAATTTCGTACTATGCGAGAAGATGGCAATAACCGAAGCATGACGATTGAGGGTGATAAACGGATAACTAAATTTGGTTCTTTTTTAAGAAAAACTCGTTTAGATGAAATTCCCCAAATCCTCAATATCATTAAAGGCGAAATGAGTTTTATTGGTCCACGCCCAGAAAGACCAGAAATTGTTTCCGATCTTGAACACCAAATTCCTTTTTATAAAACAAGATTATTAATTAAGCCCGGTATTACTGGTTGGGATCAGGTTTCTGGCAAATATCACTCCCCATCTTTAGAAGATACTCTAGAAAAACTCCAATATGATTTATTCTATTTAAAACACCGCTCCTTTTATCTTGATTTAATTATTACCCTAAAAACAATCGCGACGATGCTCAGTCGTGAAGGAAGATAATATAATTTTTATGAAAAAAGCTTTAATCACCGGCATCACCGGACAAGATGGTTCTTATTTAGCTGAACTTCTTCTTAGCAAAGGCTATGAAGTTCACGGCATTATTCGTCGTGCCAGCACATTTAATACTGATCGTTTAAACGATATCTATCAAAATCCTCAAGATATCAGCCGTCGCTTATTTTTACACTATGGCGATATTTCTGACAGTAGCAATATTAGTCGTTTAATTGAAAAAATTAAACCAGATGAAATATATAATCTTGCTGCCCAAAGTCACGTTCGTGTTAGTTTTGATTTACCAGAATATACAGCCGATACAACCGGCCTAGGAACTGTTCGTATCTTAGACGCTATCAAAAACTCTGGAGTCAAAACAAAATTTTATCAAGCTTCTTCCAGTGAAATGTTCGGCAAAGTTAAAGAAGAAGATTTGCCCATCACTGAAAAAACTTTATTTCACCCTCGCTCGCCTTATGGCTGCGCCAAGGTCTATGCTTATTGGATAACAAAAAATTATCGTGAAAGCTATAATCTTTTTGCTGTTAATGGCATACTTTTTAATCATGAATCACCGAGACGCGGTGAAACCTTTGTCACCCGCAAAATTACCAGAGGATTAGTTAGAATAAAATTAGGTAAAGAAGAAAAATTATATTTAGGAAATTTAGATGCTAAACGTGATTGGGGCTATGCTCCAGATTTTGTTGAAGGTATGTATTTAATGATGCAACAAGAAAAACCAGATGATTACATTTTATCTACCGGCGAAACACATACCGTTAGAGAATTTGTAGAATTAGCCGCTAAAAATTTAGGTATGGAAATAGAATGGCAAGGAAACGGATTAGATGAAAAAGGGATTGATAAAGTAAGTGGTAAAGAAATAATTGCTATTGATCCAGCTTATTTTCGGCCAGCCGAAGTTGACATCCTGCTGGGCAATCCAGAAAAAGCCAAAAAAGAGCTGGGCTGGGAGCCAAAAGTAAAATTTCCAGAATTAGTAAAAATAATGGTCGCAGCTGATTTAGAAAAAGAACAAAAATAATATGCTAAAAAAATCAAAAATATATGTAGCTGGACATAGAGGCTTAGTTGGTTCAGCGATTTTAAGAAAACTAAAAGAAAAAGGCTATAAAAATATAATTGTCAAAAGTCATCAAGAGCTTGATCTTTTAAATCAGGCAGCTGTTGACACCTTTTTCAAAAAATATAAACCAGAATATGTTTTCTTGGCAGCAGCTAAAGTTGGAGGAATTTTAGCAAACAAAGAAAAACCGGCTGAATTTATTTATGAAAATTTAATGATTGCTGCCAATGTTATTAATGCCGCTTATAAATATAAGGTGAAAAAACTACTCTTTCTTGGTAGTTCTTGTATATATCCGCGACTAGCGCCTCAACCAATAAAAGAAGAATATCTCCTCACTTCCCCCTTAGAAAAAACCAATGAGGCTTACGCGATTGCCAAAATTGCCGGTTTGAAGTTGTGCGAATTTTATAACCGACAATATAAAACAAATTATATTTCTGTAATGCCAACCAATCTTTACGGTCCAAATGATAATTTTGATTTAAACAGCTCTCATGTTCTGCCAGCCCTAATTAGAAAATTTCATGACGCTAAAATGAAAAATAATAAATCAGTTACACTTTGGGGGAGCGGCCGACCAAAAAGAGAATTTTTGCACGTTGATGATTTGGCCGAAGCCACAATCTTTTTAATGAATAAATATAATGGTCAAGAAATAATTAATATCGGCTGTGGTGAAGATTTAAGTATCAAAGAATTAGCTAATAAAGTAAAAGCTATTACTGGTTATAAAGGAAAAATAATTTGGGATAAAACTAAGCCAGATGGTACACCCAGAAAATTACTTAATATTGATAAATTAAAAAAATTGGGCTGGAAGCCCAAAATTAATCTTGATAAGGGAATCTTGGGAACATACCGCTGGTTTGTAGAGAATTATAAATAAAAATAAATTAAAAAATATATAATAAATAAAACCGCAATAATTATTGCGGTTTTATTTAATTAATTGTCTTTACGATTTAACCAAATTAATTATCAACCTAAAAATAGTCTTTAATCTTGCTTTAAAATATCTTGGATAATTATTCTTATAACGACGAATTATTTTATCAGTAACCAAAATAGTTTTTAATCTTTTTTGTTTCGTTATACTTTTATCATGAATTAAATAGGCTGTCATAATATCGGGTAAATTAGCTAATTTATAATCACAACCAATTTTTAGCCATAAATCATAATCTTCACCAATATCTAATGAATCATTATAACCGCTAAAAGCCTTTTTTTTAAATAAAACACTAGATTGAGCAAATTGATTTTTCCAAAGAAGTTTATTTCTAATATTTTTATCATCCGTTTCAAAAATATCCTCTTTCAATACTGTGGCCCTCTCATCCTCACATCTAATAGCTGTGCCAATTAAAGCCACGTCTAAATAAGTATCTAAATAAACTACCTGTCTTGTTAATTTATCTCTAGATATCCAATAATCATCGCTATCCAACATAGCAATATATTCTCCAACAGCCAAAGAAATACCTTTATTACGACTTTTAGCAATACCTAAATTTTTTTCGTTTAAATAATACTTAATCCTATTATCATTAAAGGCTCTAACTATTTCACTAGTATTATCCGTGGAAGCATCATCAATAATCAAAAGCTCAAAATCTTGATAATCTTGGAACAAAACACTATTTATTGCCCTGGATAATAAATCGGCACGATTATAAGTAATAATAATAACAGATACTTTTGGCATATTATTTAACACTTATTTGAAGCCAGCTTGGTGGCAATAAATCATTATATTCATCCATAAAAACGTTATTCCATTTATTAGGGGCAATAACTATTTTATTTGGATTTTGATTAAGCCAAGCACCCCAAAAACTAAAAGTGGAATTAGAAATTATATTATGTTTACATCTGGACATGATTATTAATTCTTCACAATTCGTTAATTCAGGACTAGAAACAAAAACTAGATTATCTTTGTTATCCAGATTTTCTTTTGCCCAAACAATATCATCAGAAAAAATATAAAATACTGGATCAACAACTTTTTCCTTAATAATTCTAAAAGCCCTATTATAATATTCTAGTCCGCAAATAAAACACTCTTTATTATTCACATAATCACCACGCCGAATATGAACTGATATCGCATTAGATTGTAATTTATAATCAATATCTTCCTTTAAAGTTATTTCTTTTAATAATTGCTCTTTAATCGGTTCTAAATATTTATAACTCTGAAAAAATCCTTCAATATAATTAGCTTTAGTTTCTAAAATATTTTTTTCGTAGCCAATATGATACTTTTTAAAAATCTTCTTATATATTTTAATTAATAGAGAAAATTTTGGCTTTACTCGCTTAATCTCACTATCAGAGGCAACCGTAGCACTAATATTAAAATTGTCTAAATCATAAAAACGAACGGTATCAGAACCAGAAAATAAATTATTATTATCAATCTTCAATTCTTCTCCTCTTTTTTTAGCTAGAAAAAGTCCAAAAGCATATTGAAAAAGCTGATTACCCAAACCACCTTTTAATTTAATTATTATCATGAAATTATGAATTATTTTTAATAAATAGCTTCATTTACAATATCTAATAATTTTTTAGCACAAATAGAATCAGTAAAATTTTCTAAATAATATTTTCTAGGCGAAAATGTCAACTTATTTTTATCAAAATCTAACATTATTTTTTTTAACTCTTCAAGTGAAGAAAAAAATAAACCTGACTCATTATTTAAATATGGAGCTGAGACATCATTACCACTAATACTTTTCCCTTTTATTTCATATACACCTTTAGTCCAAACAAAAGTTGGAACATCCTTCATCCAAGCCTCTAATAAGCTTATACCCTGTGATTCTGATTCTTGTAAATATATAACACAAGAAGCTTTTTCTAATTTTTGTAAATAATCGGCTCTTAAATATTTTCCATAATATATTATTTCAAAATTATTATAAACACCTTCCAAAAATAATATTACCTCTCTTATTAAATTTTTCGGCGCATTTTTTATATATAAAAGAGGCCCTGTTTTTTGTTTATTATTAAATCCAAGATCTTCAACCCCTGACGGCCAAATAAATAATTTATCTTTAATGTCTTTATTAAAAGATAACCAAACCTTTTTTACCCATTCGCTCGGAACTAATATATAATCAATTTCTGAAGACAAAATAATACCATCAAAATCATCTGGCGTAACTACTAAATTTGGCCCAGCAATTAATTTTTTAATTTTCCCTTCTTTTTTTAATTTTATCGCCCATCTTAAAGCATCAAGACTGCTATTAACAAAAAAAGTTTCTATTCCATTCAGTTTAGGATTATTTTTATTAAGAAAAAAAATAACCCCGAGCTCCTTTAAGCCTCTAATAAGACTCTTGTTAACAGCCTGGGGGCCACGATTTTTTCTAAAAATAAAGCGAGCAATTTCTTTGAAAAATTCTCTAGAAAAATAATTATACGGTTTTTTAATGTAAATATAAAACATCAATATATCTTTTTAAAATAATCTCTTACCTTTCTCAAGGTCTTATAATTATATTTATTTATCAACAATCTTTTTAATAAAAAATTAAAAAAATGATAAACTGCTCTTCTAATTTTATTTGGAAAAGGTCTCTTAATTACATCTTCATATATACTTATTATATTATCCATTTGTCCGCCCAACTCATATTTTTCAAAAAATCTTTTTTTCGCTTTCTCGGATAAAGAATTATAATATTCTCTATCTTTTTCCATTCTATTTAACTCTTTAGCATAATCATTGATATTAGAAAAAACTGCTCCAGCATTACCAATACATTCAACATGTCCATTATTGATTTCTGAAAAATGACTAATTATTGGACAACCAAAATATAAAGCCTCAGCCATTGCTGTTGAATTAACCTCTCCGTCCTTTCTACCATGAGCATAAACATTTAATGTATTTAAAAACTTATAAACAAATTGTTGATCAGCACTATGATCTAAAAATATAATATTTTTTATACCAAGACTTTTTGCCTGCTCACGATATTTTTTACTTCCACCGAGAATAATAAATACATTACTCTCTGATTCAACCATTTTATAAGCCAACAATGGGATTTCTGAAAAAATACTATCTTCATTTCTCTGATGAAAACCAAAAACAAATTTATCTTTAATATTATACTCATCTCTCAAATCGCCTCCTTTAAATTTTATATCCATAGGATGAGATACTAAAACCACTCTTTTTTTATCTCCACCTTTTTTTATCCATTTATTAGCATTCCACTTACATATATGCATTACACGAGAAATATTATATTGATTATCTACCATTCCAGATAAATGTAAAGAATCAATTATTGCTGTCTTTTTTATTTTATAAAAAGGATACTCGGGGTTGCCAGCTCTTCCTGTTTGAATTATGTCATACTTATTTTCCGAAAATTTATCCCAAAAATCTGTATTAATCCAATCATGAGTATAAACACCTAAATCAACATAATCTAAATTAAATTTTATCAAATTAACTCCAGCCTGCCGCATTAATGCAATCTTCTCACTATCATCATGAACTACTGGATCGCTGTCCGGATTCTTGCAGACAACAGGATCACTATAATAATAATCAACCTTAAATCTATCTTTGGGTAAATTCATGGCTATTGTTTGTAAAAATTTTTCAGTACCGCCAGGAGAGAGGCCGTTAATTTTTATAATCGCTAATTTTATCATATTTATAAAACTTATTTCTAATCTAATAAATATAAAAACTAATTAATTATTTTATTTTTTATTTTATTTAAATACACTAACCATTTTGAAAAAACTTTACTCCTCGGCTTCCTGCCCACTCTTTTAATAAACTCTTCACGCAACTTCTCTATATCCCAAATCTGTAACGGCTCAAAAAATTTTATTCCATATTGATCAAAAAATTTAATAATCTCTTCAATATACCAATTATCATTTGATAATCGTAAATCAATATTATTAATAAATTTTGAACTTAATTTCTCAGGAAGATTATTCTTCTGCCATTTTTTATTATCAATAGTTATTGAATAAGTATTATTTATTCTTTTTGCGCTTCGTTTTCCCTCAACTAATTCTGAGCACCTATACCATGCTTGTTTATAATCATTTCTCTTTTTATTTAAATATTGCAGATGAAGAACAGCGCCATCGTCTGGCGGCACTATTATTGAATTTGCACCCCCCCCTCCTGGCGTTCTTTCTTCAGATAATTTTTTGTCTTTAAATTCCAATGTTCCATCATCAAATACTATAAAGTCCTTATAAATTTCCCAAAACACTCCATCAGATCTATAACTTTTATGATCTAAAAGAAACACCCATTTCATCATTATTTTCTGACCCGGGACCATTCTTTCCAAATATTTATGATATGTAAGAAGAAAATTATCAGAAAAAACCTCATCAGCATCTAGCCAAATAAAATGGGTCCCCCCTCTTTCTCTCCCAATCTTAAGCAAGGTTTTTCTTTTTGTGGACATATTAACTGTTTGTCCATCAAATACTTCATTTTTAAAAACTATAGCCTTAGGAAATTTTGATAAAATATCTTTATAATCATCACTGGAATTATCATCTAATATAATAATTTCATCTGCGATAAGACTAAGTGATCCCAAACAAGCACTTAATACCCAGGCTTCATTTTTAATTGGCAACAAAGCTATTATTTTCATTTTTATCAAAATTATTGTCCCCTACTTTACCACAACAACAAACTCTACGTTAACTATCTTTAAAAAATACTTTTTTAAAGCGCTTCAAAATGGTTCTTATATAATTCCTAATTTTTTTCAATCCTCTAACTATCGGCTTAAATAAAAATATCTTTTTAAAAATGTATTTATTTAAACCAATATTTATTAATCTTTTATTTTTCTCTAAAACATCTAAATAGCCAGGCACATATTTATCAATTTTGATAAAATTACCATCTAAATAACAATTATTTATATCATACTTAGTCGCTCTAGCCACTAAATCATAATCAAGTTTATCAAAAATTCCATACCTCAATTCTATTGCCGTCCTTTCAAGAGCTTGAACTGAATTTGGTCTTGTACTAGCTCCGAGTCCCTCATTTAAATAATATCCAAGCAAACCAGAAGTATATGCGGCCTTCGTATGGAAAGATAGTCTTATAGAAAAATCAAAATCGGCACCAGATCTAAATTGCTCATCAAAAAATCCAACTTTTTCACAAAGACTTTTTTTAAACATAAAAAATGGACCAAAAACCATTGAACGAAAAAAATCATTATCAGAAAATTTACTACAATCAACTAGCCGACCACTCGTTGCGCCAAAAGTTCTCACAATCATAAAATCACCAAAAACTACCCCACAATCACTTTCTTTCATTTTTTTATATTGTAGTTCTAGAGAATTCTCAGTACGCAAATCATCAACATTCCAAATAGCTAAATATTCTCCTGAAGACTCTCTTATACAACGATTCATTGAAACACCAATCGGATCAACCTTATTAATAATAATATGTTTTAATCGTCCAGGATATTTATTTTGAAAATCTTTAATCCAAGAAATTTCTTCCTCATCTGGTTCATTATGATCTAAAACCACTTCCATTTGATTAAATATCGTCTGTTTTGGAAGTTCGTCAAGAAAGCGTTTCAAATAACGCTTCATTCTAAAACAAGGAGTTATTGTACTCACTAATATTTCATTCATATATTTTCTTTTTTTACAAGCTCTATCATTTCCCTCAGGCCAGTTTCTAAATCAACTTTTGGAAACCATCCTGGAATTTTCCCCTTAATTGGTGTTATAGGTGTTGAGCCAATCTTTTTACCAGGAATAACCTTAGCACCCGTAATTTTCGCAATCAGATTAGCAACATCAATAACCTTGACCCACTCAAAACTTGTCACATCATGAATACCCTTTAAATTATTAGAAATAGCTATGTGCCAAGCTTGACAGACATCTGATATATTAATAAATTGCCTTTTTTCCTCACCAGTGGTCATCATTCTTATTTCGCCTGTTTCTACTGCTTGTCTAACAAAATCAGAAACAACATGACTTCTTTCAGAATTATTTTCTACTGGACCATATACGTTCCATTGTCTTATAAAAACTCCTCCTAACAACCTAGTCCAAACCTCTCCCAATCTCTTAGTAACCCCATACACTGTATCATATTCCTCGGCTAATTGGCTTGAAATAAATAGAAAAGGTTTTCCACTTTTTCCTATCTGAGGCATTAAATTGGATAATAACTTAAGATTCCACTCTAATTGATATAATTGAGCGCTTTCTTTATAAAGATACTTTGCACCACCAACATCCCAAGCTAAAAAATAAATGCGATCAATTTCGCTAAAATCAATCTTAGCTTTACGGGCATCCTCGTGCTCTCCTCTTTTAATATCAAAGCGCACAACAGACTCTCCTTGTTTCTCAAGAAAATCACATAAATAATTACCAATAAATCCATCTGAGCCAATAACTAAATTTTTGATCATAATTTTATTTATAAATTAAAAATTAATAAAAAATTAAAATTAAATTATCTTAAAAAATTTTTTAATAACTAAATTTAAATTTTTAATAAAAATCACTACTTTTAAAATTAATCTATTCAATAATCCTATAAAAACTCTATTAGAAAATATTTCCGAATTATTTAATTTCTTATAACTAAGTCTCAAATTCCAAATATATTGATCACCCCCAATTAGTTTATCAGAATATTCTTGAACTTTTTCCATAATTAACGTTTCCCCAAAAATCTTTTTAGAAAAAATTGATAACAATGTCGTGTCATGCCTAAACATCTCGCAATCTCTAATAAAATAATTCTTATCTTTTCCTTTATTTCTCCAAGAGTCTTTTTTAGAAAAACCCAAACAAAGACCAGTCACTCCTGCCTCATAGGTCAATTGAGTAACTTCTTTTATTTTAGCAGATCCCCGCTTAAAGCCAAAAATGCCAGCCGTAACAGGTTCTGAATCCAATAATAAGCTATCCAAATTAAAAATACCAATATATTCTGAAGGTGTCATTTTCCTAATAGTGTTCTCTTTACCAACACCAACTAAAAGATATCCATTATTATTAATTTTATTAAAAATATTATCAAGTGGTCTCAATATCTGACACCCAGCATCTATATAAAAATTATTTTCAGCAAGCGGATTATTTAAAATATATGTTTTCCATGTATAACAGGATCTCCAATACTTTACAAAATGAGGAACCTCTAAAACTGTAACGCCCTCTATTGCTTCAATTTCCTTTCTAAAAATACTAAATAAACCAAGATCGTAGACATAAATTCTGGGATGATTATGATAAATCTTTTTTATTGACCCTAATAAATTAATCAAAGATGGGAAAAATTTATTTGAAGCTGACGTGATTATACAATTATCCATATTAATTAAATTTATATTTTTATATTATCAATTATTACGAATCACTCTATAAACCATCTCTCGGCTCTCCTTAAATAAAAACAAACTTAGAGACATTAAAATATAAGAAATAAAAGTAGCCCAGGCTGCACCAACAATACCAAAACGAGAAATCATAAAAAAATTAAGAATAATATTAGCAGTCATGGAAATAAAAGATGAAAATAGTACTATACGACGATAATTTTCAGCTATTAAATAACTATTACATAAACTACCAATTGCCGTTCCAACATTAGACCAAATATATACTTGTAAAACAGCGATACTACCTAAAAAGGCTGGACCATAAAGAATTGAAACTATTGGCTTAGCCAAAACAGAGGTAATTACAGAAATAGTGATTGAAAAAAATAAAAGAAAAAGAAAAAGATAGCGCAAACGTTTAACATATTTAACATCACTTTCCTTTTTGGCATTAATAATAGCCGGAAAGAGAGAACTAACAATAATGCCAGGAATAAAATACCAAACCTCCGTTAAACGAACAGCGGCATCATAAAGACCAACTGCTGAAGCGTCTATCATATTCTTAATCATCACTTGATCAACACGAGCATAAATTGTAGCAAAAGCATTAGAAACTATTAATGGCCATGAATCATGAAGTATTTTTTTAGCAACAGCACTATCGTAACGCCAAGCAAAAACACTTTCCTTTAATTTCTTTTTATATATATATAAATAAAGAACTGCATAAAGAATTGATTCTAAAAGAAGAATTAAAGCTAAATAAATAATTCCCTTGCCTAAAATAATGATAATAATTTTTAAAATATTTAAAGTAATAGAAATAATTAAAGAAATCAAAGAAGGATATTTAGATTGAACTCGAGCTTGAAATTCATAAATTATTATTTGAAAAGCATTAAAAATAAAAGTTGAGGCAATAATAAATATCAAAATATTAGAAATCACATCTTTGTTGATCAAAAGCGTTGTAATACAACAAATAATCATGGTAACCAAGCCAGCTAAGACTCTCATTAAAAACGAAGATCCAAGATAAGTTGAGCGCTTTTCCGGGTACTTTACCAAATCTCTAAATAAAATTTGATCAATTCCTAGTGTAGCGATAAAAGAAAATAAACCAACAAAACTAACGGCATAACTTAATTGTCCATAATTTTCTGGCCCAAGACTTCTAGCGACAAAAATAGTAGTAACAAAAGATATGGCCAAACTTAAAATTCTAGCTATCATCATCCACCCCGTGTTCTTAAAATATTTACGAAAACCACTGTGGCTCAATATCCATTGCCATTTCTTGGGAATAAAGCGATTAATTTTATCAAAAGTTGCGTCAATCATTTTAAATAAATAAAAAAGAGCTTACCACTCTTTTGTTTTTTCAATTACTTTATGTTTTAAATCTAAATAAGTTTTCGCAGTCTTTTCTTCCGCTTTAGGAGATACTAATTTTAAAATTTCCAATCCCAAAATCCGATATTGCTTCCCTACCTTATTAGCCTTAAGTAAGCCACTTTTTAGTAAGCGCTTCATTGTACTATTACTGATCTTTAATAATTTTTCAGTTTCACTAGTTGTATAAACAGCCTGCGGTTTTATTTCCTCCGTCATATAAAAACATTATACTCTTATCAAGAGAAAAGGGTCAATAGGTGTCTTTAAGTGCCAAATTAATGCTTATAAACCTCTAAATACCCCTTAATCATCCGTTCTAAAGCAAAAATCTCTTTATTAGTTTTCACTAATTTAACATTTTTAATCAACTGTAAAAAATCAGCCTGATCATTTAATTGAAAACAATTTTCAATTCCCACAATTTCTTCATTGCCGCCCACTCTACTAGCTATAGCTGGGACACCAGCACTAATTGCTTCTATCAAACTAAGAGATAGTCCCTCAAAAATTGATGGCAAAACAAATAAATCAAATGCTTTTAAATATTTACTCGCCTCCATTATTTCCCCTGTCAAAATAATTTCATTCTCTAATTTATATAAAGAAATTAAATTTTCATACTTAACTCTTTCTGGTCCTTCGCCAATTAAAACTAATTTAGCTCCGGGCTTAATCTCTTTTAACGCCTGATGAGAATTAATTAAAAATTCATAATTCTTCGGATAGGCTAAGCGACCAATAGAACCATAAACATAATCATCCTCATTTAACCCCAGCTCCCTTCGTGCCTCCTCACGATTTAAATAATAATCTGATCTTTGCTCTATGCCATTATAAATTAAATGACTTTTTGCCTTTAAACCCTTAAGCAATCCTGAGTTATAAGCATAATCTAAATTTAATTTACTAACAAAAACAATATCAGCTAGTTTTTTAAAAGCTGCCCGAAAAAAAAGACGATATGCTTTTCTAAGCAATGCTGAAGACTTATGTTGTCTGTCTAATAATGATAGACCATGAACGGTGAATACTAAACGTGGCCTTGTGTTCAAACTAGCCAGCCCCCAAGCACCCAACAAAGCATTAGTGCTATTTAAATGAACTACTTCAAATCCTTCTTTTAACACATATTGCCTTAATTCTGAAATAAACTTTAAAGTTTGTAGAGGATTATAGCTTCTAGTTAAATTATTGAAACGTTTAAAAGTAATTCCCAATTTATTCAATTCTTTAGGTAAATAATCGCCCGCTCCACCAGCTACCACAACCTCTTCTCCCGCCTCTTTTAAACCACGCGCTAAATTAAGCGCAAAAACTTGTGCTCCACCTATTTCTGATTTAGTTATAACTAAAAGAATTTTCATATTATATTTTTTTCTTTAACAAACAAATAATTAAAAATATTTAATATTAAAAAATAAACTACCACTATAAAATATATTGGCATTGAAAAATAAATCCAAATAATTAACGCCAACAAAAATTCAAACAAAAAGAGTTTAACTTTAAAACTTCTCACCTTCTTTAATTGAACCTTGTTACGTCTCTTTAGAAAATAAAAATAAATTTCTGAGGGAGCATCAAACAAAAAAAATGATAAAAATATATTTATAAAAATATTATTGTTAACCGAATTTACTAGTACAAGTAACGGAACAGCTTTTCTAAAAATCTTTAAAAGAAAAAAAGTAACTATACGCAAATTATTTTTTATAAGAGAATGAATTATATATGCAACCAAACACAAACCCAAACATAAAATATAAATATTACTGCAATACCCTAAATTAAATAAAAACAATAATATAATGGCTGCAAAAATAATTCTAATAAATAGAAATAACGCAAAATTAATTTTAATGCCACTTTTTATTCTTAATGTGCCATTGCCATCCTTTTCTTTATGAGCAAGTAAATCATTATATAAGCCCCCAACTTCATAAACCGAATAAAATACAAGGAAAGATAGGGGAATAACAAAAAAATTACTCAACTCTTGATTAGTAAAGAAATAAACTATTAAGGTAAAGGGAATTATTTCTTTAAGAAATAAATGATAAAAAAAACTAGAATGCCATCTACTAACCGCATAATAAATAACTGGAATATAGATCCATTTTACAGTTTTTTCATTTATAGAGCCTACATCTTTATTTCTATATTCATAATTATTTAAATACAAAAAATTAAAATTATTATTATTCTCTTCTAGTAGCTTATTATTAGAATCATGAACCACAAAATAACTTTTTCCAAAACTTTTCATAAAATTTAAATCCTCAATATTATCAGAATATACTGATGAGTAATTTAAATCATATAAAGATAATTCCAGCGCTTCCTCCTTCCCTCCTAATAAATCTTTTTTTAATTTGCCCGTATACCTTCCTTCTTTTTCCTCCAATTCAGATGAGACATATTCAATATTTAATATTTTAGCCAATTCTTTAATAGGGGGATTGATTGATGAGGACACTATCATTACCTTATCTTTATTTTTTTTCTCCTCATCAATCATTCTTATTATTTCTTCATTTAAATACTCCCTGCTAATCACTTCAATATATTCTTTAGCCCTTTTTCCTACTAAATCTACAGAAAAATTCTTTAACAATCCAATGCTCCACTCACGTATAATGTCTCGTTTTATTAATTTATAAATTTTTGTATAATTTATAATTATTGAAAATAATAAAAATATCTTAAAAATTATAAATCTAAAAAATTTATCTTTTTTTAAAACATAATTTATAAAATCAAACGTATTATTTGTTTTAGTTATTGTCCCACAAGCATCAAAAACAGCTATCTTTTTTTCCATTTTTTAACAATTATAATAAAATGAAACCATCCTCTCTATTATCTTAAAAAATTTATCTAACATCTTATCTTAAATCTTTAGTAAACCCAGACTCCCCCCCTACTTCGCTGTCCAGCCGCCATCAATATATAAAACCTCGCCAGTCACATATTTTGATTCATCAGAAGCTAGATAAACAGTCGCAGCTGCAATATCCTCAACTTCACCGACCCGTCCCAAAGGGGTTGAGGAAATAATCATCTTATTAAATCGCTTAGCTCCTAGCGCATTTTTAGTCATGGCGGTAGTAATAAAACCTGGAGCAATCGCATTAACACGGATATTAAAAGGTGCTAAATCAAGCGCACTAGCGCGTGTTAATTGAACCACACCACCCTTAGAGGCACAATAAGCAATAGAGCCCTGAAAACCAACTTTGCCAAGAATAGAGCTCATATTAATAATTACCCCGCCCCGACCCTGTTTTTTCATTATTTTAGCGGCCGCCCGAGCACCATACATTGCCCCCGATAAATTAATAGCCAAGGTTTGATTCCAATTCTCGTCTGTCACCTCTAAAACACCTCCTGTGCCACCAATTCCAGCATTATTAATAATAATGTCCAATCCGCCAAATTTAGCCACAGTAGCGGCAATTAAGCTATTTACCTCCTCTGAATTAGCCACATTACACTTCATAAACATCGCCTTGCTACCAAACTTAGCCACCAATGACTTATCACCATTAATGTCTG
>JAAZJO010000016.1 GCA_012800315.1 Candidatus Falkowiibacteriota bacterium
AAATTTTTTTGTGTTAATGTCAAAAGATAGAGAAAATATGAGTGACAGCTCTTCAACCCTTAATGCCAAGGATTTTATTGAGATGCAGGGCGAGGTGCTGGAGCTTATGCCAGCTGCTAATTTTAAAATAAAATTAGAGAATGGCCATGAGCTATTAGCTCATTTATCTGGGAAAATGAGAATGAATAAAATTCGTCTCTTGCCCGGAGATAAAGTAAAATTACAAATTAGTCCTTACGATTTAACTAAGGGGCGAATTGTCTATCGTCTGTAATTTAACTTGAATGAATTAAGTAAGACTATAAATTTAGATTTTCAATATGAAGGTAAGAGCTAGTGCTAAAAAAATTTGTAAAGATTGTAAAATTGTGAGACGAAAAGGTCGTGTTCATGTAATTTGCAAAAACCCTAAACATAAACAAAGACAAGGGTAATTTTTTAATATTATGGCAGTAAGAATTGCGGGAGTTAATATTCCCAACGAAAAAAGAGTAGAAATTGCTTTAACTTATATCCACGGTATCGGTCAATCTAGATCAAATAAGATTTTGGCTGAAGCCAAGGTTAACCGGGATACTAGAGTTAAAGATTTAAAAGAGGATGAGGTAAATCGTCTCCGTGAAATTATTGAAAAAAAATATGCCGTTGAAGGTGATTTGCGTCGCGAGGTTCAAGCTAATATTAAGCGTCTACGTGAAATAGATTGTTATCGTGGCTCTCGCCATGTTAAACATCTACCAGTGAGAGGGCAAAGAACGAAAACTAATAGCCGAACTGTTCGCGGGAATAAACGAGTTACCATGGGTAGTGGTAAATCTAAGGCTGGAGCGCAAAAGACTTAGTTTATAATAAATTATATTAGCATTTATTAGTATTAAAATATGTCTGAAGAAGTAAAAAAAGAGGCAGTCAGTGAAGAAGTAAAGGAAATAAAAGATGTTCCTGAGCTTAAGGCTGAAGTTAAAGAGAATAAAGAGGAGAAAGAGGTAGAAGATTTCTCTTTTGATTCCAGTAATGAAGAATTGCCGGAGGAAATAAAACAAAAGTTAGAAAAAAATAAGCAAGCTAGAGCGAAAAAGAAATTAATTAAGAAAAAGAAGAAAAAAGTCGCCCGAGTTGTTAAAGCTGGTCGTGCTTATATTCAAGCAACTTATAATAACACAATGGTGACCTTGACCGACGCGAACGGAGATGTTTTATCTTGGGCTAGCGCCGGTTTAGCTGGATTTAAGGGTGCTAAAAAAGCAACCCCTTATGCTGCCCAAATTATTACCAAGATTGCTGTTCAGAAAGCTAAAGAAGAATACGGCTTGCAGGAAATTAGTGTTTTTGTTTCTGGTGTTGGCACTGGCAGAGAAGCAGCTATTCGTGCTTTAAATGCTAATGGTTTAGAAGTTACTGCCATTAAAGATATTACTCCAGTTCCTCATAATGGCTGTCGTCCTAAGAAACCACGTAGAGTTTAATAATAACATATAATATGGGAAGAAATATTGATAGTAAATGTAAACAATGCCGTCGTATCGGCGAGAAATTATTTTTAAAAGGAGAGCGTTGCGCTAGCCCAAAGTGTGCGTTAGTTAAGCGTAATTATGTCCCTGGCTTTCATGGCCCTAAAGGTCGCAAGCGTTTAAGTGGTTATGGTGAGCAATTACAAGAAAAGCAAAAAGCGAAGAAGTATTATGGTTTATTGGAAAAGCAATTTCGCTTAACTTATCAGAAGGCTGCGGCTAAAAAGGGTGATGCTGGTAAGAATTTCTTAAAATTATTAGAAATGCGTTTAGATAATGTTATTTATCGCCTTGGTCTTGCTTCATCACGTTCCCAGGCTAGACAAATGGTGACTCATGGCCATTTTTCTATTAATGGTCGTAAAGCTAGTATTCCGTCATTAATTGTTAAGGAGGGTCAAGTTATTAAAGTTAAGAAGAGCAGTCAAAATAGCCGCTTCTTTAAAGAAATTGGAGAGAAGATTAAGAAGGCGGAAAGACCAAGTTGGTTAAATTTTGATTACAAAGAGTTAAGCGCTAAAGTTTTGCACGAACCGCAGGACGCAGATTTACCACAAAACATTAATGTCTCAATGATTATTGAGTACTATTCAAAATAAAAAAATATATGCAAAATAATATCGCCTTGCCTAAAAAAATTGATTTTAAAACGGGGAATAATCCGAACGAAGGAATTATTACCGTTGAGCCTTTATTTCCGGGTTATGGAATGACTTTGGGAAACTCTTTACGTCGGGTTTTATTGTCATCTCTTTCGGGTGCTGCTGTAATTGGAGTTAAAATTAAGGGTGCTAGCCATGAATTTATGGCTTTGCCAAACATTAAAGAGGATGTTTTAGAGATTATTTTGAATTTAAAGCAATTACGTTTGAAAATATTTACTGAAGAAGAAGTTCGTTTGGAATTAAAAGCAAAAGGCAAGAAAACGGTTACAGCCGCTGATATTACTAAAAATAGCCAAGTAGAAATAGTTAATCCAAAATTAGTGATTGCTAACATCAGCGATGATAATGGTAGCCTAGAAATGGAAATTATTGTTAAGGGTGGTCAGGGTTATAAGATGTCAGAGGGAAATAAAAAAGAGAATCGTGAGCTTGGTTATATTGAAATTGATTCAATGTTTTCTCCAGTAGCGCTTGTTTCTTTGAATGTGGAAAATACTCGTATTGGTAAAATGACTAATTGGGATAAATTGATTTTAAATATTAAAACTGATGGAACAATTACTCCTAAAGAGGCTTTTGATAAAGCAGTAAAGATTTTAGTTGATCAATTTAGTGCGCTTTTGCCAGGAGCAATTGCTGCAGAAAAGGTGGAGACTAAAGAAGAAATTGAGGTTGTGGAAAATGAGGAAAGTGAAGAGGTAGTGGAGGAAAAAATAGTAAAAAAAGAGGAAGTAGTTGAGAAAAAAGAGAAGAAGGAAAAGAAAGAGAAAAAAGAAAAGAAAGAAGTAAAAGAGACAAAAAAGAAAACTAAAAAATAATTAGTAAACTAGTTGATATGCGTCACAGAAATAAAAATAAAATTTTAGGTCGTCAGAAGGGTCCGAGAGAATTGATGCTACGTAATTTAGCTTCAAGTATTATTTTATACGAAAAAGTCAAAACTACTAAAGCTAAAGCACAGGCAGTTCGCCCTCTAGTTGAAAGAATGATCACTTTATCAAAGACTGGAGATTTGGTGGCTCGTCGTGGTTTAATTAAAACCCTTCTTCAAAAGAATTCAGTTAAGAAAGCGATTGAAGTTCTCGGTGTTCGCTATAAAGATCGTCCGGGGGGATATACTCGGATAACTAAATTAGGTGTTCGCGCCGGTGATGGTGCCGAAATGGTCCAGATTGAATTAGTATAATAATATGAAAAATATTGAAAGAAAATTACATCAATTAGATGCTACCGATTTAACCGTTGGTCGTTTAGCTACTAAAATCGCTACTCTTTTACGAGGGAAGAATAAGCCAGAATATCAGCCCCATTTAGATTTGGGTGATATTGTTGAAGTTAGGAATGTTGATAAGATGAAATTTACCGGCAAAAAGCTTGAACAAAAGCAATATTATCACCATTCTGGTTATATAGGTGGTTTAAAGAGTAAGAAATTAAGTGATGTTTTTGAAGCTGATCCCGGTAATGTTTTGTATCGGGCGGTACGCGAAATGCTTCCAGATACGAAATTGCGTGTTAATATGTTAAAAAGATTAATTATTAAATAATATGGCCGAAAAAAAGAAACAAGAAATGATGATGGACGATGATGTCGTTGCAATAAATGAAGTAGACAATCTTGATGAAGAAAAGGATTGGGCGAAAAATGAAACGGCTGATTTTTCTGGAAAATATACGCCAGCAGTTGGTCGCCGTAAACGAGCGGTTGCTCAAGTTCGTTTATATGAGGGCGGTAAGGGTATAATTATGATTAACGGTAAACGGGCTAGTGAATATTTTCCTAAAGAAGATTTTGGTTTAATTTTACAACCTCTAAAAGTTACTGGTCATCTTCGTGATTTTAATTTTTCAATTATTGTTTCTGGTGGCGGAAAGAAGGGACAAGTTGAGGCAGTACGTTTAGGTATTTCGCGAGCCATTTTAACTCTTTTCCCAGAAACTAAGGAGTCTTTGAAGGCTAATAATTTCTTAACTCGTGATCCGAGACAGGTAGAAAGAAAGAAACCAGGTTTACGCAAAGCAAGAAAGGCCCCACAGTGGAGCAAACGTTAATTATTTATATTTGTTTAGATAGCAAAAAGTCCCGAAAGTGGGGCTTTTTGTTTATTAAAAAACAAGTGTTATAATAATTTATATGAACAATCTTTTAGAAAAAATAACGGGATTAGGTGAACGCTTTTTGAAAACAAAAGCGCTTTTAGATATTGATGGCAAGGTGGCCGAGGAAAAGAAATTGCGCCTAAAAATGTCTCAGGCGGATTTTTGGAGTGATCAAGTGGCCGCTATTAAAATTAGTCAAGCTGCCGAAAATTTAGCAACTGAAACAAAGGATTGGTTAGCGCTTGAAAAAGAGATTAAAGAGATAGAGGAAATGGCTGTTTTACTTAATCAGGAAAATAGTCAGGAATTGTCTGTTGAGGTGCAGAAAAAATATGAAGAACTAGAAGCAGAATTTGCCCGCTTAGAGTTTATGTCTTTATTTTCTGGTAAATATGATCATTATAATGTTTTATTATCTTTACACGCTGGCACAGGCGGTGTAGACGCTCAGGATTGGGCGCAGATGCTTGAACGGATGTATTTACGATTTGCTGAGCGTAAAGGTTGGCAAGTGGAAATTTTAGATGTTAATTATGGCAATGAGGCAGGACTAAAGAGCGCGACTTTACGGATTGCTGGGCCCTGGGCTTATGCTTATTTAAAAAGTGAAAACGGTGTTCATCGTTTATTACGCAATTCACCGTTTAATGCCGATGGTTTACGTCAAACCTCTTTTGCTTTAGTAGAAGTAATCCCCGAGATAAAAGATGATGAAACGATTGTGATTAAAAATGAAGATTTGCGGATTGATGTTTTTCGCTCTAGTGGACCGGGAGGGCAAAGTGTTAATATGACTGATTCAGCAGTGCGCCTTGTTCATCTTCCGACTGGCATTACTGTTTCTTGTCAGACAGAGCGCTCGCAACATCAAAACAAGGAAAATGCTTTGAATATCTTAAAATCAAAATTATTTCAATTAGCAGCTGAAAAAAAAGAGGAGACTGAAAAGAAGTTAAAAGGTGGGGTTAAGAAAGCTGAGTGGGGCAGGCAAATTCGTTCATATTTTTTGTATGGAAGGCGTTTAGTTAAAGACCATCGCACTGATTATGAAACTGCTGATGTGGAGGCTGTTTTGGATGGTGATTTAGAGCCATTAATGGAGGCTTATTTGCGTTGGGAAAAAAATAATTAATTTTAGAGTTTATTTAGAAAAAATTTAAAATATCTTTAACTGATTTTTGTTATAGTGCCGTTACTAACAAGTAGCGGTTTTTTTTATTTTAGTGAGCTTATATGTCTGTCTTTTCTTTTAAGAAAAATTATTCAAGTAGCCAGAAAAAATTTTCCTCAGCCCAGATATTTTTTATCATTAACCTCAGTTTTATTGGGTTGATTTTTATTTTGAGTTTATTGCCTACAGGATTTAAACATGAAAGCTCAAAGGATGAAATTGCTTATTATAATGGACGGCGATTAACTTTCACTGGCTATGTTTGTGAGGAGGCGGATGTAGACTATAAAAGTCGGCGGTTGACGGTTTGTGTCTTAGGGAAAAAGGCTGGTCAGGTTTTGGTGACTACCAATCTTTATCCCCAGTATGATTATGGTGATTTTTTAATGATTAGTGGTGAATTAAGAAGTCCACCAACTTTTACCGATTTTGATTATGGAAATTATTTAGCGCGTTATAATATTTATTCGGTGATATATTATCCCAAAATTGAAATAGTCACCGGGAGATTAAGTTTAGGGCAAAAAATTTTTGGCTGCTTGTTAGATGCTAAGCAATTTTTGGCCGCTAAAATAAATACTAATTTACCAGAACCAGAAGCGGGTTTAGCGAAGGCAATTTTACTAGGTTATCGTCGTACTGTTTTACAGGAAGATTTAGAAGTTTTTTCGCGAGTTGGTTTAAGCCACATGATTGCTATTTCTGGTTCGCATATTACAATTATGAGTGCAATGCTAATTAATTTTCTCCTAGCATTTGGTTTAAGGCGACGTTTAGCTTTAAAAATAGTTTTTGTTTTTTTATTTTTATATCCATTAATAACTGGGCTTTCTGCTTCGGCGGTGCGTTCAGCCATTATGGGTGGTTTAGCTTTTTTAGCTATTTATTATTGTCGTCATAGCTCATTGATTAGAGCTTTAATTTTTTCGGCAGCGGTGATGCTGGCTTTTAATCCACGACTCCTTAAAAGTGATATTGGTTTTCAATTATCGTTTATGGCCATCTTGGGAATTATTTATATTTATCCCTTTGGAGAAATTTTGAAAGATAAGTTGAGGAATAAATTAAAATTAAAAAAGAGAATGGAAAAAATAATTATGACATTAATTGATACAGTTAATTTAACCCTGGTGTCACAAATTGTTATTTTGCCAATAGCGCTAGTTAATTTTAAGCAATTATCTGTGATTGCGCCTTTAGCTAATGTTTTGGTTTTATGGACTTTTTCGCCCCTTTTAGCTGGATTAATTATTGCCTTATTTTTAAGTATTATTATGCCATTTTTGGGAGTTTTATGGTTTTTTCCGTCCTATCTTCTACTGAAGTATATTTTTGTTGTTTCTAATTTTTTAGCTGAGCCAAGTTGGGCGGCGATAACAATAAAGGGTTTTAATTGGTTGGCGGGGGCGATTTATTATGGAATTTTATTTTGTTTAGTGATTTTAGGGCGACGCCGTTTGGCTACGCGGTTTAATTGACGACTTTAATATTAAATAGTAAGATTTACTTATAATTAAAGAAAATAAAGGAAAATATATGAAGACAAAGCAAATACAAATTGAGGAAATACTTAATCGGGGAGTTGAGGAAATTATTGACCGAGCTAATTTAGAAAAGAAATTGCAAAGTGGCCAGATTTTAAGAATAAAATTAGGCATTGATCCGACTAGTAAAAATATTCATTTAGGGCGAGCTATTCCTTTGTTGAAATTGAGAGATTTTCAGCAAGCTGGCCATCAGATTGTTTTTATTATCGGTGATTTTACAGGAGTGATTGGCGATACTTCTGATAAAGATAGCGAACGACCAATGTTATCCGAGGAAATGGTTAAGGAAAATTTACAAACCTATATTGCTCAAGCGGCTAAGATTATTGATATTAATAAAACAGAAATACATTACAATAGTGAATGGCTAAAGACTCTAACTTATAAAGAAATTAGTCATCAAGCTAACGCCTTTTCTTTAAATGAATTTATTTCTCGTGATAATATTGCTCGTCGTTTAGAGGCTGGCAAAAGAGTTTCGTTACGTGAATTATTGTATCCGTTAATGCAGGGTTATGATTCGGTGCAAATTAAAGCGGATGTAGAAATTGGCGGAGCAGATCAGCGTTTTAATTTATTGGCCGGTAGAGATCTACAGCGATTATATGGTCAAGAGCCGCAAGATATTATTACTAATCCCCTAATTGAAGGTTTAGATGGTAGAAAAATGAGTTCAAGTTTTGGCAATTCTGTTAATTTACTTGATGAACCTAATGATATGTTTGGTAAAATTATGTCCTTAAAAGATGAGTTTATTATTAAATATTTTACCTTAACAACGCGGGTTAGTTTAGAGACAATTAAAGATTATGAACAATCTTTGAAAGATGGGGCTAATCCACGTGATATTAAAATGAAATTGGCTAGTGAAATTGTTCGCATGTATCATTCGGAGGAAGCGGCTAGGGCGGCCCAGGAGTATTTTATTAAAACAGTTTCTAACAAAGAAATTCCTGATGAAATAAAAGAGTTCAAGCCGAGTGAATATAATATTGTTTCTGTTTTAGTAGAGACTCAATTAGCTTCTTCAAAATCTGATGCAAAAAGAATAATTGAGCAAGGAGGCGTAAAAGTTAACGGGGAAGTGATTAAGGATTTATCTTTTATTGTTCCGACTAAGGCTGTTTTACAGAAAGGTAAATTAAATTTCATCAAGGTAATATAGAGCAGGTGGGAAGTCTAAAATTATTTAGTTGACAAACAAAAAACCGCTTAACTTTAAGCGGTTTTTATCTAAAAAATTTTACTAAATTTAAGCAGCTTTAGTTTTTAGGGCCGGTTTTCTTTTAGCCTTAACACGAGCTGGTTTAGCCATAGTGCGAAGACAGGCAGTGCAAACTTTAACTTTTAAACCATCAATTGTTTTTGATTGTAGGTTAATATTTTGCTTCTTTAGAGTTTTAACTTTAGAATGAGAGCGAGAAGCGCCTTTAGTTGCTCCGCGGCCGCATAAATCACATTTTTTTGCCATATTAGTTCCTTAGTAAGCTAATTTATTTAAATAATGGTTTTATTCTAACAGTATTTTAAAAATTAATCAAGTTTGCTAGAATGTTTATATATGATTTATGTTTTTCAAATAATTGTTTTAATTTTCTCAGCCATTATCCATGAATACATGCATGGTTGGATGGCTTATCGTCTGGGCGATTCAACCGCTAAAGATGCTGGGCGCCTAACTTTTAATCCTTTTGCTCATCTTGACTGGTTTGGCTCATTTTTACTGCCTTTAATTATGGTTGTTAGTAATATGCCCTTTGTTTTTGGTTGGGCAAAACCGGTTCCTTATAACCCTTATAATTTAAAAGATAAAAAATATGGCGAGGCTAAGGTAGCTCTAGCTGGTCCTTTGGGTAATCTGATTGTAGCCATATTTTTTGGCTTATTTTTAAGATTAGTGCCATTGAGCAGCTTAACCTTTGTTTTTTTAATAAGCACAATTATCACCATTAATTTAATTTTAATGATTTTTAATTTAATACCGATACCGCCATTAGATGGCTCTAAGATTTTAGCTGCTTTTTTGCCGGCAAAAGCTCGGCAAAAATACCTAAGCCTGGAAAGATATGGTTTTATTTTTATTTTACTGTTTATTATGCTGGCTGGCGACCTCATTGTTCCAGCGGTTGAGTTTTTATATAAAATTATCGTTGTGTTTTAAAATTAAGCTCTAAAATGTCTTTTAGTGCCTCAAATATCTTGACTTATATTTTAGATTTTGTTAAATTAAATTAGTGTCAAAAATTAGTGAAAAATTCGTCCTGACAATTCAGGATTATTTTTAATATATTTATATTGTATTTCAATTTAAATTTAGCTTAAATTCAACTAAATTCAATAAGAATTATGCCAACTATTAATCAGTTAGTAAATCGTGGTAGAAAAAAAATTGGTCAAAGACGCAATGCTATTGCTCTGCATGTTAATCTTGATTCTTTGCATCGCAAGAAAAAAGAAACTGCTAAAGGTGCTCCTTTTAAACAAGGGGTATGTTTAAAGGTGACCACAACTACGCCGAAAAAACCAAACTCTGCTTTGCGCAAAATTGCTCGTGTTCGCCTATCTAATGGCATGGAAGTAACTGCTTATATTCCTGGCATGGGGCATAATTTACAGGAGCACTCTATTGTTTTAGTTAAAGGCGGTAAAACTAAAGATTTACCAGGTGTTCGCTACAAGATTGTGCGTGGTGTTTTTGATGCTTCCGGTGTTGAAGCTAGAAGACAAGGACGTAGTCGTTATGGCGCTAAAAAACCAAAGAATAAATAATTTAAAATATTATGAGAGGAAAACCAGCTCCCAAGAGAGCCATTGAAGGTGACGCAAAATACAACGATAAAAATATCGCTAAATTTATTAATTATGTCATGGAAAGAGGCAAGAAGTCGGTAGCCGAGAAAATTGTCTATAGTGCTTTTGATATCTTGAAAGACAAAACCAAGCAAGACCCTAGGCATATTTTTAATAAAGCAATTAAAAAAGTTTCTCCACTAGTAGAAGTTCGTGGTAAACGTGTTGGTGGCGCTAACTACCAAGTTCCTTTTCAGGTTCGTGGTGAAAGACGCTACTTTTTAGGTTGTAATTGGATTATTGATGCGGCTAATGATCGCAAAGGTCGTTCTACGGCAGAAAAATTAGCTGCTGAAATTTTTGATGCTTCTAATGGCGAAGGTTCTGCTGTTAAAAAGAGAGAAGCAGTTCATAAGATGGCTGAGGCTAATAAAGCTTTTGCTCATTTTTCTAGATAATAAAAATATAAAATTAATTTTAGAATAATATATGGCCCGAGATTATGCGTTAGAACAAATTAGAAACATTGGTATCATGGCGCACATTGATGCTGGTAAAACTACTTTTACAGAGCGTGTTTTATTTTATACTGGGAAAAAACATAAAATTGGCGAAACACATGAAGGAATGGCTGATATGGATTGGATGGAGCAGGAAAAAGAAAGAGGTATTACTATTACCTCCGCTGCTACTACTTGTTTTTGGAAAAATAAGAAAATTAATATTATTGATACTCCCGGACACGTTGACTTTACCGTTGAAGTTGAACGTTCTCTACGTGTTTTAGATGGAGCAGTGGCAGTTTTTGATGGTCAGGCTGGTGTTGAGCCACAGTCTGAAACTGTGTGGCGTCAAGCGGATAAATACCATGTTCCTCGTCTTTGCTTTATTAATAAAATGGATAAAACAGGTGCGGACTTTTATATGAGTTTAGAGTCTATTCGCACTCGTTTAAATCCTAAAGCAGTGGCTATTCAATTACCAATTGGCGCAGAAAGTGATTTAGTTGGGGTGATTGATATTTTAGAGAAGAAGGCTTATACCTTTTCTGGCTTTAATGGAGTAGAAATTAAAGAAATTGAAATTCCCGAAGACATGAAAGCTAAAGTTGATCAATTTCATAATGAATTAGTGGAAAAGGCAGTTGAGTGTGATGAGGCAACCATGGAAAAATATTTAAATGGGCAGGAAATAAGTATTGAAGAATTAAAAGCAGCTATTAGAAAAGGAGTAATTTCTAATTCTTTATATCCAGTTTTATGTGGCACTGCTTTGCAAAATATCGGTATCCAATTAGTTTTGGATGCGGTGACTGATTATTTACCATCTCCTCTTGATGTGGCAGAAATAGAAGCAACTGATGTTCAGGATGAGGAAAAGAAATATCCGGTTACAGCCGATGATAATAAGCCTTTTGTCGGTTTAGCTTTTAAAATTGCCACGGATCCTTTTGTCGGTAAATTATGTTTTGTCCGTGTTTATCAAGGCGTATTAACAGCTGGTTCTTATATTGTTAATTCTTCTAAAGGAACAAAGGAAAGAGTTGGTCGTATTGTTCGTTTACACGCTAATCACCGCGAAGAAATTAAAGAAGTTTACGCTGGTGATATCGCGGCCGTTATTGGTTTAAAGAATGCGACGACTGGTAATACTTTATGTGCTGAAAATAATGAAGTTTTATTAGAATCTATTGCTTTCCCAGAGCCAGTTATTAAGATTGCGGTTGAGCCAAAAACTAAGGCTGACCAAGAAAAAATGGGAGTGGCTTTACAGCGCTTAGCAGAAGAGGATCCGACTTTCCGTGTAGAAAATGATCCAGAAACTAACCAGGTTTTAATCTCTGGGATGGGTGAATTACACTTAGATATTATTGTTGATCGGATGCGTCGTGAATTTGATGTGGAAGCAAATGTCGGCAACCCACAAGTGTCATATCGTGAAACAATCACAGCGGTGGCCGAAGCCGAGCATAAATATATTAAACAGTCTGGGGGACGTGGTCAGTATGGTCATTGTTCTTTGCGAGTTGAACCGTTAGAACCAGGCAAGGGAATTGAGTTTGTTGATGAAATTAAGGGCGGTATTATTCCTAGAGAATATATTCCGGCGATTGAAAAAGGTTTTCGCGAAGCTGTTTTGACTGGCGTGGTAGCTGGTTATCCAATGATTGATGTTAAGGCGGCAGTTTTCTTTGGTTCTTATCATGAAGTTGACTCTTCAGAAATTGCTTTTAAATTAGCTGCTATTTATGCTTTTAAAGAAGCTTGTCAGAAAGCAAAACCAATATTATTAGAACCAATCATGAAAGTAGAAGTAACTATGCCAGAAGAATACATGGGTAATATTATTGGTGATTTAAATAGTAAACGTGGACAGATTGAAGAAATGACTGATCGGGCAAATATTAAATTAGTTAGAGCAAAGGTGCCGTTAGCCGAAATGTTTGGTTATGCAACTGCTTTGAGATCTATGTCTCAAGGACGTGCTAATTATACAATGGAATTTTCTAATTACGCTGAAGTTCCAAGAAATATTTTAGAAACGATTAAGGAAAAGCAGGGCAGATAAAAAAGTAAGAAAATAAATTAAGTTTAATTTTATGTTTCCAGAACAGTTAAAGAAAATTCTTAATTTAATAAAAAAGACTGGTGATCGCGTTATTATGTTTGATACTAGTGCTCCGGCTGATTCTTATGTCATTATGGACATTGATCGTTATACAGAAATGACTTTGGGGGAAGTTGAGAAAAATACCAAGAATACAGAAAAAAATGACTTAGAAGCGAAAAAAGAAAATTTGACAGAAGAGGATTTGACTGATAAAATAAATCGCGAAATCTCTTTGTGGAAAAATCAAGAGAATACGCCCCCATCAGATGAGGAAGAGGAGGCAAAAAAAGCCTGGTCAATTCCGCCACAAGTAAAGAATAGGGCGCAAAAGATTGAATAATTTTAGTTAAAATTTAATAAATAATAAATAATTAATTTAGTTCGGCTGGTTTCCAAGGAATCTAATTTAGGTCCCACAGGAAAGAAACCTCGTCTTAAATGAGGGCCGCACAACAAAAAACATGGCAACAGATAAATACGAACGCACTAAGTCCCATGTTAACGTCGGTACAATTGGCCACGTTGATCATGGGAAAACTACATTAACAGCTGCTATGTTAGCCGTTTTCAACGCTAAAGGCATGAAAGCGTCTAGCAGAAGCGTTAATGAAATTGATTCTGCTCCGGAAGAGAAGACTCGTGGTATTACTATCGCGACTACTCACGTTGAATATGAATCAGAAGCAAGACACTATGCTCACGTTGACTGTCCAGGACACGCTGATTATGTTAAGAACATGATCACTGGCGCTGCTCAAATGGACGGTTCAATTTTAGTTGTTTCTGCTACCGATGGACCTATGCCTCAAACTAGAGAGCATATCTTATTAGCTCGTCAGGTAGGTGTTCCTTATATTGTCGTTTTCTTAAATAAATGCGATATGGTTGAGGATAAGGAATTAATTGATTTAGTTGAGGAGGAAATTAGAGATTTATTAAAGAAATATGGTTTCCCAGGCGACACCACTCCAATTATTCGTGGTTCCGCTTTGAAGGCTTTAGAGAACCCAGATGGTCCTGATGCTGCTCCAATTTTGGAATTAATGAAAACTTTGGATGAATATATCCCTGAGCCAACTCGTGATATTGACCATCCTTTCTTAATGCCGATTGAAGATATTTTCTCCATTGAAGGTCGTGGTACCGTAGTTACTGGTCGTATTGAAAGAGGTATTGTTAAAGTTGGTGATGAAGTTGATATTGTTGGTTTAACAGAAACAAAAAAGACCACAGTGACTGGTGTTGAGATGTTTAACAAGTCTTTAGACGAAGGTAGAGCTGGTGATAATGCTGGTATTTTACTTCGTGGTACTAAGAAAGATGAAGTTGAGCGTGGACAAATTCTTTGTAAACCAGGATCAGTTACTCCACACACTGAATTTACCGCTGAAGTAGTTGTCTTGACTAAAGAAGAAGGTGGACGCCATAAACCATTCTTTAATGGTTATAAGCCACAGTTCTATTTCAAGACTACTGATGTTACTGGTGAAATTACTTTGCCAGCAGGCACAGAAATGGTTATGCCTGGTGATACCGTTAGCTTAGATGTTAAACTTATTGCTCCTATCGCTTTAGAAGATAAGCAAAAGTTTACCATTCGCGAAGGTGGACGCACTGTTGCTGCCGGTGTAGTGACTAAGATTTCAAAATAAGTAGATACTTTGCCCCGTTCTTTTTTATTAAAAAGGACGGGGTTGTAGTGTCAATTTAAAAAATTAATTATGTCCGAAAACAAAAAAGAAAATAGTGAATTTAAGCAGAGAATCAGAATTAAGATTAAGGCTTTTGATCATAAGATCATTGATCAATCAACTAAAACAATTATTGAAACTATTGAACGTTCTGACGCTCAGTTTTTTGGTCCTATTCCACTACCGACAGAGATTCGTAAATACACAGTTAATCGTTCCACCTTTGTCCATAAAGATGCACGTGACCAATATGAAATGCGCACCCATAAACGCATGATTGACATTATTGATCCGACGGCTAAAACGATTGAAGATTTGACTAATCTTAATTTGCCAGCTGGAGTTGACGTAGAAATAAAAATGTAGTAATATTACAAAGTAATATATTTATTAGCTAAAAAGAGATTAAATAACTCTGTTATTTTAGAAAGTGTTTAATTGAATATTAGCTAAATTTGGAGGTAAACCAGAAACAAAAAAACTATAATATTAAGAAAATAACAAGCATTGTTATTTTGTAGTTTATTTTTGGGGCTGGTTTTAGACCAGTTTTTTGTTTTAAAAAGAGAAATATGAAATTTATTTTAGGAAAAAAATTAAGCATGACTCAAGTTTGGAGTGGCGATAAGGTTGCAGCCGTCACCCCAGTTTTAGCTGGTCCTTGTATAGTTGCTCAAGTGAAAACTAAGGCAAAAGATGGTTATGAAGCTGTTCAATTAGCTTTTGGTAATAAAAAAGAGAAAAACATTAACAAGCCCCAAATTGGTCATGTTAAAGATTTAAATATTAAACCTGCTCACTTGAAAGAGTTTCGGGTTGATGATGCCAGCACCTTTAAAAAGGGAGATGTCATTACGGTAGAGACTTTTGCTGCGGGTGATATTATTAATGTTACCGGGATTTCTAAAGGCAAAGGATTTCAGGGTGTTGTTAAAAGACATGGTTTTGGTGGTTTTAGAAAAACTCATGGAAATAAAGATCAAGAAAGAATGAGTGGAGCTATTGGCCCTAAGGGTCCAGCGCGTGTATTTAAGGGAACAAAAATGGGTGGACGTATGGGTGGTGATAGAATCACCATTACTAATTTAGAGGTTGTTTCCGTTGACGGTGATAAGGGTATTGTTTATGTTAAGGGCGCTATTCCAGGAGCGGTTAATAGTTTAATTATGATTACGGGTAAAGGTGATATTAAATTAAATATTAAAAAAGAGGTAGTTGTTGAAACTAGTTCTGAGGCTGAAGAGGTGAAGGGAGCTGAAGAAGTAAAGGAGCTTAAAGAAGAAAAGGAAGAAAGCAAGGAAGAAGTTAAGGCTGAGGCAAATTCTGAAGTTAAAGAAGAGAAAAAAGAAGAGACTAAGGAAGAAGTTAAGGCTGAAGTTGCCGCTACTGAAAGCAAAGAGCAAGCACAAAGTAAATAAGTAATTGATTATTATATGTCATTAAAGATAAAAGTTTACAATCAATCGGCTGTTGCTGTTAAAGATTTAGAGTTAGCAGATAAAATTTTTGGAGTTAAAGCTAATAATGAATTATTACATCAAGCGGTTGTTGCTCAGATGGCTAATACTCGTCAAGTTTTAGCTAGCACTAAAGATAGAAGTGAAGTTAGAGGTGGCGGTAGAAAACCTTGGAAACAAAAGGGAACTGGCCGAGCTCGCTCTGGTTCAAACCGTTCTCCGATTTGGATTGGTGGTGGTGTAACTTTTGGTCCGACTAAAGATCGTAATTTTAAGAAGAAAATTAATCAGAAAATGAAACAAAAGGCCTTGTTTATGGCTTTTTCTGATAAGGTAGCCACTAATTCTTTAGTGATTGTTGATAGCTTAGAGTTTGGTGAATATAAAACTAAGAAATTTAACGAAATGTTAACGGTCTTAGAAAAAAATGTTTTAAATACCGATCGTCGTAATGTTTTAGTGGTTAATGAAGCAGCTAATGAAAAGACTAAATATTCCGCTCGCAATCTAAAGGGAGTAAAAATAATTAATTTTGAAAATATTAATTTAGTTGATTTATTGGGCTATAGAAATTTATTATTATCGGAAAACGCAATCAAAATGTTGACCGAACGTTATAATAAATAATTGTTTAATTATTTAAAAATATGGCTTTATTTGGCAGTAAAAAAACAAAAGACAAAGCACCAGAAAAGTCTTCAACTAAAGCAAAGGCTGCTTTAGCAAAAAAGACTGCTCCGAAAGAAAAGACAGTTAGTATGCAAGAGTTATATGCGGATTCTACAAAGACAGCAAAGACTAGTGCTAGTTTAAAAAAAGGAAGAGAAGAAAATGCACATAAATTTATTATTAAACCTTTAATTACTGAAAAAGCAACCGATTTAGTATCTCAAAATAAATATGTTTTCGTTGTTTCCGAAGGTGCTAATAAAATTGCGGTGGCTAAGGCGATTGAAACTATTTATGGTATTAAGCCGTTAAAAGTAAATTTATCTAATGTTAAGGGGAAGAAGGTAAGTCGTGGTCGTATACGTGGTCAAAGAAAAGATTGGTGCAAGGCGGTAATTACTTTACCTCAAGGTCAGTCAATTAAGATTTATGAAGGAGTTTAATTTTTAAAGACAATTATTTGAATATATATGGGTATTAAAAAAGTAAAAGCAAATACTCCGGGGCGACGTCAGGCGACTTTTGATGATTTTAAAGATTTAAGCAAAGTTCGTCCAGAAAAAAGATTGCTTGCTCCAAAAAAGAAGAGAGGTGGTCGTAATAGCCAAGGCAAGATTACGGTTCGTCATCGTGGTGGTGGCGCTAAACGCAAGATTCGCTTAATTGATTTTAAACGTGAAAAGTTTGATATTCCAGCGACTGTTGTTTCTATTGAATATAATCCAGGTAGTGGTGCTCGCTTAGCTTTATTAAATTATGCTGATGGAGAAAAGAGGTATATTATTGCTCCAGCTGGTTTAGTGGTTGGTGATAAAGTTATGAGTTCAAAAAAATTAATTGAATTGAAAGTTGGTAATGCTTTGCCTTTAAAATTTATTCCAGCGGGAATGGCTGTTAGTTTGGTTGAGCTTGAACCGGGTCAAGGAGCAAAGATTGCGCGTGGCGCTGGCAATGTTGTTTATGTGATGGGTATTGAAGGAAAGTATGCTCAGTTGAGAATGCCTTCAGGTGAAATTCGGAAAGTTAAAAAAGAATGTTTATGCACCATTGGTCAGATTAGCAATCCAGAAAAACGTCATTTTTCTTTAGGTAAAGCAGGGCGTAATCGTTATTTAGGTCTTCGTCCAACGGTACGTGGTACAGCAATGAATCCAGTTGATCATCCACACGGAGGTGGTGAAGGTAAGCAACCGATTGGTTTGAAGCATCCGAAGACTCCATGGGGTAAACCAGCCTTGGGTGTTAAAACGAGACGTAAAAATCAGAGCGATCGTTTAATTATTTCACGCCGTTCACGCCGCTCAAAGAGAAAATAATTTGTAATTAGTAATAAAAAGATATATGTCCAGAAGTCTAAAAAAAGGACCATACATAAATACTCGCTTGGTTAATAAGGTTAAAAACCTTAAACCAGGTGATAAAACAGTGATTAAAGTTTGGGATAGAGCTGCTACAATTACCCCAGAAATGGTAGGTTTCACTTTTGGTGTTCATAATGGTAAGACTCATGTTCCTGTTTATGTAGTTGAAAATATGGTCGGTCATCGTTTAGGTGAATTTTCTCCGACTAAGAAATTTATTAGTCATGGTGGAAAGATGGCTAAAGCTCAAGCTGGAAATAAAAAATAATTTGAATATATATGGAAGTAAAAGCCAGTTTAAAACATTTAAGAATGTCGCCGCGAAAAACTCGCCTGGTTATTGATGTTATTCGCAAGATGCCAGTTAATGCTGCTCTTGATCAATTAAAATTCATCAATAAAAGAGCAGCTGCTCCGATTGCTGGTTTAGTAAAATCAGCGGTTGCTAATGCGGTTAATACTTATAATTTAGAAGCCGATAATTTATATATTAAAGAAATCCGCTCTGATGAAGCGGCTACTTTAAAACGTTGGATGCCTAAAGCCCATGGTCGGGCCACCTCTATTCGCAAGCGTGGCTGTCACTTGAGTATTGTGATTGCGGAAATTAAAGAAAGTGGCAAGGCAGAGAAGAAGGTAGTGAAAACAGCTGATCCGATAAAATTAGAAAAATTAGTGGCAGAAAGTGAAAAATCTGCTAAAGGAGTAAAGAAAGTGGCTACTGAAAAGGGAGCGGAAGTAATTGATCCACGCATGGAGGGACGCGCTTCTAAAAAAGAAAGTAGCAAAGGTCATGCTGCTAAGATGTTTAGACGTAAAGCCGGTTAATAAATATAAGTTTGGTTATTAAATTGATTAATTTATATGGGTAAAAAAGTAAATCCGAAAATTCTACGCATGGGGATCACCAAGACTTGGCCTTCTGTTTGGTTTGAGGATGGTGAACAATATATTAAAAATGTTCGCCAAGATGTTTTAATTCGTAAATTCATGATTCGCGAATTTAAAGAAGCGGGCATTGATAAAGTGGAAATAATGCGTAGTTTAAATAAAATAGAAATTACTGTTTCTACCGCTAAGCCAGGCTTAATTATTGGTCGGGGCGGCAATGGTGTTGAGGAATTGAAGAAGAAATTACATGATAAATTTTTGAAAAATTTTCGCATGGGTGAAATTAATTTGAATATAAAAGAAGCTAGTCGTTCTAATTTAAGTGCTCAAATTGTGGTTCAATCAATGATTTTAGATATTGAAAAAAGAATGCCTTTTCGTCGTGTAATGAAACAGGCGATTAGCAGAGTAGAGAGAGCTGGCGCTCTAGGAGTTAAGGTGGTTGTTTCCGGACGTTTAAATGGTGCAGAAATTGCTCGTACTGAAAAGTTATCTTCTGGCAAGGTGCCGCTACAAACTTTAAGAGCAGATATTGATTATGCTCGTGGCGCTGCCCACACAACCTATGGCACAATTGGAATAAAAGTTTGGATTTATAAAGGTGAAGTTTTTGAAAAGGAAATTCAAAAAGGCGAAGTGATTGCCAGTTAATATATAAAATAATGTTTTGATATATGTTAATGCCAAAGAAAACAAAATGGAGAAAAGATCATAAGCGAAGACGTGGCGGTAAGGCTACCCGCAATTTAAATATAAGTTTTGGAAGTTATGGCTTAAAGAGTTTAACAGCTTGTTGGGTATCGGCTCGTCAGATTGAAGCAGCGCGTCGGGTGATGACTAAATATATAAAGAAAGGTGGACGAATTTGGATTAGGATTTTTCCCGATAAACCAGTGACCGCTCATGGTGGAGAGATTCCGATGGGTAAAGGAAAGGGTGCGGTTGATCATTATGTTGCCATTGTTAAACCAGGCATGATTATGTTTGAAATGGAGGGTCCTGATGAGGCGACGGCTAAGAAGGCCATGGAATCAGCTGGTCATAAATTGCCAGTTAAATGTCAATTTATTAGTAAAAAGTAATTTATCTTAGTATCTGAATAAAAATATGGATTTTAAAGAACTAACAACAAAAAATAATCAAGAGCTAAAAGAATTACTGAAAGTTAATCAAGAAAAATTACGAGAGTTACGTTTCAAGGATTCTAATAAGCAATTAAAAAATGTTCGCGAAATTCGCGCTACTCGTAATTTAATTGCTCAGATTTTAACGTTATTAAATAAATAATAATATGCCCGCTAAAAAAACACAGACAATAGAAAAAAAAGCAAAACCGGCGACCATTGTTAAAAAGTTCAGCGGAGTTGTTGTTGGTGATCAAAATGACAAGACGGTTATTGTGAAAGTGGAAACGGTTAAGGTTCATCCAAAGTATAAAAAGAGATATGTTGTCAGTCGTCGTTATAAGGTTCATGATGAAAAAAATGAACACAAGATTGGCGACAAAGTTTCTTTTGTTGAATGTCGTCCGTTGAGTCGTGATAAACGTTGGCGATTGATTAAGTAATGATCTCAAGAAGCAAGATATAAATATATGATTCAAGTACAAACATATTTAAAAATAGCTGATAATTCCGGTGCTAAAGAAATTATGTGCATTAAAGTTTTAGGTGGAACTAGAAGACGTTATGCGCGTATTGGCGATGTTATTGTTGGCGCGGTAAAAAGCGCTATTCCACACGCAGCGATTAAAAAAGGAGATATAGTAAAAGCGGTAATTGTTCGCACAACTAAAGAAATTCGTCGTGCTGATGGCTCTTATTTACGTTTTAGTGATAATGCCGCTGTAATAATTAATGACGTTGATAAGAAGGAACCTAAGGGAACTCGCATTTTTGGTCCAGTGGCACGTGAGATAAGAAGGGCTGGCTTTGTTAAAATTGCTTCACTAGCCCCTGAAGTTTTGTAATCAAATACCATTAAGAATAATATGAATATCAAAAAGAATGACAAAGTAAAAATTCTTGCCGGCAAAGACAAAGGAAAGATCGGTAAGGTACTACAGGTTTCTCCTGCTGAAGGACGCGTGAGCGTTGAGGGTTTAAATTTGTTGATTAAGCACTTAAGACCGAATCGTAATGGGGAAAAAGGACAAAGAATTGAATTTCCGGCTTTTATTGATATATCAAACGTGGCGCTTGTTTGTCCGAAATGCGGCAAGGCAACTAGAGTTGGCTTTAAGGTATTAAAACCTGAAGGAGGGAAGAGCAAAAAGATGAGAGTTTGTAAGAAGTGTCAGGAAACAATTGAGTAATATAAATATATGAGATTAAAAGATAAATATAAAAAAGAAATAACCCCAGCTTTACAGAAAGAGTTTGGCTATAAAAATAGTCAATTAGTTCCTCGTTTGGAAAAAGTTGTTCTCAATGTTGGTTTTGGTCATCATTCTAAGGAAAAGGAGTTTATGGAGAGTGTGGCTAGAGGTCTAACTACTCTCAGCGGTCAGAAAGCGGTATTTACTAAAGCTAAAAAATCTATTTCAGCTTTTAAGATTAGAGAAGGTATGACTATTGGTGCTAAGGTAACTTTGCGCGGTGATCGGATGTATGATTTTGTTGAAAAATTAGTTAACATTGTTTTTCCTCGTGTTCGTGATTTTCGTGGAATTAGTGAGAAGGCGGTTGATAAAACTGGTAATTTAACGGTTGGTTTAAGAGAATTTGTTTCTTTCCCAGAAATTCATTTAGAGGATGTTGACAATATGTTTGGTTTAGAAGTTTGTTTGGTGACTAATGCTAAGAATAGAGCTGAAGGCTTAGAGCTTTTTCGCCAAATTGGCTTCCCATTTAAAAAAGAAAACAAATAATTTAAATATATATGGCAAGAACTGCATTAATTGTAAAAGCAAAAAGAAAACCAAAATTTTCCACTCGCAAAATAAATCGTTGCTGGCGTTGTGGTCGTAATCGCGGTGTTATTGGTGATTTTAAGCTATGCCGCATTTGTTTTCGTGAACTAGCGGATAACGGCGATTTGCCGGGTATCACAAAATCCAGCTGGTAATAAGTTATTAAGTTTTACTAAAAATATGATGGATCCCATCGCAGACATGTTTACAAGAATTAGAAACGCTTCCGCCGTTAAAAAAACGGAGGTTGTTTTGCCGATCTCTAAGCTAAAACTTGAAGTAGCAAAGATACTTGAGGCTGAGGGTTGGATTAAAAAAGTTGAGGTTATTCCTGGCGGACTTGACGGCAAGCATAATCGTTTTGATGAATTGAAAATTCAATTAAAATATCATAAGAATGGTAAACCCCAAATTAGCGGCATTAATCGTGTGAGTCGTCCCGGTTTAAGAATTTATGTGAATAAGGAAGAAATTCCAACAGTTTTGAATAATTTCGGTATTGCCATCCTTTCTACTTCCAAAGGAATCATGACTAATAAAGAGGCTAAGAAACAGAAAATTGGTGGTGAGGTTTTGGGAGAAATCTTTTAATAATCAATAAGTATTTATTTTATATGTCACGTTTAGGAAAACTGCCAATCAAACTCCCAGCGGGGGTTCAGGCGACAATTAAAGATAAAGAATTGTTTTTGAATGGACCAAAGGGAGAGATAAAAGTAGCTATTAATCCTTTAATTGAGGTTAAGGTTGAGGGTGAATCAATTCTGGTTGCTCCTTATGATCAAACAGTAAAAAATGTCAATGCAATTTGGGGTTTAGTTTGGAGTTTGGTTCGTAATGGGGTTATTGGGGTGAGTGTTGGTTTTACAAAAAAATTAGAAATTAATGGGGTTGGTTATCGTGCTACCGCGGCTCCAGGAAAATTAAATATGGGCCTAGGTTTTTCCCATCCGATTGAATTTAAGTTGCCAGATGGTATTACTGCTAGTGTTGAGGGAAATATTATTTCTTTAACTGGAGTTGATAAGGAATTACTAGGAGAAACAGCTGCACAAATTAGAAAAATACGTAAACCAGAACCGTATAAAGGAAAAGGTATTAAATATGTTGATGAAATTGTGAGACGTAAGGCTGGAAAGGCAGCGACAAAAGGTAAATAATTAGAGAAATTAATTGAGAATTAATTATATGGATAAAAATAAGGTAAAAAATCAGAAGGATCTTCGTCGTCATCTTAAAGTTCGTTCAACTATTTCTGGTACAGCTGATGTTCCACGTTTAAATATTTTTCGCTCTAATCGCGGAATGTTTTTGCAAATTATTGATGACTTAGCTGGAAAAACTTTAGCAAGCGCCTCAACTCTTGAATTAAAAAATAAAAAAAATAATAAAATTGATTTAAGTAAAGAGTTAGGATTATTAATTGCGCAAAAGGCGAAGGCTTTAAATATTACTAAAGTTGTCTTTGATCGCGGTCCTTATAAATATCATGGTCGCATTAAGGCGGCGGCTGAAGGAGCACGAGAAGGTGGTCTGCTATTTTAATTATAATTAATATGTCTGAAGTTAAAAAAAATAAAACTAATAAGGCGGATGAATTCGCAGAAGGCGCAGCCGCGACTGTTGCCACTGATATTTATGGTAGCGGCAGTAAGCAAAAACGTGGTCGCTCTGAAAATCGTGGTGTGAGAAGGGGCGGAAGACGTGATGATCGCTTAAAAGATGAGATGGAGCAACGTATTTTAGAGGTAGCGCGAGTTACTCGTGTTATGGCTGGGGGCAAAAGAATGAGTTTTCGTGCTTGTGTAGCCATTGGTGATAAAAAAGGTAATGTTGGGGTTGGTTTAGGCAAAGGCGCTGATGTAACTATTGCTGTTAATAAAGCAGTTAATCATGCTAAGAAAAACATGATTAATGTTCAGACAGTTAATGAAACAATTTCCCATTCAGTTGCTTTTAAATTAGGAGCTGCTAAATTAATTTTAAAGCCAGCCAAAAAAGGACGTGGGGTGATTGCTGGTGGCGTGACTCGTGTTATTTTAGAATTAGCTGGAATTAAAAATATTACTAGTAAAACTTTAGGTACTAATAATAAGGTTAATAATGCGCGTTGTACAATTGCTGCTTTGAAAAGTTTACGTCGGGTTGAAATTAAGGAGGTCAAGAAAGTAAAAGAGGTTAAGCCAGGAGAGAAAAAGGAAGAAAAGAAATAAAAATAAGTGTTTTTAAATTGTATTCATATTAATATGTTATCACTTAATACGATAAAAAAAGCCAAGGGTTCGGCTAAAAAAATAAAAAGAGTTGGTCGTGGTAATGCTTCTGGACATGGTACTTATAGCACCAGAGGACTTAAAGGACAAAAGTCACGTTCGGGCGTTAGTAATTTAAAGCGCTTAGGAATGCGTCAGCAATTATTATCAACTCCTAAATTGCGTGGTTTTAAATCTGATAAGCCGAAAAATCAAGTTGTTAGCGTAAAGGCAATTAACAGCAATTTTAAAGATGGCGAAATCGTTAGCCCAGTTATTTTAGCTGTTAAGAAATTGATTAGCTCAGCTGAATTGCCAGTAAAAATTTTAGGCAAAGATAAATTAACCGTTAAAGTTACTTTTGAAAAGGTTAATTTAAGCGAATCAGTAAAAAAACAAATTAAATAATTTAGAGTCATTATATGTTTGGTAAATTAGAACAAATTTGGAAAGCGCGCGATTTAAGAAATAATATTTTGTTTGTGCTGGGCATGTTGGTTATTTTTCGTTTTGCTGCTCATATTCCGGTTCCGGGAGTTAATGCTGTCGCTTTGAAAAATTTATTTGCTTCTAATCAGGCCCTAGGTTTAATGAATATTTTTGCTGGTGGCGGAATGCAGAATTTTTCTATCGTCATGATGGGCGTTGCGCCATATATTACTTCTTCTATTATTTTTCAGCTTTTAGGCATGATAATCCCATCAATTGAAGAAATGCAGAAAGAAGAATCAGGGCGTCAAAAATTAAATATGTGGACCCGTTGGTTAACTGTTCCTTTGGCTGCTATGCAAGCTTATGGCATGATTACTTTATTGCGTAATAGCGCAGCTGGCATTATGGAACAAATGGCTCCCTTTGATCTTTTTGTAGTTGTTTTAACTATTACAGCTGGTACTATTTTCTTGATGTGGATAGGGGAGTTAATTACTGAGAAGAAGGTAGGTAATGGCATTTCTTTATTAATTTTCGCTGGTATTGTTTCTGGTTTATTGCAAAACGTTAGACAAATTATTTTAACCTTTGATCAATCTCAGTTATTTATGTTAATTGGTTTTATCGTGATTGCCTTAATAACAATTGTTGGGGTGGTGATTATTAATGAGGGGCAACGTAATATTCCAGTTCAATATGCTCGCCAAATTAGAGGCAATAGAAGTTTTGGCGGTACTAGCACCCACTTGCCATTGCGAGTTAATATGGCGGGAGTTATTCCGATTATTTTTGCGATTTCCGTTGTTTTATTCCCATCAATGATTGCTCAATTTTTAGTTCATGCGAAGAGTGCCTGGATTGTTAATTTAGCCGAAGGCACAATTAGGTTATTTAATAATCAGTTATTTTACGGAATTTGTTATTTTCTTTTGGTTTTTGCTTTTACTTATTTTTATACCGAAGTTGTTTTTCACCCAGATCGGATTGCTGAAAACTTGCAGAAGCAAGGTGGTTTTATTCCAGGCATTAGACCAGGTAAGGCAACTAGTGATTATTTATCTGCTACCGCTCATAAAATCATTTTAGTTGGTGCTTTATTTTTAAGTTTTATTGCTGTCCTGCCTTTAATTATGAAGTACTTTACCGGCGTTCAGGCTTATTCTATTGGTGGCACTAGTTTACTCATCGTTGTTTCTGTAGTCATTGAAACGGTTAAACAGATTCAAGCACAGTTAACTATGCGTGAATATGATGGCATTTAGTTTTAAATTTTAGTTTAAAAAAGTAAAAAAGTGCGGCTTTATAGCCGCCTTTTTTTATGATATAATTAAATTGTTAGTAATAATAAATATATGGGTTTAGCTAGTATTGCTCAAAAAGCAAAAGATTTGACTGATTATGAGATAGATCAGAAAATTGATCGTTTATTTAGAACGAATCCATCACTTAAACACTTGAGAGATAATCAGGATTTGATTTTTGATATTATTAAAAAATATAAAGAAAAAAGGCGTCGTGGTATTAAGATTTCTGGTCGCACTATTAGACGTGATACTTATCAGCTTTATAAAAACCGTTTAAGTTTAGGTCTAACTCTTAATGACCTTGATGATTTGCGAAAACTTTTGGAAACATTTAAGCAGTAATATGATTTACATAAAAACAAAAGAGGAAATTAGAATAATTAAGGAGGGCGGTAAACGATTAGCTATTATTTTAAGACGTTTAGTTAAGGAGTTAAAGCCAGGAGTATCAACTGCTCATATTGAAGAAATTTTTGAGCAAAGTGTTAGAGAGATTGGCGGTTTGCCAGCTTTTAAAAATTATCCGATGGGGGATGGTATTTTTTTTCCATCGGGTGTTTGTGTTTCAATTAATAATGAAGTGGTACATGGCGCTGCCTTGCCAGAAAGAATTATTAAGGAGGGAGATATTGTTGATTTAGATATTGGAATGGAGTGGCCAGTTAGCCCTGAGCTACAAAAGAAATTCAAAGCGCCAATTAATAAACATTCAAAAAATGGTGGCTTTTATACCGATATGTGCACCACTGTTTCAGTTGGTCGGGTTAGTAAAGAAGCTAAGAAACTTTTGCGCGTGGCTGAAGAATGTTTGCGACGAGGGATAAAAATGGTTAAACCGGGACGTACTCTTAATGATATTGCTCGGGCAATTCAATATTATGCCGAAGATCATGGTTATGGAGTAGTGCGTGATTTGGTTGGTCATGGAGTTGGTTATTATGCCCATGAAAAACCAGATGTTGTTAATTTTGAAATTGATGAGGATTCAGAGGAGAATGTTGTTTTACAGCCGGGCATGGTTATTGCAATTGAACCCATGATTAATATGGGTGATTGGCGCGTGAAAATAGATGACAATGGTTATACTATTTTAACAATGGATGACTCCCTAAGCGCTCACTTTGAACATACAGTTGCTGTCACTGGGCATGGAGTAGAAATTTTGACTAAATAAAAAATAGAAATATGGAGGGGAAAAAATATTTAGGAATTGATTGGGGAGAGAAGAGAATCGGTTTAGCTCTGGCTGATGAAGAAACCTCTTTAGCCTTGCCTTTTAAAACAGTGGCGACTTTAAATGAAGTATTGGCAGTTATTAAGGAAGAAGAGATTGATGAAATAATTATTGGTAGTCCTAAAAAAATGAGCGGAGAGGTAGCTAATAATCCTCTTTGGCTTAATTTTGTAGAAAATTTAAAGGAAAAAAGTGGCAAGCCAGTATTTTTTCTTGATGAACGTTTAAGTAGTTTAGCGGCTGACGCGTTGGGTGGGGAGAAAAAAGAAGTGGCCAAGCGTGATGAAATTGCCGCCACGATAATTCTACAAGATTATTTAGATAGTAATTATTAATAAGTTTTTGCCCTAGAAAAAATTCGGAACGGAAAAAAGATTTTTTATATATTTTAATAAACATGGACGAAACTAGATATACACAGGCAATAATTTTGAATCGCTCTGATTATCGGGAGAGCGATTCTTTAATTATTTGTTATACACGTCATTTTGGTAAATTAAGCCTAGTTGCTCGGGGAACAAAAAAAATAAAATCAAAATTAGCTGGACACCTGGAGCCGATTAGTTTAGTGAATGTTTTAGTGGTTAAGGGCAGGGGCTTTGATTATGTTGGTAGCGCTTTAGGTGTTGATGCTTATTTGGGCATTAAAGATAATTTAAATAAAATTTATTATGCTGGGCGAGCGCTTAGTTGCTTTAATCGTTTGGTAAAAGAAGGGCAACCCGATGAACGTTTATTTTTATTACTGACTTCTTGGTTAGAGCTTTTGAATAACTATTCGTCTATAGAGTTTACCCAAGAAAATGGTGAATTATTTTTCATTTTTTTTGTTTTAAAATTAATGACCGAACTTGGCTATAAACCAGAAATGTATCAGTGCCTTAATTGTCAGGAAAAAATTAAACCAGGAAAAAATTATTTTAATTTAAAAAATGGAGGAATTATTTGTGATTGTTGTTTAGAAAAAGAACGTCAGCGAAAAGCAATTTCTAGTAACGAACTATTGACAATATCAGATAATTGTATCAAATTACTGCGTTTTATTATTGATAATCGCTTTAATGTCGCTAAAAAATTGAAGTTAGAGAAGAAAATTATTAAAGAAGCTTCAGTTTTAACAACTAATTTTTTAAATTTTCGCTTGTAATTAATCACTAAAATAAGCCAGAAAAACGGCCAAAAAAGAAGGCTGTTTTTTCTTGCTAAAATGCTTAAAATAAGTTAAGATTTAGATAGTAAAATAAGCTTTTAAATAATCCGGGTTTTATTTAAACGCGGAGTTAATTTCGTATTTATGTCTAGAATAAGTATTGCAGAGGCTAAAAAACAGCAACAAGGCGAGGTGACCGTGGCTGGTTTTGTGCGGAGTTTACGTTCTCATAAAGGTTTGGTGTTTATTGATTTATGTGATATTTCTGGTTTAATGCAGGTAGTTTTTGTCTCTAATCAAGAAGGGGATAATAGCAATTTTGAATTAGCAGAAAAATTAAATATAGAAAGTGTGATTGAGGTTAGTGGCACACTACAAGCAAAGCCATTAAAAAAGAATGAAGTTGAGCCTATTCAGGATTATGAATTAGCGGCTACTAGTATTAAATTAATTTCTTTGGCGGCCGAAGAATTACCTATTCCTGTTTCTGATAAAGTTGATAATGAAGCTAGTATTGATAGTCGTTTTGATTGGCGCTCATTAGATTTGCGTCGTCAAGAAAATCAATTAATTTTTAAAGTTTGGACAAAGCTAGAAGCAGGAGTTCGTGAGTATTTTTATAAAAATAATTTTATTCAAATCAATACTCCTTGTTTAATGAGTACGGCTAGTGAAACTGGTTCTGAGGTTTTTGCTGTAAAATATTTTGATCGCCAAGCATATTTATCGCAGTCTCCCCAATTTTATAAACAGATGGCCATGGCAGCAGGTTTTGAAAAGGTTTTTTGCATGGGACCAGTATTTCGGGCTGAAGCTTCCTACACTACTCGTCATGTAACCGAGTTTACTGGTTGGGATTTTGAAGTTTCCTATATAAAATCACATGCTGATTTAATGGACATAGAAGAGAATCTTTTGATCTCTGGCTTTAAAAAAGTTAAAGAAGATTTAGGACTAGAGATTGAAATTCCGACTCAGCCTTTTCCACGAATTACTTTAGCGGAAGCAAAAAAGAAGTTAGCGGCTAAAGGAATTAAGAGTGAAAAAGATTGGGATTTTTCTACTGAAGAAGAAAAAGAGTTAGGTGTGATTATTAAAGAGGAATATAATCATGATTTTGTTTTTGTGACTGATTATCCGATAGCTGCTCGCCCCTTTTATCACATGAGACATGAAGACGATCATAATTTAACTAAGAGTTTTGATTTAATTTATCGTGGTTTAGAAATTACTACAGGTTCTCAGCGTGAGCATCGGGTTGATGTTTTAGAAAAACAAGCAATTGAAAAAGGTATGAACCTTGAAGAATTAAAAGATTATATTAATTTTTTCCGTTATGGTTGTCCAAACCACGGTGGTATTGGTATGGGTCCAGGCAGAATTGTAATGAAGTTATTAGGTTTAAAGAGTGTTAAAGAAGCTTGTTTCTTGCCCCGAGATGTTAATCGTTTGAATCCATAAATAATTTAGCTGTTTAAATATATGTCTTATACCTTAATTAAATCTTTATATCGTCAAACAGAAAAATATCTGCACCAGCCTATTACAGTTGCTGGTTGGGTGAGGACAGCTCGTTCTGCTAAAGAATTTGCTTTTATTGAATTAAATGATGGTTCATTTTTTAAGAATCTACAAATAGTTTTTGCGGCCGACTTAGCTAATTTTTCTGAGGTGGAAAAAATTAGCATTGGCTCATCTCTAGAAGTTGAGGGGGAGCTGGTTGAATCACCAGCCGCCGGACAAGCTTTTGAATTAAAGGCGAAAAAAATTAGCATCATTAATCGCGCAGCCGATGACTATCCTTTGCAAAAGAAAAAACATAGTTTTGAATTTTTACGCACAATTGCTCATTTGCGTGGACGGAGCAATACTTTTTCAGCAGTTTTCCGTTTACGTTCAGTTTTGAATTATGCTATTCATAAATTTTTTCAGGAGGAAGGTTTTAGTTATATTCATACCCCAATAATTTCCACTAGTGATTGTGAGGGCGCCGGTGAAATGTTTCAAGTCACAACTTTTGATTTAAATAAAGTACCACGAGATGAAAAGGGGGAGGTTGATTATAAGAAGGATTTTTTTGGCAAGAAAGTTGGCTTAACGGTTAGTGGACAATTAAATGCTGAAGCCTTGGTGATGGGCTTAAATAAAGTTTATACCTTTGGTCCAACTTTTCGGGCCGAAGAGTCATATACCACTCGTCATGCCTCTGAGTTTTGGATGATGGAACCAGAGATGGCTTTTGCTGATTTAAATGATGATATGGATTTACAGGAAAAGATGATTAAGTATTTAATTAATTATATTCTACAAGAAATACCAGAAGAAATGGAGTTTTTTAATAAGTTTATTGATCCAACTATTATTGAGCGTTTAACAAAATTAGCTAATTCAGAATTTCGTCGTATGACTTATACTGAAGGAATTGAGTTATTAAAAAAGTCGGGTAAGAAGTTTGAATATCCAGTAGAGTGGGGAATTGATTTACAAACTGAACACGAACGTTATTTATGTGAAGAAGTAGTTGGTGGTCCGGTATTTTTAACTGATTATCCAAAAGAAATTAAAGCTTTTTATATGCGCCTTAATGACGACGGCAAGACGGTGGCAGCGGTTGATTTATTAGTGCCAGGTATTGGTGAAATTTGTGGTGGCAGTCAAAGAGAGGAACGTCTTGAGGTCCTAAAAGCTAGAATGGCGGAAATGGGCCTAAAAGAGGCAGATTATGCTTGGTATTTAGATTTGCGTAAATATGGCTCAGTTAAGCACGCTGGTTTTGGTTTAGGTTTTGAAAGATTAGTGATGTATTTTTCTGGCATGGCTAATATTCGTGATACAATTCCGTTTCCGAGAACACCAAAGAATGCGGAATTTTAATTAGCTAGTGACTTAAATTTAATTTATATTAATATCAATAAAAATATGAATAATAAACACAATGCGAAATACACTTTTTATTATCTTTTATCGCTAGCTGCTTTAATTTTCATGTCTATATCGCTTGGTATGATATTGTTTGGGATTATTAATAAGACTATACCAGATATTTTAAGATTATATGGCTCAAGCAATGTAACTGGTCGGCAGATGAAATTTGCTCTTTCGGCCTTATTTATCTCGGCGCCTATATTTTATTATATTTCTAGTTTAATTAATCGGGGTTTGCGTAAAGGGGAGTTAGAAAAAGATTCAGCTATTCGTCGTTGGTTGACTTATTTTATTATTTTAATTTCCTCCTTAATTATTTTAGGCTCCTTTGTTGGAGTAATTAATAATTTTTTATCAGGTGAGTTAACTTCTCGTTTTTTACTTAAAACTGCTTCCGTGTTGTTTATTTCCGGTTTAGTTTTTTCATTCTATCTGTATGATGTTAAAAGAGAGAATCCGGAGCAACCAAGTAAAGTAACTAAGCTTTTTTTCTTTGGCACTTTAATATTGGTAATTGCTATTTTTGTGTCTGCTTGGTTTTTTGTTGAATCACCACGAGAGGAGCGACAACGTCGGGTAGACGAGGTGCTGCTTCGCAATATGAATAGTTTAGAAAATGCGGTAAATAGTTATTATGAAAATAATAAAAGATTGCCAAATGATATTGAAGAGCTAAAAAGTCATCGCTATTTTTATGCTCAACGGTTTGAGGAGATGGTTGATCCAGAAACTAAAGAGCCGATTGTCTATCAAAAAGTAGGTGATCAAGAATTTGAAATGTGTGCTGCTTTTAGAACTAGTACTTTTACTCAAGAAGAATCTCCAGTGATAGCCACTTATACTTATTATGATACTCGTGAACCTCGTGAACATGAGGCTGGCTACCAGTGTTTACCTGGCTATTTATATGCAGCTGAGCCGATTCAAGCGAAAGAGGCTGTTTTAGATTAATTATGATAGATTTTAAGACTGAAAAATTTTCCGGACCACTTGGTTTGTTGTTGAGCATGATTGAAAGTGAAGAGATGGATATTACTGAAATTGCTTTGGCTAAAATTGCTGATGATTATGTGGAATATATTCGTTCTTCCGCTGATATTGATCCGGATGAGATGGCTGATTTTTTAGTTATCGCCGCTAAACTTTTATTGATTAAATCAAAAGCGCTTTTACCTTATTTATATACAGCTGAAGATGAACAAGAAGTTGATGATTTAGAACGTCAGTTGAAAATGTATAAGGAATTTGTGGTGGCTAGTCAAAAAATAAAGGAAATTATTGCAGAAAAGAAATTTTTATTTTTACCACCATTACCAAAGAATCGTCGCCAGCAATTTAATTTACCAGTTTTTACTGCGCCAGCTAAAATTGATATTAATTTATTACATGAAGTTTTTTTAAATTTATTAGCTGCTTTAGAGAAATTAAAAGAAGAGAAATTACCAGAATTGCGTTTGGAGTCAAAAATTAGTATTGATGAAAAAATTTTGCAGATTAAAAAAATGATTTTAGACAAGGCACGTGTTAATTTTTCTAAAATATTGGAGAAGGCAGAAAATAAGACGGAGATTATTGTGAGTTTTTTGGCAGTATTAGAATTAGCTAAGCAAAAAGAATTGGTGTTTGAGCAAGCTGAATTATTTGGTGAAATAAATATTGCGCGCAACGATCATTATCAAGAACATCACCAAGAGTTAACTGAGCATAATTTAAAAGAATCTGCTTAGAGTAAAATTAAAATTATTAAAATATGTCTTTACAGTCACAAATTGAATCATTATTATTTGTTGCTATTAAGCCACTATCAGTTAAAAATTTAGCTGATTTATTAAAGGTGAAAACTAAAGCAGTGGAAGAGGCACTAGAATCTTTAAGTGCGGAATATAAAAATAAGGAGCGAGGCTTAACCTTGATTAAGAATAATAATCAATATCAATTAACCACTGCGCCTGAGAATGCTGCTTTGGTTCAGGAGTTTTTAAAAGATGAAACGAGCGGGGAATTATCACCAGCGAGCTTAGAAGCGTTATCGGTTATTGCTTATCGTGGCCCGATTATAAAAGCAGAATTAGAAAAAATTAGAGGAGTTAATTGTAGTTTAATTATTCGTAATCTTTTGCTTCGCGGTTTAATTGAAGAAAAATATAATAAAACTGAGGATGAAAATTATTATACGGTTACTCATGATTTTATTCGTTTCCTAGGTTTAAATGATGTTAGTGAATTGCCTGATTATGCTAAATTGCGCGCTGCTGAGGAAGCGATTGTTAAGGAGATTAATCTTGAAGAAAAAAGTATTGATGAAAATTAATTTATTAAGATGATGTGGCATTTATTTTTAAAAATATTTTTAGTTTTGATATTGCTAATAACTGGAGATAATTCTGATATTTTGCTTAATGATAATTTAAAAATTATTAAGAAAAATTTAGCGGCTCCAGTTATGGAGTTGCCAGCGGAAAAAGCAGCTGTTTTAGCGGGGGATGATCGTGTTTGGTTTTTTACTAAGCGGGCTGATGAAGTGCAGCCGATTGCTAGTATTACTAAATTGATGACCGCTTTAATTTTTTTAGAAAATAATCCAGGCTGGGAAACAACTTACGTGATTGCTTATGATGATTTAATTGAGGGTGGAAAATTAAATTTATTTCGTGGGGAAGAAATAAAATTAAAGGATATTTTTAACACCAGTTTAATCGCTTCTGATAATGGTGCAACGATTGCTTTAGTACATGCGACTGGTTTAAGTGAGGAAGAGTTTGTAAAAAAAATGAATGAAAAAGCGCGGACGCTTGGCTTGATCCATACTCAGTTTAAGGATCCGATTGGCTTAAGTGATGAAAATCTTTCTACTGCGCGAGAAGTAGCCTTATTAGCTAAAGAAACTTTAAAAGTTCCAGAAATAAGAGAAGCCACTAAGAGTAAGGATTACAAGTTTGCCACTCTTGCTGGTCGGCAAAAAAAGATTGAGTCCACCGATTATCTATTATTTGATCCGGCTGATAATCAGTTTACGGTGTTGGGTGGAAAAACAGGATATACTGATAAAGCTGGTTATTGTTATGTTGGCTGGTTTGCAGATTTAAATGGTCGCGAAATAATTTCTGTTATTTTAAATAGTGCTGGCAAGAATGATCGTTTTCGCGAAAGCAAAAGTTTAATTAAATGGGTCTTTGATAATTATACTTGGTAATTTAATTGGGTTTAAGAGTTCAAAGTTTAGTTATTTTATGTCTGAAGTAGCGTTTGAAGTTAGTAAATTATATTTTAAATTTCGCAACAACTTTTCTCGTTGTTGGCCACGTTTTTATTATTTTTGTGACCGTAATAAGATTTTGATAAAATGTATTTTAGCTGGAGCGGCGGTTAGTCTGATTGATTTAGTAGTCTTATTTATTTGCTATCGCTTATTTGCTTGGTCATTAATTATTTCTACCAGTGTTGCCTTTATTTGTTATTTTTTATTCAGTTTTACTTTACAGAAATTTTGGACTTTTCGTAATTTTAATCAGCAGAAAACAGCGAATCAGTTAGTAATGTATTTTGTTAATGCTTTTATCGGTTTGAATTTGAATGGTTTTTTTATGTATCAGCTAGTTAATAAATATCATCTTTGGTATTTATTGGCACAGATTATAGTAAATATTACAATTGGTACCTATAATTTTATCATTTATAATTTTGTCATTTTTAAAAAAGAAAAAAATGAAATTAGCCGTTAATAAAAAACGTTTAGGGGAAAACCCAGAAACTTGGTTACGTCGCGCCGGTTATGGGCTTATTCCAGAAAGAGAGGGCGGGCCAGTAAGTTTTACGCGTCGTTTTACGCGTGATTTTTATCCTCGTTTTCATGTTTATTTTACTGAACAGCAAAGCTCTAATGGTGAAGATTATGTTATTTTTAATCTACATTTAGATCAGAAACGTCCCGGTTATGCTGGGCAAGCGCGCCATAATGCTGAATATGACGGAGAATTAGTTGAAGGTGAGATTGAGCGCTTAAAGAGTTTATTATTACCAGATTTTTAGTTTAATAATTATTATGTCGCAAGCTGAAGAAATAAAATCCAAATTAGATATTGTTGAAGTAATTCGTGAGTATGTGCCGGTCAAAGCGGTTGGCGCAAATTTTCAGGCGCTTTGTCCTTTTCATAACGAGAAGACGCCGTCTTTTATTATTTCTCCAGATAAACAAATTTGGCATTGCTTTGGCTGTGGTCGGGGTGGTGATGTTTTTGCTTTTGTGATGGAAAAGGAGGGCTTAGGCTTTATGGAAACTCTGCGTTTACTTGCTCCGAAGGCAGGAGTAGTTTTGCGCTATGAAAATCCAGAAAAATATTCAAAACGTAATCGGATTATTGATATTTTAGAATTAGCTGGAAAATATTATGCCCATGTTTTAACTACTTCATTTGGTCAAAAAGCGAGAGAATATTTAACCAGTCGCGGACTACAAGAAAATACTATTAAAGATTGGGGCTTGGGTTATAGCCCAGATTCTTGGGATTCTTTATATAAATTTTTACAAGCACGTCCGTTAGTTGGTAAAAAATATACTAATGAAGAAATTTTAGAGGCCGGCTTGATTATAAAAAAAGAAGGTGGTCATGGCTATTATGATCGTTTTCGGGATCGGATTATGTTTCCAATATGGAATGTTAATAATAACATTATCGCTTTTACAGCACGTATTAATCCAGCAAAAGAAAAGACTGAAAAAATGGGTAAATATATAAATAGCCCCCAAACCTCTGTTTATGATAAAAGTCGGGTTTTATTTGCCTTAAATAAGGCTAAAACAGCTATAAAAAGCGCTGATTTAGCGATTGTGGTTGAGGGCCAAATGGATGTTATTTCCTGCCATCAGCATGGTTTTGAGAATGTTGTTGCCTCCTCAGGCACGGCTTTGACCAGTGAGCAAGTAGCTTTGATTAAGCGTTTTACTAAAAATGTAGCCTTGTGTTTTGATATGGACAGTGCCGGGCAAATGGCGGCTGATAGAGGAATAAAAGAAGTTTTGGCACAGGAATTAAATTTAAAAGTTATTGTATTGCCAGAAGGTAAAGATCCAGATGAAATTTTGCGTAGTAATCCGGAGGAGTTTGCTCAAGCAATTAAGGAGGCAAAGCCAATGTTAGAATATTATTTTGAAAAAATTAGTGCAAATTTAGAGTTAGAAAAATTAGATAATAAAATAAAAGTGCGTGATCAAATGTTTGTGATGATTGATTTAGTGAAGAATAAAACAGAAAGTGGTTATTGGTTAAAAAAAATTAGCGAGGAATTAGATTTTTCAGAAAGTGATCTGCGTGAAGAGTTTGTGCGCTGGCAAAGTAAACAAAAAACTTTCGGACAAGCAACTGCTCAGACAGTTGCTAAAGAAGAGCCTCTCTCTGAATATAAAACACGTGAAGATCGTTTATCAGAGTTGTTATTATCGCTAGCGATTAAGTTTCCAGATCATCTCTCCTATATTATTAGTAATTTTGAGCCGGAGTATTTAAGTAGTTCAGATAGTTTGCGATTTTATAATAACCTAATTATCTATTATAATAAAACTAATTCTTTAGATTACACCACTTTTCGTATTTATTTAGAAGAGCAAGGGGCAGAAGATGAGAGGTTATTAGATAAATTAATTCTTTTAGGTGAAAAAGATTTTTATAATTTTGAAGTGAATGAAGCCAAGGCAGAAATTATTAAAATTATTGTTGAGTTAAAGAAGTTTGCTTTGCAGGCTAAAATTAAAAAGTTAGAAAAAAATATTGCTCAAGCAGAGAAGGAGGAACGTCAAGAAGATTTAGATAAATTAATGGTAGAGTTAAAGAGTTTAACTGATGAAATAAAAAATATTAATTTGGATTAAAACCTAATTATAAATATGGCAAAAAAATTGCTTAAAACAACTAAAAAGACAGTGAAAAAAAGCGGCGCGAAAAGCGCGGTTAAAAAAGTAAAAAAAAGTAGCACAAGTAGCACTCCTAAAAAAATAAAAAAAAGTGTGGCTAAAAGTGCAGCTAAAAGTGCAACTAAAAAAGCACCGGTAAAAAAAGCGCCGGCCAAGAAGACAGTGAAAAAGACTGTTAAGCCAAGTCAAAAAAATACTAAGAAGGGGGTAAAGAAGGGAGCCAAGAAGGAGGCAAAGCGTTCAGTTAAGCTAGTTAAGGTAAGTAGTCGTGCCAAAAAGGTAGCTAAAGAGGTTTTGTCACCGTCAGAAGAGGCGATGAAGAAGATGATTGAAAAAGGACGGTTACGCGGTTTTGTGACAGAAACCGAGCTTTTATATTTATTCCCAGAAGTAGAAGAATATATTTATGATTTTGATGTTTTTTTAGGCGAGTTACAAAAAAATGGTATTCGTATTGCTGAAGATTCTGGTCGTATTTTAGATATAACCGAGAAGCAAGAAAATGAAGCTGAAGCTGGCAGCAAGTCGTTAACACAGCAAAGTGCGGCTAATATTGATTTATCAAAATTAAGTGCTGATTCTATTCAGATGTATCTTAAAGAAATTGGTAAGGTGCCGTTATTAACTAGCGAGGAAGAAGTGGAGCTAGCTAAGAGAAAAGAAAAAGGTGATAAGGAAGCAGAAAAGAAAATTATTGAAGCCAATTTACGTTTAGTTGTTTCTATCGCTAAAAAATTTGCGGGAGCTAAGGGAATGAGTCTTTTAGATTTGATTCAAGAAGGGAATATTGGTTTGTTTAGGGCGGTAGAAAAATTTGAATATCGTAAAGGTTATAAATTTTCAACTTATGCAACTTGGTGGATTCGCCAAGCAATTACTCGCGCTTTAGCTGATCAGTCCCGGACTATTCGTATTCCCGTTCACATGGTGGAAACAATTAATAAATTTCAGCAGGTACAAAGAAATTTAATTCAAGAATTAGGGCGCGAACCCTTAGCTGATGAAATTGCTGCAGAAATGGGAGAAGATTTAGAAAAGGTGAGATATATCATGAAAATTTCTCAGGATACCATTTCTCTAGAGACCACTATTGGAGATGATGAGGAAGATTCTACACTAGAAGATTTTATTGAAGATGTTAAAAACGTTACCCCAGATCACGCTGCCGCTTTGCAGCTCCTAAAAGATTATGTTAAGGATATTGTGTCTCAATTATCACCACGTGAGCAGAAAATTTTAGAAATGCGTTTTGGTTTAGTTGATGGAGTTTCACATACCCTAGAAGAAGTGGGACAAGAGTTTGAGGTAACACGTGAGCGTATTCGCCAAATTGAATCTAAGGCTTTAGAAAAAATTCGCAAGTTTAAGGGATTAGAAAAACTAAGAGATTATTAGAATTTTAGTTTTCTGAATATAAATAAGGTTGAAATTCATTAGTAAACTTAATTCTTTTTGTTGTAATATTAGCAATTTTTTTGTCTTTTATTTCCACTTCTAAAAGTAGAGCATTTTTTGTATCAGCAGAAAAGTTTTGGTCAAAAACAAAATTGCCTAAACTATAAGCAACAGTCACTCCATCTATTTCACTAATTTCTTGAGAGACATGTGGATGGTGACCGACAATTAAATCCGCTCCGGCAGCTACGGCTGTGCGGGCTATTTTCTTTTGGTAGGTGTTAGATTGTGTTTGATATTCTTCCCCCCAATGAAAAGTAGCAATTACTAAATCAGATTTTTCTTTAGCAGCTATAATGTCTTTAACCATCTGTGCTTCATTAAGATAGGCATAGCCAGCTTGCTCTTCAGAAGCAACGACATTTAGCGGCAAGAGATTGGTGTAGCCGAGAAAGGTCATTTTAATTCCATTAATTTCTACCAGAGCACCAGCATGTGCTTCAGCAAAATTATGCCCAGCGCCAGTATAAGCAATATCAGCTAATTTTAAATTATCTAAAGTATCAATGAAGGCACCCATTTTATAATCAAACGCATGATTGTTGGCCATGGAAACAACTTTAAAGCCAGCATTTTTTAAACCAGAGATGGCGAGGGGGTCGGTGCGGAAGGAGTAAAGATTGTGTGCTGATTCACCTTTATCCGAGATTGGTGATTCTAAATTACCAAAAACTAAATCAGCGGTTAAGAGATAATCTTTTATTTTTTCAAAAGGGAAGTCATAATTATTTTTCTTGCTCATGAGTTCGCCAATATAGCGTGAAAGCATGACATCGCCCACAAAGATAAGTTTGGCATCACCAGAAGATTCCAGAGAAGTTTCAGGAGGGGGTGTCGGCTGAATATCTGCATTAGTGTCATAGCTTGTTTGATCAAGTGTTTGCTCAGGAGGGGGATTATAGGGTTGATAGATGATAAATATAATAGCTGCTAGAAGAAATATGGCTATGGAGATTATTAAAATCATTCTCTTTTTAGACATATTGGTTTAAATTAAGATGCTTTAATAGAGTAATTATAGCAAGAAATGGAAGAAAATAAAGGCAAGATGGGTCATTTGACATATTCTTCATATTTGTTAAAATAATCACATAAAATGTTGCTTAAACATTTTTGTTTTTTGAAGTAAAACTTATTATTCCCGGGTAGCGCAGCGGTAGCGCAGTTGGCTGTTAACCAATTGGTCGTGGGTTCGAATCCCACCCCGGGAGC
>JAAZJO010000017.1 GCA_012800315.1 Candidatus Falkowiibacteriota bacterium
AAATATATAAAAAAGAAATGTATTATTTTGTCTTTAAAATATGTATTTAGAAAAATTTGATAAATTTTTACAAATAAAATGAAAATAAGATCAATTAAATTCGATAAACACAATATTTTTGGTGATTTATTTTTTGACTTTTGTGATGATTTTGGCAATCCTTATGATAATATATTTTTAATTGGGGAGAATGGTACGGGGAAATCTTTAATTTTAAATTTAATTTACCAATTAAGTCGTGATTATTTATTTTCATTACAGTATAATCAGGAACCAGGTATTGAAATAGATATTCAGCTTGAAAATTTTGATAGGGATTTTATTATAAATGAAATTAAGGGGCATGATTTTAAAAATGTTAGCAGAGTGATTGTTAACCTCACTAAAAGTAGGGAGTTAAAAATTATTAATGATACTGGAGAAGAAAAGGTTTATGATTTAGAAAATGAAAAAGAATTGGAAAATATTTCAAAACTATTTTTTATTGATTATATTAATGCAGATGAATTTGCTGAGCCACCGTCAATAGATCTTGGCCGGGGTCGTAAATTTCTAAATTCTTCTTCATGGGACTTGAAAAACAAGATTATTAATAATTTACATGATATGCAAGTTAGTGATGATTTAGATTTGGCCTATTGGGTCAAAAATAATATGGGAAAAGAGCTAGATGTAACTAAAATTGATTATAAAATAAGTAGATTCAAAAATGCTATAAATTCTTTTTTTTCTAGTAAAAAATATTATGGATTATATGAAACTTACTCTCACGCTCAAAAAAATGTTTATTTTGAAGAATCCGATAGGAAAATAACGGTGAATGACTTGAGCTCAGGAGAGAAAAACATAATTTTAAAATCTATGTTTATGATAAAAAAAGGGGGGAGCAGTCCTGTTGTATTATTGGATGAGCCAGAAAATAGTATGCATCCTTTGTGGCAGATGAAAATTGTTGATTTCTATATGGATTTAATTAACTCTGGCAAGAATCAAAAACAGTTGTTTATTGCTACTCATTCTCCTTATATATTTAAAAATCATATTTCTGATACATCAACCTTTTTTATAATGAAAAGAGATATTAATAATAAGATTGTTTTTATTAATATAAATAATAAAAAAACTGGATTGTTTCCTTGGAGTCCTTCATGGGGGGAGATAAATTATTTTGCTTATGGTATAGTGACGCCCGAATTGCATGATGAGCTGTATGGTTATATTCATGAAAAATATATTTCTAATGCATCAGACGAAGAAGATGCTAAAAAAAGGAGTGGGCAGTTATACTTTGATTCAAATTATTTGCAATTAAAAATTTCACCAGAATATAAATGGACTCGTGAATATAAGGGGGTAGCTCAAGAAAGTGAGAATGTTACTCTGCCAACTTTTATTAGAAATAAAATGCATCACCCTGAAAACAAAATTATGCAGAAAATCAGTTTCACAGATTCAGAATTAAAAACTTCTATAGATAAATTAATCAGTTTTCTTAGTGATTGATATTGTTAATAAGTATCAAATAATAATTTGTCGTAATGTTTTGAATTTTTTGGTTAAAAATGAAGCTTTAAAAATATTGAATGATTTGCGAGCTAGTGTTCAAAAAGAGGGCTATATTATTATTGAGGTTTTCACTAAAAATGACCCCAGCTTTATTTCCGATAATAAATTTAATAGCTATTTTGCTGAACAAGAATTGTTAAATCTTTTTTCTGGCTATAAATTGATATATTATCTGGAGAATATCATTTCGGATCCTGGACATCCAGGTTTTTCAAACCCTCATAAACATGGCGTAGCTAGAATCATCATCCAAAAGCCTTTAAATGAATTAGTTGGGCAGGGGGTTGACAATTAATTTAATCGGTGGCAGTATATACAGGCTAGTAAATTTTAAAAAACAAAATTGGTAAATTCAAAAATTCAAAAAAGATAAAAGATGGAATGGAAAAAAGAAAGACTAATGGCTGAATTGGCAGCCTGTCCAGAAATGGAAACAAACTGGGAAACTTGGCAAAAAGGAATTAATGCTCAGAGAGGCGTTCATGGCCTCACTTGCTACAAATTTGCCGAATATTGGGCACGTCTTATGCAAAAAGATATGTCTGAGGGTAAAAAATTAGAGAATGTAGCGGATGAGCGTTACGATAAAGTTAACACCCTCTTTACCGACACCTCGTTTTATATGCACGAGGCAATAATTTCTATTTTGGTTTGTCATTGGAAATATGGTGAACTGTTGTATAGATATTATTACAATCCCAGTCTAGTTTGTTAAAAAAATTAATAAAAGCATCGGCGATAAGATCAGCGATGCTTTTTTATTACTTATTTTTTTATTTATAAAAAATAAGGAGTATGATATAATAAAAAATAAGCAAAATGTTAATTTGGCTAAAATATTAATAAAAAATAATAAATTTATGAGATTAAAAAACAAAATTGCGATTGTGACCGGAGCCGCTAGCGGAATTGGAAAGGCGATTGCGGAAAAGTTTGTTAGTGAAGGAGCTAAAGTGGTTTTTTCAGACATTAATGGTGATAAGTCATTGGTGGCTAAGTTTGGTAGCAAGGCGATGTTTATGAAGTGTAATGTGGCTAATTCAGAGGAGGTAAATAGCTTAATTGCCGCTACTGTGGCTAAATTTGGCGG
>JAAZJO010000001.1 GCA_012800315.1 Candidatus Falkowiibacteriota bacterium
ATGCTCGGGGACAGGGATTTGAACCCCGATAGCCAGGACCAAAACCTGGAGTCCTACCGTTAGACGATCCCCGAATAATATTTAATTATTTCTAGCACACCAGAATGATATTAAAAAATAGGGGAAAAGTCAACCCTATTTTTCTTTTCACTGCCCCCTTCTAAAGCTTGCTAAACCTAAACTCGGGCATATTTTCTAACTGCAAACAAACTAGCTAAAATATTAATAAATAAAACAATTAAAAATTGCAAACCAAAGATTAAAGCAAAATTACCTACAAAATAATTTAAAAGATTAATGTTATAGCCGGTAAAGAAAACTTCTAAGTAGGGTTGCAATAAAGTTAAAAAAGGATAAAAAACTGAAATTACTATTAAAACACTAAACAAGGCATAAATAAAAGAAGACACCATATACGGCATAAAGACAAAAAAATTAGAAGCACCAACTAAGCGCATTACCTCTATTTCTTGACGATGAGTATAGATAGCCACTCTAATAGCATTATAAACAACTAACAAACTTGTTAAAATAAAAATTGAAATTAAAAAGATGCCCACCTGACTAATCCGATTAGTGATATTATTTATTTTATTGAGAATTACTGAATTATCAGAAAAATCACGTGACTCAATAATTGGGCTATCAATTACTCTTAATTCATTAATCAAATTTTCTGACTGACTAAGATCAGCTGGCACGATTGTTAAACTTGGCAATAAAGGATTGCGCCCCAACTCTTTTAAGGCTGCTAAAACAGCTTGATTGTTTTTATATTTATCCCGAAAAGAATCTAGGGCACTTTGTTTAGAAATATAATTTACCGCCCTAACCTTATCGGAGGCAGCAATTCTATCTTTTAACACCATGATTTCCGTATCAGAAGCATCTGCTTTTAAATAAAGGCTAATATTTATTTTCTCCTTAATCGCAGTGACAGCATCATCACTAATTACGCGCACAATCAAAAGTGTATTAATGGAAAATAAGGAAATTACTAAAATCGTCACCGTCACCAAGGTTAACCAAATATTGCGAGTGATGTCTTGAAAACTAAATTTAATAATATGAAATAAAGATTGCATATTTATAAAATATATTTACCGCGCGCTTGATCGCTAATAATTTGCCCTTGCTCCATTGTAACGACCCGACGATTCAAACGATTAACGATTTCTTTATTATGAGTAACTAAAATAATTGTCGTGCCAAATTTATTAATACGTAAAAGTAAATCAATAATTTCACTAGCGTTTATCGCATCAAGATTGCCAGTTGGTTCATCCGCTAATAATATTTTTGGTTGATGAACTAGGGCCCGAGCAATCGCTGCTCTTTGTTTTTCCCCGCCAGAAACTTCATTAGGATAACGATCCTTCTTATCTTCTAAGCCAACAATCCGCATAACACTAGGCACAATTTTCTTAATCTTGGCAGCTGAACTACCAGATACTTCCAAAGCGAAAGAAACGTTTTCTTCTAAAGTTTTTTTAGGTAAAAGTTTAAAATCCTGAAAAATAACTCCAATTTGACGACGTAAATATGGGACTTCTCGTCTAGAAATTTTAGTAATATCCCAATCACCAACAATTACTTGACCATCATCTGCTCTTTCTTCACCAATCAAAATTCTTATTAACGTAGTTTTACCGGCCCCTGATTGACCCACAATAGAAACAAACTCTCCCGGCTCTATTCGTAAATTAACCGAACGTAAAATTTTTGTTTTATTATATGATTTAGAAACGTTATGAAGAGTGATCATAATTAATTTTTAACTTGACGCAAACCATATTTAATCATCTGCTCATTATCAGCCAAACTATTAACCTTAGAAGTTGATCCAAAATTAATAATAATTAAATTATCTTTTTCGGTTTTTATTCTAGTGATTAAACAATTACCTGCCTCATCAAGATAACCAGTCTTTGAACCAATAATTGAATACTGTGGATTAGTAACTAATTTATTAGTGTTAGTGATTGTATGTGCTTTTTTAGTGTTAACTGTAGTAAATCTATATCTGGCAGTCGTACTAATCTTTTGAATTATAGGATTTTTAAAAACCTCTCTTGCTATTATAGCATAATCAGCCGGAGAACTCACATTCTGTGGCGACAAACCAGTTGGCTCAACAAAAAAAGTACTAGTGGCGCCCCAATCCTTTACTTGCTCATTCATTCTTTTAATAAATTCTGAACGCTTTAAACCACTAACGCGCACTAAACTCTCTACTGTATTGTTGGCTGAACCTACTAGTGAACTATATAATAAATCCTCAATCGTCATGGTTTCACCAGACTTAACATTTAATTTAGCTATCTCCCAAGGATTACAATATTGATAATTATAATTTTCATCCTGCGCTTGATAAGCAACAACATTATTCAAAGTTGGTCTTGTGTCTAAAAAAACTTTAGCCGCCACTAATTTAGTCAAACTAGCTAAAGGAGAAACATTGTTTTCATTTTTGCCCCAAATAATACTACCATCACTTTCTTTAACAATAATCGCTGACGAAGCAGACACTATTGGTGTGGCTGAAATTTGTGGCGCCACTTCCCCAGTCGCTACTTTTAATGGTTCAATTTTAACTCTAACTACTCCTGCTCCTAAGGAAGCAATTTCCTGAAAAGCGAGTTTATCAAGATCAATAACACGATCTGGAAATTTATCCCTCTCTGGACCAAAATCATTAATCGTCACATTAACTGACTTTCCATTATCTAAATTAATCACTTTCAAAACAGAGCCTTTTTTAAAATCTGGCGAAGCGGCGTATAGTCCACCCTTATAAGCATACCAGCTAGCTTTACCAACTGTTAAAATATTATGATTAGCTAAAACAATCACTTTTCCAGAAGTTGAAGTGATAACCGCGGTTACTGAATTATCTGCTGGATTATCAGTCGTTGGCAAAGGATTCCAAGCACCAGACAAGGCATCAACAATGAAAATCTGTTTTAAATAATTATCCGTTTGATCATAATTAATTTTAATTGTCATCGGAAAAGCGGGATCATAGGTATGTGGATTATTAAAAGAATATTCAAAAACTGGAGTTAAGGCATCCCACTCCCAAGGAAGACCAGTTGCTGGAGAGCTAGTGGCGACAATCGCCTTTTCAGTAAAATTAGGCGTGATAAACTCAGTCTGGGCTGCTTTAGTTGCCACTGGCACAAGAAAAAAAAGAAGGGCCCCTAAACCAATTAATTTTTGATACTTTAACTTCATAGAATATATTAAAATTATTTATTATTAAAATTATTTAATTGACTAAACTGCTAACTTATCTTTATAATTATACTTGCCTCTATAAAATATTGTTCTGCGGGTATCGTATAATGGTTATTATATCAGCTTCCCAAGCTGAGGAAGGCGGTCCGATTCCGCTTACCCGCTCAAATAGCCGAAGTAGCTCAGCTGGTAGAGCAACGCACTCGTAACGCGTAGGTCAGGGGTTCAAGTCCCCTCTTCGGCTCACAATTAACCAAAAAAATAATTCCACCATTTCTTAAAATTACTTTCTGAAGTGGTGTTTTTATTTATTTCATCAGCCGTAGTGGCTATTGGTAAATTTTCAATCACGACAACCTGTTCACCCGGCTTCTTCATATTTAAATTAAGACGAGCCTGCTCTTCTAAAGACTGATCGGACTGCAAATAATCAATCATCTGGCGTAAATCTTGGTTTGTTTTTTCAAAAACGGCAATCTCTTCTTTAACTTCATTAATTTCTTTCTCCACAATTCGTTTTTGAGTATACACTTTCGCTAGAGGAAAAATAATTAACAAAATAAAAACTAAACCCACCATCGCCAAAAAACGTTGGCTAGAAAAAAAACGATAAAAAAAATTATCTGGCTTTCTTGTTTGTCCAGCGCTAAGCACGCGTGGCTGTATTTTATGCTTATCCATTAGCCTCTATTATAGCATAAAAAATGAATAGTAAAAAATCTATTTAACGAGACTTTGGTGTTACCCAAAAACCCATATATTTTCCGCGCATTAATCTAATTTGCGCATCAAAACAAGGAATTGCACCAAAAACAATAATGGTAATTGGAACAAAAATCCATTCCAAAACCATCTTCACATTTTTCCAAACTGTATATTTTTTCGGTCTCTTCGGTAATAATAAAGAAGTAATAATGGCTGAAAAAACTAAACCAATCATAGCCACCGTCATTAAATTTTGCGTTATAGTCGGCAAATTACCAGAAAGCACTGTAGAATTAAAACGATCACCGCCAATTAACATCGGCATCCAACCAATAACTGCAATAATTAAAGCATTAGTTGCCCAAGACCAAAAACCATGAATCTGAATAATAATATGACCAATCAACTTCCGACGATCAACTGTGTGCCAACGTTTAGCTGTGTTAAAAATTAAATAAGGAATATTTTCTGCGCCCCACGCCCAGCGACGTTGCTGTTTATATAAGCTCTGGGCAGTGCGCCAAAAATTTTGATCAAAGGTAACATCCATAGAAACTTTATAATACAAAGGTTCAACCCGATAATCACCATTATAATACAACAAACAATCCCAAAAAATGCGAGAATCTTCGCTCACCATCGCTGGCGACCAATAGCCAATCTCTTTTAAAGCAGCAAAAGTCATTGAATGAGAAGAATAAGTAACTAAACTTTCCTGGCGAATTTGCATAATCATCTGCCAGAAGGTATTAGAGGAAGCAGTTAAACGGGAAAAAAATGGCGTTTCCCAAATATTATTATGATAAACCGGAATCGGCTGATAGCTAGCTCTATATGGCTCGCTAACAGTTAAAAACTTATAAGTTAAAGCAAAAAAATAACCGGGATGCACAACCGTATCAATATCAAAAACACTAACCAATATTTTTTTTATATCTAAATTCTCTTTTTCAATAATTTCTCGGTTAACAATCTTAACGGCCCAAGCCTGATTCGCCCCCTTGCCTTTTATTTCTCCTTCAATATTATCCGGATGCCAAGTGATTAAAAAGTGCCCAAACTTATCACCAAACTCTTCTTGAGCTATCGCTGCAATTTCTTTAGCGCTTTGTCCCGCTCTTTCCTCCATCGCCAAATTAACAATCATTCGCTCTGTTGGATAACCATCATTAACCAAAGACTCTAAAGCTCCCCGTACAATTTCAATTCCTTCTCCATAAGTTGGCAAAATAATTAATTGCCAGAGACTATCCCAATGAACACCTTGAGCTGCTAATGAATCTGGAGAGACTTCTTTTAAATTCATTTCTTCTGAATTTCCTTCTTTCAAGCGTTGGCATTTTCCCTGCCAATCAATTGCTAGTCCCTTAGTTAGTTTGCGATAAGAGCTAACTAAAAAAAGAGCCATATAAATAACCAAAAGCAACCAATAAACATCAAAAGCAATCACAAAATAAGCTACCCAAACTGGTTTAAAATAAGAAAAAACAGTTAAGACAACTAGAGTAGTAATAGAAATAAAGCCCGGTAATGTTTCTAAAAAGCGATAAAACTTATAATCTTTACCACTTAAATCTGTTGCTTTACCAACTTTTAAATAATTTACCTGTCCCATAGATAATTTATTTATATAATCACGTTTCTTCTTTTTAGCTCAAAAAAACATTCTGCGCAAGCCTTGACATCAACCAAGGCATCATGGGCATCTGGAAAACTAGTCTGAAATAAAAATTGATATAATTCAGTTAAGTTTGGCCACTTATATCCACCATGACCATTATCAATCTGGCAAAGCTGAACACTTGCTTTCATGGTACAAATTTTATTCGCTGTGAGTAAAGGATTTTCCATTTGTAAACGCAATAATTCTGAGCCAACAATTTTTTCATCAAAATCAATATTATGACCGACTAAATATTCAGCTTTTTTAACATCATCAATAAAATGTTCAAGCGCCTGACGAAGCTCAACTCCCTCAGCTAATGCTCTGGCTTGAGTAATGCGGTGAATTTTTGCTATCTCCTCCGGAATCACAAAACCATTCGGCTTAATAATATAATTATAGCTCTCCCAATGATTCCCTTCAGCATCATAAAGACTCCAAGCCAACTGCACAATTCGTGGCCAATTAGAAAAATCATCAAGTGGTGCTTGATAATTTTTCGGCAATCCGGTTGTTTCTGTATCAAAAATTAAATACATAATTTTATAACTTATTATCTGAAATAATCATCTCCACTCCTTCCGGCAAATCTCTTTCTTGGTTACTCCTTTTAGCTACTTGATTCTGATCATTATGCTTAGTTATTGTTTCAATCTTTTTTATTTCTCGTCCCCGAAAATCAACCGGCTTCGCTTTAGCCAAATCTGCTAAAGATAGGGTTGGGGTTTCATTAACTAAAACCGTTTCTTCTTTTAAGCGTTTTTTTTCTATCTCTTTTTCTATTTTTCTTTTTTCCACTTCCAATCTTTTTTCTTCCTTTTTGCGACTCAAACATTCTTTACAATATACCGGCCTAATACCATCGGGAATAAAAACTGTAGTTGTCATTTGGCCACAACTAGAACAAATCGCTTCATGCCCCGAGGTACTAACAATTCGGGGATGATTAGCTGATTGATTAGTTAATTTAGCTTCTGTCTTTACTTTCTCCGAGCGATTTTCTGTTTTAGACACTGAGTGAACTGAATTAGTGGCTAAAACTTTCTTGGCTGGCCCAATATCCTCATTATAACTTTCATGCCAACGCATAATTTTTTCTTCAACACTCGCTCTTTCTGAAGCATACTTCTCTCTAGAATAAGCGATTACCTTAGCTGTATTATTAGTTTTTTCACTTGCCGGCAACGGCGGTAGTCCGCGAGCAGAAAATGGCGCTGAAGCAACTCCATCAATCATTAGTTTTAAATACATTTCATACTTCGGCAAATTAACTAAATCTTCCTGGGTAAAAGTTGGCAAAAACTCTTTCTCTAATTCTTCAGCATCAGCCGCTCCCACCCGATAAGCCACTATTGTTCCCACATTACCAAAAACTGCTGGTTTAACTTTTTCGCTTAGTTGTTCAATGTATTGGTGAGCTAAAACAAGATTTAAACGATATTTTCTTGCTTCTGATAAAATATTAGCAAAAGAATCAGTGGAAAAGTTTTGAAATTCATCAATATACAAATAAAAATCACGACGCTCTTTTTCTGGAATATCTACCCGGCTCATCGCTGCTAACTGAATTTTAGTAATCATCATCGCTCCGAGTAAAGCTGAATTATCTTCTCCAATACGTCCTTTTGATAAATTCATAATTAAAATCTTGCCACTATCCATTATTTCACGGATATTGAATGATGACCTTACTTGACCAACAATATTTCTCATTAAAGAGTTAGATAAAAATTGACCAACTTTATTTTGGATAGGTGAAACCGCTTCCGAGGCAAATTTATCAGCATAGCTAGAAAATTCCTTCTCCCAAAAAGCCTTAACTACCGGATCTTTAATATTAGCAACTACTCTCTTACGATAATTCTTATCTGATAACATTCTAATAATACCCATCAAAGTAGAACCCGGAAAATCTAAAATTGCTAAAATAGCATTGCGTAAAATATATTCCAAACGAGGCCCCCAGGAATCAGCCCAGAGTTTTTGGAAAACGCCGATCAAGCCAGAAGCGACTAAATGACGTAAATGTGGCTCAACTTGCTCAACCACATTAAAAGCAATCGGAAAATCAATGTCTGCCGGATTAAAATAAACGACATCTTGGATACGATTATCTGGAATATAATCAATTATTTTTTCTGCTAAATCACCATGTGGATCAACCACTGCCACCCCAAAGCCAGCACGAATATCATCAACAATCATGTTTTCCAAAACAGTTGACTTACCCATACCAGTTTTCCCAATCAAATACATGTGGCGACGCCGGTCATCAGTTTTTATGCCGAATTTTTTAAATTCGTTACGATAAGTTGTTTGGGCAAAAACCGTAATATCCTTCATGTTTTTTTATTTACAAAAATTATCACTAATTATTAACCCTAGCTTCTTACTTCACAAAGCTTAACATATTTTTTTCCAATAGCCGCAAACTCGGTCATTTCTTTAGCGGTATAACCAGCCTCTCCCTTAAGTTTAGCGTCAACTAATTCAGTATCTGATTTAAAATTTTGCAAATACCATTTTTCCGCCCCCTTAATTATTTCTCCCATTTTATCAATATCTTCTTTAACTAAAAGACCGGGGACAACCGTCGTTCTAAACTCATAAGGAAGTCCACTAGATATAATCATTTTAGCACTTTTTCTAATATTATCACAATTAACTTTAACTCCTACTACCTCTTCATATTTATCCAGCGGCGCTTTTAAGTCCATGGCGATATAATCAATTAATTTTTCTTTCAGCAATTTTTCAATCATGCCTGGGTTAGTACCGTTAGTATCTAATTTAACTAAATAACCAATTTCTTTTATTTTCTTAATAAAAGACGGTAAATCGGGATGCATAGTTGGCTCCCCGCCAGTAATAACAACCCCATCAAGGCGTCCAAATCTTTCCCTTAAAAAAAGAAAAAGGTCTTCAGTGGAAAGTGCAGAAAAACCTTTTTCTTCTTTATTTTTTACATCCTCTCCCTGACGGGGCAGGACAAGCATTGGGTTATAGCAAAAACGACAACGGAAATTACAACCTTGGGTAAAGATTATGGCCGCTAAATGATCGGGGTAGTCAAGAAAAGTTAATTTCTCTAAACCACCAATTATCATAAGCGTGTAGTCTAATTATTCGGCGCAAACCTTAAAGGTTTTTCTATCCTTATATTCAGACGCTTTACCGGGATTATAGTTCTTTACCGGTGTTAACCAGCCAACCACACGGCTGTAAACAATACATTCTTGTCTTTGAGTTTTAATTGGGCTCATATTTTTGTTTTATATTAAAATTATAAATAATATTTACTTAAATTACAATGTGCAAAATAATTAACAACTTTATTCATTAGCTAACCTAATTTCATCAACTGTTTCCGTATAACCAATCTCTGCATCACATTTCGGACAATATTTATGTTCACCCGAAAGATAGCCATGTTTCGGACAAATAGAGAAAGTCGGAGTAATGGTGAAGTATGGTAAGCGATAATTATTAACAATCTTCTTAACTAATTTCTTAGCGGCATCACCATTAGGCAAACGTTCTCCGATATAACCATGTAAAACAGTGCCACCGGTATATTTAACTTGTAAATCATCCTGTAAATCAAGGGCGGTAAAAATATCATCTGTATAGCTAACATGAAGATGCGTAGAATTAGTATAATAAGGATCGGCATTAAACTTTTTCACAGCCTCAGTGTTTGAACAAATAATTCCTGGATAAAGCTGCTGATCTTTTTTAGCAAAACGATAGGTGCAACCCTCCCCTGGGGTAGCTTCAAGATTATATAAATTATTAGTTTCGTTTTGATAATCCATTAATTTCTCTCTCATGAAATCTAAAATTTCAGCGGCAAAAGCAGCGCCCTCTGGAGTAGAAATATCTTTACCCATTAAATTTAAAAGTGCTTCATTCATGCCATTAATCCCAATCGTAGAAAAATGGTTTTTCCAATAAGAACCAAAACGTTCATAAATAGAACTTAAATAAAACATGGAGTATGGATACAATCTATCCTGAGTTAATTTCTCAACAATCTTACGCTTTATCTCTAAACTCTCTTTAGCTAAATCCATTAAATTAAGCAATCTCTCTTTAAATTCTTCTTTGCTCTTAGATAAATAACCCAAACGAGCTAGATTAATTGTCACCACGCCAATGGAGCCAGTTAGTGGATTAGCGCCAAATAAACCGCCGCCCCGTTTTCTTAATTCACGATTATCCAATCTTAAACGACAACACATTGAGCGAGCATCATCACGATTCATATCAGAATTAACAAAATTTGAAAAATAAGGAATACCATATTTAGCAGTCATCTCCCACATTGGATCTAAACATTTTCTATCCCAATCAAAATTTTTATCAATTTGATAAGTCGGGATTGGAAAACCAAAAACACGTCCAGTTGAATCCCCTTCTAACATAATTTCAGCAAAAGCCTGATTAAACATATCCATTTCCTCTTGGAAGTCTTTATATTTTTCTGGCATCATCTTGCCGCCGATAATGACATTTTCTTCACCCACCTGTGCTGACGGGGTAACATCAAGCGTAACGTTAGTAAACGGCGTTTGAAAACCAACACGGGTTGGAACATTAATATTAAACATAAACTCCTGCAAAGCCTGTTTTACTTCTTTAAAAGTCAAACCATCATAGCGAATAAACGGCGCTAAATAAGTATCAAAATTAGCAAATGCTTGCGCACCAGCCGCCTCTCCTTGCATCGTATAAAAGAAATTAATAATCTGGCCTAAGGCACTACGAAAATGCTTTGGTGGATTACTTTGCACCTTTTCGCTTACCCCGCGAAAACCGCGAATCAATAAATCTTTTAAGTCCCAGCCACAGCAATAAGGAGCCAATAAGCCTAAATCATGGAGATGTAAATCACCATTAACATGAGCAAAACGAATATTTTCTGGATACATCTTATTTAACCAGTAACGAGCCGAGATTGAAGAAGCAATATAATTATTCAAACCCTGAACAGAAAAGCTCATATTACTATTTTCTTTTAAGCGCCAATCAGCCCGACCCAAATAATCCTCCATTAATTTCTCATCCGAAACAACATTACTAATATCACGCATTTGGCGGTGCTGTTCACGATAAATAATATAAGCCTTAGCAATCTTAATTAATTTATTCTCAATTAAAACTTCCTCCACGATATCTTGAATTTCCTCAACAGCCGGAATACTGTTTTTATGGAACTTGGCATTAATTTTCATCACTACTTGATCGCCCATTTTCTTCGCCAAATGACGATCATCTACGCCCACAGAGGCAGCCGCCTTATAAATAGCATTCACAATTTTGTCTTGATCAAAGTCGGCAATATCGCCAGATCTTTTGATTACTTTACTAATGATTTCAGACATAGGATTAGAGGATTAACGGTCAGTAATATTTCTTTGCTCCGAAATATAGTGCTGCCCCTTATTTTCTCCCTTTAATTAATTTATTTAATTCTTTTTGAAATTCACGTGCATCTTTAAATGATTCATAAACCGAGGCATAACGAATATAAGCAACCTGATCAACTTTTTTTAGATTTTTCATTACTACCTGGCCAATTTGGCGAGAAGTAATTTCATTATCTTTCAAACGTTGTAAATCACGTTCAATAGAATGAATCAATTTTTTAAAACGATCTTCAGTAATCGGGCGTTTCTCACATGATTTTTTTAAACCATTAACCATTTTCTCCCGATTATAAGCCTCTCGTCGTCCATCTCGCTTCACAATCACTAAATCAAGCAATTCTATTTCCTCATAAGTTGAAAAACGAAAACAACATTTTAAACATTCACGACGGCGACGAATAGATAAACCATCGGGAGCCACCCGAGAATCAACTACTTTTGTATCAGGATAATAGCAAATTGGACATTTCATAGGTTTTATAGTGAAATACCACATTTTGTGGCTATTTTAAGTATTGACCACTAAATATTGTATTCAATATCAATTTTAGCAAAATTTATAATATGGGTCAATTAAGCTAAAATTAATAAAAAAATAACTAATTTATAAAGTTATCCACAGAGAAATATAAAATTTATTTTAAAAAAAATAAAAATCCGACTAAATAATAATCGGATTTTTTATAATTAATATTTTTATATTTTTTCTTAGCAATCTATCCCATTTTCTTCCGAATAAAGGCCGGCACACTTAAATCATCGTCATCATTCGTTGGTTTTTCTGCCTTTTTCTCTAAAGCCGGTTTGATTGGAATGTTTTTAAATACATTAAATTTACTTTTATCCTTATTTACTGAAGTCAATGGAGAAGTTGGGACTTCCTTCTCTCCTTCTTTTTCAACAATAAAGCTATTAGGAGTATATGATTTAGTAGTTTCGCTCTTTTGATTCTTGCCTCGCCCATCAAAACCAGTAGCCACAACCGTAACTTTAATTTGATCCTTCATTTTTTCATCAATAACTGCGCCAAAAATTATCTTGGCATCCTCATCAGCTGCTGAAGTGATGACTTTGGCTGCCTCTGAAACTTCCGTCATACTCATATCAGGGCCACCAGTAATAGTAAAAACAATACCACGCGCTCCATCAATAGACATGTCTAATAAATTAGAATTAATTGCGTCCTTAGCCGCTTCAATCGCTTTATTTTCACCACTAGCTGTGCCAATACCCATTAAAGCTGAGCCGGCATTAGACATCACTGCCTTAACATCAGCAAAATCAGCATTAATAATTCCGGGAACGGTAATAATTTCAGCAATTCCTTGAACGCCTTGACGTAAAACATCATCAGCAATTTTAAAAGCCTCTAGAAGTGGTGTTTTTTTATCAATCACCTGTAATAATTTATCATTAGAAATAGTAATAATAGTATCAACTTTATCAGCTAGTTCAGTATAGGCTCTATCGGCAATATTTTTACGCTGGCCACCTTCAAAGACAAAAGGTTTAGTTACTACTGCTACTGTTAAAGCGCCCATTTCTTTAGCGATAGAAGCAACAATAGGCGAAGCACCAGACCCAGTTCCGCCCCCTAAACCACAAGTCACAAAAACCATATCGCAATCCTTAAGCGCTTCTTTTATTTCGTTTTGAGACTCCTCAGCCGCGCTCTTACCCAAATCTGGGTTCATGCCAGCTCCTAAGCCCTTAGTAACTGTTTTACCAATGTTTATTTTTTCATTTGCTTTATTATAATGCAAAGCTTGAATATCAGTATTAATCGCCACAAAACCAACGCCACGAATACCGCTATCAACCATACGATTAATCGCGCTACCACCGCCACCGCCGACACCAACTACTTTTATTTTTGCAAATGTTTCAATTTCTGGTTTTATTTCAGCCATAGAATTATATAGAATTATCTTAAATAAATTAATTTATTATTTAGGCATTATTTTACTAAAAAAGCCCTTAGTTTTTTCAATAATCCCTCCCAAGCCCTTAGATAATTTTCCACCCTCCATTTCGCCATCAGCATGACTACCATAAACAACTAAGCCAAGGGCGGTTAAAAATTCTGGACTTTTAACTTTATCAATAACTACATTAATATTTTTAGCCTGACCAATCGCGGCTGGCAAACGTAATTTCTTTTTAGCTGATTCAACCAATCCTTCCAAACTAGCGCCACCACCGACAAAAATAACTCCCGCTGGCAACATCCCTGAGCGATCTATTTTAATAAATTCACTATCAACCTTATCAAATATTTCTTCCACTCGCGCATTAATTATTTCAGAAACATATTTACGCGAAATTATACTAATATCATCATTAACTTCTTCTTCCTTAACTAATTCACTCACATCAATCTCATCATTGTGCTTATCCATGTTTTCTGGTAAAGCATGACCATATTCTTTCTTAATTCTTTCTGCTAAATTAATCGGGCAACGCAAACCAATAGCAATGTCAGCCGTAATGTGCTCTGCTCCAATCGGCAAAATAGCTGTATGAATCAAATTCCTTTCCTCATAAACAGCTAATGAAGTTGTTGATGAGCCCAAGTTTACCAAAGCCACACCTAATTCTTTTTGCTTGCTGCTTAAAACCGCTTCAGCGGCTGCTAAAGGACTAAGAACTAAATCTTCTATTTCTAAACCAGTCCGATAAATAGCTCTTGTTAAATTTTTTATTTGTGTGCTTAAACCCTGAACAATTAAAGTTTCCACTTCTAAGCGAATGCCGTTCATGCCAATCGGATCTTTAATATCCCCCTGATTATCAACGCTAAATTTAATCGGGATAACATGTAAAATTTCATAATTAACTGGCACCGCTAAAGCACGCGCTGCTTCAATCGCCCGATTAACATCATTATCAGTTATTTCGCCATCACTACGCCCAACCGCCACCACTCCTTTTGAACGTTCACATTTTATATGAGGATCATTAATAGCAACCCAAACACGAGTAATCGGCACACCAACCAAACGCTCCGCTTTTTCTAAGCAAGCTGAAATAGAAGAAGTTGTTTCTTCAATACTATTAACTATACCGCGACTAACACCGGCTGTCGGCACAGAAACAGCCCCAACAATCTGGAGCTCTTCACCGTCAATATTTGATACTCTTTGACCAACGACTAATCTAATTGAAGTTGACCCGATATCTAGTCCGGCAATAATATTATCTTTCATAGAAACAAATAAATTATATAAAAACGAAGTAATTTATCGTTTAGTAAATGCTGTTAATATTATACAAAATTTCTGAAAATTAAACAATTATTTTTATTAGGAGAATAAACCTAAATACCAATTAATCAGCTGATCGCCCCAAATTAAGGTAATAATAGCCCCGAAAGCTAAAAATGGACCAAGAGCAATGCGAGATTTTCTGTGCTTCTTCTTAACTAATAATAAAATAAGACTAACTAAAGAGCCAGCACCATAAGAAATAATTAAAATTGCCAATAGATGGCTAAAATTAGGAAAAGACAAACCTAGCAAAAGACCAAGCCAAATATCCCCCTCCCCTAAACCTTTTTTCTTAGTCAAAATATATTGAATCCAGAAAAAAGCAGTGGCTACTAAAGCAGAAATAATAATCAGAACCCAGGAATAACCTAGAAGAATATTAAAGACAAGCATTAGAACACACATTGACCAAACAACACCCATCGGCACAAGCTGCCAACGTAAATCATAGACAAAAATAACTATCAAGGCACTCACTAAAAGCCAGTCTCGCATCATTAAAAGAGCAAAAGAAGCTGAAGAAATATTTTTGAAAAAAAGCAAAACAAATAAAATGGCTGTGGCAATTTCCACTAACGGATACTGCCAAGAGATTGGTTGGTGACAGTGACGACATTTTGCTTTTAAAAAAATAAAACTCAAAACTGGAATATTATCATACCAAGCAATTTGGTGACGACATTTAGGGCAATAAGAACGCCCGCCAACACTCTCATCTTCGTGTAAACGCCAGATAAAGCAATTTAAAAAGCTACCAATTACTAGACCAATGAGAATAACTAAAATTAAATAAAAAAGATTGATCATAGTTATTTAAAAATAATTAAAAATTAAAAAAATTATTTAAGTTTTCATCATTCGGCGCTAATTCCAGAGCAGAATTAAAATATTTTTTCGCCTCAGTAAAGCTGCCCATTTCCTGATATATTAAAGCGACTGATAAAAACCAATTATAATCATTAGGGTTTCTTGTTAGTCCATGTAAATTATACTCCAAAGCCTTGTTTAAATCACCTCGCAAATAATAAGTATTGGCAATATCTTTCAATAAAGTAAAGTCATTAAGATCGTTAAGATAAGCTTCTTGATAATTTTTTTCTGCTTCCGAAAAATCTCCAGCCGCGAAATAAAGATCGCCTAATTTTTTAAAAATTATTTTCCGGTGCAATTTAACAACTTCTCTATGCGCTTCATTTAAGCGACTATCACTAGTATCTGGTAAAATTTTATCAATCAGTTGATAGTTTATAATTGCCTCTGGTTTTCTTCCTTCTTTAAGCAATAAATTACCTAGCTCTAAATAAACTTTTGGCCAGTATGGAGTTTTAGCCGCAACAGCTAAAAAATATTTTTCCGCTAAAGGATAATTTTCTAACACTGTATTAATTTTGCCTTTAATTAAAAGGCTTTCATATCCCTGAGCATTAATTTTCTGATTAAGTTTAATTAATTTTTCGCGCGCAACTTTTCTGGAAAAAGGATCTTTAATTTGCGGATAAAAATCACTTAGTTTATCAGCTAAAAAAAGATAATATTTTTCTTGGTTAACCGGATTAACTACAACCTCCTGAAGACAATTATCTAAAAGAAAGGCGTTAAAATATTGTTCTGTCGCTAAAACATAAAAAAGCTTATTAAAATAGTAGTCGGCAGATAAAGTTTTAAATTCATAAACAATCCCCTTACCAGTAAATAAAAAAATAATTACAACCAAAATAATTTTCACCGGCCAAAAAGATTTTTTAAAACTACGTGGCTCTATTTTTATTAAATCGCTTTGCCCAATATTAATGGCCGCCAAAACAGCTAAATAAAACCAAAAATAAACCTCGCCAGCGACAATTGTAAAACTAAACATTAATGATATGAGATAAGCAAATACTCCCAAAAACAAGGCGAGAGATAGTCCTTTCATTTTTTCCTGTCTAATATTATCTACAGCCAAACGAAAAAAATAATAATATAAAATAACAAAGAATATTAAGCCAAAAAATCCAGCAGAAAGCAGAATGTCTAAAATTAAATTATGCGCCCGATCAGTGGTAGCGTTAACATTGCCATGGATACCCCAATCAGGTTGATAATAATCAATAAAAATCTCTCCACTATTTTCTAGACCATAACCAAAAATCGGTTTTTTCATAATCATCTCAGCCGCCGCTGAATAAAAATTTACCCGAGCAGCCGAACTACCAGACTGAAAATCAAACAAACTAAGCAGACGTCCCTGTGAAAAAAAATTAAAACCAAGAAAAAGAGCAACTGACGTTAAAAAGACGCCTAAAATAATTAATATTTTTTGCGTTTTTTTTAATTTCAAAACTGAAAGTAAATAAAAAGCAAATAAGATAATGGTCAACACTAAAGCAATTATTCCTCCTCTGCTAGAAGTGCAAAACAAACAAATTAATTCAGTAATTAAAACTAAAAAATAGAAAAATTTTAATAAAAACTTTTTATGCTGATAAAATAAATAAGCGCTTACAGGAATAACTAATAATAACCAAGAAGCTAAAAAATTAGGCTGACCGAAGGTGGAAATTGTCCGTTTAGTTAAAAACGGATCCTCCGACCAAAGTAAAAAATCTAAGTTTAATATTTGTAATATGCCATAAAGAGCAACAATAAAGCTGGCAAGAGAAATAGTAACAAAAATTCGCTTAATTCGTTTTTGCCAACCACCAGAGCCATCATTTTTACCATCACCAATCGTTAGTAAATTAAAGAAAACCAAAACAAAGAAAAGAAAATAAAAAAGATAAGTTAAATACCCCGCCTGCCAACTATAAGAACCAAAAAAAGATTGCTGTAAATTGGTAGAAAAAAATAAAGTTAGTCCTAAACCAATAATAAAAATGACTGGAAAAAGAAAATATTTTTTAAAAGGAAGCTTAACCTTATAAAAAACCAACTTGACTGCTGTTAAAAAAAATAATAACCAAGTTAAAACTTTAAAGAGAACTAATTTATTTAATTCAAAAATATTATATGTCGGAAAAGTAAGCGCAAAATAAATCGGCACAGCAAAAATAACTGCTAAATAAAAAAACTCTATCAATAAATCAATAATTTCTCTAAAATTTATTTTTATCCTTTGTTTCATTCTATTATTATATCAAATAAAAAAAGAGACTGAAAATACAGCCTCCTTTTTATATTTTTTATTCAAAATTTAACTATTTTTACGATGCATCGCCTTCTCCCAAAGAACCAAGACTGGACTGGCGATAAAAATTGAACTATATGTACCAACAAAAATACCCACCACTAAAGCCATGGCAAAATCTCTAATTGTACTACCTCCAAAAAATAAAATAGCCACCAAAGCTAAAATTGAAGAAAATGAGGTGTTAATAGAGCGAACCATGGTTTGATTAATACTGCGATTAACCGTATCTTCAAAATTATCTTGGCTCTTAGGTAAATTTTCACGAATACGATCAAAAACAACAATCGTATCACTCACACTATAACCCAAAACGGTTAAAATAGCAGCGATAAAAGGAGTATTTACTTCAATGCCATAAAAATGTCCTAAAAAGGAAAAGACGCCTAAGGTAATTATTATATCATGAGCTAAAGCAATAATGGCAGTTACGCCATACTTCCAAGAAGCAACCGGGCGAGAAACCTTGCAAAAAGCCATAGAAATATAAAAAACAATTGCCAAGAGAACAACAACAGCTGTGTTAAAAGACTTGCTCTTTAATTCCTGTCCCACAGTTGGACCAACAGAATCAAATTGCAACTCTGTCATAGTTGTTTCTTTTTCTGCGGCTAACTTCTGTAAACCACTTAAAACAGCTTGATGGGCCTCTTCCGAATCCTCTTTAAAACGCAAAATAACAGAATCTTGAGTCGGCTGAATAGTTAAACTCTGAAGGTTAACCTCTTTTAAACTGTCTTGAACCTCAGTGACAGTTGCTTGATAATTATCAAACTTAACCTCCATTAAACTACCACCGGCAAAATCAACTCCAAAATTTAAACCCCAAAAAATAAGCGCTAAAATTGAGCCAGTAATCGCTAAGGCTGAGATTGATAAAAAAATTTTTCTATTTTTAATTATCTGAAGATTCATATATTTAATAATTATTATTTATTTATTTTCGGCAATTTGTTTTCTCTTAACCCCTAAAAGCCAAGGTTTTTTATCTAACCAGTCACCCAAAATAACAACAAATAAAGTATGTGTGATAACAATAGCGCTAAACATAGAAACAGCCACACCGATAAATAAGGTTGTACCAAAGCCTTTGATCGTTGAGGTCCCAAAGAACATTAAAATTAAACAAGTAATAATAATCGCCACATTACCATCACGAATTGATGGCCAGGCGCGCTTAAAGCCATCTTCAACTGCTTGACTAACTGTTTTGCCAAGTTTTAGTTCTTCGCGTGTACGAGAAAAAATTAAAATATTAGCATCAACTGCCACCCCGATAGAAAGAATGAAGCCAGCAATACCAGATAAAGTTAAAGTAATTGCCTGCTGAGCATAAACAAATAAGAAGATACCAATAATTGAGAATAAAATCGCCAAGGCACCATTAAATAACTTTAATTCATTAAAGGTATAATAAATTAAACCAATCATGGTAATAACTAATATCAAAGAAAACCAAACCGGCAAAGGCTTAAAAATAGCTAAAATAGTAACACCATAAACTAACAATGATAATACCGATAAAACACCGGGCAAACGATAAAAAAGAATCATGAAAATAGAAACTAATAACAAGCCCAATAAACCAGCCTGCATACTATCGCTAATTGACTCATTGCCCAAACTAGCTTCTACTGTTTTTTGAGAAACTAGGGAAATTGGCACTGGCAAAGCTCCAGAATTTAAACGTTTAACCAATAATTTCGCTTCTTCAGCTGTGAATCTACCAGAAATACTAGCTGAGCCACCGGTAATTTTCTCATTAACTGTTGGTGTACTAATTGGATAACCATCCAAAAAAATGGCCACTGGTTTATTAATATTGCGGGCAGTAATCTCTTCAAATAACTTTGCTCCTTCATCATTAAATTCCAAAGAAACTTCCGGTGTACCGTCATTCGGATTAAATTGTAAAGAGGCTCGTTTTAAATATTTTCCTGTCAATTCCGTATTTTTCCACTCAGCCGCCATATTTTCAGCTAATTCAACTGACTCCTCATTAGCCTCATTAACCTCAATGGTCTCAATAGAGCCCATGTCAAGCTCCTTAAATTCAAGAATCGGGGTTTCGCCGATAAGTTGAATAGCCTCTTTAACATCTTTTATACCTGCTAATTCAGCAATTACCTGATATTCACCATTAATTCCTCGGTTAACCTGAACAATCGGCTCACTAACACCAAAACTGTTAACTCGGCGCTCAATCACATCTCTAACTGATTCTAAGGCACCCGCTCTATCAGCTTCCGGGATATCCGTAACATCCGCCTTATAAACCAAATGAGTTCCGCCTTGCAAGTCTAGACCTAGACTAAAAGGAATTTCCTTAACTAACGGCAAAACAACTATTTGATTAGTTTTTTCCGCTAAATTTTTAGCAAATTTATTGTAATAACTACCACCAGCCGCCAAAGCGACAGCAATAGCAAAAATAACAATAATTGCTAAAATCCATCTAGCTCTAATTCGGGCTGGTAATTTAGAAAATTTTTGCGTAAATGACATAATGTTAAAATTTATATTAACTGTAGACTTTAGAATCTTAAAATAAATAAAAAGAAAAATCAAGTTTTAGTCTTTACAAAAAGGCTATTTTTATTTATAATGGTTTTACTAATAATTTATAAAAATATGCCATTAATACCTACAGTAATTGAAAAAGAAGGTCAAATTGAAAGAGCTTATGATATTTATTCTCGTCTCTTAAAAGACCGGATCATCTTTTTAGGCGAGCCAATAGACAACCATACCGCCAATATTGTTATTGCCCAACTCTTATTTTTAGATGCTGAAGATCATACTAAGGATATAAAATTCTATATCAACTCCCCTGGTGGCTCCGTCTCAGCCGGCTTGGCTATTTATGACACCATGCAATATATTAAGTCTCCAGTCTCAACCATTTGTATTGGCATGGCCGCCTCCATGGCCTCTGTTCTTTTAGCCGCGGGCGAAAAAGGAAAGAGATTCGCCCTGCCAAACAGTGAAGTATTAATTCACCAAGTAATGGGTGGCGCCGAAGGACAAGCCTCCGATGTTAAAATTCACGCCGAACATATTTTAAAAACTAAAGATAAAATGAATAAAATTTTAGCTCTCCACACCGGTCAAAAAATTGCTACGATAGAAAATGATAGTGATCGTGACCACTATATGAGCGCCGAAGAAGCTAAAAACTATGGTATTATTGATAAAATTATAAAAAAATAAATATATAAAAAGTAAAAAACGGGGCTACAACACCCCGTTTTTTTATTTTTAAATTGAAATAAAACTAATTTATCTTCAAAGAGTTTATCATTAATTTATAAATATTCGGATAAGCTACCTGCCCATCAACCGGAGAAATAAAAGAAATTACATAAATATTTTTCTTAGCCTTATCTGTTAAATAAAAATTAAGATTATCGCTACCCCAAACACCCTCCCAACTATCCGCTAATTTTAGCTTATCGTAAGTAAGAGCTTCGCTCGGAAACAAATCACTATACCAGCCCAGAATTCCTTGCTTATTAATATTTTCTTGAACAGAAATTTGAATAATAGAATTATCAGAAGCAGTAAAAACAACTAAATCATCATTATCTAAAATACTTAACTTCCAAGCTCGTGGATATAAAATTTTATAATTAAATGTTTGATTAAAATATTCTTCTAAATTCGCATTTAAATTTAATTTTTCTCCAGCTACCACTGGATCATAACCATTATTAATTTCCACTAAATCAGCGTAGCCATTACTATTTGAGTCAATCATGCTTGGATTGGTCCCTAAAAGTTCCTCTTCATGATCATAAAGCCCATCATTATCGGAATCAATTAATGGCTTTAAAGTTGCCGATTCATTAATTACCTCCTCTGTAATTTCTTCAAGAGTTGAGGAGGCGGAAGAGGTTGCTAAATCAAGAATCTCTGGCGTTATTGTTTCAATCACATTCACATCATCTATTAATGTTTCTTCTGATGCCTCTATTTCTTTATTAGCATTAATAATATCAATTATGCTCTCAGGATTTTGAGTTGCCTCCTCAATGACAGTAGTTGTGGGTTCAGCTGGTGCTGATGGCTTAATAATAAAAACATAACTAGCGTAAATTAGACCACCAATCAGCAATAATCCCCCCAAAATAATTAATGCTCCTGCCATTTTAAAATTATGTTTTGGTTTTTCTAAACCCGAAAGAAGTTCGCCACCCGAAACTAATCGTGTATTAGTCGCTGGTCCAGCATTAAAATTTTGCGGGCTAGGCATATTATGTACTAAAAAATCCTGATTAACTTGCTCACTTATTTCTTCCTCCTTATTTAATTTTTCAACTTTGTTTTGACCAAACATAATTTATTGAGTAGAGAAATAAAGCCAAACAGAAAAAGCGGCAAAAACTACTAAAATTATCAAACCCAAAACTAGCCACTTTTTCCAGTGGCCAGTAACAGTCTGGGGCATAATATGAAGATTAAGGGAAAGATTACGACGTTTATCATGTTCACTAGAAACCTCAGACCGCGGCCGTTTTTTTTGCTCAAAATTATTTAACATAATAACCTTATAATCCTAGGGTTATCTTATTACTAGTTATCTGAAAGTTTAGCACCGACTCTATTAGGATCATAACCATTTTTTACTTCTTCTCCATCAAGATAGCCATCGCCATCGGTATCAGCGCTTAAAGGATTAGTTTTATAAATCTTTACTTCCTCATAATCACTTAAACCATCACCATCGGTGTCAATTACATTAATGTTTGTCCCTAAAAGTATTTCTTCTTCATCAGTTAGGCCATCACCATCAGAATCAATCATAGAAACCGGTTCAGTAATTTCTGGTAACGGAATAACAGCTTCCCCTTCTAACGGACTATCTATTTCTGAGGACATCTCTATGTCCGAAAGATCTGTCTCAGATGAGGTAGCTTCTTCGCCTGGGATAACTACCGGCGAAACTGGAGTAGCTTCAACACCTGGAAGAGAATCAACAAAATCACTATCAGCTGATTTTGGTGCTTGATTTTCTAATGGTGATTCAACTTTCCCAGAATTAACAGGAACAATTTCTGCATTATTATTCAAATTCCCTTTAAATACTTTAGCATAAACTAAGTAAGCTCCGCCTAAAATCGCTAACGACAAAGTAATAATAATAATTAACTTTAAATAATTACGCTTCTCTGGCGCTTGATCATCGGCTAATTCTAAAGTTTCCCCGGAAGAAGCTAAACCAACATTGCGCACCTCAATCTCTGGCTGTAAACCGCTAGCTGCTGGTTTATCTGTCTCCGCAAAAATATCATCAACCTCCTGTTTGTGGGGGTTTGTTTGATTAGTAAGATTATTAAACATATTATCTTTATTAAAATTGATTAATTACTTAAATTATAACGAATATTCTAATTATTGGCTAGTTTCTTCTAGGTTTTGGGGAATTAATGGCTCAACTTTTGCCGGATTAACAATATCTGATTCGTCTCTAATAATTTTATAAACTGTAACTTCACCGCTCTCATCACGACTCATTACTTGTATTTGTGTCTCTGCTGGGATGCCCATTTCTTGTTTTTCTGTAGTACTTAACATTTCTGGAATAAAGTCGGTCGCGTATTCTAATTCGCCATTCTTTTTTGCTTTATTTTTATCAGGCAAAAAAATAATCGCTAAAATAATTAACAACAAAATAATACTAAGAGAAACAATAATGGTGGTCGTTTTTTTCTTATTCATAAAAACAATTAAATCAACTAAATTAATAATTAAAAATTGTTATTTCCAATACCAGCAACGGTATTCAGCGGCAGCCTTATTAACTGCAACCCCCCACTGTTTTTTATTGGCAATATTTTGAAAAATTTTACAACTCGTACCCTTAACCGGGGTAGTTAAATTACTACCACAAAAAGGTTGTAGTCCATATAAATATGAACCATAGCCCTCAATGGTTGAGGGAGCTTCATCCGCCTTATCACAATCTTTTGCTTTATAGCAAGAAACTAATTCACAGCAAATATATTCTTCTTGAGTTATGGCGGAAAAATTACCTCCTTCCATGTTGGCTGGCGCAAAGGTGTTTGTTTCTGAAGCGATTGTTGGTGATTCTTCAAAACCAGTACAATCATTTTTACATATTATTGTGGTAGTAGCGGTAGCCGGACAATGCGAAGGATTTCCTTCAAGAGCGGCCTCTACTTGATAAACTATTCCCGGATCACAGGCTTCGCCACTATTAATCTCCCCGTTGCCACATAAACAATCTGCGGGGCAAGTAGTATAATTCTCTCCATAATTACAAACTCCGTCGCCACAATGACAATCCGCTGGACAATTCTGATTATTTTCTATTCCCTCATCACAAACTCCATCGCCACAACAACTACCCACACAATCTACCGGACAATTACATTTATTTTCCATCATTTTGCCATTAATTTTTCTTTGACAATAGCCATCACCACAATAGCCGCCACCCTCAATCGGAGACTTAAAAACACAATACTTATTATCAGCTAAAATAGGATACGGAGCAGGATTATTTAAACCATTAGTACACCCATATTGCATAAGTAAACTACTACTAGCAACTGAAGGAGCTATTCCATCCTCCCCATCGCAACTTTCATAACCATAATTATGGACTCCGCCCCGCCCCTCGGTATTTGGCCATTGCTTAATACCATCACCACAATAATTATTTACTTTTAATGGAAAAGAAATAGTACTAAAAGCTGAGTAGGCGCCCGTTACTTTTATATTAACCTGACCAGTATAAAGAGCAGTTGGGCTACCACTTAAATATACTTGAGAAGAAGAGGCTAATATTGATAATCCTGATGGCAAACCATCTATCTGGGAATATGATAAAGTTTGATTATTTTTATTTATTGGACCCAGTAAACAAGAATAAGGATTAGAAATACGCGCGCTTTCTGGACAATTAAAATTAATTTCTGGAGAAGTCGGTTTTTTTAAAGTTATCTTAATGTCTTTAGTAACCACTTCCGCATTATAATTATTTCTAGCTGTTATTTTAAAACTATTAATAACGTCAGAAGAAAAAGAAATATTAGAGCTTAGGGGAATTTGATACACAATCTTATATCTATTTTCCCCGGCCAAAGAAATAACCGGTGTTATGCTGGCAAAATTAAAAACATTATCAGACCCAATTTCTTCTATTGAAAAAAAGTTAATTATATTAGCCGCCGTATAAGTACTATCTGATAAATAAAAACTATATAATACTTCATTGTCACCAGTATTTAAATCAAAAACCGCATCCTCTGCCTCAATAAAAGGCTTCGGGCTAATAATCGTAATTTTAGTTGTAGTACTCGCAACTCCGCCTTGTCCATCCTCTACTGTCAGCCTTATATTTCTTTCTCCAGGACTCCCAGCCCGAGCAGCATAAATCTTTTTAACATTCGGCATATTAGTATCTAACAAAACTGGAGCAGCACTCCAACCATCCCCCCTCCAATCAAAATCAGTCTCTAAACTCCAAGTTAAAGGATTATTTTCCGCATCAATAGCCTTAACCGAACCATTGAACTCTTTGCCTGGTTCACCAACTAAATATAGATCCACTATTTGAGGAGCTGTATTAATAATTCCCCCCTCAGAAGAAGCACCTATATTTTTAACACAATCTGAAATAGCAGCAATCTCAGGCACAAAACTATAACCACTCTCTCTTGTTTCTAAAACTGAACATAATTGATAACTAGAACCTTCGGAATCTGTTTTATACACAAAACCATAACTACCCGCCGGTAACTCTAATTTATTAATTAAATCAACATTAGTGCTAAATTTATTTGTGTCTTTATTCCAGCAAGTAACTGGATCAAAGCCAGGACAATCACCTAAGCGATTAATCGGATCTTTCAGATTTTTCAAATTTAAAGTTGGAAGAAACTTATCGTTCCAGCTAGGCCAAACGGAAACAGAAATATGTGGTACATAAGTTCCTGATTCTAGTTTTGGATAAAAACCGTTTAAGGTTTTATATATATTCAATGAGGAATTTAAGTTAGTAACCATGGCTGCTCTCTTTAAATCACGGATAGCCTTGGCTTTAAGACTATCGCAGAAGAAATTGTTTGAACAATCACTATCAAGCACACATTGTTGATCAACTGGACAATCAGTCTCCCCACTTGAGCAAGAGTTTAAAGAAATAGAGCAAGTGCCAACCTCTTCCATGTTTGTGTTAAACTTCCACTTCTTAATAATTTGTCCCAGAATATCTACTGTTTTATCAGAAGAACTTTGGTTATATGATATTAGATAAATGTTAGTATAAAGATTTTTATTACTGCTATTAATTGCATTAACATAAACCGTGCGACCATCCCGAATCGCCTCATAGCCATCAATAATTAAGGCTTGCGGAGAGCCGGTAAATCCTTGTTTTTCATACCATTCATTTATTCCATAGTGTTCTGGATTAGAAAAAATACGAACAGCGATAGCATCGCTTTCGTTTTGGGCTTGAACATATTTTTCCCAGCCCAAAAAACCTGAGACAAAAACTAGAACAAAGACTAAAAGAATAAATTTATTTCTTTTCATATATTAATTAAGAATATAACAATTATTTGTCCAACTTCCGGTATAATATTCACATTTAGCCGGATTAACAAACCCCCTATTAAAATTACAACCAGAAACGGAGCAATACGGATGACCAGCAGCTAAAGCGATTTTTCCTACAAAAGCTCCGGGAGAAGTTAACTTCTCATTTTCATCACAAACTGGCAAATAAGGATTCTTTGATTCAATGTCCATCTCAACCAGACAATCAGTACCTAAAGGAGTCTCTAATTTACTAGTCGCTCTTCGCCAAACAAGAACATCACTCCTCCTCTCCCCATTTTCTTCAGCATTAAAATAATACTCTTTCTCCACTTTATCGCTCTCATTTCCAAAGCTATCAATCGCTGAAATAGCAAAATAATTAGCTCCTTGAGGAAATTTATTTAAAGGAAATGATAAGTTATTTTCCGTACCAATTGAATCAAAGGTTTCCGCATATTTTCCAGAACTTATGCCATGATATAAGCGATAAAAAGCGGTATCATCATTATTCGCTTGCCAAGAAAAATTAAACATTGAATTCTTAATAATGACATCAAGCCCGGTTGGTGTAGCTGGTGCTTTTTTATCAGTCGGAGTAGCCATCACTTCATTAGATAAAGCACTCTCTGTTTTATTAGTCGCAACAATCGTTAACTTAAAAATATATTGCTGATTATTAGTTAGCCCATCAATCTTATAAGTACACTTATAAACTGAACCTTCTTTAGAGCAAATTCCTTCGGGTTTTATTTTTTTACTCATCATTAAACCACGACCAGAGCGCAAATAATAAATCTTGTAAGAATCTACCTGATCAACAGAAGATTCCCACTTAACTTCTACCTCTCCCCCATTTTTCATATCTCTGACTTCAACAATATTACCACTCGGCAAAATTGTTTCTCGGAAAAAATATGTTTCTTTTAATAAATTAGAGAAACTTCCTTTTTTAGAAATCGGATTATTAGAAATTGCTGGTAAATCATCAAAGGTTTCGGCGGTGCCAGCATCACGACAATAATAAAATTTATAATTATAACTTGAATAATCATCTCCCTGTCCCTTATCTAACCAAGGAGACCATGTCCCATCAGAATTAACTGCTGGCCATGGATTCTGACAAAGGAAAATATAAAGATCGCTAGTATTATAATAACCATTACCAGTCTTAATCTTATTACAACCACTGCCACTGGCAGAGCAATCATTAGAAAGATATTTAGACATATCAATCGTTGCTTTCAGCTTAGCTTCAACATCCGTTGCACCTGCTTTCGCAGAAACTAAAAGGCTATTTTGCGATAAAGGAGCAGAGGTCGCAAAAGCCTGATCATTATTAATTGACCAAGTCCAATCCCAAGAATAACCCTCTACAGGATTTAATAATTTACCATCAACACTATAAGCACCAGCACTAAACAATTTATCTCTATCAGCAACTGTATCAAAAGTGGGGTTTAAAATATCACTATCATTTTCATTAAGATCATTACTAGTTGTCTTAAATAAATATGATGCTGGCCTAATCTTGACATTATCTATTGCGCAAATTCCAGCGTTCACTCCTTGGCTCGGAAGAGTGACAAATTTAAAACTATAAGAATTTTGATAAGAAGTTTTATTAAAAGTTACTGGCTTGTTATTCATCTCTCCATCTTTAAATCCTGATCCCTTCATGCCCACACCAGAATAACTTAAAACCCCCGTCCGACTATCAAGATTTTCATCCCCTTTTACTACCACATAAAAATTAGCAGCTGGAGAAAGTAGGTTTTTCGGGCTAAAAATTAACTCAGTTTGCGATCCATTTTGCACAGCGCTAACACTACCAGGTACCCGACAATATAATTTATCAGCTGAAGGAGCTTCAGCCAAAGCGCGTTTATTAGAATTATTAAAGACACGACTAATTTTTGAATTTATTTTTTTCCAAATATGAACAAAAATATTCTTTGTCTGTGAATTAATTAAATCTTCAGTGGTAATATTTTCTGCTAAAAAAGTCCCGGCTGGACAAAGCTTTTTGCCATATTCTAATTCTTCATACAATAAAAAATTATCACTAAAACTGGAAACGTTCATCGGCTGATTAAAAACAATTCTAATTGTAGCATTGCGACAAACATTTGTTTCCGAGGCAATCGGCGAAGTTTCAATAATGCTTGGTCGGGCCTCGCAACAAGTACTAGAATTACAGCCAATCGTGGCGATTGAACCACAATCACTGTCCTGAGAGCAACCACAACATAATCCCCGATTAGCTCCCGAGCAATTTCCGACATTAGCTAAACAATGTAAATTGGGAGTTGTCTCACTAACACAAGGATCAATTTCTGCTTCTGGATTACAGCAACAAGCCCCACAATCAGATCCTTCTCCACCAGCACCAGTCTCCTGCAAACAAGCAAAACCATTGGTGCCACACGCGTTGAAATCACAACGATCCTTTGTTTGACTATCGCTACAATCTAAGCCAGCCCCAACTGATGGATTGCCGCATTTATCATTACATTCCTCTATACTAGAAAATTTAGGCGTGGTGGTTGGTGTTGTTTCGCAAGCTAAAGGATTATCTGCCGCTGACTGGCAAGCATAATAAGCACAATAACCCTTATTTTCTCCTGTTTCTATTTTGTTACCACTCTTACACTTAGAGGTAGTTTTATCATAACAGCAATTTGCCTCATTTGAACATTTTTCCTGATCATTATCAAAAAAGCGACAATAATCACTGCCCACTCCTGCCTGACAACCACTAAGGCAAGAATCTATTTTTTTAAAATAACCTATTTTAACTGGAGTGGTAGAAGCACAAACATAAGGATCATTTAGTGAACATCCATAATAGGAGCAATATCCATAATTAGCACTATTTTTATCATCACTAATAACCGTTGAATCTTTAATCCCTCGGCAATAATCATCATCAGGTGTGCTTGTATTATTTGAATCAAAACAACAAGCGCTTGAATGATCACCGCAGCTCGCCTGATCAGTTAAGCCGGCACAATCCACACAAATACCTTCTGGGTGTTCTGTAGTAATGGAGCAATATTTAGAGCTACTACCAAAACAATTACAGGCCGCATCACGTGCCGCCGTAGTTTCTCCAGCCTGCGCACAACCAGAACAATAACCATAAGTATTATTATTGTTTGTGATATCAGAACCACATTTTCCAGTACAAGTTAAGCCAGCACAGCAATCTTGTTTTTCATATCCCAAACGACAACAACACTCACAAGTCGGAACAACATTAATAACACAATTATCCGCCTCACCAGCCACTAAATTATCAACGCACTTAGCGTCTTTAGCTGAACAAACTTTATCAGAGACACAACGTCCTTCTTTGTTTATTTCTTGACAATTTAAACCGGCATCACAAGTGCGACGACATTTACCTGCCTCCCCGTCTTGAACACAAGTTCTATTGCCAGTCTTAGTCCAACCAGCTGGACAAGAAGCTGCCCAAGCAATTTCCCATTGTCCTGAACTATTACAAGTCTTTTCAACAGTCTCCATCTCAGCGGCAGAAACACAACGATAAGAAAGCATCGTGCCCGTAAAAGCACCTATATTGCCGCGCTCACGCCAAGTATTTATTGTTTCCTCTTTATACGGTTCAACTGCCACCGTGTTTTTATAAAATTTATTACAATAAGCTAATTTATCAATTCCGGACCCTGAAAATCCATCAGGATCTGTCTCCCAAGCCCCAGTCTCTAAGTTCCAATGCTGATTAACTTTTCCGGACCAATACATAATACGCGGAATCTTATTCGCTGACTGATTAACTAGTTTCGGAATATAAATCTTAGTTGGAAAATCACAAACACCTTGACTATCTTTTTTATTTTGGACACATCTATCTAGTTCACTATTATAAGTACAAGTAGATTCATCACACCCGGGAACATTCTGACAACTATTATCACAAGTACCTATTATTTTTTGATAGCTAGTTAGAGCTGAGGAGCAAGAACCCGGACTATTTGGACAACTAACTCCTTGATAACAAGAACCTAAATATTTTGATAAACCTAAACAACTATCAAAAATTGAAGGAAGATTATCAGGGCTCGGATCATCTTCGGTGCCAGTATTATTTCCATCTATCTCAGTACTAAAACTCCACTCAAAAACTGATGTTGGAATATTTACAAAACACTCACTCAAAGAAGCAACACATTGTCCTTTTTTATAAGTATTTGATGGACAGCATATTTTTCCTGCTCCCGCTGAACAACCATCATCATTAAGACATTCGGCCACTGTAAAATTAAGTTCATTACTACTTCTCTGATTATGAGTATTAACAATTTTAACACCGCCAGTAGTTGCGTCTGAGGGCACCTCTGCTTTAATTTTATCAGCACCACCTTCTTTTAAAACATTACCCGTCTCATCACCACTGCCTGTTACTGTTTTATCTAAATAAAATTTAACGGCAATATTACTTGTTTTTCTACCAAAATATTCCCCCCAAAAAGCAACCGCCGTTCCAGCTGTTCCTTGTCCGGGATCAATTTTACATAAACTAGGCGCTAAAGCTAAATTATTATTAAGCTGAAAAACATTTGGATTTAAGTTTTGGGTAGAAATAATAGTCTCGCCTAAATCAATTTCTATTTGATAAAAATCTTCAGCCATTTCTGGCGCTTTCACAATTATTTGATGATCATTCCAAACAGAGTTAGCACAAATACTGGGGAAAGAATAAGAAGCCTCTATTTTATTGCTTCCGCTAACAAAATAAACATGACTATTGCCTCTTGAGCCCCCAAAACCAGCTCCAGTAATTGTAATGTATTGCCCTACTGGACCACGCGAAACTTTTTGCCCATTTTCATCAACTTCTAGTGGAGTAAAAGATTTAATATAGGGACCAGAGTTTTCATCAGCTAATTTAGTAAATTTTAGAAAATTACTTTTTTGTACCTTACCCTCCACCACCGTCTCAACAAAGCTGCCAGAATCTCCTTTTCTAATATTAGGAATAGTTGAGGTGCCAGTTAGACCGCTCTGATCATTAAAAGAAGAATACAGAGCACCAACGTTGGATTTATAATTACCAAAATAAGCCTTGCCAGCATATAAATTAACTCCTTGATAATTAACTTGGGAATTTAAAGCTCCGACTACTGGATCAAGAGTGCAAAGCCCTGGACGACTAATATTATTAACTATTAAGTTATTTATTTTTGGTCCATTCTCATCGCCAGTTTTATCCGATAAGTTATCTTTAGTGATAACTTCAATTTGACCACTTTGCGCACCGCTTGGAATAGCAATGATAATTTGTTCATCACTCCAAAAATCAACACAAGCTGTATTTATAGCTGAAGGGGAAACACCAACCCGAGGTGAATCAGTGCCTAAAAAAATCACCTGACTAAGCTCTGCGTCATATTCACCAAAGTTTTTTCCGATTATTGTTAAAAAATTATTAACAGCACCATTTGGAGTTTCTGTGTCACAAGTCCCCGCTCCACAATCATCATCTGATAAACAGGCTTTATTAATATTGTTATCGCAAAAACCACCAACCGGACTAATTCCTAAAATAACTGGAGAACCAACACAAAGACATGATTCCGGATCACAAGTAGTGTATTCTGAGCAACGATTATTATCGGCATCGCAACGCGCATTTGTTAAGTCGGCATCACAAGAAGAACCCGCACTACCTTGTGGTTGACATTTACAATCTTGGTCACAAAAATAGCCACTGGCACAAATTTGATTATTGGCCTGACAAACACCAGAAATTGTATTAGCATTACAATCTTTTGGTATAACAAAGCAATTATCAGTTGAACCAATACAATTTCCCCAATGACCGCCCGAGCAAAACATCGCCCCACCACAACCACAAGACAGCGAAGTTCCATCAACACACACACTACCACTACCATCACCAGAAGTTGCTCCGCCCAACTTATTTAAAATAAAAATAGCAATCGCCCAAGATGATAAAATAATTACTAAACCAATGGTAGCGTTTTTTAAAATCTTTTTTGCGCCAGTAATTTTCTCTTCATCGCCGCCCGACATCAACCACTTAAAACCAGCATAAATAATTAATAAAACAGCGATAATACCAAGAAGACCTAATAGAATATTAATTATTCTCCCAGCAATCGCCCGCGGATCAGTACTAACCAAAACTCCATCCAGACCTGAATCAACTTCTCCCATGCCAAAATCAGCTTGTGCTAAAGCAAACTTAGTAAAAAATAAACAAGCAATTAAACAAAACCCAAAAATGTATTTTTTAATGTTTTTTTTGTTCATTTTTTTATTCATTTTATTTATTGACAATTACCATCAACCCCCAAAACATTAGTCGCCGTACCAAAACAACAAGAAGGACTAGTTTCTGTCGCTACACAAGACTCACTAGCGCTAGGCTTATAGCAATTTTGATAAATATCTCTAATACCTGAACCAGCTTGAACATGATAAGTCATTGATTCTAAAAGAGGAGTATGCATTATCCAAGAAATTGTTTTGTCTGGCTCGCCATCAAGTGATTGAAAGGGAGTTTCTATATCAATATTTTCATTTTTCACCCAATAACCAACTGCTTGATTAGCTGAACTCCATAAATTTATTAATTTATGTTCAACCGTCGTTAGCCCGTTATTTACCTTACGACTACCAGTGGTTAAAGTACTATTCATCATTAAAGTATTCCAAGCTATTTTTATCGGCTCAGCTAAGCCCACCCCCGTTGCTCCTTGAACTGGAGTAATTGATTCAATCTTCGGTGGCGTCAAATTAATCGTATTATTAACAAAGAAAGAAAAGCGATAATTATCTTTCTTATTATGATTATCCTCAGCACTAAAATTATCATTATAAAAATTTAGTGGCCCATCTGAAACATTATTACGATCACCATCAAAAGAATTAAGAGCCAAATCAACCACTCCATTAATTTGAGCGCTAGCGCTTGGATAATTATTACCGTCAATATCTTGGCAAGTGTTATAACCCAAAGATGTTGGTGAACAAATATTATAAGGGGAGTAAGCTGTGCAATCCGCATTAGTTGAACAAGTTTTTAAATCAGCTGTTTTCATTTTTACAGCTAAATGGCTACCCCCCGGCAAGCAATAAATTTTTTCCCCACAACCATTAACTCCACATTCTTTATCCGAAATAAACTCTACTGTTCTATAAGCATTGCTCACAATAAATCTCCCCGCCACATAATCCCCCACGCAAGTTTTTGCTCCAACTGCCCCCTCGCATTTATAAGACTGACAATCAGAATCAGCAACACAAGGCAAGCCATCAGCAAAACTATCTGCCTTATAATTAACTACCTTAATATAATCAGCTACCTCTGAAGCCAAACCAGCAATCTTTATCGGATTAACTGGTTCATCAAAATTTAACTGAATAACTGTATTCATCGGCACATCTTTTCTGTCTCTAACTTCATCCAAGCTCTGACGATCCTGACCACCAGCTGGCGGAGTAATTTGTAAAGCACTTGGGTTGCTAGTACTAACTTCAATCTTATTGCCACTAGCTCCAGCCACTTTAGAAACTAAACTAATTTTTGCATCACCGGTGTTAGAAACATCAAAAGAGGAATTGCCGCTTAAAATTGCATAAATACTTCTCACTTGCTCCGAAAAATCACCTTCTGGATTTATTTTTATAATATTAGCGCCAGAATTTGTGCTAGAAAAAGTATAAGTATCAGAACCAAGTGTAAGTGTGTCTGCTAATTGTTCTGGCGACATCTCAATCAGCCAAGCATTGCCAGCACTCCGATTATCAGCGGTTAAAGTAAAGTAACCAGCAAATTTAGCCGTATTTTGAGCATCAAAACTAGCCGAACCTAAAAGATTAGTGTCGTTATTGCCATCAAATAGCTGTACTTTAGACGTATCAGCAGAAATCACTGCTTTAAACTGCGTTAATGTTCCTTGATAATTAAGCGGAGCAGCTACCGCTACTGGCGATTCACCAATTGAAGTAATTTTCTCAACCTTGGCGGCTTGATAAACTTTAGGCATGGCCTTAACAGTAATTGAACCTTCTGCTTTTTTTGCCTCGGCAGTTTTATTACTTACATCATTTTCATTATCCGGCAGAGGGAAAATGCCACCCACAACTACTTGAGGCGGAGTTAAATCAATTCGCGAACTAACTTCAAATCTCCAATTAAAATAATTATCATAACAATTTTTAAACATGGAAGTGTCATCTATTTTTTTAACCTTATCAGTCATTTTAACCGAATACCAAACATTATTAACTCCATCCCCTAAATAACTAAGAGGGGTTAAAACTAAAGTTCGGCTATCACTAGAAATAGAAACTTTAACTTCAGTTATATTAGCATTTACTTTTGGACAACTATTATTACAGGAATCTCCCAATTCTGTTTTAAAGATTCTAATGCTTTCCGGATTCATATTACTGCAATCATTATTATTACAAGCACAAGCAGAGCCAGAAGCATCAACACAGACACTTTCCGCTTTCAGTGGTTCTTTAAAAGTAATTGTAATTGCACTATTGCGCGCTACATCAGTTTGCTTATTTTCTGGATAAACAGTATCAACTGAGCAAGCGCCAATAGCGCTTAGGCCACTATTAGTCGTCAAGGAGATGCGTCCAATACCACCTTGATTACTCCCCTCTTTAACACCCGTTGCCTCTGATAACTTAGATAAAATAAAAGTAGCTATTGACCAAGAAGATAAAATAATTATTAAACCAATAACAGCGTTTTTCAAAATTTTTTTAGCCTTAGTAATTTTATCTTCATCGCCTCCCGAAGTTGTCCATAAAAATCCAGCATAAATTACTAAAAGCAAAGCGATTACCCCTAGAAAACTTAAAGTAATTTGAATAATACGACCAGCGATTGCGCGCGGATCAGCTTGTGATAAATTAATTACTTCCGCCACCGGCTCTGTGCCAAAATCAGCTTGCGCCAAAACAAAATTAGCCCCAACTGAAAAAACAATTAAGCTGAAAACAAAAATAAATACTTTAACTTTTTTTAACATGAAATATGATGAAAAACTTCTAAATTATTCTTCCTTTTGATATAATTTAGATAAACTTATTATAACATAAAAGCAGTAAAAAGAAAAAGCATTTTATGACTATTGAACAAATTATAAAAAAGTTCAAAGAAAGCCATCCAGATGAAGATTTTTCTATTCTAGAAAAAGCCTATAAATTCGCTGAAATGGCTCATGAAGGACAAACAAGAAAAAGTGGTGAACCCTATATTCAGCACCCTCTTCATACTGCCTTTCTTTTAGCGGAAATTAAGGCTGATTTATCAACTGTGACTGCCGGTATTCTGCATGATGTGCCAGAAGATACTAATCATAGCCTAGAAGAAATAAAAGAAATCTTTGGAACTGATGTTTATAATTTAGTTAAGGGAGTAACTAAATTAGGTAAAATTAAATACCGCGGCATTGAGCGCTATAGAGAAAATTTAAAAAAAATGTTTTTAGCCATGACTAATGACTTGCGCGTTATTTTTATCAAATTTTGTGATCGTCTACATAATTTACGCACACTAGAAAATCTGCCTCCAGAAAAACAAAAAAGAATTGCCCAGGAAACACTAGAAATTTACGCCCCAATTGCTGGTCTCTTGGGTATTGGTCGTTTAAAATGGCAAATGGAGGATCTTTGTTTTAAATATTTATACCCAGACCAATATCATGAACTAGAATATAAATATGAAGTAGAAAAAAGAGTTGAACGCAATCGTTTTTTCCAAAAAATAAAAAACATTCTTATTCCTAAACTAGAAGAAGCCGGTATAAAATTTGAAATTGAGGCCCGTTTTAAGCACCTATACAGCATTTATAATAAAATGCAGGAAAAGGATAAACAATTTGATGAAATTTATGATATTTTTGGGCTACGCCTCATCGTTGAAACAGTTAATGATTGTTATAAAACTTTAGGCATAATTCATGCTCTCTGGCGCCCAAAGCCTAATCGCTTTAAAGACTATATTGCTGTACCAAAACCAAATGGCTACCGTTCTTTACACACCACTGTTTTTGGCCCAGAAGGAACATTGGCAGAGTTTCAAATCAGAACTAAAGAAATGCATGAAGAGTCTATTTATGGTTTAGCTGCTCATTGGTATTATAAATCAAAGAAAGAGGCTGGTAATTATCAATCACCTGCCTGGGTAAAAGAAATTGTTGAAATTCAAAAAGAAATCACTAATACCACTGAATTAGTCACTAATATCAAAATGGATGTTTTCCGTGATCGTATTTTTATTTTTTCTCCCAAAGGAGATGTTTTTGAATTACCAGAAGGAGCCACGCCAATTGATTTTGCCTACGCGGTTCACAGCAACATTGGCAATAAAGCCGCCCGCGTTATTATTAATGATAAACTAGGTCGGCTTGATCAAGAATTAAAAAACGGTGATTTAGTTGAAATTATTATTGAAAAAAATCGTGAATATCCGAATCGGGATTGGTTAAAATTTGTTAAAACAAAACGCGCCCGTGATCGTATTAAACAATTTGCTAAAAAATCAACTTTTGATAATATTAAACGTTTTCTGCCTGGAATAAAAAAATCCTCCTAAGGGAGGATTTTTTATAAAAAAGATAGTTAAAAACTATGATCTTCTTGTGCTTTCCGGTAACTTACCAATACGACGTAAATGTTCATTTTTTTTACTCAAAGCTAAACCAGCTAAAGCATGCTTCTTTTGAAGACGTTTAGTCATTTTAGGCTCAATATACTGTTTAGATCTCGCTTTCTCCAATCTTTTATTGTTTTTTAAGCCTTTTTTAAATTTTCGTAAAAAACTCTCAAAACTTTCTCCGGGTTTTCTTTTAAAGTCTGCCATGTAGTTCTTCCTCCTTTCTAATATTTAATCTTTTTTCAATTATTTTATCTTTTTTAATTAAACGCTCTTTTATTTTCTTAAAAACAACCACTTCCTGAGCACTAGAATCCATATCGCGCATTAAAATTGTACCATCTAATATCTCTTTTTTACCTAATATTAAACATGTTCTTGCCTTAAGTGCCGCCGCTTCCTCTAGCTGTGTTCTTAAACTATCAGAAGTAAAAGATTGTTTCACATTAAAACCAGCTTTACGCAATTCCTGGAATAACTGCAAAGCCTTAAGCTTCGCCTGTTCTCCTAATTGAGCAATAAATATTATATTCTCTTCTCCTGGATTTGCCAAGCTGTGTTTATCTTTCAAGCGAGACAGCGTTCTTTCAATACCAATAGCCAAACCAATCGCTGGGGTTGGCTCGCCGCCCAAGCTATTAATTAAAGAATCATAACGACCACCACCAGCCAAGGCTAATTTGCCCTGAGCCGATCCATCTTCATTAAGTGGCCAAAATTCAAAAACCGTATCATTATAATAATTTAAACCCCTAACTAAATAGGGATTAAAATTATAACTAATATTTAATTCATCTAGAAATTCTAAAGTTTTAGTAAAATATTCACGACTTTCATCAGATAAATAATCAGCAATTTGCGGCGCTTCTTCACGCAGCTTAACACAAGCATCCTCCTTACAATCAAGCAAGCCAAGAATATTCTTGCCTAAATTATTTTTACAAGAATTACATAATTTAGAACGACGTCCTCTTTCCTTATAGAATGCCATTAGTTTACTACTATATTCACGACGACATTCAACTGAACCAATACTATTCACTTGAACTTGAGTGGCGATTCCTAATTCTTCAAAAAAATTATGGGCAATTGAAATTAAAATAGCTTCCGTGATTGGGTTTTTTTCACCAATTATTTCTAAGTCAAGTTGAGTTGATTCACGATAGCGGCCAGATTGTAATTTTTCTCGCCGGAAAATTGGTCCTAAAGAAAAAAGTCTAACTGGTAAATTACCTTCATTTAATTTATTTTCTAAATAAGCTCGTAAAATTCCCTGTGTTAATTCTGGGCGCAAAACTAGACGCTCACTTTTTTCACCTTCAACCGCATAAAACTCCCTTTCAAGATTGCTGCGAGTTGATTTTTTATAAAGATCAAAACTTTCAATAATCGGTGTTTTTATTGGTGAAAAACTATAAGCCTTAGCCAAATTTAGCGCTTTATTTACCAGTAAATCATAACAAACACATTCCGAGCCAAGAATATCCTTCATCCCTAAAAGACGAGGAATAACTTTGCCACTGCGCTCTTCCGTTTTTTTAACATTGCTATCAGTTGAAGTTTTTTTTACTCTAGGCATAATAATGAAATATTAAATATTATACTCTGGCCAACAATCTTTATTAAATAATTGCATCTCACTGAGTGGCCAGCCACGAAATAAAATTTTACCAATTACAAAACTTTTATTAATCGGCCCAAAATAACGAGAATCTTTTGAAGCATTACGATTATCCCCTAAAACAAAATATTCATCTGGGCCAATGGTAATTTTTTCTTCACTATCACTAAAAGTTTCTAAATTTTCCGGCAAATAGTTTTCAGTTAAAACCATTCCTTCTGGATACTCATTATTAAAAATAATAACTTGTCCATCTTTAATTTGAACCTGTTCTCCCGGCAAGCCAATTAAGCGTTTAATAAAATATTCTTGAGGATCACGGGGGTAGCGAAAAACAATTACTTGCCCACGCTCCGCTGGAGCGAAGCGATAACTTAATTCATCAACAATTAAATACTCTTTATCTAAAAAATTAGGTTCCATGGAATCTCCTTTCACAAAAAACGGCTGAATTAAGAAATGGCGAATTGGTATTATAATAGCAGCCGAAATCAGAACCACCTTAACTAGCTCCCAAACAAACAAAAAAAATTTTTTCATATTGAACAAAGAAAAGTTAAAATCGGGATAGAAAAATGCTAACAATTAGCTCAAATTGTACCAAAAAATGAAAAAAAAATCAAATCCGCATTATCAGCTAATTTTAGTAAATAAACATCGCATCACCATAACTAAAAAACCGATAACCTCGCTTAACTGCCTCGGAATAGGCAGCGCGTATCTGTTTTTTACCCGCTAAAGCGCTCACCAACATTAACAAGGTTGATTTCGGTAAATGAAAATTAGTAATTAAAGCATCAACTACTTTAAAAGTATAACCAGGATAAATAAAAATATCAGTCCAAAATGATTGCTTAACTATTTGCTGACTATTTTTTAATTGCTCCCAATTAATTGATTCTAGTGAACGACAACTGGTTGTCCCCACAGCAATCACACGATGTTTAGCCTTCTTAGCTGCTAAAATTGCTTTTAATGTAGCTGCTTTAATCTCTACCAATTCCCGATGCATTTTGTGCTCAGCAATATTTTCTGTTTTTACGGGAGTAAATGTTCCTAAACCAACATGTAGAGTTATGTAAACTATTTTTACTCCTTTATTTTTTATTTTTCTTAGCAATTCTTTAGTTAGGTGCAACCCAGCAGTTGGTGCAGCCACCGAGCCAATTTTATTATCTGCTGCAAAAACTGTTTGGTAGTTATTTTTATCACTAATAATTTGCTTATCTCTCTTGATATATGGCGGCAAGGGAACTTCACCAATTTTATTGATCTCACGCCAAAACTTTTCTCCCAATAAATTAAACTTCAATTGCCAAGTCCCATCATGATTATCCTTAATCACTTCCGCTGCTAATAATTTTGATAAAATAATTATTAATCCTGCTTTTACCTTTCCCTTCAATAAGCACTCCCAAGTATTTTTTGATAATTTCCGATGTAAAAATATTTCCGTCTTACCACCCGTTTCTTTTTTGTATCCAATCAAGCGTGCCGGAAAAACTTTAGAATTATTTAAAACCAAAAGATCTCCTGCTTGCAGATAATCAATAATGTTAAAAAAATATTTATGTTCTATCTTCCCACTTTGACGATTAAGCAACAATAACCGCGAGTGATCCCGCGGTTTAATTTGTTTTTGAGCAATAAGTTCTGGGGGTAAATGATAATCAAATTCCTTCAACGACAAAAACATAAATCAATCATTAATTTATTTTGTTTTAACCTAAATTAATTTATCTGTTCCTGGCATTTTTAGGCCCAGATGTTCATAACCTAAATGCGTAATCACTCGGCCACGTGGTGAACGATCTAAAAATCCCAAACGCATTAAATAAGGTTCATACATATTTTCAATTGTATCCATTTCTTCGCCGGTAGCCGCCGCTAAAGTATTTAAACCAACTGGACCACCCTTAAATTTCACCGCAATAGTTTCTAGAATACGACGATCAATTAAATCCAAACCTAGCTCATCAATTTCTAACATTTTAAAAGCCTCTAAACAACTTTTTAAAGTAATTTTACCATCTCCTTTTACTTCGCAATAATCACGCACTCTCTTAAATAAACGATTAGCGATACGTGGTGTACGGCGACTACGAGCCGCAATAGCTGTTTTTGCTTCAGCCTCTATCTCTACCTTTAAAATTCGGGCGCTCCGCATAATAATTTTTTCAATATCAACTATTTCATAAAATCCTAAATGGTGAGTGATACCAAAACGATCGCGCAAAGGTGCCGATAATAAACTAGCTAGTGTAGTCGCGCCAATAATAGTAAATCTCGGCAAATCTAAACGCAAAGTTCTAGCGCTTGGCCCCTTACCCATAATAATATCCAAAGAAAAGTCTTCCATGGCTGGATATAAAATTTCTTCAATCGTTTTTCTTAAACGATGGATTTCATCAATAAATAAAATATCACCTTCTTCTAAATTAGTTAAAATAGCAGCTAAATCACCGGCCTTTTCAATCGCTGGCCCAGAAGTAACCTTAATATTGGCTCCGATTTCATTAGCAATAACATGGGCTAAGGTTGTTTTACCTAAACCGGGCGCACCATATAATAAAATGTGTTCAATCGGTTCGCCCCGCTTCTTAGCAGCCGCAATAGTAATTTCTAAATTAGCTTTTATTTTTTCTTGCCCAACATATTCTTTTAAAGTTTTTGGACGTAAAGATGAATCAAAAGCTTCGTCGCCCTGATGTTCTATCGGACTAATTAAACGCTCTTCGGTTTCATCAATGTTTATTTTAGTAGCCATATTTTTTATAATTAACGCTGTTTAAATTCACAAATAGAATTAAAATCACAAAACCCACACAACGATGAGGGGGTTGGCGCAAAGTTTTGCTTCTTAATCAAAGAAATTTTTTCCTTGACCCATAATTGCACCTTAGTAATATCTTTAGCGGTAGCTGTAAAAGTGAGCTTCTCACCACTCTCTACATAATAATAAGTCAGGGCACTCACTTTGATCCCTAAAAATTCTTCAGTAAATAATTGATATAAAATAAGTTGGCTCTTATCCTTAAGCTCTAATTTAGATTTTGTTTGGCCAGTTTTATAATCAATTATTTCTAAAGTTCCGTCGGGCAGTTTATCAACTCTATCAATAGTTCCCTTAATAATCTCGCCGCCGATTTTAAAAGAAAAGCTCTTCTCTAAAAATATTATTTCCTGTGGCGGATTAGCTGAATAATTTTGCCAAAACTTCTTTAAAGCTTCAATCCCTTTTTTATAATAAGCTTCTCTTTCAGCTTTATTTTTATAACCATCCCCCTGCCAAAGCTCTTCATAAATTTCTAACAATCGTTTTTCGGTTAACAGTTTGGATAATTTATCTTGTTTCTCTTTTTTCTTTTTAGCTCCATCAAGTTCAGCAAATAAATCACCTTGCATTTTTCGCCATTCACTCATGGTTGGTAAAAGGAAATTATATAAAGTACTATGTATAACACGACCAAAAATAAGATTGGACTTATCAGTTGAGGCTGGAATCTTTAAAACAAAAGCGTATTTATATTGTAATGGGCAAGTAGAAACAGCGGTTAATTGTGAAAAAGAAAATTTATCTGGCAAAGGATATTTTTCTTCTGTAGACAGTTGCTGACTACTAGCTTCTTGAGAGTTTAAATAATGTAAATCTCGTAAAAATTCATTTTTCTGTGTTAATTTAATTTCTGGTGCTAGAGAATCTTCTATCCCCATTTCTGATAAAAAACGTGATGGCTTTTTTTCGCGTACTCCGCCGTAATCTTTAGCGCCCGTTAAATATAACTCCTCCTTAGCTCGGGTGACAGCTACATAAAATAAACGGCGCTCTTCTTCTAAGTGGAAGTCTGCTCCCGCAACAGTCTTTTCCTTAACTAAATCATCTGGCAAAGGAATTTTTTCTCCGCGAGCAATGGTCGGAAATTTTTTATCTACTAAATTAACCAGAAAGACATATTGAAACTCTAAACCTTTTGAGCCATGAACTGTCATAATCTTCACTGTTTCATTATCAACAAAATCTAATTTAAGTGAACCTGTTTCTCCGGCCTCTAACTCCAAATTAATTGCGGCCAAAAAGTCTTTCAGATGTAAATCTGGCTCAGCCTCCTCCATTTTTTTTATTTTTTGATAAAACTGATTTAAATAAGAAAATAATTCTAAGTCCCGATCATGATCTAAATCAGCTAATAGTCCCGACTCATAAACAAAGGTTAAAAATATTTTTGAAGTACTTTGCTGCGCCACTAAAGCAGAATGGGCAGTAATTAAATTTAATAGTTTTTTAATATTTTTAATACTTTCAGTACTCACTCCAGAAATAGAATCAATATTCTTTAGCGCTTCATATAAAGACCAAACCTTGCGAGTTGCTTTTTTATTAATCGTCACTAAATCAAGATGAGAAACTTTAAAAATATCCATATTCAAAACCCGAAAAAGGGCTGATGATTCATGATAATTATCTAGTAAACGCAAATAAGCTAAAATATCTAAAATAAGCGGTTTATAATAAAGACCGCGCCAAGACATAAATTGATTAGGAATATTATAACGCCCAAGCGCTTTAACATAAGCATCAGCTGTATCATTAGCGCGCACTAAAATGGCAAAATCTGACCAACTAATTTTTTCCCCAGCCGCCTGTTTCCTTTGATAAATATCTAAGATCCTTTGAGCTACAAAAGAAGTTTCTTCTTCAGCTGTTTCAAAATTATAAAATTTAACCGCCGGCTCAGTTTTTGGTTTTTTAGCTATTTTACCCTTAGCTTTCAACTGTTTATTTATTTTTAGTTTCTCTTCTAAGCGATTAGGATTATTATTTTGAATAAAGCGATGAGCATAATCTAAAATCTCCTGACGAGAACGATAATTTTCTGTTAAAACTAATTCAGCCGCCTTTTTAAAATCATCTTTAAATTGCATGATATTAGAAATAGAGGCACCGCGAAATTTATAGATTGAATTATGAACAAAAATTTCATCAGCTACAAAATTATGAGTCCCAGCAATTTCTAAATCATAAACAAAATCCTTTTTTGTCTGCTCTTGACGATCAACAACTTGATCATATACTATGCCCGAGTCACTCATAATTGGCACAGACATGCCGGGAAAAACATTTTTTGCTGGAACAACTGTTGCCTGCAAAACTTTTTCCTTTGCTTTAGCAATTTTCATCTGCGGCTCAATCAAGCCAGCAAACTCTTTTTGTATTCTTAAAGCAATGCGACCTAAATATTTTAAATCATCACTCTGTAAAAACAGGCTTTTCTTTTTAGCACCACTTACTATACTAAAACCCATTTTTTTCAATTTTGAAATTGTTATTTGATCAGTAGTTTCAATCCTTAAACAATGAAAAGCCTTAGGTTTGGCTAAAGAATTATTTTTACTTATTTTTGAATTATGCTTTTGAGAGCACATTTCTAAATTAATCTTGAATTTTGCTTTATTGCCATAATTCGCCGTCTCTGCATAACAAGGCGCTGACTCTAAATCAAGATTAAGGTCTTGAGCTAAACGACGCACCCCCGCCTCTACTTTTAACTCCCGACTTAATTTTTCACTCCACTTTTTCTCATTCAATAAACTATCTCTTTCCCGACAATAATTAACCGGAATTCTGTATTTTAAAGACAATAATTCTTTGTAATAACCAGCTTCTGCTAGTGTCTTGAAACTGCGAACAGCTATTATTCTATCGGCTGATTTTTCTAATCGCAATTGCGAAGCTAAATCATTAGTTAAGCCAATTCGCCAACCTAATTCTGGCTTAAAGATCAAATAAACATAAAAATATTTTTTATCAGCAATGCGCGGGACAAAACAAAATAGTTTATGATTATCAGTCACCGTAACTTTCTTGCCGGAGTTAGTAGTAAAAGTTAAAAATAAAGCCTCTTTTTTAATTTTATTAACCTGAGAAACCTGACCATAACTCCAAGCTCCCTTGCCAACCGCCGTGACGACCTCATCACCTTTTTTTATTTCTTTAATTTTTTTTGACTGACCACTATTCAACAAAACTAAAGAATCACCCGGCAAACATTGATCATCATCACCCACAACTACTAAATTATTTTTTGGCGCAGCCAAGATTTTTACTAACTCATACTGAGCCCAATTCGTATCCTGAAATTCGTCCACCATGATATATTTAAATTTTTGACGATAATATTGTAAAATATTCGGACGTTCAGAAAATAATTTTAAAGTATAAACAATTAAATCACCAAAATCTAAATAATTATTTTCTAATAATAGTTGATTATAAACTTGATAAGCCTCAGCTAACTCCTTTATTCTAGCTACCTCCATTTCTTCACCCTCATCAGCCGTTTTTTTTAAGCTAGCAGCATATTTTAAATATTCTGCCGGAGTAATATTTTCATCTTTAAGACGAGAAAAATGACGAATCAATTCGGAAATGAATTTAGTTGGATTGCCTAAAGGACGATAATAATCCAAATTAAAACGTGTTAAATTTTTTCTAATTAATATCCATTGATCTGTTTCTGTTAATAATCTGAAATTAGCATTTAATCCAATATCTAAAGCGTGTTCACGTAATAATCGTTCTCCAAAACTATGAAAAGTACTAATCCAAAGATCAACATAACCATAAGGTAAAATTTGGTCCGCTCGTTCCTCCATTTCGCTCGCTGCTTTTTCCGTAAAAGTTAATAACAGAATTTGGTCTGCCGGGACTTTTTTCTCCATAATTAAATAAGTCAAACGATTAATTAAAACCGTGGTTTTGCCTGTGCCGGCACCAGCAATAATTAAAAGAGGACCAGCCTCATGAGTAACAGCCTGTCTCTGTTCCTTATTTAATTTTTCTAATATTTTTTTCATTGTTTTAAAATTTTAAAATAGCTTTTATTTTCTCATCTTTTAAATCACCAATAATTGCCAAATTTAAATTTTTATTAACAAATAAACGCTGTGCTAAATCACGAATCTGCTCTGCTGAAATTGCTTTGAGGCGACGAATCATTTCGCCGGGGGTAATTATCTTTTTACGATAAATAGCTTGGCGAGCATACCAATTCGCTAAATTATCAGATGCTTCCATTTGCAAAAGAAGGCGTCCTTGGAACATATCCTTAGCGCGTTTTAGTTCTTTAGCCGGAATCAACTCTTTAGTTAATTTTTTATATTCTGCCAAAATTATTTTAATCGCTTTTTCTATTTTATCAGTCGGCACACCCGCCTGAGTAGTTAAATAACCAGAATCAGAATAAGCTTCGGTGATTGTATTAACATAATAAGCTAAACCATTGCGTTCACGTAAACTAATAAACAAGCGCGAGCTCATTGAACCACCTAAAATAATTGAGAGCAATTTTAATTTAAACTCATCTGGATGACCAACCGGCAAAGCTCTTACCCCTAAAGAAATAGCTGCTTGATCAGTTTTTTTATAAGAAATTTTTAGTTGAGGAGTTTTTTGTTTTTCTACAACCGCTAATTTAGGCGGATATTTATTAGGTTTTAAAACAGAAAAAAGTTTTTCCACTAATTTTTGATCAGCTGGTTTTAAGCCTCCCGCCATAACTATATAAGCACTTCGGGAACCATATTGTAATTCTAAATAATTAATAAAATCCTCACGTTTAAAGCGCAAAATATTTTCTTTAGTACCAATCGTTTCCCAGCCAGCTGGTGTATCACCATAAAGACAGGTTTCAAAAATATCTTCAATATGCATGCGGGGATTATCTTCATACATATTTAATTCTTCAATAATAACCCCTTTTTCTCGCTCAATTTCCTCCGCAGCAAACAAAGAATTAGATAACATATCACTTAAAATTTCCAAAGCCTTGCCTAACTTATTATTCGCTACCTTAAACCAATACCCAGTATATTCTTTGCCAGTAAAAGCATTATACTCTCCGCCCAAAGCATCCATTTCGCTAGAAATAGCTAAAGCGCTTGGACGTTTTTTAGTTCCTTTAAAAAACATGTGCTCTAAAAAATGGGAAATACCATTATTAGTCGCCTGTTCATGTCTAGAGCCAGTTTTAAAAACAATTAAAGCCGTTGTCGTTTTAGCCCCCTTTATCGGTACGGTGATAATTGGTATTTTATTTGACAAAACGGCCTTTTTATAAGTATTCATAAGATTATTTATTATTTATCAACTGTTCTAAATTTACCATATTTTTGTTATAATTTAAAGATAGAAGTTATTCTTCATATTTTATTATTAACCTTTACTAATATGTCTTATAAAATTAGCGACCGTAATTTTATTTTAAATCACGGTAAGCAGTATAAAATTTTAGCGGTCCGCGATTTACCAGACAATGAGAAGCCGCGGGAAAAATTACTTCAGTATGGAGTTGGCGCTCTTAGTTCAGCCGAGCTGTTAGCGATTGTTCTGGGCGTTGGCACAAAAAAAGAAGAAGTTTTCTCTATGGCTAATCGTCTCCTGCGTGAATATGGAGAAAAAGGAATTGCTTATCAGCGTGATCCAGCTATTATTGAAAAAGATCTGAAAATTCCGAGCGCTAAAGCTTGCCAAATTGTTGCCTGCTTTGAACTGGGTCGTCGTTTTTATCAAAAAAAACCAGGCAGCCTCATTACTATTCGCACCGCCAAACAAGCTTTTACCTATTTAAAAGATATGGGTAATCTAAATAAAGAACAATTCCGCGGACTCTATCTTAACTCCCATTATCAATTAGTTCACGATGAAGTAATTTCTATTGGCACATTAAACGCTTCTTTAGTTGCTCCCCGTGAAGTCTTTCGCCCAGCTTTAGAATATTCAGCGGCCGCCATCATTATTGCCCATAATCATCCGTCCGGAAGCTTAAAAGCAACTAAAGCAGATGTTGAAATAACTAATAAATTGATTGAGGCCGGTAATATTATGGATATTGAAGTACTTGATCATATTATCATTGGCAAAAATAAATTTGCCAGTATTTTATAACTCTCAAAATGCCTGAAAAAAAATATAAAATCAAGCCACTTGTCTGGCTTGTTCGTGATGAAAAAAGCGCAAAATTTCATGTAAAAAATGACGATTATTTTGGAACCATCGCCACTATTTTAAGTTTAATCAAGCAGCAAATAAAAAAAGATGCCTGTCCAAATGCCGCTACCTTAAATAAAATACTAGGAAACCTAGAAAAAGAATTAATGTTTCTACAAAAAAATTATCAAATTAAGCCTAAAATTAAAAACAAGAAAAAGACACCAAACGGTAAGCTAAGCAACCAGTGATCAAGCATCATTAATATAAAAAGAGCAGCTATAACTGGTAGAGCAAAGGCCTCTCTTTTTTTATTTTTAAGTAAAAAGAAAATAAAAATTAAAAAGGCAGAAAAAGCAAAAACTCCATTCTCTGCCAAAGACAATAAAAAGGAATTATGAACCGGCTGATAATCCCAGGCTGGTTTTTTATTATCATCCAATGAAGCCAAGGCTAGGGTATAATTACCTGCCCCTACACCAGTTAACGAATGTTGCTGCAGAATTTTATTAGCTTCCGCGATAGAAGAAGTACGCTCTATAATTGACTTTTGCTCTAAACGTGTGTCCGCCTTAATGCGCGTAGTAACCAAATCTTGAAAAGGAATAACCGCCATAAAAATCAATAAAGAAGAAAAAAGCAGTAAAGCTAAAAATCGTCCCAAAATCCACTTATCTTTATTAACAACAAAAACAATTAACAGCACTAAAAAGCCAAAAAGCAAAGCCAGCCAGGCACTACGAGAAAAAGTAAAAAACAAGGCATAAAGAGTAACAAAATAAAAAATAAAAAGAAAAATAGAAGCCCAAACTTGTCGGCGAGAATTGAGCATTTTTTTCTTGGCCAAAATACAAACTGCTATAATTAAAGAAACAGCTAAAAGACCGCCTAAAATATTAGGGTGATCAAGTCCACCATAAGCTCTCAGCCAACGACCAGCAGCCGTTTCTACAACGGCGGCGCCTAAATCAGTTGAGTTATGTGCTGCTAAACCCAAATATTTACAAACCGGAGTGCTTTGAGTAAGAAATTGATAAATACCTAAAATCGCCTGCAAAAAAACTCCCGACAAAAAACTAAAAACTAAATATGAACGATTAAGTAAAGGTTCTTGGTAATTTTGCTGCATCGTTCCAAAACGAATAATAAAGAAGAGACAAACTCCCGACAAAATAATAAAAGAGCGATAAAAAGCTAAAAATTTATCGGTCGCGAAAAAAGTAGAAATAAAAACAAAGAAAACAAATGATAACAAGGCATACAACACCCGGCGACAATCGCCAATACACTCTTTTTCACGGGTACTTTGAAATAAAAAAAGAAGCAAAATTAATAAAAGCAAAATCTGACTAGCATAAAGACTAATCTCGGAATAATTATTGCTTCCAGGCTGTAAAATTAATTTTGTTTGCCAAGGCAAAAGAAAAACAAATAAATAAATTAAGTATTCGCTTGCTTTTCGCAAAAATTTAAATAAGCCTTTCTCCATATTTTTCTGCATATTCGCGACGTCGGTCATGTAAATATAATTTTAAAACCTGATTATTTATAACCACGCCGTCAGAATTATTAGCTGCTTCCTTTAGTGCTGGCGGCATAATCGCCAGTTGAAAATCAGCTGATAATTTTTCTAAATAATTTAAAATTTTTGATTTTGAGGAAACAAAGCAATCTTCAGACTTAAACAAAGCTGTTGGCAAAAGTCCATTAACACTTAAAAACTGTTCATACGTCCTTTTTTTATTATACAATAAAACGAGACTTCTAAGCCAGTAGTAAAAATAAGGATCACTATTCGCTAATTTAAATTGCTCCAAATTCATCTTAGCCGCCGATAAATAAAAACTTAAACATATTTTATCTCGCTTATTTTTTTCTGTCGGACGACTCTTAGCTAATTTAGCTACACCAGTACAAAATAAACGCGTTAACCATAACCGCTGTGGTGCTGTAATAATTAAAAAATCAATATCGCTGCCATCGCGCATATTATTTTGGCCAATAGAATTGGCTAAAATAACACATCTAACAAACGGGCAAACTTTAAATATCTTGGTAAATCGTTGAGCAATTTTAATTTTCCGCCAAGAATAATTATGACGTAAGGCCCGCGTGTTTAAAATTTCCCGGCGATCAGATAAAAAGAAAAAGCCATTTTCTTGCTTAATCTTTTTAATAGATACTAAAAAATCAAGAGTAGCAATTATTTCGCTCAAAGCTACTTGTTTATCTAAATACTTAAAAACTTCATAAGCTGTTAACGGGTAATCAAATAAATCAAAAAAAATAATTACTCGTCTAACTGTCTCCGCCAAGTCTTCTTGGTTTTTTGAAATACTATTGAGCATTTTTCGGACGATCTATTTTTAAAACCTCAACGGTACTTTTTCCTTCAGTAATTTTAGTGATATCTTTATCAATCTTTTTAAACTCTACATAAGCATTATTATAATGATTAACAGTTGTTGACATGCTCATGCCTAGTTTTTTCATGAATTCATCATAACTATTCATGTGTTTACCCAACTTCTCAATATTCGCCCGAATTTCTTTAGCTCTTTCCTCAATTTGCATCGCTTTGAGTCCCTGAAGAACAGTTTGTAAATAGGCCAAAAAAGAGGTTGGCGAAACAATGATCACTTTTTTATCACGAATAGCATATTCAATTAAATCGCGCGTATTAACTTTAACTGCCCCCACCTTATTAATTAATAAATCATAATAAATAGCCTCAGAGGGAATAAACATAAAAGCAAAATCCATCGTTTTTCTCTCCGGTAAAACATATTTAGCTGTTTCATCAATCCGATTTTTCAAATCTTGCTTAAAAGCTGCTTCTAATTTTTCACGCACCTCTTGATTAGACGCCTCTAAAATACGCTCATAATTTTCTAAAGAAAACTTAGCGTCAATTGGAATAATTTTATCCTTAACAAAAACAACCGCATCAACAATCAAGTCTTTGCCTGTTCGTTCATCCTTGCCTAGTGGATATTGCATTTGATAAGAATTAGGCGGCAAAACATTTTTCAAAGTTTCTTCTAAAAAATATTCTCCCAAAACTCCTCGTTGTTTCGGGTTTTTTAAAATGTCCTGTAGATTTTGAAGTTGGGCAGAAAAGTTAATCACTTGTTTATTAGTTTCATCAAGCTTGGTTAATTTTTCGGTCACCTCAGCAATTAATTTCGCTGATTGAGCAGTAATATTTTGCACAATACGCGTGGTTTGACTAAATTGATCCTGATTGGAGCGATGAGTTTCTGATAATTTTTTATCAAGTTCTTGACGCAATTCCGAATTTTGAGAAGATAATTGAGATAATTTTTCTGATTGCTGAATTAAGCGCTCAGTTAAAGAATCAATTTTAGCTCCACTGCCACTATCTTTGCGACGCAGTAATAAAAAAATTACCAAAGCGATGCCAATAATTAAAATTGCCAACAAAAAATAAATTAACGACATATTTATAAAAATTGATTATTCTTTTTTTAATAAATCTCTAATTTCGGTCAACAATTCCTGATCCTTAGTTAGGGGCTTAGGTGTTTCTTCAGTCTTTTCTTTTTCTTCTTTAATCAATCTTTTCTTTAAACGCCCAATCATTTTCACCATAATGAAAACTGCCAAAGAAATAACTAAGAAATCAAAAACATTTTGAATAAACACACCAATATTCATGGTAACTGCTTGCTTAATCACCTCACCATTTTCAGCTAAAACAGCGGGTCGCAAAATCCACTTCCAACCAGTAAAATTTACTCCCCCAACCAAAACACCAACTAATGGCATAACAATATCAGCTACCAAAGAAGAAACAATTTTTCCAAAAGCAGCACCAATAACTACTGCTACTACTAAATCAACAACATTTCCTTTAACAGCGAAATCTTTAAATTCTTTTAACCAATTAGCACTCTTACTTTTTTTAATTTTTTTAACTATATTTTTATCTTCCATATTCTTTAATCTTAATTTTATATCTTTATTTATAATTCATAAAAGCCGGCTTTTAGAGCCGGCTTTAAAATTAAACCCAAGTTACGCCAGCCACTTTATCCCCCTCTTCTTTAAATTTCATCATTCTCACACCTTGCGTATCACGCCCTAAAACATTAACTGATTTAAACGGAGTTCTGATCACCTGTCCTTTTTCAGAAATAATAATCAAATCTCTATCTTCCATGCTAACGGCATTAATTAAAAAGGCATTGGTAATATCTCCAGTTTTATCGGTTGTTTTAGCAGTCTTAATACCGCTGCCACCACGTCCCTGAACTTTATAGGAAGAAATATCAGTGCGTTTTCCAAAACCATTAGCCATAATCGTTAACACTTGATATTTTCTCTTCTTTTCTTTATCAGTTTTAGCAATTCCCATGCCAATCACCCGATCCCCTTTCTTTAAACGAATACCATGAACACCAGCTGCTCCTCGCCCCATGCTACGAACATCGGTTTCAACAAATCTGATTGCCTGACCTTTGGCTGATATCAACATAATATGGTCACTACCTGAGGTCGGTTTAACCCAGATAAGTTTATCATTATCTTTAATTTTAATAGCAATTAAGCCGCTACGACGAACATTGTTAAAGGCACTCAGCTCAACTTTTTTAACCAATCCTTGCTCGGTAGCAAAAAATAAATATTTACTAAAAATAGTTTTATCTAAAGGCAAAATGGAAGATACTTGTTCATTGCTAGTTAATTGTAAAAAATTAATCACCGGTGTGCCTTTGGCGATCCGAGAGGCTTGGGGAATTTCATAAACCTTTAACTGAAAAACACGTCCCTTAGTTGTGAAGAATAAAACATCATTATGGGTTTGTGAAGTAAACATGAATTCAACTGTATCCTCTTCTTTGGTTGTTAAGCCCATCACACCCTTGCCGCCCCGTGCCTGAACCTTAAAAGTATCTGGCTCAAGTCTCTTAATATATCCGTCACGAGTCATCATAACCACTGTTTCTTCATTCGGCACCAAATCTTCCATACTAAACTCACCCACTCCATGTGCGACCACTGTTGTTTTTCTATCATCACCATATTTATCAACCAAAACCTGTAATTCATCTTTAACAATCTTTCTAATTTTTATTACTGATTTTAAGATTGATTCTAATTCTTTAATTAAAGCTAATTTTTCTTTTAATTCTGTTTCAATCTTTATGCGCTCCAAATTAGCCAAGCTCTGTAGACGCATTTCCAGAATAGCTATTGCTTGACGATCAGATAATTTAAATTTCTTTATTAAATTAATCTTAGCAACCTCCTTGTCCTTAGAGGCTTTAATTGTCTTAATTACTTCATCAATATTTTTCAAGGCAATCATTAAGCCTTCTAAAATATGAGCGCGATCTTTAGCTTTATTTAATTCAAATTGAGTGCGACGACGTACAACCTCTTCACGATGCTTAATATATTCTTCTAAAATCATCTTTAAGGTTAAAATCTTTGGCTGAATGCCATCAACCAAGGCCAACATATTAAGATGAAAGGTAGTTTGCAAAGAAGTATATTTATATAAACTATTCAAAACCTTTTTCGGATAAGAATCTTTTTTCAACTCCATCACAATTCTCACGCCCTCCTTATCAGATTCATCTCGTAAAGCCTTAATACCATCAATTTTTTTATCTTTTATTAAGGTGGCAATTTTCATAACCAAGTCCGCTTTATTAACCTGATAAGGAATTTCGGAAACAATGATTTGGAAACCGCCATTTTTCATTTCTTCAATATCTGCTTTGCCGCGAAGAACGATGCCACCCTTACCAGTCGCATAAGCTTCTAGTATTGCTTTTTTATCATAAATAATTCCTCCGGTTGGAAAATCTGGTCCCTTTACAAACTGCATTAGATCCTCAACACTAGCCTCTGGATTATCAATTAAATGATCAATTGCTCCCGCCAACTCTCTTAAATTATGAGGGGGAATATTGGTTGCCATACCAACAGCAATTCCCATTGTCCCGTTCAATAACAACTGCGGAAGTTTAGCGGGTAAAACACGTGGCTCTTTTCTGCTGCCATCATAATTAGGAATAAAATCAACTGTCTCTTTATCTAAATCAAACAGCATTTCTTCAGAAATCGCAGAAAGTTTAGCCTCAGTATAACGCATAGCCGCTGCGCTATCGCCATCCATTGAGCCAAAGTTTCCTTGGCCACGCACTAAAGGATAACGCATTGAAAAATCCTGGGCCAAACGAACCATTGAGTCATAAACAGCACTATCACCATGTGGATGATATTTACCTAAAACCTCACCAACAACCGTCGCTGATTTACGAAATTTTCCATTCGCTCTTAAACCAATATCCCACATCGCATACAAAATACGACGATGAACTGGCTTTAAACCATCACGCACATCTGGTAAAGCACGAGAAATAATAACGCTCATCGCATATTCAAGATATGAGCGACGCATTTCCTCTTCTAGCGGCTGTTCTTCAATTATTCCGTATTCTGTTTGCTGACGAAGATTATTTGCTGGTTTATCTTTCTCTTTCGCAATAGGTTTTTTTTGATCTTTCTCAGTCTTTGACATAAATAAAAATTAATACACTAATTCAGTTATTCCCTCACAACCGATTGGGATGCTACAGGAACGAGCAGCGCCAATTGTTGGCATACAATTTATATAAGCAGGGCAACTTGAATTTAAATCTTTAGGCTCGGGTAATTCTGGGATAATAATAGGTTGTTCTTCTGAAACAGGAGAAATATCAGGCATTAAAATATCAGAGCTTGAAGTAGCTGGCAGAAAATTTTCTGACTCAACTTCTTTTATCTTATTTAATCCTTCATTTAACTTATCTAAAGTTTCATTAAGCTCATCACGGATAGACTGCAATTCTTCTTTATCTTGATTTACTTCTGAAGCCTGCTTAATAAACGAATGCTTCATAACAAAAAGCCAAAAAACGAAAACTAGAATCATGATTAAAATCACTCCGACTTTCATAATCTTTTTTCTCTCATCTTGATTCTCTTTCATAAATATTTTAGCACCTCTTAAACTCTTTAAAGTTATTCATTAATATTATCAAGATTAATGTCATACAAAATATGCTCGGCAAACAAGCGATATTTTAAAATTTCTTCTTCAGTAAACCAGATTGGGATTTCTCTAGCTGCATCTTCAACCGGATCAGAGCAATGAATCAAATTACGAACAGCCCGCTCATCTAGGCTGGCTAAATCATAAGAATCTAAAGTATAGTCACCACGAATAGTCCCACCATCAGAAGACAAGGGTTCGGTTGAACCAACAATTTTTTTAACAATGCCAACTGCTTGATTTCCTTCCCAAATCATCGGAACGACTGGACCACAACTCATAAACTTAACTAAAGCACGAATAATATCTTTACCATATTCAATCGCTTCCTTTTCAATTGGCATACCAGCCGCCTTTCTTTCTGCAACAATTCTTTCCCCCTTGCTTAAAAACCAAGCATCGTCCTTAGCATAATGCTTCCACAGCTGCTCTTCAGTAGCAATAATCATTTTCATGGCCACTAATTTTAAACCAGTGTTTTCAATTCTTTTAATTAATTCACCAATTAAGCCGCGCTGCACAGCGTCAGGTTTAAGGATAACCAAAGTTCTTTCTTTTTTCGGATTAATCATAAATTTAAATACTTAATATTACTAATTCCATATCTTCTTGAGGAAGATCTTTTTTAGAAATTTTTAATTTTTCTTCATAACTTGGGGCGACGCCAATTTCTTTAATAAACTTATCTAGTGGATCAAGGTCAATTTTTACGCCTTCAGTTTTATAATGCATCGGAATAACAATGCGTGGTTCAATCTGGGAAATTACTTCTACTGCCTTCTTCGCATCAATTGTGTATTTTCCGCCAACTGGAATTAATAAAATATCCGTTCCGGCTAATTTTTCAAGCTGGGCACTATCCAAAACATCCCCTAAATCACCCAGGTGAACAACTGAAATATCATCAATTTCAATACGATATATTATATTATTTCCTCTTTCCTTGCCTTGCTGACTATCATGATAAGAATCAATTCCCTCAATTAAAACTTCTTTTTTATCATATTCACCAGCACAAGAAATAACAAAAGGGTTGCCGCGAATCGCGCCAACATTATTATGATCATGATGATCATGGGAAATTGTAACAATATCCGCTTCAAAATTCGGAACCTTAAGTCCCACTTCCTTGCCAAAAGGATCGGTAACAACTGTCACTCCTTCTGGGCCAATTTTATCTTGAAGTTTAAAGCATGAGTGCCCTTGCCAAGTAATAATCATATATCTTAAACAATAAAAAAGGTCGTCTAACCTTAAAAATATTATAGCAAAAGATACCTATCAGGTCAAACAAAAAATAAGCTTAAAAATAATAAAAAAACTAGCTTTTACTTGCCCCAAAAACTTTAATAGTCCCCTCAATATCCGTTCTTTTGATATCTATATTTAAGCTTTTTACCCTATCTAAAACCTCTTCATGAGGATGGTTAAAACGATTATTAGCGCCAGCGGAAATCACAAAAATTTTTGGCTTAACTGCTCGTAAAAAGGCTTCACCATTAGACGTTTTAGAGCCATGATGAGAGGCTTTCATAATTTCTACCGACCAATCATATCCAGTTGCCAGTAAAGCCTTTTCCACTGCCAAACTATTATCACCACTAAAAATAGCCCTTAACCCATCACAATCTAATTTAACGACAATTGAATTATTATCATCCTCTGACACACTTAAAGCTGCAGGATTTAACAAAAAAAGAGAACAAGAGGCTGAGTAATTTATTTTTGCTTCATTTTTAAGATTAATTAAATTAACTCCTCTGACCCGAGCTTCTTTTAATAATTCAGCTAAAAATTCAGTTTTATTTACATCGTCCACATAAATAATAGTATCAATCTTATAACGATAAAGAATTTCTAATAAGCCAATGACATGATCATCATGTGAATGGCTTAAAATCACTAAATCAATTTTCCTTTTAAAAAAAGGTAAATTTTCTCCCAAACGCTTTAAAACTAAATTATCTGGACCACCATCTATTAGAATAGTCTTTCCTTTAGCAATTTTTATTAAGGCAGCGTCACCCTGACCAACATCTAAAAAATCAACTTCCGTTAATTTTTGATGGGAATTAAAAAATATTATGACCAAAAACAATAAGCCAAGCAGCAAGGCGACAATAAATAAAAAAGTATTTTTTCTTTTTTGTAGCATAGCTTAATTAATATAAAAATATTCACTCATTATATAATAAAGAGGCTAAATAAAATCTAAAGAAATAAATTTAACAAAACCCTAAGTGATTGACATTTTTATTAAAAGGTGGATAATAGATAAACTATCGTTCTTTAAAAAGAAAATAAAAAAAATAAATATAACCTAAATCTTTAAGAAATGGAGAAATTATATTTTGATTTAATGCCGAAATGTTCAGCGATAGCATCACTATCGCCAAACAATAAGCTGAACGCCCTAGAGCAAGCGGTTGATATTTTGGCTGGCAAAAAAAGTTTAGAAGAAAAAATAAACGAAGAAATTGCTAACTTCGTTTACAATCTGCGTAACTATTTAATACCAGTAAAACAAATGGAGGATTTTAAAAAAATTAAACCCCTGGCTCAAAGAAAAATGGAAAAAACCATCCTGCAGTACGAGGGGGTGTTAATCAGGGTGCCAAGGAAGCTAACAGAAAAGATGGCTGAGATTGCTTTTCAATATTCTCCCGATATGAGAAAAATTGAAATAAAATTTCTTCAACAACATTCTTCATCCTATTTCCTGGCCAGAAAAAAAATTTCTGGACACATGGAGCCCGCTATCATCATGAACTTTTTTAACAATCTAGGTAAGGAGCATGGCCGGCTAATTGTGGCTGACATATTAATAAAAGCTGAGTTTGATATAAAAACTGAACAATCAATTATTATCATCAATGCTTATAAATCAAATATTAAAACTCCAACTAAAAAATTAATCCTTGATTGGAATCATCTTTTTATTGAAAAGGGAGAAAAAGTTCTTGCTGTCCCCGATACCCAGGAATACATTAAATTAAAAACCATCAAAACTGCGTAGGCTCTAAAAGGCTACTCAATTAATTGAGTAGCCTTTTTTCTTTGACTAACAAAAAACGTTCTAAAGATAGAACGTTCTTTGTATAATTTTTAAATCAATAAAACTTATTAATGATTAATTAATAAATTTTAATAATTTATTTTTTCTTAGCAACCTTCTTAGCTGGTTTCTTAGCAACCTTCTTTACTGCTTTCTTAGCAGCTGGTTTCTTAGCAACCTTCTTGGCAGGTTTTTTTGCAACTTTTTTAGCTGGTTTTTTAGCAGCTGGTTTCTTAGCAACCTTCTTTACTGCTTTCTTAGCAGCTGGTTTCTTTGCCACCTTCTTAGCAGGTTTTTTTGCAACTTTCTTTTTCATAAACTCACCCCCTCTCTTGAGTAAATTAACTTTTAAAATTTAATAGATTAATTTTTAAAATTTAATTTGATAGATAAAAATTTATCTTAAAAATAAAATTTTATCTTCTACAATAATTATACAACTTCTAAAATTAACTAGCAATACTTTTTCCCCTTTTTTAAAATTTTTTATAAAAAAATTCCTCTGCCGATTCCGAAGCACAGGAATTTTTTATTTTTTATTTTGCCAAACTAATTTTTTTCGCTCCTAAAATTTCAAACGAAAAAAATTTTCCAATTCTGATATTTTTATTCTCTCTTGTTTCATTGTATCACGATCGCGCACAGTCACTTCATCATTTTCTAAACTTTCAAAATCAACTGTCACACAAAATGGTGTTCCAATTTCATCTTGGCGGCGATAGCGTTTGCCAATATTGCCATTATCATCAAACTCACAACGCCAAGTTAATTTTAAAACATCAAATATCTCACGCGCTTTAGCCACTAACTCTGGTTTATTTTTTAATAATGGGAAAACTGCAATTTTAATTGGCGCTAGTTTTGCTGGGAAAGCTAAAACAATTCTCGTTTCTGTCTCAATTTTCTCCTCCCGATAAAATTCAGTTAACGCAGCCAAGAATGTCCGACCCACACCCGCTGAAGTTTCTACTACATGAGGAATAAATTTTTGATTAGTTACCGGATCAAGATAATTTAAGTCCTGACCAGAGGCTTGGCTATGAACTGACAAATCATAATCACCACGCGCGTGTATTCCTTCCAACTCTTTAAAACCAAAAGGAAATTTGTATTCAATGTCATAAGCCTCTTTAGCATAAAAAACTAAATTCTCATGTTTATGCCATTTTAAATTTTCTTCTTTAAAGCCCAAATTAAGATAAAAATTCCAACGCCACTCTCGCCACTGATTATAATAAGTCATTTCTTCTTCCGGCTGAACAAAGTATTGCATCTCCATCTGTTCAAACTCACGAGTCCGAAAAATAAATTGCCGAGCAGTAATTTCATTACGAAAAGCTTTGCCAATCTGCGCAATGCCAAAAGGAATTTTAACGCGAGCCGAATCTAAAACATTTTTAAAATTAACATAAATCCCCTGACAAGTTTCCCCGCGTAAATAAGTTGGTTCTTTTGACCAGTCGCTGGTAAAATTTCCTAAATTAGATTGAACTAGCAAATTAAATTTTTTGCCGGGAGTAAACTCGTGTCCACCACAAACCGGACATTTCACTTTATTTAAATTGTCATTAAAGATTTTATTAATTTCCGCCTCAGTCATTTTTTCATCAGCAAAAACACCTGCTTCCTCTAATAAAGTATCTAAGCGTAAACGGCTGTGACATTTCTTGCATTCTGTTAAAGGGTCAGAAAAGCCCTTAACATGACCTGATGCCTCCCAGATTCTCGGGCTCATAAAAATAGCTGCATCTAAACCAACAATATCATCACGCAGTTGGGTCATCGCTTTCCACCATTCCTTTTTAATGTTATTGGCCAGCTCAACACCATAAGGACCATAATCATAAACAGCCGCTAAACCATCATAAATTTCTGAAGATGGAAAAACAAAACCACGACGTTTACAAAGTGAAATTATTTTATCCATAGAGGTGTCTTTTTCTTGTTTACTCATATATTTATTATTTTCTGTTTACTATTTTATTAAAATCTACATCTCCTCAATCACTGGCATGCCTAAAAGATTAAAGCCATTATTTAATACTTGGGTAATTGCCTTAATTAATGATAGGCGAGCCTGACGTGTTTTTGACCCTGCTTTCAAAATTGGTACTTCATGATAATAATCATTTGATAATTGAACTAATTCAAATAAATATTTAGCGACTTCGCTCGGATTATATTTTTCTCCAGCCAATTTAACAACTTCTTGATACTGTGCCAACTTCAGCAACAACCCTTTCTCTCTTGCTTCTTTAAGTTCTTTTAAGTCTACTCGCCAATTAAATAACTTTACCGGCTCTTTACGAATAACGCTTTTTAAGCGCGCATAACCATATTGTAAATAACAAGCCGTAAAACCATCAAAGCGTAAAGCATTATTAATATCAAAAACAATAATTTTATCAGCGCTCACCTTCAACATCTCAAACTTCATGGTTGAAATAGCTAAACTTAAGGCCGCCTGTTCAACCCGACTATCAATCCAGTCTTCGTGGCGTTTTTTAGTTTCAATAATTAATTTTTCCCAAATTTTATTTTTCAGCGACTCATAAGTAATTACATTGCCTGTTCGTGAAGCCATCATACCTTCCGGTAAAGTAACAAAATCATAACTAAGATGTTTTATTTTTTGCCTATAACCCATTAACTCAAAAATTTTAGCTAACTGCTGAAAATATAAACTTTGACGAACATCAATAACGTAAAGAGATTCTTTAATTTTATATTTTTTAAATTTCGCTTGAGCTAAAGCAAAGTCAGCCACCGGATAAAGAGCTGTGCCATCTGTCCTAATTATCGGCAAAACGGATAAACCATATTGCTCTAAATTAGCAATAATTGCTCCTTGACTTTTCACTAATTGACCAGCAGCCAATAACTCATTAACTAATTTTAAGCCGGCATCAGTATATTCACTTTCATAAAAAGTGTGTTCAAACTTAACTTCTAGTTCTTGATAAATAGAAGCAAAATAATCAATGCTCCATTTTCTGGTCTCTGCCCATAAGTCATAATACTTTCCTTGACGACTTTCAATCGCCTTCATTATCTGACTAACCTCTTCTTTATATTCTGGGTGCTCGTCTAATAAGCGGGAAGATTCGCTATAACATTTTCCTAAAAGATAACCCTTGGGCTCTGAGCTAATCTTATATTTCTGATTACGTTCCCAGTTCCATAAAGTTTTAGCAGTAAAAATACCAAAATCATTAATAAAAGATACTGGAATGGATTTATAGCCATTAGCGTTTAATAAATGATTAACCGCATCACCATAAGCAATATTGCGTAAATGTCCGACATGATATTCTTTGTGCGTGTTTCCATTAGAAAACTCAATCATTATCCGTCTGCCTCTACCAGAACAATTAGTTCCATACTTTTCGCCCTTTTTCTTTATCTCCCTGATCACCTTATTAGCCAGATACTCACTCTTAATATAAAAATTAAGATAAGGACCAGCCGCTTTTATGTCGGAAAAATATTTTTTTAATCGGGAACTATTTTTTAATTTTTCCGCCAACTCCCCAGCTAAAGCAGCCGGATTTTTCTTGTTTTCTTTAGCCAACTCAAAACAAGCTAAACTTAAATCTCCTAAATCGCTATTTGGCGGATAGGAAAAACTTGCTTTTTTTAATTTTAGCTCTCGGGTTATTTTATTTTTAACACTGGTTAAAATAGCAGGCATAAAAAGACATTAAAATACTGCCACTAATAGTTTCAGTCGCTTGGTATTAATTATTGAATTATGTTATAATGGTATCAGACTTTTATAAGTTTTTCAATTAATTTTTAAAAAAATATGTTCTCTTATCGTTCAATTTTAAAACAGGCCTGGGCCATAGTCTGGAAACATAAATATCTATGGATTTTTGGCTTATTTGCTTCTTTAGCTGCCGCCGGAGGCACGATGGAGTACCAATTTCTAACTGATTCTCTAAGCCAAGGAATAATTGATAGTTCCTATCTCAATTTAGTAAATATCTTAACCTTGGGTAATTTTTTTAAATTATTCTCCTTAGGTATAGCTAACCTTTTCAGTCAAAATATTATCTTTATTCTCAATGCTATCACTCTTCTTCTTCTTTTCTTACTACTAATCTCTCTTCTGGTGTGGTTAGCCATCACTTGCCAAGCAGCCTTGGTTGATAATGTTAAAAAAATCTCTACCTCTAAGAAAAAAAATATTACTTTTAGTTTCCGAGACGGACTAACCCAAGGAGCAAAACATTTCTGGCCAGTTTTAGGTTTAAATATTTTAACTAAAGCTCTTGTTTTTCTTGCCTTTTTTATTGTTAGTCTACCCTTGCTCTTTTTAGTTGGTAGCAATAGTTATGTTTTTGTGATTATCTATACTATTTTATTCACCATCTTTATTCCAGTCGCTGTCTCCTGCTCTTTAGTCGTGAAATATGCAATCTCCTACTGTATTTTAGAAAACTATTCTTTAGTTAAATCAATAAAAAGTGCTTGGGAATTATTTAAGAAAAACTGGTTAATTAGCTTAGAAGTTGCCTTAATTTTATTCTTGATTAGTTTTCTAGCTGGCTTTATCGCCTTGGCAATTTTATTTATCCTATTTTTCCCTCTTTTCTGGGTCGGTTTATCTTTCTCAATTACCTGGTTAAGTATCATTATTTTAATTTTAGGCTTAATTTTTGTGATCGCCTTTGGCTCAATGATGACTAGTTTTCAAATAACTGCCTGGACAAATCTTTATCTACAACTTAAAAAAAATAAACTTCTAGCTAAATTAGAAAGAATATTTAAACAGAACTAAATTAAACCGTTATGAGTGATTTGACTTCAATTGAAAACTTAATTAATCCGTCCGACGATGAAGAAAGTGTGGTTGGACAATTTGCTAAAAAGCAAAAAGAAATCAAATCAAAAGAAATAGAAAAGAAAACCGAAAGAGAGGCGGCGGTCTTAGGTTTGCCTTATGTTAATCTCTTTGGCTTTCCTATTAGTCCGGAAGCTTTGGTTTTAATTCAAGAAAGCAGAGCGCAAGAAATAGGTGCGGTCTGTTTTTATTATGATGGGAAAAATCTTCGTCTCGGCTGTGTTGAGCCAACACCAGAAGTAAAAGAAGAGCTGCTCCGCCTAAATGAACAATATTTTGTTGATGGCAAACTTTATCTCATCTCTGAGAATAGTTTAAATTACGCCTTAGAAGCTTATAAAGGTCTCCCTAAAACTAAACGTCAACAAGGCGGTATAGAAATTAGTGAGGAAAGTTTAGAAAAGTTTAAAAATGATATCGCTAATTATAAAAATTTAAATGATAAAATAAATGACGTTAATATCAGCGATGTTATTACCTTAATTTTAGCAACTGCCCTAAAAGTTGGAGCTAGTGATATCCATATTGAAGCCGGAGAAACTGGTGTAGCTATTAGAATCAGAATTGATGGTGTTTTACAAGAGGCAGCCACGATTAATCGCGATAAATGGAAAAAAATAATTTCCCGCTTAAAAATATTAGCGCGTGTTAAAATTAATATTGAGAATAAGCCACAAGATGGACGCTATACTATTTATTTAAAAAATAAAAAAATAGATGTACGTTGTTCGTTTTTACCAACAGCTTTCGGCGAAAGTGTTGTGATGCGTCTACTTGACTCTGAAGAAACTATTTTAGATTTAGAGGCCCTAGGTGTTCGTCCAGAAATATTATCAATTTTAAAAAAAGAAATTAGTAAACCAAATGGTTTAATCTTAACTACCGGTCCCACTGGTAGCGGTAAAACAACCACTCTTTACGCCATTCTTAATAAACTAAATAAACCTGGAACAAAAATTATCACCCTGGAAGATCCGATTGAGTATCAGCTCAAAGGCGTTAACCAAAGCCAAGTTGATGAAAAGCGCGGCTATACTTTTTCTGATGGCCTGCGTTCTATTTTGCGACAAGATCCGAATGTTGTTATGATTGGAGAAATCCGTGATTTAGAGACAGCTGAAATAGCTGTTCAAGCTTCTTTAACTGGTCACCTAGTTTTATCAACTATTCATACTAATGATGCCGCTGGAGTAATTCCTCGTTTAATTGATATTGGTGTTAAACCCTATTTCTTAGTACCCTCAATTAACGCTGTTATCGGTCAACGTTTGGTACGAAAACTTTGCCCTTATTGTCGCCGAGAGCATAAGCTTAGCCCTGCTGAAAGCGAACAAGTTAATAAAATATTAGCGGTTATCTCGCCTAAAGCGGAAATAGATATCCCAGCTATTTTACCAACTATCTATCAAGCTGGGGAAGGTTGTGAACACTGTAATTTTATTGGCTACCAAGGACGAATTGGCATTATGGAAATTTTCACCATGAATGACAATATCAAACAATTAACCATTGATAAAGCACCCTCCTTTAAAATACTTCAACAAGCGATTGAAAACGGCATGATTACCATGCTCCAAGATGGAGTTTTAAAAGCACTTGATGGTATCACTTCTCTGGACGAAGTTTATCGCGTCATCGGCAATTTTGATTATATCAATGAACTTTATGATATTGTAATCTCCCAAACTATTGGTCGGGGAATAAAAATTAAAGCAGCCGAATTTGAGCAAGCTAAAAAATTAAGTCAAAATATTTCAGCTATTGCTGAAACCGCCAAAGAAATCCCTAGCTCAGAATTAATTAACTTAGTGATGTCGCTAGCGATTGTTAATGAGGCGGGTGATATTCATATTGAACCAACCGAAAATGATGTTAGTGTTCGCTTCCGTATTGACGGCGTTCTTCATGATATTCTAAAACTACCAAAAACTAGCTATCTACCATTATTATCAGAAATAAAAATATTGGCTGGCGCGCCAACTAATATAAGACGGGCTACTTTTGATGGGCGCTTCAGCGTTTACTTAGCAGACAAAAAAATTGATTGCCGTATTTCTATTATTGCTGGTGGTTATGGAGAAACAATTGTTATTCGCTTACTAACGACCAACGCTATTAATTTAGAAATGGAAAAACTAGGCATCACTTCAGTTGCCCTAGACACCTTACAGCAAGCCATGAAAAAAACTCGTGGCATTATTCTCACCACTGGCCCCACTGGTAGCGGTAAAACAACCACTCTTTACGCCATTCTTAATAAACTAAATAAACCAGATACTAAAATAATTACAATTGAAGATCCGATTGAATACCAACTCCCTGGTGTAATGCAAACTCAAATTGACGAACAACGCGGCTATACCTTTGCTTCTGCGATGCGTTCTCTTTTACGCCAAAACCCAAACATCATGATGATTGGAGAAATCCGTGATACAGAAACAGCTAAAATTGCCATGGAAGCTTCTTTGACTGGTCACTTAGTTTTATCAACTATTCATGCTAATAGTGCCGCTGGAGCAATTTCTCGCTTTGCCGGTCTTGGTTTAGAGAGACAAATATTAGTTAACGCGATTGAATTCACTATCGGGCAACGACTGGTTCGCCGTCTCTGCCCTCACTGCAAACAAGAAACTAAATTAGTGCCGGCAGATCTAAAACGAGTTCAAGAAGAACTTGCTAAAATAAAAAACCCTAATGTTCAAATTCCTAAGCAATTAATTTTTTATCACAGCGTTGGTTGTGAAAAATGTGGTCATATCGGTTATAAAGGACGCCTCGGATTATATGAAACTATTACTATGTCTCCAGCTATTCAAAAACTGATTCAAAAAGAAAATGTGACCGATTTTGAAATTGAGCAAACAGCTATCGCTGAAGGAACTGTTACCATTGTTCAAGATGGTATTTTGAAAGCGTTGGCTGGCGAAACTAGTATTGAAGAAGTTTTTCGGGTAATTTAATAATTTAAAGTTTGTTTTTATGATTAACGATAAATTCCTTGAACAGCTACGCAAAGAATATCGCGCAAACGAAACAGCGAGGCGACAAATAATTAGCGCGGCCAATAATATTTTATTTGCAGCCAAGAAAAATATTTTTGCCATACAGAGAAATGATTTTAAAACAGCCGAAGAAAAAATGGCCGATATAGAAAAAGAATTAAAAAGTTTAGAAAAACGTTTCGGGGCTGATCGCCTTTATAATGAGGGCACCTATAAAGCAGCGGTTGAAGAATATCTTGAGGGAAAAACCTTATATACTGTCATTAAAAAGAAAAAAATTGAAGCCTATAAAGGTTTGTCTCTTAACTATGAATCATATTTAGGCGGTATCTGCGATATGATTGGTGAACTAGTTCGCTATGCTACTAACCAGGCAGCCAAAGGAAAGTTTAGCGAAGTCGCGAAAATAAAAAAAATAGCTGAAGACATTATGGGACAACTGATTGATTTTGACCTGACTGGCTATTTACGAACTAAATATGATCAAGCGCGCGGTCATTTGCGAAAACTTGAACAAATGACTTACGAAATAAAGCTTAAAAACACAAAATAACTATGTTAATTGCTGTTATTTCTGATATTCATGATAACTTAGCTTGCTTAGAAAAATGTTTAACTTGGTGCAAGCAAAACCACATCGCTCAAATTATTTGTTGCGGTGATATCAGTAATACCGAAACCGTCAATTATCTCGCCCAAAATTTTTTAGGCGAGATTTTTATTGTCGCTGGCAATAATGAACTTTACGAAGAAAAAGACTTGATGAGATTCAGCCATATTCACTTTGGCGGCGATATCAGCATTAATGAAATTGATGGTCTTAATATTGGTTTATGTCATCAGCCAGAAAAAATAAAAAAAGTTCAAGAGTTAGCGCCATTTAATCTTGATTTTATTTTTTATGGACACACCCATAAACCCGATTTAAAAAAAGAAGGCAGCACTATTATCGCTAATCCAGGAACCTTGGGCGGCGTCTTTACTCCAGCTACTTTTGCTGTTCTAGATACTGGAAAGAAAAATTTAGAATTAAAAAGACTAACCGATCTATAAATCAATAAACTTAACTATATAAAAACATCGCTGGAAGAGCGATGTTTTTTTAATTTAATTCTTTTTTCAAATATTGTCCGGTAATACTAGCAGGTACTTTAGCTACTTCGCGCGGCGTGCCAGCGGCCAATAATTTACCGCCCGCTTCACCGCCGCCCGGCCCTAAATCAATAATCCAATCAACTGACTTAATCACTTCCAAATTATGTTCAATAATCAAAACTGTATTTCCCTGATCAACCAACATGTTTAAAACTTTTAACAATTTATCAATATCAGCAAAATGTAGACCGGTTGTCGGCTCATCAAGAATATATAAAGTTTTACCAGTTGCCCGACGAGATAATTCAGTGGCTAACTTGATGCGTTGCGCTTCACCGCCAGAAAAGGTTGTTGCACTTTGACCAAGTTTGATGTAACCCAAACCAACTTCATCTAAAATATTTAATTTCTGACTAATCGCCGAGTGATTCTTAAAAAATTCCTTAGCCTCCGCAACAGTCATTTCTAAAACTTCAAAAATATTTTTTCCTTGATACAAAACTTCTAAAACATTTTGCTTAAATTTTTTACCACCACAAACATCACAAGTTAAGTAAACATCAGACAAAAATTGCATCTCTACTTTTATAGCGCCATCACCCGCACAATTTTCACAACGTCCGCCTGGAACATTAAAAGAAAAATGTCCAGCACTCAAACCTTTAACTCGCGCCTCTGGAAGTTCCGCAAATAAATCACGAATATAAGTAAATAGTCCTGTATAGGTGGCTGGATTGGAGCGTGGTGTACGACCAATCGGTGATTGATCAATGTCAATCACTTTATCAATATTTTCTAAGCCTAATATTTCTTGATAAGCCCCTGGCTCCACCTTGGCACGATAAAATTTACGATTCAAAGTATTAGCTAAAATATCATTCATTAAAGTAGATTTTCCTGAACCAGATACACCAGTAATCGCTACTAATTTTCCTAAGGGAATTTCTACATCAATATTTTTTAGATTATGTTCAGTCGCTCCAATAATTTTAAGCGCTTTACCATTGCCTGAGCGATAGCGCTTTGGTGTTTTAATTTCTTTTTTACCAGCCAAATAAGCACCCGTAATTGATTCGCGACAATTTTTAATCTCTGCCGGCACGCCCGCAAATAAAACTTGACCACCATAATCACCCGCTCCTGGCCCAATATCAATTAACCAATCAGCCGCCAGCATCATCGCCGCATCATGTTCAACTACAATAACCGTATTACCATTATCGCGTAATCCTTTTAGAGTGGCGATTAATTTATCATTATCTCTTTGATGTAGACCAATAGATGGCTCATCAAGAATATACAACACGCCACTTAAAGTTGAACCAACTTGAGAAGCTAATCTAATTCTTTGGGCTTCACCTCCAGATAGAGTAGCAGCATTACGACTGAGTGTTAAATAATCTAAGCCAACATTCGTCAACAATTCTAAGTTTTTTATTATTTCCCGCACAATTGGCTCAACGATTTCAGTCTGTCCATTAAAAGAAGTGCCATCAGCCAACCAAGAATTTAAAATACCAATTAATTTTTTAATACTTACATTAGTAATATCAAAAATAGAATAATTAGCAATTTTTACCGCTAGCATTTCCGGCTGTAAACGCTTTCCCTGACAAGCCGGACATAAGGAAACGCGCATCACTTTTTCAATTTCTGATTTAACAAAACTAGATTTTGTTTCATTATATTTATTTTCCAAATTTTTCAGCAAACCAATAAATTGGCTATCGCCCTTTAAAATTAAGTTCTTTTCTTCCGGGCGTAAATCTTTAATTGCTGATCGTAAACTAAAATTATGACGAGTCGCTAAATCATTTAATTCTGCAAGTAAACTGCTACCAGATAGATTAGAATAGGATAAAGGTTTAATTGCTCCCTCTAAAATGCTTAAATTTTGATTAAAAACTAATTCCGAATCAATTTCTAATTTTGTGCCCAGCCCACTACAAGCTGGGCAAGCGCCATGACCAGAATTAAAAGAGAAATCGCGCGGCTCAAACTCTGCTCGGCGATAACCACAAGTCGGACAAACAAAGAATCTTTCTATCTTAGATGAATTAACCTTACGGCCCCGAATATTTTTAATCTTCTTTTTTTCCTCCGCTTCTTTTTTTAATTTAATCTGACAATGTGGACAGTTTGGTTGGCCGCACCGAGCATATAATAAACGAAAGTAATCATAAATTTCCGTGATCGTTCCCACAGTTGAGCGCGGGTTATTGCCAGCGGTCCGCTGATCAATAGAAATAGCTGGTGATAAGCCCTCAATTAAATCAACCTCTGGTTTATTCATTAAACCAACAAATTGGCGCGCATAGGAAGATAGGGATTCAACATAACGTCGTTGACCCTCAGCATAAATAGTATCAAAAGCTAGTGAAGATTTGCCCGAGCCAGAAAGACCAGTAATAACTACTAATTTATTACGAGGAATTTCTAAATCAATATTTTTTAAATTATTAGTTCTGGCTCCTTTTATTCTAATAGAGTTTCTCTCCATGTAATTAAAATAAAAAAATAATTAGATTTATTATAACTAAAAATCTCTAAAAAAACAAGACGAGAACAATCTGGTCTCGTCTAAAATAGATAATTATTTTTTATAAATAAATAATATTGACACAAAACACATTTATCTATAGAATTGTTATTGTTTGGTCCCTTCGTCTAGTGGTTAGGACATCAGGTTTTCATCCTGGTAACAGGGGTTCGATTCCCCTAGGGACTACTAAGCAAAAAGGCAGTGTGAATACACTGTCTTTTTTGCTTTATAATTCGCAACTAGGGGAAGCGAACAGACGGCGAGCGAAATATGAGGATGAGCGAAGCGAGTCCGAGTAATTGAGCGACGATAAACGCGAGCTGGCGAGCGTTTAGCGGGTCCGTCCTGGACA
>JAAZJO010000002.1 GCA_012800315.1 Candidatus Falkowiibacteriota bacterium
CTAAACTAAAACCTCTTGAATAAATTCAAGAGGTTTTTTCTTTTTTTCTTTTTAATATAATTTATAAAGATTCAAAATTTGATTTAGGGAGCTTGATAGTAAAAATTGCCCCTTGATTTAAAACGCTAGTGACAGATATTTGGCCATGAAAATCTTTTTCAATTATTCTTTTAGTTGAAGCTAAACCAATTCCTAATCCACGATTGTCTAGTTTTTTTGTGCTAAAAAATGGCTTAAATATTTTATTAATATTTTCTGGCGCAATGCCCACTCCACTATCTTTAATGATTATTTTTACCTCCCTAGCTGAATCAGTCATATTAATATTTACTTCTTTAGTGAGAGTATTTTCACAGGCTTCAATAGCGTTAGCTAAAAGGTTGGTAATTATTTGACTAAATTTTATGAAGCTACCTTTTAGTTTTATTTTTCGTGAAGCATAAAAATTGAGGGTGGTTTGTGTTTTTCTAGCTTTATAAGAAAGTAGCTGAATAGCTTGATTAATTTTTTCATTAAGAGAGAAGGGCCTAATAGTATTTTCTTGATTTATTTGATTTTTAATATTAGCAATTAATTTTTCCATCCAACCAGTTGCTACTAACGCTTGATTAAGAAATGTTTTAGCTTTTAATATTTTGATATTAGTGTCCGCCTTTACTTGTTTTAAATTTAGAGAGATTGCGGTTAAAGGATTAATTAAGTCATGAAATATACCAGAGGATAAGCGTCCAAATTCAGCTAAGCGATAAAGGGTATTAATTTTTTCCATTTCCATTTCTTTTAATTCCTTTATTCTTTTTTCTATTTTTATTTCTAATAAATCACGTTCTTTTCGTAATAAAGTTTCACTGAGTTGAGCTCGTTTTAGGGAAGTACTTGTTTCTCGGCAAAATAGCCAAATGATGCCAGTAATAATTATTAAAAGAGCGAAGCAGAAAAAAAGATCGCTAATTTGTATTGGTTTATAGCACCAACAATCTTTAATGGCTAAAATATTTTTAGCTTGGCAATTAGTCATAGCTATTAAAAAAATAGAAATGATTGCCGTGTTTAATAAAGCGAAAGGAGCGCTTAAAAGTGTACCAGAGATAACTACTATTAACACAGCTAATAAAATAGCGACTGGAGTATTTGGGCCAAAAACTAAAAAAGAATAAAACATGGGCAAGGAAAGAGCGAGAATGAGGAAAATTGAAGATAGTTTTAAATAATTATGTTTATTTAAAAATAGCAATAATAAAAAAATAATCGCTATAGTTATGGCGATTAAAGGAGGTGAACTGTATTTATTGAAATAAGAAGCATAATTAGTGAACCTAATGAGGCTGATTATTAGAAAACTAAAAATGAAAAAAATTAAGATAATTTTTAGTACTGATTTTTTTCTATTTTTCTCTTCATCACTTGGCTTAGGCGGAATTAATTTTTTAAAAATATTTTTTAAGTAATTGAAAAGAAATAATATTTTTTTCATAACCTTTTATTTTTCTAAGTCAACTTTATAGCCACGATTGCTAGCGGTAAAAATATAATGTTCATCCTTTGTTTCTAATTTTCGGCGAATATTCATAATATGGACTTCAATAGTGTTAGAAAAAGGATCAATATCTTTATCCCACACTTCTTCCATAATTTTTTGTCGGGACATAAACTTTCCCTTATTAGCCATTAAATATTCTAGAAGAGAAAATTCGCGCGAGGGTAGATGGATGCGAACATTATTCTTAGTAACTAGGAATTTATCAGGATCAAGTTCTAGATTGCCGACTTTTAAGACTTTGCCCCGAAAATTAAGGGGACGACGTAATAAAGCTTTAATGCGCGCAATTAGCTCGGAAAAAGCAAAAGGCTTTGTTAGATAATCATCAACCCCTAAATTAAATAACTCTATTTTATTATTTAATTCTCCTAAAACAGTTAAGATAATTATGGGGGTGAAGTTTTTATCTTCTCTTAGTCGTTTAACAATCTCAAAGCCACTTAATCGTGGTAGATTACAGTCAAGCAGAATTAATTCATATTGGTTTGACCTAGCTAGATCTAATCCAGTTAAACCATCTTTAGCCGATTCAACTTTAAAGCCAGCCTTGTTTAAGGCTAAGGAAAGAGAGATAAGCAGATTAGGGTCATCTTCAATAAGGAGCAGGGACATATTAAGTTTATTTATATATAAGTATTAAAAAACTTATTAAGAAAAAAATATTTTTTGAGACTAGCAATTCTATTATAACAAGTTCAAAATGAATAAAATCTAAAACTTTTTAAATTATTGTGGATAACTTTTAAGCCTAAATAGAGTTTGCCTTTCTGCCTAATTCACGATATTATTATTAATGTTATGAGTTCAAAAATATTTAAAATTGCCCGTAAAAACAAGAGACTGGAGGTTTTGCGTGATCAGGTTTCCGATCCTTTTTCAATTAAGGAAGGGAATTTTAAATATGGTCAACTAAAGGATTCTTTTTATTATACCGATTGGACTGAGCAATCTTTTTTGTCTGATACGGAAAATAAGGAAATGGTTAGTCGGACATTTGATTTTAATCGTTTGAAATATTTTTGCTTAGCGATTGTTTTGGTTTTAGGAATTATTATTGCTCGTTCTTTTTGGTTGCAGGTAGTGAAAGGAGATTATTATCGTTTATTAGCTGAGGGTAATCGTTTACGTACAGAAACAATTGAGCCGAAAAGAGGAATTATTTATACAGAAGATTTACGACCATTAGTTCGCAATAAAGCTAATTTTGTTCTTTATTTACGGCCGATTGATTTGCCAAGAAATGAATTGGCGCGTGATGAATTAATTCGTAAAGTGAGTGCTATTTTAGATGAAGGAAAAGTGAATGATCTAAAATTAGATTTAGAAAACTCCGATATTATTAATAATGAAGGGGCTAATATTCTGGTTGTAAATGATACTCCGTCCTTTTTTCAGATAAAAGAGTTATTGAGCACGGTAAAAATTGGCTCACTTGAATCTTATCAACCTTTATTTGTAGCTGATAATATTGATTATGATAAAGCGATGTTATTAGAAATTGAAATTCCAAATTTACCCGGTGTATTTTTATCTAGTAAAATCAGACGCGAATATCTTTTGCCGAAGATAAGTGGTGCGCCAGAAATTTTAGGGGAGAGTAGTTTGTCACATATTTTAGGATACACAGGGAAAATAAGTGAGTCGGAGTTATCAGCTATGGGCAAAGATTATTCACCAATTGATTATATTGGCAAAACAGGCATTGAATATTTTTGGGAAAAAGAATTAAAAGGTCAAACTGGTTCAAAAAACATTGAAGTGGACGCGCTAGGACGTCAGAAAAAAATTATTAATGAAGTGCCAGCAGTTGATGGCTATAATTTACAGCTATCTTTAGATTTGGATTTACAGGAAAAGACTGAGGAGGTGGTAAAAGAATATTTAGCTAAAGCGAGGTTAAAGCGCGCTTCTGTTATTATAATGAATCCTAATAATGGTGAAATTTTAGCTTTAGTTTCTTTGCCGGCTTATAATAATAATTTATTTGCAAAAGGAATTAGTCAGGCCGAATATAATAAATTTTTAACTGATCCCGATAACCCCTTATTTAATCGGGCGATTAGTGGCGAGTTTCCGTCTGGTTCAACGATTAAGCCGATATTTGCGGCTGGTGCTTTACAGGAAGGAATTATTACTGAGAAAACTAGTTTTTTAAGTAATGGTGGTTTAAGAATTAGTGAATGGTTTTTCCCAGATTGGAAAGCGGGTGGGCATGGTTTAACTAATGTGCGTAAAGCGATTGCCGAATCAGTTAATACTTTCTTTTATTATATTGGTGGCGGTTATCAAGATTTTAAAGGTTTAGGCTTAAATGGTTTAGTAAAATATTCACGTCTTTTTGGTTTAGGTGAATTAACGGGTATTGATTTACACGGTGAACGCAAGGGTTTTGTGCCAACACAATCTTGGAAGGAAGAAGTTAAAAAAGAGCCTTGGTATATTGGTGATACTTATCATTTTGCTATTGGTCAAGGGGATGTTTTAGTGACGCCTCTGCAAGTAGCTAATTATACCGCAGCGATTGCCAACGGCGGCACTTTTTACCAACCACATTTAGTGAGTAAAATATTAGATACTAATAATCAAGTGGTTAGAGAAATTTCTCCAGAAATTATCCGTTCTGATTTTATTGATTCTGCTAATTTAAAAATTGTTAGAGAGGGGATGCGGCAAACAATTACTAGCGGCAGCGCGCGCTCTTTAAGTAGTGTTCCAGTAGCGGTAGCGGGCAAAACAGGAACTGCTCAATGGTCAACTAAAAAAGATCCGCATGCTTGGTTTATTGGTTTTGCCCCTTATGAAAAACCAACCGTAGCTATTACTGTTTTAGTTGAAGAAGGAGTGGAGGGCAGTACTATGGCAGCTCCGATTGCTCGCGATATTTTACAATGGTATTTTTCCGTTAATCCTTAATATTGTTATTCGTCTTTCAAAAATAATTAAATAATTTAATTTTTATAATATGCCTTTATCTCTTCATCTCTTTATTCATTTTTCCTTAGCGATATTATCCGGATATTTAGCTGGTAAATATTTTAAAAATATAAAACTAGGAATACTAATTGGCTTTATTGGTGGCTTTTTAATTGACTTAGACCATGTTTTAGAATATTTATTAGTTTTTAATTTTCGTTTCAATCTTTTACATTTTTTTCAGGGAAGACAATTTTTAGTGAGCGATCAAATTCATTTATGGTTTCATGCTTGGGAATATGTGCCGATATTAATATTGCTTGCTTGGCTGTTTAGAAAAAATAAAGTTATTAAAATTATTTTTTTCACCCTAGCTTTTTCAGGGGCTGTTCATTTAGCGACTGATATGATTATTAATCGCTGTTCATTTAATTTTTATACTTTAACTTATCGCGCTAAACATAATTTTGCTGCCAGAGAATTGACTAGCCCGGAAACTTATCAAGAAAATCAGAAATTAAAAATGGAATTAGGAATTTAAAGGATGAATTATTTAAAAATTATATAAGATAAAAAATAGGCTAATATTAAATAAAAAAATATAAAAACTAGCACTCTCTTGACTTGATTGCTAGTTTTGTTTATAATATTAAGGTATATGATTAGTGAGCGTAAAAAACGATTATTGGAAATAATTATCAAAGAATATTTAAAGACGGCCTCTCCAGTACCTTCTGGTCTTTTAGTGGAAAAATATAAATTAGATATTTCACCGGCGACAGTTCGCAATGAAATGATGGAGTTAGAAAATGAAGGTTATATTTATCAGCCCCACACTTCCGCTGGTCGCATACCGACTGAAGCCGCCTATAAATTATTTTCTACTGATCTTGAAAATAGTAAAAAAAGAAAAAACTTAAAAGAAAGTGAATATCAGCTTTTAGAAAAAACATTTAAACGTGATGAAGCCGCTTTTCGCCAAACGGCTAAGGCGATTGCTGAATTATCTGGCGCTACTGTTTTTTGGGCATTTAATAAAAACGATCTTTATTATACTGGCTTAAGTAATCTTTTTTCTCAGCCAGAGTTTAATCAGGTCAATGCTGTTTGTGATGTTTCAGCCGTTATTGATAGAATGGAAGACATTATTGATGAAATTTTTGAAGATTTAGATTATGGTGAACAGATTTTAATTGGCTCAGACAATCCTTTTGGTAATTTTTTAAGTACGGTTTTAACAAAATATAAGAATAATAAATTAAGCGGTATTTTTGGGATTTTAGGTCCGCTGCGCATGGACTATGCGCATAATTTGGCTTTAGTAGAATTTATTAAACATAAGTTTGAATAAAATATAAGAAAAATAATATGGAGGAAATAAAAAAAGGAAATTATCGTCATTATAAAGGCGGCGAATATAAAATTATTAGTGAGGCCAAGCATTCAGGCACAAAAGAGGAAATGGTTGTTTACCAAGACTTAAAGGATGAAAAAAAAGTTTGGGTTCGCCCTAAAAAAAATTTTTTAGCAGCCGTGAAAGTTAAGCGAGAAAAAAAACCACGTTTTGAATTTATTAAGGAAGAGGAAATTGATTCGTATAAAGATAAATATCTTCGCGCTTTGGCTGATTATCAGAATTTAATGAAACAGACAGCCAGCGAGAAATTAGAATTTGTTAAGTATGCTGCTAATGATTTTCTTCAGGATATTTTACCAATTTATGATCATTTAAAATTATCTATTCAGGGATTAAGCGAGGAAGAAAAGAAAAACCCTTGGGCCCAGGGTGTTACTTATGTTTTGAAACAATTTCAAGATGTTTTAAAGCAACGGGGAGTGGAGGAAATAAAAACGGTTGGTGAAAAATTTGATCATAATACCATGGAGGCGGTTGAAGGCAGTGGTGATACTGTTAGCAAAGAAGTCATTCCAGGGTATAAATTGAATGGCAAAGTCATTAGACACGCTAAAGTAATAGTTAGTTAATTAAAAAAATAATTTTACATCAATTTTGCTAATCTTTTTTATTTTAGAAAAAGTTATCAAAATTTGATTTCAAAGTATATGTCATTAATAAAATGGACTCCTTTTTTATCAGAATTTGACGACATGGATAAAATGTTTGAATCCATGTTGCCGGCCGTTCGTAGTAATCAATTTGGATTTACACCGGCCATTGATATTTATGAAGATAAAGACAACATAATTGTTGAAACGCAACTAGCGGGTATTGATCCGGAAAAAGTTGATATTTCAATTGAAAACAATGTTTTAACGGTTAAGGGTGAAAGTCAAAAGAAAAGTGAAGTAGAGGATAAAAATTATTATCGCAAGGAAATTCGTTCTGGCGCTTTTTATCGTCAAATTCCTTTACCAACTAAGGTTGATGGTGATAAGGCTAGTGCGGTTAATGAAGAGGGTATCTTAAAGATATCTATTCCTAAAGCTTCAGAAGTAAAACCAAAAAAGATTAAGATTCAAAAGAAATAAATAAATAAAAAATATGTCAAAAATTTTAGGGATTGACTTAGGAACGACCAATTCAGCCATGTCAATTATGGAGGGTGGCGCTCCTAAGATTATTGAAAATATTGAAGGTAATCGGACTACTCCGTCAGTAGTGGCGATTTCTAAAAATGGTGAACGTTTAGTCGGCCAAGCAGCCAAACGCCAAGCGGTGATTAATCCGGAAAATACTGTTTATGCAGTTAAGCGCTTAATTGGTCGTCGTTTTGGCGAGGAAGAAGTTCAGCATGATTTACAAACCTCTCCGTTTAAAATTATTCAAGCGGGTGAAGGGGTTAAAGTTAAAATGGGTGATAAAGATTATACGCCACAGGAAATTTCGGCCATGGTTTTGGCTAAATTAAAAGCTGATGCAGAAGCTAAAATTGGCGAGAAAATTACGGAAGCAATTATTACTGTGCCAGCCTATTTTAATGATTCACAAAGACAAGCGACTAAAGATGCGGGCGCAATCGCTGGCTTAGAAGTGAAACGTATTATTAATGAACCGACGGCTGCCGCTTTGGCTTATGGTTTTGATAAAAAGCAAGGACAAAAGATTATCGTCTATGACTTAGGTGGCGGTACTTTTGATGTATCGGTGCTTGATATTTCAACTGATACCGTTGAGGTAAAAGCAACTAACGGAGACACTCACTTAGGTGGTGAGGATTTTGATCAACGCATTGTTGCTTGGATTATTGATGAGTTTAAGAAAGATCAGGGAATTGATCTTTCAAAAGACACTTTAGCTTTACAAAGAATTAAAGAAGCAGCAGAAAAAGCAAAGATTGAATTATCAACTGCCCAAGAAACAGAAATTAATCAACCATTTATCACTACGGATGCTAATGGTCCAAAACATTTGGTGATGAAATTGTCTCGCGCTAAATTAGAGGCTTTAGTATCTGATTTAGTTGAGAAGACAATTGAGCCTTGTAAAAAAGCTTTAGATGATTCTGGTTTTACTTTGTCGGAAATTAATGAGGTTGTTATGGTTGGTGGTATGACTCGCATGCCTTTAGTGCTACAAAAAGTTAAAGAATTTTTCGGTAAAGAACCGAATTTAACGGTTAATCCTGATGAGGTGGTGGCTATGGGCGCAGCTGTACAAGCTGGTGTTTTACAGGGCGATGTTAAAGATGTTTTATTACTTGATGTTACCCCCTTAACTTTGGGTATTGAAACTTTGGGCGGTGTTGCCACTCCTTTAATTGAGAGAAACACAACTATTCCAACCTCTAAATCACAAATTTTTTCCACGGCAGCTGATGGACAAACAGCTGTAGAAATCCATGTTGTTCAAGGTGAACGTCCCATGGCGCGTGATAATAAAACCTTGGGGCATTTTACACTTGATGGTATTCCAGCAGCACCCCGTGGCGTGCCGCAAATTGAAGTAAAATTTGATTTAGACGCTAATGGTATTTTAAATGTTTCGGCGACTGATAAAGCGACTAATAAAGTACAAAAAATTACGATTACTGCTTCTTCTGGATTATCTAAAGAAGAAATTGAAAAGATGAAAAAAGAAGCAGAGCTTCATGCGGAAGAAGATAAGAAGAAAAAAGAGGAAGTGGAAATAAAAAATCAAGCCGATTCCGTTTCTTTTACAATGGAAAAAATGATTAAAGAATCTGGGGACAAGATGAAGCCAGAGGACAAGAAAGAACTTGAAGATAAAAATGAGGAATTAAAGAAAGCTAAGGAATCAGGGAATATTGAAGAAATGAAAAAGAAAATGGAAGAAATTAATACTATTGCGCAAAAGATTGGCGCAGCCATGTATCAGCAACCGGGAGCGGCTGCTCCAGGAGCGGAAGCTGGCAAGGCTGAGGCGGGCGTTAACGATTCTGCGGCTGGAACTAGCGATAAAAAAGATGATACGGTCGTAGAAGGTGAGGTAGAGGAGAATAAATAATTATCTGTTCATAGGTTGCCCCTCTTTGCTGAGGGGCAACTTGTTGAATAAAGAATTATGTCAAAAGACTATTATAAAATATTGGGAGTTTCTAGGGATGCTTCCCAGGAGGAAATAAAAAAAGCTTTTCGCCAAAAGGCTCATGAATATCATCCAGATAAAGGCGGGGATGCGGAAAAGTTTAAAGAGGTTAATGAAGCGCATCAGGTTTTAGGAAATCCTGAAAAAAGACAGCAGTATGATCGCTTTGGTTCTGATTTTCAAAATGGTCAAGCCGGTGGTTTTGGTGGTTTTAGTGGTTTTAGCAGTCAAGGATTTGGTAATATGGATTTTGAAGATTTGGGCGATATTTTTGGTGGTTTTGGTGATATTTTTGGTTTTGGTGGTAGTCGTCAGAGTGCCCGACGTCAGACACGTGGCCGTGATATGGAAATAATGCTTAGTTTAGAATTCATGGAAGCAGCCTTTGGCACGGAAAAAGAAATTAGTTTTACGAAAAATGTTACTTGTCGTCGTTGTCAGGGTGTTGGTGGCGAGCCGGGAGCAAAAATTGAAACTTGCAAAACTTGTAATGGTACTGGTCAGGTTGTTAGAATTCAGAGAACTATTTTAGGCAATATTCAAACTCAAACAACTTGTACCGCTTGTGGTGGTGAAGGGAAAAAGTATAGTCAAAAATGTACTAAATGCGGCGGTGACGGTATTCATCGGGAAACGGTAAAATTAAAAGTTCGTATTCCTGCTGGTATTAATGATGGTGAATCAATTCGCCTATCTGGCCAAGGAGAGGCGGGAGAAAGAGGAGCTCCATCTGGTGATTTATATTTAAGAATTAAATTGCGACCACATAATAAATTTGTGCGTGATAATTATGATATTCGTACAGAGCAAAAAATTAGTATCAAACAAGCAGTCTTGGGAGATAAAATTGAGGTGGAAACTATTTATGGCACAGTAAAATTAAAAATTCCTGAAGGAACACAATCTGGCACTATTTTTAAGCTTAGAGAGAAAGGGATTCAAAAGTTGCGAAATCGCGGAATTGGTGATCATTTTGTAAAAATTATAGTTAATATACCTAAGGGGTTGAGCCGAAAAAAAGCGCAAATATTAGAAGAATTAGACATTTAAACTCCTGATTTTAATTGACTTTTGGCGTCTAAATGCTAAAATGAAAGAGTGCTTATTATTAACCTATAAATCTATGTGCAAGTGGTTTAAAAAAATTTTTAAAAGTAAAAGCCATTGCGGAGAGGAGCATGGTGATTGCCATGATAAGAAAGAGGAGCAAGCAGTAGAGAATATTGCGACTCCAGAAGAGGTTACTGAAACTGTTCCAGAATCTACACCAGAGCCTGCCCCAGAAGCAGCGCCAGCGGCTGTACTAGAAAATGCAGTTGAAGAGGTAGCTGAAGAGGTGACTGAAGTTGTCTCAGAACTCGGTCAGGAAGAAAATGTTGAATAAGTTTAGTGAATTTATTAAAAAATAAAAAACGCGTTTTTCGCGTTTTTTATGTGGAAAATAAAATTAATTTATCATTAAAATGTTTATTGATACTCATGCTCATGTAAATTTTTCTGCTTTTCGCGACGATGCCGAAGAGGTAATTCGTCGTTCTTTGGATAATGATACTTGGATGATTTTAGTTGGGACTGAATTTAAAACCTCAAATCGGGCTTTACATTTTGCTAATAAATATGAAAAAGGTGTTTACGCAGCGGTTGGTTTGCACCCTATTCATCTTGAAGAAAGCGTAGTTGATAGCCAGGAAAATGGGAATGAATATAGCTTTGTCACTCGGGGTGAAGATTTTGATTATGGGAGTTATGAAAAGTTAGCTAAATTTGAAAAAGTGGTGGCGATTGGCGAAATTGGTCTTGATTATTATCATCTTGATCCAACTAAAGATGTAAATGCAATTAAAAAGAAGCAACGTGAAGTTTTTGCTCAGCAACTCCTTTTGGCGCGTAGCCTGGATCTGCCTGTAATTATTCATTGTCGTCAGGCACATGATGATTTATTAGAAATTCTACAGGAGTTTAAAAAAGAATATGGCCAGATAATTCCTAATGATCGTCCTTGGGGCGTGGTTCATTGTTTTTCTGGTGATGAGGATTTGGCTTGGAAATATTTTAATTTAGGTTTATTAATTTCGTTTACCGGCTTGATTACTTTTAGCCAGCAATGGGATGATTTAATTAGAAAAATTCCTTTAGATAAAATAATGATTGAAACAGATACACCGTATATGGCTCCAGAGCCGTATCGTGGACAGAGAAATGAACCAGTTTTAGTTCAATATGTGGCTAAGAGAATTGCTGATATAAAAAATTTAAAGATAGAAAAGGTGGCTGAGGTGACTTTTGAAAATGCGCGACAGCTTTTTCGGATTTAAATTACTGGATTTAAGTTTAAGAGAGAGTTTTATTTTAATTATAAAAAATAAACCCGTTAGTATTAACGGGTTTTTATATATTTATAAATAGAAGGTTTTATCTAAATAAAGATATTAGTATTAATATTCCTAAAATGATGCGATACCAGCCAAAAGCCTTAAAATCATTTTTTTGAATATATTTAATAAAAAACTTGACCCCAATTATTGCAGTGATAAAAGCGGTGACAAAACCAACTCCCCAGATAGTTAATTGATCGCCAGAAAAAATGCTCGGATTTTTATAAATATCAAACAAGGTGGCTGCCAGCATGGTGGGAATAGCTAAGAGAAAAGAAAATTCAACAATTGTTTTTCTTTTGATGTTTTGGGCTAAGCCGCCAATAATAGTTGCGCCTGAGCGGGAAACTCCCGGGATGACAGCAATAGCCTGGGCGATACCTAAAATAATTGCTTGTTTATAAGAAATTGATTTTAAATCTAAGTCATCATTATCACCATTTTCTGTCGTTATTGCTTTTTGTTTTTTAGCATACCATCTCTCAAAAAGAATAATGATAATACCGCCAAGTAATAGAGAGAGGCTAATAATTTTAAGATTCTCCATTAAATAATTTTTAATTATTTTATAGAAAGCTAAACCGATAATAGAGGTTGGGATAAAGGCTGCTAGCAGTTTCCAAATAATATTTAAATTATTTACAATGCGTTTCCAATAAAGAATGATAACTGATAATATGGCGCCTAGCTGGATGGAGATTTCAAAACTTTTTAAAAACTCTGTCTGGGGTATTTTTAACCATTCACCAGCGATAATAAGATGCGCGGTAGAAGAAATGGGCAGAAATTCTGTTAATCCTTCAATAATACCGAGGATAAAACTGTATAAAATTGTCATATTTATTATTTAAATTGATTACTAATTTATTTTAGCCTAGTTTGATAAATAAATAAACTCTTTTTTTAAAAATGTTTTAAATTTAGCTAATTTTTTGTTATAATAAAATTAATGATTTATTTAAATTTTATTATATGAAAGCAAAAAAAAGTATTAAAAATAAAGTCGGTAAAACTAGCAAAGCTAATAAGGCCAGCAAAACAGTTAAAGCCAGTAAAATTAACAAAGCAGCTAAAGTCAAGAAGCCAGTCGTGGTAGCTGTTTCGGGTTATTTTAACCCTCTTCATGTTGGGCATTTGGAAATGATTCAAAAAGCAAAAAAATTAGGAGATGAATTAGTGGCGATTATTAATAATGATCAGCAAGTAGCCTTAAAAGGTAGTGTTCCTTTTATGTCTTTGGCTGATCGGGTAAAAATTATTAAAGCCTTACGTGATGTTGACCGAGTTTTTGTTTCAATTGATAAAGATAAAACTGTTTGTCAGTCTTTAATTAAAGTCCGACCAGATATTTTTGCTAATGGTGGAGACCGTCATAGTATTGGCGATGTTCCGGAGTATCCTATTTGTCAAAAATATAAGATTAAAATGGTTGATGGTTTGGGCAAGAAAATTCGTGCTAGTTCTCAGTTAATCGCTAAGGCAGCCGCTTTTAAGGAACAACCGATTAGTCAAAAGAAATCAGCTGGCAAAAAGAAGACAGTTAGTAAAAAGTCTAATTAAAATTTATGAGAAAAACGGCTAAATATTTTTTGCTGGTTATAATTTTTTTAGTAATTGTTTTAGTTCTCTTTTTTTCTTGGAGAGGGAAAAATAAAACTAATTTGGAGTCAGAGGCTTGGCCGCCAATTCCTGAAAAAACAATTCGTATTCCTGAGGGCTGGACCAGCCGTGATATTGGTCAATATTTTGAAAGAGAGGGGCAATATCAAAGTGAGGAATTTTTAGAGATTGCTGGTTTTCCTATGGTTAATTATCAAAAAGAGAAAGACCTGCCAGCTCCGGTTGATTTTTCAGCTGAGTTTAGTTTTTTAGAAGATAAACCAAAGTATTATGGATTAGAGGGTTATCTTTTTCCAGATACTTATCGTATTTATGCCAGTTCGTCCGTGCCAGAAGTTATTAGAAAAATGTTGACTAATTTTGATCATAAACTAACCCCTAAAATGCGAGAGGACATAAAAGCGCAGGGGCGGACAATTTATGAAGTAATAACGCTGGCTTCAATTATTGAAAAAGAAGCATTGCTTAATTATAGAACTGGTGACAATCAAGATGCTAAAATTGTAGCTGGAATTTTTATGAATCGTCTAAGTGTTGGGCAGGCTTTACAATCTGATGCCACTCTTTCTTATATTTATAATGATAAAAAACCAGCCCACAGTGGTGCGGAGCTGGAAATTGACTCCCCGTATAATACTTATAAATATCGGGGTTTGCCACCTGGACCGATTTGTAATCCGGGGGCGTTAGCGATTGAAGCGGCTATTTATCCAGCTAATACTAAGTATAATTATTTTTTAACGACTAATGACGGCAGAATTTTTTATGCTAAAACATATAATGAACATTTAGCTAATAAATATAAATATTTAAAATAGAGATTAATTTTAAATTTAGAAGAGGTTATGAGCAATGAAAAGGCTAATAAGCAAAATAATCAAAGGCTGCGAACTTTTAATTTTAAAAAAACACTAAGCGTGACGGTTATAATTTTGTTGGTTCTTGCTGTGAGCGCTGTAATTTTTGTTTTAGTTTATAAATCTAAGCAAAAATCCGTGTTAGAAGATAATATTAGACCAATTGAGTCATCATCGCCCATGATTAGTGAGTCAAGCTCAACTCCTAGTTTTCCTAAAAGCGCTTTAACTACTGAAACGCAAGTTCCTTTTTCGGATTTAGCGATTGAATATTTAGCGTTTGCTGATTTTTATAAAACACCTGATAACACGATTGTGTCCCAAATTAAAGATTATAGTTTGCCGGTAAATGTTAAAATTGATGTTGCGAATTATTATGATTTATCAAGAAAACTTAATCTAGATGATGCTCTAGATGATATTGGTAACCAGGGTTTTTCACTTATTCCTAATCCCTGGAATAAGGAAGCACCTGATTTTTATTCTGTTTATGAGCAGCTGAAAACAAAACAAATTCCCGTTTTAATAACTTCTGATTTCATTTTTTATTATTATCAAAACTCTTTGAAAAAAATATATAAAGATATTGAGGAGAATATTTTTTATGATAATCTTTGGAGTATTGTTAAAGATATTTATAATTCAGCTAAGAATCGCTATGAGGCTCGTTTAGCCGCTATTGGTCCAGTAAATGATTCAATTTTAGAAGGGGAACGTTTAGAGGTGGCTTTTTTTGCCGTTGCCTTAGAGCTCCTTAGTCCGACTGAAAATCAAATATCCTTAACTGAAGAGTTAAGAGACAATAATAAATTTTCTGCTTCTGAGGCAAACAAATTTTATTTTGTGACGCCTTCTTATTTAGGTGATGATATTGCTAGAGAATTAAAATTAATTAGAGATGCTAAGGAGGAAACTAAATCGCCGGTGATGCTTTATCAGCGTAATTATAAAGATTTTGTGGTGCCAGCTGATTATCGTGATAATGCTAAATTAAATAATTTTTATTTAGCTAGTCGTTGGCTTAATTCAGTTTTTCCTTTAAATTACCAAGATAAAAATTGCCCAAATTGTTTATTAGATAAAGAAGATTGGCGCTTATCAATGATTGCCGCCAGTTTAATTTCTAAAGATTTTTCTGATTCGCCGGAATTAAAAAATAAATGGGCAAGAATCTATAAAGTGATGTCTTATTTTGGCCCTTTACGTGAGGACCTAAATTATGTTTATTATCGTGATGCGCTTAAATCAATTTTTGGTGAAGATTATGATATTGAGGAAATATTTGATGATAAAAATTCGGAGGCGCAAAATAATTTTCAAAAACTACAAAATAACTTAAAGACAATAGATTTTTCGCCGTTTTTAGGGGCGATTGATAAAAATGATTCAGCCGTTAATTCTCGTTTAGGATTTAAAATGCTAGTTGAGCCGTATTCTCCTAATGATTATATTTTTAAGAGTTTAACCAGTCCAGCCGTTTCTCTTTATCAAGGCGAGGCTAAGCCAGCTAATATTACTAGTTGTTTAATTGGCAATGCTTATCATCGCTGTAACGGAATAGCCCTTGATATTATTAATCTTTTACAACCGATTACTAATAATGCTTATTTTGAAGATAATACAAATTATTTAAATTATGAGGTAGCCGCTAAAAAATTAAGCGATAAACTTAATCAGGAGTTTGTTTGGCATACCAATAATTATTGGTCAACTTTGTTTACCGCGTCTACTTATTTAAATATGGATAAATCTAAGCAGCCAATTTTTGCTCAATCAGCTGCTTGGCGTGATAAAAATATTAATACGGCGGTAGCGGCTTGGATAAATATGCAATTACCGCTGGATAAAGTTTTAACTAATCAGGAGTTTAGTAATTTTTCCAGATTTAGCTACGGATCCTATGTTGAGCCTAATTTATATTTAGTTAATGAGTTAATTGCTGAAAATGAGATGATGAAAAAAATGTTTACCGCTCTACAGATAGATTTTGAAGTTCCATCTGTCGCAACTAATTTAGCTATGATTGATAATAATCTGCTGGCCTTAAAAAAGATTATTACTAAAGAATTAACCGATCAACCCTTAGATGAAGATGATAATAAAGCAATTATTGATTTTACTGAGAATTTTATAGCAAAAAAACCAACCGCTCCTTCTAAAAGATTAACTTTAAAAACCGCGGCTAAGAATGATTTAGTTGAAGATTTAAGTTTGAAGTTAATGGTTTTATTACATCAAGATGGTGATGCTAAAATTTTATCGGTTGGTCCAGTTTGGAGTTATCAAGAAAGCCGTTAAAAGCCGTTAAGTGTTTAATATTTAAAAATATAAACTTCATCGTTTATCACTTCCCAGTAATTAGCGCTTAGCTTAGCGGCGGCAATTATTTGCCCACTTTTGTTCCAATATTTATTAATGATAAAATAAGCTTCTTTTGCTCCAGTTAAATATTTTGCCCTAGCCATAGTTTCTCGGCTAGGGTTTTTGTAAACCATCTCTAAATAATATTGATAAAGTTGCCCGCTGGTTGGAATGGGATAAAAATAGACTTCACCAGTGGATGTTTTAAAATAATGATTAAAGCCTAATTCTTTAAGAGCGGCGACACTCACTTGCTGGTTAGCTAAAACAACATAAGTATCATTAGCGTCTTGCTCAACCCAATTAACAGCCATTAAATCATTTCGGCTGGTGCTATAACCACGAGAATTAAAATATTTATCAACGCGCGGATAAGAGAGATAAAGTCCAGTCATTAAAAGAGCTAAGCCAAAAGTAGCAAAAATTATTCTGCTTGGTTTTTTTTGGCGAATAATTAAAGAGATTAAATTTTGTAGCCCTAAGATAATAAAAGGTAAGAAAAAAATAATAATTAAAACCAATAGTCGTTCGGTAAAATTAGTTTGTTCATAATTAATCAGTTCGGTAAAAGTTATTTGGCTAGAAATTAAGTAAGCGATTAACAGAGCTGAGTTAATGAAAATTAGGCTATTAAATTTTTTCTTCTTTTCATTTTTTTGGCGATAGAAGAAAAACAGACTAGCAGCAATAATTAAAATTAACCAAAGATTATAGTTATAACTAAAAAAATAAACAAAATTTAAAAGCCAGTTTTCTTGTCCAGCGCCATTTAAAGTGGAAAATAAATTTTTTAGGGGATTGATAATAGCTGACAAGTTCCAACCTATTTTTTTAAAATTTCCACCTCCGGCAATAAAGAGAGCTATGGGGAGTAGCAGGGAGCCGGCGGCAAAAAGAGAACCTTTTATAATTTTATAGGTCTTAGCTTTAATTTTAGGAGCATATTTATTTAAGGCTAAAAATAACCACCAAATTATTGCTGGAATACCAGTTAAAGGATGAATAGCTAAGGTGGCTAAAGAGAGAATTAAGGACCAGACAAGACCATTTTCTGTTAAGCCGAAGGTAATCGCTAGAATCAGAAAAAGATAACTTAAGTTTTGGGGAGTAGAAAGAATAAAAGGTGAAAAAGTTAGTGCTAAAACAAAAAGAACGGTGAGCCAAGAACTTTTATCTTGAATATTTTGATTAGTGAAACGATAAATAGCTAGGGGTAAAAAGAGAGCAGCTAATACTGGCACTAAAAACTTATTGAGCAGATAAATTGATAATCCAGTTAGTTTATGAAAAATAATAATTAAGCCATATTGGCCAAGATAGTAAAAGGGTTTAGGTGTAACTAGGCCTGTTTGATCAATTAGTTCCATAGTGGCTTGGTGGATGAACGGATCAAAACCATAGCCTATTTTATAAACAACGGCTGCTACTATAAAATTTAGGAGATAATGAGCTGATAAAACAAGAAGCTTAGCGCTGGCGGATAATTTTTTCTGGGAGAGGATAATAATGAGCGCTGCTGAAGATAAAAAGAAAAAAAGAAAAAAGACAGGTTTGACGACTTGCCAGGGAGAAATGATTGCCTGCTCACTGCGACTGGAAATTAGAATAATGAAACTAATAAAATAGAAGAGGAAATAAAAAACCTCTAGCCAATTTTTTTTAAGAAATTTAATAATTGATTGAAAAAAATTTTTCGGTCGGCTCACCAATTCAATTTTTAGAGACTTGCTTTGCTGAATTTGATCAAAGGGGAGGCGGCCGCGGAGAAAAAACAAGGAGGCAATAACCAAAATTATAGTTATTATTACTCCTAAACAGTTGAGGGCATAAAAATAATAAACAACAGCTCCAAAAATAGTCGTTAAAGAGATGATTAAGAGAAAATATTCAATGATTTGGGGAGTTATTTTATTGAGTTTTTCTATTATTTTCATATTACTTTAATAATAGCAAATTCTTGCTAAAATTGGCAATTTTAGATAAGATTGAAATAAGTCTAATGTTATGAGTTTGAAAATAAATTGGCAAAAATGGGGTAATTTAATCATCGTCAGCCTTCTGGCGTTTATTTTTTTTATTTCCACTGCTTGTTTTAATTATTACACCCAGGATCAAGATTATGTAAAATGGGCTTCTCCAGACGAGACAGCCAATTATTATTTTAGTAAAGAATTCGCTGAAAATAGCCAATTATCCTACTTTGATTCAGCGGCGGTTATCGGAGATAATATGGTTATGCCGCGCAGTTTGCGTAGTGATTTTGGCTGGATAAAGCCAGTTAGTTTTTTAGGCATCTCTTTAACTTATGGCAGCCTTGCTAAGATTTTTGGGGTGCAAACTATTCCATATTTAACTCCCTTTTTAGCTGCCTTAGGAATAGTCTTTTTTTATTTATTAATATCCCGAATTTTTGCTAGTCAACGCATTGGCTTGATTTCTGCTTTTCTGCTCGCCAGTTTTCCGGTCTATATCTATTACACCGTCAGAAGCATGTTTCATAATGTCTTATTTATTGTATTTTTAATATTCGGGATATATTTTTTTGTTTTAGCCTTAGGAGAAAAAAGAAAGGATAAAATTAGAGAGGAGCTAAGAGCAAAGTTTTTTAAATTTAAATTTGAGCATGAGCGATTTTTTAAAATTATAGCTGCTTTATTTTCTGGCATTTTCATTGGCCTAGCCATAATTACGAGAACTTCAGAAATTATTTGGCTTTTGCCCGCTTTAGCTATAATTTGGATTTTTTATATTCGTCGTTTTGGTTTAATTAAATTAATTATTTTCTGTGTTGGTGTAGTAACCGCTTTAATGCCAGCCATTTATTGGAACAATGTTTTATATCAAAACTCTTTTCGGGGCGGTTATAATGAAATGAATCGTTCTTTAGATGAAATTTTTAATGCTAGTGCTGAAGTTTTTAATCATTCTTGGAGAGGCGGTCTGGAGCAATATAAGGCTTATTATCAAACGATTAAAAAGAATATTTTTTATTTTGGTTTTGAGAAAGAGCAGTCAATTGAGATGTTTAATCGTTATGTTGTTGAGATGTTTCCAGTTTTAACTTATTTAGGCTTGTTTGGTTTTTTATTATTAGTAGTACATAATATAAAACATTTTAAAAAGAAGTACTTAGTTTATACTTTGGTTTGGTTAGCTTTGGGGGTGATTCTGGTATTTTATTATGGTAGTTGGCAGTTTAATGATAATCCTAATCCGAATAGTTATACTATTGGTAATTCATATACACGATATTGGTTGCCGATTTATTTAATGCTTTTACCCTTAGTCGCTTATGCGATTGTTAGCTTAACGCGCGCTTTATGTTCTGTGAGCGAAAAAATGTCTCAGAGCATGAAAAACATTGTTTCTAGCGGTCTACAAGCGGCAGCTGTTTTGGGCATTGCTTATCTTGGTATCATGTTTGTTTTGTTTGGTTCGGAAGAAGGCCTAGTTTATCTTTATCACACTAGTATAGCCGAAAAAAAGAATGCGCAAATAGTTTTTTCTTTAACTGAACCAGATAGTATTATTATTACTCAATATTATGACAAGTTCTTTTTTCCGGAACGACGGATAATTATGGGACGTTTGCCGAACGAGGAGATTTTTGCTGCTACGCAAAAACTGGTTAAATATTATCCAGTTTATTATTACAATTTTTTCTTAAATGAGCAGGATATTAATTATTTAAATGAACGCAAGTTAGCACCTTATAATTTAGAAATTAAATTGATTAAAAAAATTAATCCCCAGTTTGGTCTATATAAATTAGAGGTGCGCTCAGAGGTTAGTTTGCCTGAAGAAAATTAATATGAAAATAAAGAAATATACTTATTATATTTTAACTATCGGCTGCCAGATGAATATTGCTGATAGTGAACGTTTGGCTGCTTTTTTAGAAAAGCAGGGCTTTAGTTTTGAACAAGATATAAAAAAGGCAGGAGTAGTAATTATTAATACTTGTGGGGTTAGACAGATGGCTGAGGATCGGGTTTATGGTCTAGTTAATACGATTAAAAAAAATAACCCACAAACAATTATTGTTATCACTGGTTGCCTGAGTCGTCGTGAAGATGTTAAAAAGCGCTTAGCGGGGCGAGCTGATATTTTTATACCAACAAGCGAAATGATGCAATTGCCAAAAATATTAAAGGGTGGGGTTTTGGCAGAAAAATTTAGTTTAGAGACTAATCGTTTACAGCAGGGAGAAAAATATTTAAGTATTGCACCCAAAAGAAATAAAAGTTTTTCGGCTAATGTACCGATTGGTAATGGTTGTGATAATTTTTGCTCCTATTGTGTCGTTCCTTATGCGCGTGGACGTGAAGTTTATCGTCCAGCTCAAGAGATTGTTAAGGAGCTTAAAAATTTAATTAAGGAAGGCTATAAAGAAATAACTCTAATTGCCCAAAATGTTAATAGCTATCATGATAAAAGTTATAATTTCCCTAAATTACTAAAGGCGATTATCAAAATTCCGGGAGATTTTTGGATTAGGTTTGTTTCTAGCCATCCGAAAGATATGAGTGATGAGCTGATTGCCGTGATGGCTTCTTCAGATAAAATTTGTCACCATGTTCATTTAGCTGTTCAATCGGGTGATGATACTATTTTAAAGAGAATGAACCGAAAATATACTGCTCAGCATTTTGAAGATTTAATTGCTAAATTAAGAAAAGCTAAACCAGGTATTGCTATTACTACTGATGTTATTGTTGGTTTTCCGGGAGAAACTAAAAAACAATTTGAAAATACTGCCAAATTATTTAAGCGCCTAAAATTTGATTTAGCTTATATTGCTCAGTATAGCCCACGCCCAGGAACGGCAGCGGCGAAAATGAAAGATAATATTGCGCCGACTGAAAAAAAGAGACGGGAAGAAGTTATTAATGATATTTTAAAAGAGACAGCCTTAGAAAATAATAAAAAATATCTTGGTCAAGAGTTGCGAGTTTTAATTGAGGGCATTAATAAACGAGGGAAGTATTATGGCAAGACTAGCACTTATCAAACGGTTTTAGCTAAAACAAAAAAAGCTAATCAAAAATTAATTGGCACTTTTGCTAAAGTTAAAATTAGCAAAGTTTTGCCGTTTGCTTTAGAGGGGGATTTGGTTGATGAGTCAAAAGCAAAAGTTTTAGTTATTTTAGGAACAACAGCGGCTGGCAAAACAAAACTAGGAGTTAACTTGGCTGCTAAATTTAACGGTGAAATTATTAGTGCTGATAGTCGCCAAGTTTATCAAGGAATGGACATTGGGACTGGCAAAGATTTGCAAGATTATAAAATTGCTAATAAAAAAATTAAATATCATTTGATTGATGTGGTTAGCCCAAAAACTAAGTTTGATTTAGCTCAATATCAAAAATTAGCCCTACAAGCGATTAATGATGTTTTAAAGCGAGGCAAATTGCCAATTATTGTTGGTGGTTCGGGTTTATATCTTCAAGCAATAGTTGATAATTATCAATTATCCGAGGCTAAGCCAGATTTACAAGTTAGGGCAGCTTTAGAAAAGTTTAGCGCGGCTGAATTATTTGCTCAATTAACTAAACTAAAACCCGAGTTTGCGGCTCGTTTAAATAATAGTGATAAAAATAATAAACGTCGTTTAATTCGTTATTTAGAAATTATTAAACAAGAGGCGGCGGACTTACTTAAGAAAGAGACAAAACAAACCGAATTAAAAGAAGAAACTTCTCCTTATAGTTTTTTACTTTTAGGTATAGATTGGCCGGATGATATTTTGCGCGAGAGAATTTTTTCTCGGCTACATGATCGCCTAGAGAAAGAGGGAATGGTTCAAGAAGTAGAGCGCTTACAGGCGGCCGGAGTTTCTTGGGAGAGATTAATGAGTTTTGGTTTAGAATATAAATTTATTAGTCAATATTTACTTGAAAAAATTGACTATGAAACCATGGTTGAAAAATTAGGTACGGCTATTTATCGTTTTGCTAAACGTCAAAAAACCTGGTTTAAGCGTTGGCAAAAACAAGGGAGAAAAATTACCTGGGTAACTAATTTAAAAGAGGCCGAAAAAGAGCTTATTAATTTTTTAAGCTAAAAATTTTTCTAAAATTTCTTTGATTATTTTAGGATTGGCCCGACCATCTGTTTCAGCCATCACTTTTCCAATGAAGAATTTGATTAAAGCTGTTTTGCCCGCTCGGTAGTCAGCTGCTTGATCTGGATTTTCAGTAATTACTTTTTGTACCACAGCTTCTAATTCTTTAGTATTATCTATTTGCTCTAAACCCATCGTTTTCATAATATCGGTTGGGTCCCCGCCATTATTGTACATTTCTTCAAGAATTCTTTGGCCAGTTGAAGAGTTAATTTTTTCTTGATAAATAAGACAAACAAGTTCAGCAAAATTTTCAGCAGTGATATTTATCTCATCAATTCGTTTATTGTCGGCGTTTAAATGTTTTAGTAATTCATTAGCAATCCAGTTGCCGCCAGCTTTAGATAGACGTCTTTCTTGTCTATTTTCATCATCACCGTGAGCCTCAATCCAGGCATCTAATTCAGATAAAACATTTTCTGTCCAATCAGCTAATTTTTTATCAGTGGTTAAGGTTTGGGCCATTTCCGGGGTAAATCTATATTCACGTATAAAACGTTCTTTTTTTGCTTGTGGCATTTCTGGTAATTTTTTTTCTAGTTTAGCAATCCAGGCTTCATCAATAGTTAGTGGAGGAATATCTGGTTCAGGGAAGTAGCGATAATCAGCAGAGCTTTCTTTAATTCTTTGGCTAACAGTTTCATTTTTATTTTCATCCCAGCCACGAGTTTCACCGATAATTTTCTCTCCTTTATTTAAAAGTTCACTTTGGCGTTTAATTTCAAAATTAATTGCCTTTTCAACTGAGCGAAAAGAATTAATGTTTTTTATTTCCACCTTATTATTTAATTCATATTTAGCTAGTGGCTTGATTAATCCCTCTTTATATTCCCATTTATTTTTTTCTTGCAAGCTAATATTTATCTCACAACGCATTTCACCTTTTTCCATATTAGCGTCGGAAATATCAAGATAGCGTAAAATTTGTTGGTAGGTTTGGCAGAATTTTTTTGCCTCACTCGCATTTTTTATTACTGGTTCGGTCACTAATTCCATTAACGGTGTGCCAGCGCGATTAAAATCTATTAAAGTATAGTTTTTATCTTTAACATGAGTTGATTTTCCAGTATCTTCTTCAAGGTGTAGGCGAGTGATGGCAATGTTGGTACCATCAACATCTAAATATCCTTCATAGCACAGAGGTAGGTCATATTGAGAAATTTGATAGCCTTTTGGTAAATCAGGATAGAAGTAGTTTTTCCGATCAAATTTTGATGTTCTGTTTATTTTACAATGTAGCGCTAAGCCAGTCATAATCGTCCAGTCAATCGCTTCTTTGTTGGGTACTGGTAGAGTGCCGGGGTGCCCAAGACAGATTGGACAAACGGTCGTATTCGGTTCTTTTTTATTTGTGTCATTATTGCAAGAGCAAAACATTTTGCTTTTAGTTTTTAGTTCGACATGGATTTCCAAGCCGATGATAACGTCGTAGTCCATAGATTGATATTTTAATGATATTAAAATTTTCCAGTGCTGCCGAAACCGTCAGCTTGACGACTGGTTTCGTCATTAATATTTTCTTCGCTAATTTCCATTGAGGAAAATTTTTGAATTAGTATTTGAGCAATTTTTTGACCAGGAACAATATTGTAAATATTTTCACCCAAGTTTTTTATAATAACTTTTATTTCACCACGATAACTAGAATCAATTACGCCCCCCATTGTTTTAATGCCTTCAGAAGCTAGACCACTTTTATCCCAAATTAAGCCAACGTAACCAGCGGGAATAGCCATTTTTATTCCAGTTGAAATTAGAGCGTGACCATAGGGAGCGATGGAATAATAATCATTAGCGTATAAATCATAGCCGGCATCGCCTTCATGTGCTCTTTGGGGAAGTTTGGCTAGTGGATTTATTTTTTCAACTTTTAAAATAGTTGATTGACAGTTTTGTTTTTCGTCTAAGATCGGTTTTTCGTTTTGTGAATTAGCTTCTTCTTTAGAAAATATTTTTTTAGAGTCACTTAGTTTAATTTGGCTGCCAATAATATCGGCAATTGGGCGGAAATATTCCTCTTTCTTATTATTATCTGCTTGTTTGCTAATAAGTTTTTTTACTAGTAGCCAAACTAAGTCAGCAATTTCTTCTCGGCTAATAATATTATCATTTTTGGTACAGCTTACTAATTTAAATTCCGGATATTTTTCGGCAATTTCTAGATAAACTTTTTCAGCTTTTTTTAAATGAGTTAAATTATTTTCATGAATATCTTTTTGGCTGCCTGACCAATCAGAGCGGGCTCTATCTTGGGCTAGTTTTTGAGCTATTTCGGCTTCAACGTGCAAAATGATTGTTAAGTCTGGCTGAGGAATATTAAAGAGCTCATATTCAAGTTCATGTAGCCAACTAAAGAAAGCCTTTCGTTCTAGCGGATTGTCAATTTTCCCGCCTTGATGACTCATGTTTGCGCTCACATAACGATTAGCTAAAACTATTTTGCCATTTTTTAACCAATTACGAATTTCAAAGCTAGCATCAAACCGATCAGCAGCATAAAAAATAGAAGCTTGATAAGGAGTAATATCCTCAGCTTGGCCATATTTTCCAGATAAATAATTTTCTACTAGGCCGGCTGATTTTTGGTTATATTGTGGGAAATCAGCTACTCTAACTTCATAGCCTTCATTTTCTAACTTGGTTTTCAGAAGATTTAGCTGCGTAGTTTTGCCGCTACCATCTGTACCGTCTATGACAATTAGTTTTCCTGAGTAATTATTCATAGTATTTCTTTAATTTTTTAATTCCTCTAATTTTATGATTATTTCTTCAATTTGTCTATAGAGGTTTTTTAAATCACCGTTATTATCTAATTCATAGTCAGCTAAAGCCATCACTTCTGGGATTTTTAATTCAGTTTCTTTTTGACCATCAGCTAAAAATTGTTCATAGGTTTTTGTGCCATCATCAGTATTTTCTTGGCGCTTAGTTAGGCGTTCGTAGCGAGTTTTTGCCTCTGCTTTTACACTAACTAAATAAAAATTGGGCAAAGATTTTAAGTAAAGGATGTCTTCTTGGCGGCGAATACCATCAATGACAATAATTTCATGATTATCATTTTCAACATCGGCAGTAATTATTTTAGCTAATAAATCTTCGCCAAATACTTGACGCAAAGCCGTGGAGATCTTTTGCATATTTTCTCGGGTAATTGGAATATAAAGACGATTAAGTATCTCTCGTAAAATTGCCGAAAATTTATGACAACTAGCGCCGTAATTTTCTTCTAAGTATTTTTTAGCTACATCTTTGCCGCTGGCAATTTCACCAACTAGCCCGATAATTATTTTTTTCATAAAACTTGATAATGTAACATTATAGTATTTTCATTTAGATTTTTTATCTCTAATAATTTTAAATCAGTTTCTAAATCTTTATTAAATAAAGAAAGACCGGCGCCAAATATTTTTGGCTCAACAGTAAGTATTATTTCAGAAATTAGTTTTTTTTCTAAAAAGAGGGAATTCAGAAAAGAACCGCCACCTAAAAGAACAGAAGTGTAGCCCATTTTTTCTAATTTTTCTAAAACTAACTCTGGCTCACCACTAACCCATTCTACACCCGGAATTGCTTGTTTATTTAAATCTTCGGTAAAGACAACATTGAGGCGATCTTTTAAGGGTGCGGGGAAAGTATTAAAAGTATTTTCACCCATCATAACAACGCCGCAAGTTTTAGAAATTTCAACAAATAATTTTTTATCTTCTCGGCTGGTCCAGTTAGCAAATTGGTTTTTATCTTTGGCAATTTTCCCGTCAACGGTCATTGCCATCATCATAATAACTTTAATCATAGTTTAAACAGCAATTGGCGCTTTAATCCCTGGGAGAGGATCATAGCCTTCAAGCCTAAAATCTTCATATTTAAAGGCAAAAATATCTTTAATTTCCGGATTGATAATCATTTTTGGCAGGGAACGAGGTTCTCGTGTTAATTGTTCCTTAACTTGTTCAAGGTGGTTACGATAAATATGGAGATCGCCAAAAGTATGAATAAATTCACCAAGTTTTTTGCCAGTTACTTGAGCCATCATCATTGTTAGCAAGGCATAAGAAGCAATATTAAAAGGTACCCCTAAAAAAATATCAGCACTGCGTTGATAAAGTTGGCAGGACAAGCGATCATCTTGATCAACATAAAATTGAAATATGGTATGACATGGTGGCGGAGCAGTTTTTTGGCCGCTAATTAATTCTTGTAAGTCAGCTACATTCCAGCCACTAATAATTATGCGACGAGAATCAGGATTATTTTTAATTAAATCAATCGCTTGAGCTATTTGATTTATTGTTTCTCCATTTTTTCCTTCCCAAGCAGTCCATTGTTTACCATAAATCGGGCCGAGATCACCATTTTCATCCGCCCACTCATCCCAAATATGAACATTATTATCGTTTAAATACTTTATATTAGTGTCTCCTTTGAGAAACCATAATAATTCATGAATAATGGCCCTAGTGTAAAGTTTTTTAGTGGTTAATAAAGGAAAACCTTTATTTAAATCATAGCGAACTTGGCGCCCAAAAACAGAAATTGTTCCTGTGCCAGTCCGGTCTTCTTTACCTTGTCCGTTTTCTAAAACATCTCGTAAGAGATCTAAATATTGCTTCATAGTGTTAATTTTTATTGATCAGTGTATTTAATTGTTTCGTTATTGACTAAAGAAAATTCAATGCCAGCCTCTTCAAATATTTCTTTACTTCTTTTGCTAGCGTGATAATCTTGGGCACAAACGACTCTTTTAATACCGCAGTTAATAATCATTTTGGCGCAAGCATAGCAAGGAGTCATTTTACAATATAAAGTGCCGCCATTAATAGAAATACCCATGCGCGCTGCTTCACAAATAGCATTTTGTTCAGCGTGAGTTGTCCGGATACAGTGGCGAGTTTGTTGACCGTTTTCATGGGTAACAGTATGCATTTCATGTCCCACCTCATCACAATGAGCTAAGCCAATCGGAGAACCAACATAACCAGTTGCGATAATGCGGTTATCTCTGGTAATTACACAACCAGCCCGACCACGATCACAAGAGCCGCGACCACCGACCATTTCCATAATTTTTAGAAAATATTCATCCCAAGATGGACGACGATAGGCTTCTTTTTTTACCTCATTTTCTTCTGTCATATTAATAAAATTTAATCTTTTAAATTACTTCTATTTTAACCTATTATTTAAATAAAATAAACCTTGACAAATATCGTTTTCTGTCTTTTAAGGCTTTAAAAAAGATGAAAAAAGAGCTATACTATTATTAGGACTTTGCGGTTTTTAATAAATTAATAGACTAAATATGTTAAAAAAATTTATTGAAAATTTAGCTAACAATAAAGAAATTTATTTTAATGTTAAGGTTATTCCGGGAGCCCCAAAAACAGAAATTAGGGGTGAAATGGCAGATGGCACTATTAAAATTGCCTTAGCAGCTAAAGCAGAAAAAGGAGAGGCAAATCGGGAATTAGTGAACTATTTAGCGAAGGCTCTGGGGGTAAGGAAATATCAGGTGAAAATTGTTAGCGGTTTAACAGAAAAACATAAATTAATAAGAGTAGGCCGTTAAAATTATGAATTTATCGGTAGTTATTGTCTCCTGGCAAGTAAAAGAGAAATTAAGGGAGAATCTTTGTGCTTTATTTAATTCACAAGGCGATTTTAAATTGGAGGTTTTAGTGGTTGATAATAATTCTAATGATGGTACAGTAGAAATGTTGAGAAATGAATTTCCGGCGGTAAAATTAATTGCCAATTCTGAGAATCGTGGTTTTGCAGCGGCGAATAATCAAGCGCTTAAATTAGCTCAAGGTGAGTACTTACTTTTACTTAATCCAGATATGCTGGTTAGGACTAATACTTTAGCGGAAGTTTTATCTTGGGCTAAAAATAATCCGCAAGCCACTGTGATTGGTTGTAAGTTAGAAAATGAGCAAGGAGAAATAGTAAAACAAGTTCGTCGCTTTCCAGATTTTTTTGATCAATTAGCAGTTACCTTAAAATGGCCACATCTTTTTCCGGGAATTATTAATAAATATCTTTGCTCTGATTTTGATTATAGTCAGCCAGCCAAAGTTGATTCTATTCGGGGCGCCTTTTTTCTAATTAATCGTGAGAATTATAAAAAAATTAGTGGCCAAGAAATCCCTTTACTTGATGAACGATATTTTATTTGGTTTGAAGAAGTTGATTTTTGTCGGGAAGTTTATAAACTAGGTGGTGAGGTTTGGTATACTCCAGTGGGTGCTTGTCTTGATTATGTGGGACAGAGCTTTAAACAGGTAAAGCGCGGACAAGCGCAAAAATATTTTAGCGATTCAATGTTAAAATATTTTCAAAAATGGGAGGCGACCTGGAAATTTAAAATATTAAAATTTATTTGGAAAATAATTTTGTTAATTCTATAAAAAATGAATAAAAAAGTAGGGATAGTTTTAATAAATTTTCAAAATTATGCAGAGCGTTTTTTACTGCCTTGTCGTGATTCTTTGCGCTGTCAAGATTATCCAGCAGATTTAATTAATGTTTATATAATTGATAATGCTTCTACAGCCGGAACATTAGAATATCTTCGGGTTAATTATCCAGAAGCAAAAATATTGCCACGATTAGACGGAAATTATGCGGCGGCTAATAATCTTGGTTTTGCTGAAGCAAAAGCTGATGGGTGTGATTATTTGCTAACTGTTAACATGGACACGAGAATGGAGCCAACCTGGTTAAGGGAATTGGTGGCGGCTTTAGAAAATAATCCAGAAGCTGGTATTGCTCAATCAAAAATTTTATTATTACCTAGAACAGCCGAAGAAAAAGAATCACCCAAAATAAATAGCTTAGGGAATAGAATTCATTTTTTAGGCTTTGGTTTTACTTCCGCTTATGGAGAAGCTGATCGGGAAATAAGCGGTTATCCCGAGATAACGGGCTATGCTAGTGGTTGTTCTTTTATTATTCGTCCAGAAGTGTTTACTAAAATAGGCGGTTATAATGAGGAATATTATATGTATCATGATGATTTAGAAATAAGTTTAAAGGTAAAATTGGCTGGTTATAAAATAATTTTAGCTCCACGTTCTGTGATTTATCATCAATATGAGTTTTCGCGTAGCACTAAAATGATTTATTATATGGAGCGCAATCGTTATTTAACTATTATGACTTTTTATCCCGCATATCTTGTTTTTTTAATCATTTTGCCTTGTATCATAATGGATTTAGGAATGTTTTTTTATTCAATGATTAGAGGCTGGTTTAAAGAAGAGATGAAAGTTTATCGTTATTTTTTACGGTTTAAAAATTATTCACTAGTTGAAAAAGAAAAAGCTAAGATTGAGGCTTTTAAAACAGTTCCATTTTCAAAAATTGCTAAAAACTTTGTTGGCAAAATTGAGTTTATTGAAATAGCTAATCCGATTTTAAAATATATTGTTAATCCAGTATTTAATTTATATTGGAGACTAATAAGAAAAATTGTTTAATATGGACTTGTCTATTATTATTGTTAACTATAAAAATAAAAAAAAATTAGAGTCTTGTTTGACTTCAATTTTTAAAGCTGATAATCAGGATTTAAATTATGAAATTATTTTAGTGGAAAATAATTCTGGTGATGATTTATATGAGTTAGTTAAACTAGATTCTCGTTTGCGTTTATTTAATTTGCCGAAAAATTTAGGCATGGGAGGTGGCAATAATTATGGCATTGAAAAAGCTAGAGGAGAATATATTTTTGTTCTTAATCCAGATACGATTATTAAGGGGGATGCGATAGTAACTTTATTAAATTATTTAAAAGCCAATCCAGGGGTGGGGATTGTTGGTCCAAAATTATTAAATTCAGATAATTCTTTACAATATTCTTGTTTTCGTTTTCCGAAATGGTATACGCCAATTCTACGTCGTACTTTTTTAGGCAAATATTTTCCTGGTCATATTAATAATTTTCAAATGGTTGCTGATAATCATGATCTAATTAAAGAAGTTGATTGGATGTTAGGCTCATCATTAATGTTTAAAAAAGAAATAGTTTTGCCCAATGGGCAAGTATGGTCTCCCCGATTTGATGAACGTTATTTTATGTATTTTGAAGACACCGATATTTGTCGCACTTGTCAGGCCAAGGGATTAAAAGTAGTTTATAATCCGGAAGCAATTTTAATTCATGATCATTTACGGCAAAGTGCTAGGCATCCTTGGTATGCGGCCTTATTTATTGATTCCTTAGCACGCAACCATATTGGTTCTGGGTTAAAATATTTCTGTAAATGGGGATTAAAGTAGAAGTTAATGTGTAAATAAAATAAATTTAAAGATAAAAATATGAAAAAAATTACTAAGGCTATTTTTCCAGTAGCCGGCTTTGGAACTAGGTTTTTGCCAGCTACTAAAGCCCAACCAAAGGAGATGTTAACGGTTATTGATAAACCAGTTATTCAATATTTAGTTGAGCAAGCCGTAGCGGCTGGTATTAAAGAAATAACTTTTGTTACTGGTCGGGGCAAAAGAGCGATTGAGGATCATTTTGATTATTCTTTTGAATTAGAGAAAACTTTGGTAGAGAAAAATAAGCTGGATTTGGTAAAAAAAGTGCAGGAGATTGAAAATTTGGCTAAGTTTTCTTATGTCCGTCAGCCAATTCCTCTGGGTGATGGACAAGCAGTTCTATGCGCAGCGCATTTAATTAATAAAGATGAGGCAGTTTTAGTGATGTTTGGTGATACCCTTTATGACGCCGAGATTTCGCCAGTTACACAAGTAATTGAGGCGTATGAAAAATACGGCGAAACTATTATCGGTTTATCGGAAGTTGCGCCGGAAGAGGTCAGTCAGTTTGGAGTTATTGCTGGTAATGATTTAGGTGATGGTATTTATGAAATTACACAGTTTATTGAAAAACCAAAAAAGGAAGAAGCCCCTTCTAATTTAGTTCAAGTGGGAATTAATGTGATTACACCAGATATTTTGAAAATTTTAGAAACAATGAAAGCTGGTAAATCAGGTGAAATTCGTTTGGCTGATGCTTATGAAGAGATGTTAAAACAAGGGAAAAAACTTTATGGTAAAAAAATTAAAGGGGAGTGGCTTGATACTGGTAATAAATTTAATTTTATTAAAGCAACGCTTAAACTTGGTTTGAAAAATCAGGAGATTGGTCAAGATTTACAAAAATTGATTAATGAGTTAGCTAGTAAATAAAATAATTGATTAATGAATTTCAAAAAAGAGTCATGGGAAAAATGACTCTTTTTAGTTTACTTAGTTATTTAGTTTATTTTTATAATAAGATCTTATAAATCCCTTCTTGCTCATTAATATTTGCCCAGAAATAGAGAGTATTATCTTTAGTATTGAGGACCGGTGAGATTATTTCTTCGCCAGCTAGCAAGGAAGTGACATTATGATTTTTAAAATCAAAAACATTTAGATTTTCTTTTTCGGAGAAGATTAAATAATTTTTTTCGGCATTCCAGATAATGTCTTTTATGGCTGTGCCTCGTCTAGTGATTAAAGTTGAGCGATTATTAGTTAGGTCAAAGGTATATATTTCAAAATTATTAGTATAAATTAAATTATTAATATCCATTAAAGCCCAATTTTTTATATTTTTGATTACGAGGGGTCCATCACCAATTTTTGTCTCATTAAAAAGATATAGGGTTTGATTTTTTTTGTCGTAAACAGTCAGATAGTTGGCTAAATTTTGTGAAAATGAATAGTCACCAGTAGCCGGCAAAAGCCAGCTTTCTTTTTGAGAATTGGTTGAAGGTATTTTTTCAAGAAAAATTTGATTGTCTTTTTTAATCAGAATAAATAATTGGTTATTTTTTGGTTTATAATCAAGATAATCTCCGCCTGAGAGCAGAAGAGTGCTAGTTCGGTTGTCGGGTTTAAATAAATTGATAGTATTTTTATTTTTATAATATAAATAGCCAGTCATAGTTTCAAAGCGCCAAGAATCAGCATTGGCACCAATTAAATCGGCGTAGTTTTCGGTGGTGTTTTTGAGAGGATTAAATAAAACTCCAGCTACTAATAGTTTATTATTATCTAACCAAGTTGAGGGCGCTTCGTTGGGGACTTCTAGTTCCTTGACTTCCTCTGTTTTTAGGGTAATTATTTTTTTTGCATTTTGGCTATAAATATATTTACTATCCGGACTGATAATTAAAGAGTCTTCTGGACAAGGGAGCACAAGAGTTGGTGTTGTTTTTAAAAATAAATTAATTTCTTTAATAAAAGTAGTTTCACCGGAATTAATATTTATTTTTTTAATAAACGGCCAATAGCCTTCATTTTCTAAACGTAATTCATATTCTCCTGGAAGAATATTTTTTATTTTTGCTGGGGTAACAAGATAATCCTTTCTCCAAGGTTTAAGAGAGGGATTATGTTGTGGTTTATTGTTTAAATAAACAATGGCTTTAGTCGGCTTAGTTTCAACAATTAACATCCCCGTTCTCTGTAGTAGGCGATTAAATCTGATCGGCCAACTTAAATTAAATTTATAGCCAGAAGCATAAATAGAAAAAAGAGTCGTTAAAATAATAAAGAGAATAATAAAAATAAGAAGAAGTGTATTTCTAGTTTTCTTAGACATAAATTTTTTATTCAATGCGTTTGATATCGGCGCCTAATTTCCTTAAACGAAGATCTAATTTTTCATAACCACGATCAATTTGATAAATATTATCAATTTCGGTTGTGCCTTCTGCGATTAAGGCCGCAATAACTAAAGCGATACCAGCTCTAATATCTGGGCTGATTAACTTTCTAGCGTATAATTTTGTTGGTCCATTAACAGTGATGCGGTGTGGATCACACATAACAATATTAGCACCTAACTGAGAAAGCATATCTGTCCAAAGTAAACGGCGATCATAAATAGTTTCCTGAATTAAAGAAGTACCTTGCGCTTGGGTCATTAATACAACATAGGGAGACTGCAGGTCGGTAGAAAATCCCGGATATTCATGCGTTTTTAAATTATAAGGTTTTATTTTGCCTGATTTTTTCATTAATATCCAATTATCGCCTTTTTCATAATTAACACCGATTTTATTAAAAATGGTTAATAAGTAATGAATGTGTTCAGGATTGCAATTGGTAATTTTAATTTCTGAATTAGTGGCAGCCGCCATTAAAGCAAATGAGCCAGCTTCAATACGATCAGGAATTATTTCACAAACTCCAGCGCTTAATTTTTTAACCCCCTCAATAATAATGGTTGGAGTGCCAGCGCCGCTAATTTTTGCTCCTTGAGCATTTAAATAATCTGCTAAAGCGACTACTTCTGGCTCCATAGCACAATTTCTCAAAATAGTGGTTCCTTCAGCTAAACAGGCAGTCATAATCATGCTTTGAGTTCCAGTTACCGACATGATTGTAAAAAAGAAATCGCAACCTTTAAGTTTTTTAGCAGTGATAATATAATTTCTACTACTAATTTTAACTTTAGCGCCTAGGGCCTCAAAACCTTCTAGAAATAAATCAATTGGGCGACCAGCAGCCCCGATCACACAGCCCCCTGGATGAGGAAATTTAACTTTACCTAAACGAGCCAAAATCGGACCAACAAACATGACTGAAGTGCGAAATTTATTGGCAATTTTTTTATCCAGTTCAGTTTTATTCAAACCAGCAGTATTTATTTCTAATTTATGATTACCTTCTTTTATTTTTGCCCCCAGAGAACGCATTAATTCTAAAGACTTTTCAACACCATCTATTTGAGGAACATTTTTAATAATCATGGTTTCAGTAGAGAGTAAGGCGACTGGAATCATGATTTGAGCATTGTTTTTAGCTCCGCCAACCGCTATTTCACCGGCTAATTTTTTACCCCCAGTGATAATAAATTTTGACATATTTGTAAATAATGAAATTATAATTGTTTCTAAAATAACTATAACGTATTTATTGACATTTTTCAAATATCTGATATTATTTATAAAAGTTAAACAGATAGCTTAATTTTATTAAATTTTATGGCAAAAATTGCAGTAATTAGAACCGGTGGCAAACAATATAAAGTAGCTGTTGGCGACACGGTTAAAGTTGAAAAATTAGAGGCGGAAAATGGCACTAAAGTTAAATTAGAGACCCTTTTAATCGCTGATGGAGCTAACCTAGAGGTTGGTCAGCCTTCTCTTGGTGAGAGAGTTGAGGCAGAGGTAATTGAGACAGCTAAGGGTAAAAAGATAACAGTAGTAAAATATAAGAGTAAGACTCGTTATAAGAAAACTGTTGGTCATCGTCAGAGCTTTACTACTCTTAAGATTGTTAGTATTGTTTAAAGTTTTATATTTAAAAAATAAAACCCGTCTCTATTAGAGGCGGGTTTTAAAAAGCAAATTATTCTGAAATTCTGAAATTGTTAAATTTGTTGTTTTATTGTAATGAGAGAGAAATCATGCTTTTTAATCAAGCCTGATCAAGAAAGATCAGACCTGATTGCCAGCCAAGCCGTTAAGTTGGCAGAAAATCTTGGGTTAACGGTGAGTTTTGCTGGTTCTACTACTCTTTCTTTAAGAGAAGCAGCCGCTTTTTACAAAGAACATGAAAAGAAGCCTTGGTTCTTTAATTTTTTAGCCTATTTTACTTCCGGGGAAGTGAAAGCATATTTCACTGAGGGTGAAAATGCAATCATGAAAACGGTTGAGGTTAGAAATCAAATCAGATCTAAATATGCGATTGATCAGCAGCGGAATGCTATTCACGCTCCTGATTATGAAGCATACGCGGTTGAAACGATCCGTTTGGTAACGGAGTTCTTTTAAAAAAAACGGGGTATCACTTTAAGTGATACCTCTTTTATTATCCTATTTATTTTATTTCATTACGATATTTTAGGGCGTTAGAAAGAGTTGTTTCGTCAGCGTATTCAAGATCAGAGCCAGCTGGTAATCCTTTAGCTAGACGAGTGACTTTTAGATGGTTACGTAAAAGTTTAGTTAGATAAAGGGAAGTAGTTTCACCTTCCAGGGTAAAGTTAAGAGCTAAAATTATTTCTTTAATATGATCAGTTTTTATTCGTTTAATCAGTTTTTTAACATTTAAATCTTCAGGTTTAATATCATTAATTGTATTTATTAATCCCCCAAGTACAAAATATTTTCCAGTAAATTGTTTAGTTGCTTCAATGGCTAAAAGATCTTGAGTATTTTCAACCACACAAAGAATATCATTAGCTCGTTCAAGAGAAGAACAGATAGCACAAGGATTTGTCTCGGTGATAGCTTGGCAAGAAGCGCAGAGTGTGGTTTTTGTTTTTAAATCTTTAATGGCTTCGGCTAGAGAATTAAGGCTATCATCGCTTTGGCGTAAAAGATAAAAAGCATAGCGCTCAGCTGTTTTCGGTCCGACGCTAGGCAGAGTAGATAATTTTTCTATTAAATTTTGTATCGCCTTAGGATACCGCATTTAAGATAAAATTATTGATTAATTCATTCCTGGAATACCACCCATAGATTGGAGTTTTTTAGCCATTAATCTTTGAGCACGTTTTAAGGCGTCATTAAAACAAGTTTTAACGGTTTCTGCTTGAACGCTGGTTGATAATGATTCGTTAAGAGTAACGCTAAGAACTTCCATATTGCCATTAAGAACAATTTTAACACCATTTCTTTCTTCGGTAACAGTTTCTTGAGCCAAAGCATTTTGCATAGTTTTGGCTTGGTTGCGTAAGTCTTGGAATTGTTTTAGTTTGCTAAACATAAGATATTTGCCCTGAGACGGGCTTATTAATTTATAAAATATTATTTTTATTAGTCTTTAAAATTCAAGCGGAGCATCATTAGTCGGCATTTTGCTTAAACTTTTAAAGCTAGCCGTATTTTCATCAAAGTAGAGATCAATTTTTCCGGTTGGACCGTTGCGATGCTTAGCAATATAAATTTCCGCTTTATAACGCTCATCCATTGGTAAATCAGCGATAGCATAGTTACGATCAGCTGCTTTGCGATAAATAAACATAACCACATCAGCATCTTGCTCAATAGACCCAGAATCACGTAAGTGAGAGAGCTTTGGAATAGCAGGGCTACTTGCTTCCACCGCTCTAGATAATTGCGCTAAAGCCAAAACTGGAACATTAAGTTCGCGGGCGATAGATTTTAGACCACGACTAATTTCAGCAATTTCTTGAACACGGTTATCACCATATTTTCCGCGCCCTTCCATTAATTGTAGGTAGTCAATAACTATTAAGCCTAGTCCCTTTTCTACTTGTAAACGACGAGCTTTAGCTCGGATTTCCATAATTGATAAAGTGCCAGAGTCATCAATATAAATTGGCGCTTCAGCTAATTTGCCCATAGCCTCTCCGATGCGTGCAAAATCGTTATCACCATCTTTATCAGATAAATTTCCAGTACGCATTTTCCATAAGTTCACATTAGCTTGCGCGCAGAGCATGCGATCAACTAGTTGTTCCTTGCTCATTTCCAAAGAAAAAATGCCAATACTTTCTTTATTTTTAATAGCTGCCTGACGAGCGATATCTAGTGCTAAAGAAGTTTTACCAACGGAAGGCCGGGCAGCTAAGATTATTAAATCAGATTTTTGTAAACCAGCTAGAATATTATCTAAATCTGGGAAACCAGTAGAGAGTCCGCGTAATTTACCACTGTATTTATGAAGTTCATCAATACGATCAAAGGCATCAGTTAGTAAGCTGTCTATTGGTAAAAAAGCATTTTTTAAATATTTACGAGAAACACCAAAAATTTTTTGCTCTGTTTCATCAAGAATTTCATCTATTTCTCTTTCTTCATCAAAACTTAAGGCAGAGATTTCGGCAGCGGCTTGCTGGAGGCGACGTAGAGTAGCTTTTCGCTGGATAATGTTCGCGTAATTAGTGATATTACCAGAAGTAGCGACTGCGTTAGAAAGGCGCGCTAGATAAGTACGTCCGCCGATAGCCTGTAGTTGTTTTTTTTCTTCAAGACGATTTGATAAAGTAATAATATCAATTGGTTCCTGATTACTATATAATTCCTTTATTGTCTCAAAAATTGTTTTGTGAGCATCTTTATAAAAATCCTGTGGCATGATTGTGTCAGCCACTTTAATAATTGCATCTTTATCTATCAAAAGAGAGCCTAAAAGAGATTCTTCAGCTTCTATGCTATGAGGTGGTATTTTTTCAATTAATTGATCATTAGCCATATTTTATAGATGTTCCATGTTTAAATCATTTTAGCTTATAAGTAGTTATTTTTCAAGAAAGCATTATTAACTGTTTATTAACTACTTATTAACATTTTATCATTAAATTACGAAAAACTCTGGTATTTTTTAAGAAACCAGAGTTTTTATTGAGAGCCGACTGTCGGGCTTGAACCGACGACCTGCTGTTTACAAGACAGCTGCTCTACCAACTGAGCTAAGTCGGCGCTTGTTTGTAAAAACCGCTAGCGGGCGGTTTTGATTAGTACGCCTAGTAGGACTTGAACCTACGACCATCTCCTTAAAAGGGAGCTGCTCTACCAACTGAGCTATAGGCGCTCAATTAAATTTAATAAATACAAACTTGATAATACCAAAAGATTTCTTTTTTGACAAGGGGGTTTTAAAAAGATAGCGTATTCACACTGCCTTTTTGCTTAGTAGTCCCTAGGGGAATTCCGCCTCGCGATGCTTAAACGCATCGCTCGTTGTCCAGGACGGACCCGCTAAACGCTCGCCAGCTCGCGTTTATCGTCGCTCAATTACTCGGACTCGCTTCGCTC
>JAAZJO010000003.1 GCA_012800315.1 Candidatus Falkowiibacteriota bacterium
CCGCCGATAAAATAAACACTCTCAAGGGGGTGTTTTTTATGTTTAAATAGATAAAAAGTCTTTTTAGTGAGGTTTAATGAGGTTCTTGAGATAAGTTTTGATGATTTAATAAAATAATAATAATGTATTAAAAATGATCTAATAAATTAGGTTATTTTTATTTATGATTAGACAAATTTTTTTATCTCTTGACAAACACATTGGACGTGTATTGACTTTTTTTTTAAAATATTACAATATTAGTAGTTTTAATAAAATTATAAAAAATCGTATTAAGTTCTTGTCAATAATAATATTAGATAGTTTATATTAAATGCTATATTTAAAATTTAAATATGCTAATTTAATAAAAAAATAAATGTATGAGAAATTTTAATCCATTTGATTATAGAAATGAACTAAGCAAGGAGTTGAAAAAGCAACGAGAAGGCGGTATTTTAAGTAGGGCTGGAGAGTTATTTCTTAGTCAAAAAAGCAAGGAGGAGCGCGCTGAAATTAGACGCGAAAAAGCTAGAGATTTTTTAGATAGAGAAAAGTCTTCTTATAAGTATATAGAATCAGACCATGCTGTTCATCCCCAAAAAGTAGAAAAGATTAAACAAGCAAGAGAAGATTGGAATAAGAGGGCGAGTGAAAGAATGAAAAGCGAAAGAATTAAAAATCTTGAAGAATTTAAAAAAGAATATCCAGAATTTGAAAGTTTTCTTAAGAACGAGGATTTTTCTCTCTTAGTGGAAAATGGAGTGACAAAAATCTCTATTCAAAAGGGTAGTAAAGAGTATGAAGATCTCTTGGCTATAGAACCATATAAAAATATGTATGGATTCCAATGTGCTCATGTAGGAGAGAATAGTGCTCACGCTAAAATTATTACCGAAAATGAATCTATTGAGGTAAAGCCAAGAATTTATTCGGAGGATGATATGGGCGATGGTCAAGTGTGGGTAGATGAGGTGGCTGGTGAAAAGGTTGGAGATGTAATTGAAAAAATGGAGTCATTAAAAAATGTGGCTTTATCTACATATTCTAATGGTAGCCCTACATTTGTTTATCGAGATAAACATATGACTGATTTAACTCCTTTTTTGGAAAAATTAGATCCAGAGTTTTTTTCTGGCGGAGGTAGGTGGACCTTTGCACGTAGTGGAGGAGATGGTAGTGAGGATATGGCTATTTTTAAAAACAAAGAAGGAGAAAGCAAGGTGATTACGCCAGGTGATTTTGGTGATTTTATTAAAGAGGACTCCACTCTATACCTTATTAAAGAGTAGTTGACTTTTATAAAATTATATAAGAAAAACCCCTTTATAGGGGTTTTTGTTATGATTAGACACATCATTTTAGCCCTCTTGACAATAATATATTTATATGCTATAATGTTTTGTTAAAATAAAGTTCATTAAAAATTAAATACTAAGGAATGATGAAAATTGTTTTGGCCGGCCCGCCAAGGTCCGGCAAGAGCTGCTTAAGAGAAGGCCTTAAGCAAGCTATAAGAGCAATCCCTGGAGCCTTCTATCCTTATGTCATCACGGCTTGTCCGGACGGCGAAGGAGCTTGGTTTCAGGAGACCGTGCAAAAAGACCCCGAGCTAGCTGCGGCTTGCAAGGCGGCCTACAAATCAAAATTCACTCCCGAGTTTGTGGAGCGGATTGCGAATTCGGTTAAACATTGCTCTCTGGAGCTCACCCTGATTGATATCGGGGGGATGATTACTCCAGAAAATAGGAAGATTTGCGAACACGCAACCCACATCATCATTTTGTCTAGTGATTCTAGTAAATTTGATGAGTGGCGCGAATTCGCCGAGTCTTTGAACCTGACCGTATTAGCAGAAATTTATTCTGACTATCACGGCACAGAAGACACCGTTAATGAGGGTGGTGTAATTTTGACGGGTTCTGTCCACTACTTAGAAAGAGGAGAGCTCGTTATGGATCGGCCGTTAATTAAAGCTCTGGCCAGGCATATTGTTAAAAACCTAAAAAAGTCCTCTGAGTAAAGTAGGAGGCAGTTGAGAAATGGAAAAGACATTTTTGGTAAAAAAATTAGAAGACAATGTCTTGAGGCTGGACTTCGGTGCTCCGGCTCAAAATGATCAGATAGTAAAGGATGCTATCGCGGCTGTCCGGACTTAGAGCTAAAAGGAGGCAAACTCATTAAGCTCAATGGCCCAGCCTCATTGCCAGTGGCTGTAGCCCTGGCTCACGAGATCAGCCACCTTTACGCCACGGTGGCCGTATTTGACCCAAAATTGGGCAAATACGTGGTATCAGTTAGCCATAGCGCTGATTATAGCGCCGGCGACCTGATAGACTAATGTTCTTTTAAACTAACCCTGGCTATCAAAATGATAGCGAGGGTTTTTTATTTCCTTGATAGAGAATTTATGTCTTTAAATCAGATTAACAAAACAAAGAAGCTGTTATAGGATGTAGAAAGTTGTTTTTTAAAAATAAATCCAAAACCCAATTAATTTAAAAAATGGATAAAATTAGTCAAATTTTAAATCTGTTTGGTGGTGAAAATTTAGCCCCAAATGATTTAGTGATGTTGTTGCTTCTGGCAAAGGGAGGAAGCGAGAGTGCTGGGAAATCGGTGATGATGGAGCGGATTCATCGTTTTAGAGAAACAGCTCCTTTCTCAATTCAGCCAGAAGAAGAGTTTAAAATTATCGTCAATTGGCGATATACTCTAGGGGAAATGGTGGATAAATGTAGTTTCCATTATGCCATTCAAACGAATGGTTATTATTCTCGTCCCGAGCCTAAAAAAGAAACAGTGAAGCTATTAACTTTAAAGTTAATGCCTTCTTGCTCGGATGTTCCAGAGGTGAGAAGGGTAGATGTTTTTGAGTTTTTATCTCTCAGGTATTTGTTCCCAGGGATACAAAAACTTTACAATCTTCTAGCCGAGGAAATTGATATAGGAGAGAGAAAGTATTATCCGCAGTTGCTGCAGTCTAGCAACAGTTTTGATATAACTCCAATAGAGTTTATCAAAAAATCGGGTAATTATTATTTCCCAATTATTCTCAAGGAGGAGGATATTACACATTTGGCGATATGATAGGCGATTTAAGGCGATTTAAAAGGTTTAATTAAAGAGACTCATCTGTTTTAGCAGATGAGTTTTTTATTTTCCTAGGGTTGACAAATTCGTTTTTATTCTGTAATATTCTTATAATAAATTTAATTTAATAAATTAATTTTTAGTTATTTTTCACAATTTTTTTTCTTTAAAAAATAAAAAAAATGCTTACCATGGACGGTCTTCGCCTGATTCCTGACGGAAGAAGGTTAGAGATCAGGAAACTTAATGGCTGGAAACTGAAGCAGAAGGCGAAGAGAGTTTTTCGCACAGATTCAGTTTGCCATTGGAAGAAAAATTTTTCCGGCATAGCGACACCAAGAACATTTTTTAATGTTTTTGAGTTAAAGTCTAACGCTACCTTGCTGGAAGTTTTTTCAACTATGCCTGGGGAATGGAGAAAGAAATGTTGCTCCGTTAATCAGGTAATAGAGTTTTGCGCCACTTATCCCGAATTTTTAAGCCAGGAATGGGGTCAAACCTTTTTTCTAGCGAAAAAAAACGAGCGACATCGGAAGCAAGTGATTGATACAGAAAATCCGGAAAAGAATTTATATGTTTTTTGTGTTACCGCTTCTGGAAAGGCAATTATTCTGGAAGAAAGAATACTTGATAAAACATATACTCTTTATGGTATTACTGGTCATCGCTTTGTTGTGCCGAAGAGGCGCCGCTTAAACCCTGGAGTTTAAATTTAGTTTAATGATAACTGAATTTTAATCTCTAGGGTTTTTATTTTCTCAATTTTTACTATATACTATAAGAGTAGGGAAAAATAATATGAAAACAAAAAATCCAGTAATTTTGATTATTCGTGATGGTTGGGGTCATGGTCCTAAGGGGAAAAATAATTTGATTAGTTTAGCCAAAACACCACATGAAGATTTTTATTTACAGAATTATCCCCATGGTCTTTTAGCGGCTAGTGGAGAGGCGGTTGGTTTAGAGAAGGGGTATCAAGGAAATTCAGAGGTGGGACATTTAACACTTGGTTCGGGCAGAGTTGTTTTTCAATCAATGACTAGAATAAATAAAGCGATTGCAACTAAGGAGTTTTTTAAGAATGAGGCCCTATTAAAAACAATTAAAGATTGTCAGAAAAATAAAACCCAGTTGCATTTAATTGGTTTGCTTCAGGATCAGGGAGTGCATGCTCATATTAAGCATTTATTTGCGCTTTTAGATTTATGTCAGCAGCAAAAGTTTAGGGATGTTTTAATTCATTTAATTACTGATGGGCGAGATGCACCAGTGACAGAGAGCCTTAAACATTTAGCAGTTTTAAAGAAAAAGATTAAGAGTTTAGGTTTTGGACAAATCGTTACCATTAGTGGTCGTTATTATGCGCTAGATAGAGATGCTCGCTGGGAACGCACGAAGGTAGCTTATGACTGTATAGTTGCTGGAAAAGGAGAGGAGTTTACCGATGTTATTAAACAAGTTAAGGCTTGCCATCAGAATAAGGAAACTGATGAATTTATTAAACCAAGGAAGTTAATGGGTTATCAGGGCTTTGCTAAAAATGATGGAGTAATTTTTTTCAATTTTCGTACTGATCGGCCACGTCAATTAACCCAGGCGATAGTAGAGAAAAATTTTAAAGGTTTTTCCAGAAAATTAATTCCAGTGAATTTTACCGCACTGACACAATATTATCAGCCGCTGAACGCGCGGGTAGCTTTTCCCAATATCCCTTTAAATAATCTTTTAGGGGAGGAGATTAGTCGGGCCGGATGGCGTCAGCTTAGAATTAGCGAAACCGAAAAATATGCGCACGTCACTTTTTTCTTTAATGGACAAAAAGAAAAACCATTTCGCGGTGAGACACGTATTTTAATTAATTCACCAAAAGTTGCTACTTATGATTTACAGCCGGAAATGAGCGCCTTAAAAATTTCTCAAAGATTAACACAAGAGATTAAAAAGGGTATTTATGATTTTATTGTGGTTAACTTAGTTAATTGTGATATGGTTGGGCATACTGGAAAAAGATCGGCTATCATTAAAGCGATAGAAACAGTGGATAAGGCACAGGGTGAAATTGTGACAGCTGCCCTAGAAAAGGGATATAATTGTTTAATTTTAGCGGATCATGGAAATGCGGAAGATAAGGGCACGAAGACTATGACTAGTCATACAGCTAATTTAGTGCCGGTAATTTTAGTAACTGAGGATAAGAAATTAAAACAAGCTGAAATTGCTAAAGGGGCTGGCTTGAAGGATGTGGCGCCAACTATTTTGAAAATAATGGGCTTAAAGGTGCCGCGGGAAATGTCGGGGAAGTCATTCATTCTTTAAATTAATGTTTAAGTTCTTTTGAAAATAAGCTATTTATTAAAGTTTGCCTTTTTTTAAATAAATAGATAAAATATTTTGACTAGCTAAAAGAGGAAGGGCGGAGAGAAAAAGGGAATAAGGAGGAAGGAAAGTGGGGAGAAAAGGAGAAATAAAAAAAGAGTAAAAAAGAAGAAAAAAGGAAAGAAGAAAAAAGGAGAGAAGAAAAAAGGAAAGAATAAAAAAGGAAAGAATAAAAAAGGAGAGGTGCTAGAGCGGTTTAATAGAACAGTCTTGAAAACTGTCGTCGATGCAAGTCGACCGTGGGTTCGAATCCCACCCTCTCCGC
>JAAZJO010000004.1 GCA_012800315.1 Candidatus Falkowiibacteriota bacterium
TCTAAGCAGCTACCATTTAATATTATAATGGAATTGCTGTTTGCTATTTGGTTAGTTTTTATCATGCGTTATCCAGAATATCGTCCGAAGAAAAACTGGATTTCAATTGGTTTAATTGCTTATTTTATTGCTATTTTAATTTCTTGTTTCTCGGGTGTTGATTTTAATTTGAGCTTCTGGGGTGATGCGGAAAGAATGCTAGGCTTTTTTCATTTAGCGCACTTTTTAATTTTTTATTTTGTTATTATTACTGCTTTTCGTTCCTGGAAAGACTGGAAACTTCTTTTTCTTTCCTTGGTGGTGGTTGCTACCTTAATTAGTTTGATTGGTTTATTTGGTGCAGATCCGTATAGTACAATTGGTAATACAGCCTATGTTAGTGGCTATCTTATTTTTGGCATTTATTTTGTTTTTTTATTATTTTTTCGTTCTGAGAATAAGGGCATGCGTTGCTTATATTTACTTCCGCTTTTTATTATGTTAATGGAGTTTAAGAACATGCGCACTTCGGGGGCAATTATTGCTTTGGGAGTAAGTATTTTATTATTATTTCTACTATTAGGTTTATCACATGCTAATAAAAAAGTGCGGGTTGGTTCGTTAATTTCTTTTTTGGTGGCAGTTGTTGCGATTCTTGTTGTTTTTTCTCAGTCAGATGCGGCTTGGTTTCAAAATAGTTTTTTAAGGAATTTAACTTCTCAAAAAGCGACTTTTCAAACTCGTTTGATTTCTTGGCGGGGAGCAGTTAAAGATTTTCACAATCATCCAGTGATCGGGGTTGGTTTTGGTAATTATGCAATCATCTTTGACAAGATGTTTGACTCTAAGTTTTATAATTATGCTACTGGTGACACTTATTTTGATCGCGCTCATAATAATTTAATTGATATTGCTTCCACGACTGGCTTAGTTGGTTTAATAACTTATTTGAGTATTTTTTTAGCAGCTGCTTATTATTTATGGAATGAGTTTAAGCTGAATGGTAAAAGAACGGGTAGCGATCCTAGTGGTCTGAATAATATAGAAATTATTATTTTAACTTCTTTATTAGCCGCTTATTTTATTCAGAATTTGGCGATTTTTGATTCTTTTACCACTCTAATGGGTCTAACGATTACTTTGGGCTTTATTTATTGGCTTAATTTTCGCCGTAATAATGAGAAAACGAGTGAGCGTCAACCACGCTTTGTCATTAAAAGTGATAGCGGGGAATTAATTTGTTTAATTATTTTCTTATTAGCTACTTTTATTTTTACAAATTATTATAATATTAAGACTTTTAAGATGTTCCAGGGCTCAATTGATGCTTATACTCAAATTGCTTATGGTCAGCTGGAAGATGGGGTGGTTATTTATAAAAATAATCTAGTTGGTCGGCCAATGGAGCGTGACGCTCGGGTGACTTTAATTCATTTAATAGTAAATAATCCCTCGTTATTAGATACTTTAAGTGTGGAAAAAGCATTTGATGTTCTTGATTATGTTGTTTCTTTGGCTAAATTGAATGTTTCGGAAAATCCGGGAGATAGTTTAATGCAGTTGCAGTTAGCTCAAATTTTAGATGTGGCAGCTAGATATAGTTATAGCTATCAGAATTTAGAAAAGTTTAATTTTTATTCTCCGGAAGCGATGCAGGCTATTGATCTTTCAATTAAAGCTAGTCCGGGAAGAGCGACTACTTATTTTGTGAAAGCGCAAATGCTTTTGTTTAGACAAGAGAATGATGAGGTAGTGGCAACTATGAAGCAAGGGATTGCTCTAAACCCTGATTATGCCGAGGGACATTGTCTTTTAGCGCAGATGCTTTTCTTTATTGGGGATAGTAAATATGATAATGAAGTTGGAGAAGCGATTAATAATTGTCTTGATCGGGGTGGGGTTGCCGAGATTAGCTCAGTTAGCTTTTTGAAATCAGGGATAAATTATTATGCTTCAATAAAAGATTATGATCGGGCAGCTACTTTATCAGAACGTTTAGCGGAAATCTCTGAGCCAGATTCAGAGATTTGGAATAATCAGGCTCGGCTTTATTATTTGCTTAATAAAAAAGATCAGGCTGAAGCTGCTTTTCAAAAAGCTCTAGCTCTTAATCCAACTTTAGTTGAGGATTGGAATGAATTTAAAGCATTTATTGACGCTAATCGTAAAGAAGAATAAAAATAAAAAATAAATAAAGACAAAGAACTTAAAAATCAGACCAGAAGGTCTGATTTTTTATTTTAGGAAAATAAGCGGTTTATTGTGATGTTTTCACTAAAAGTAGCAAGAAACTTTTTATTTTCTTTTTAAAATTCTATCAGGACGTTTTTGTTATATTAAAGAGGCTAAGAATTAATCTTTAAAAATTATGGAGATCAAAAAAAAGTTTCATCGCCTATTTGAAAATTGGCGATTGAAGACAAAAAAAAGGCGATTAGCTACACCACGCGCTAAAATAATTTTTGCTATTTTATTGTTGGTTGCTATTTTTCTTGTCTATCTAATTGTTTCGCTTTTGTGCGTGAGCAGAGGAGAGGTGGCTTTAGCTAAGCTAGAGAAATCATTTCTTAATGAGGCAATTTGTCATGAAGAATGTTTTTTGCGACGGCAAAAAGAGATAGAAATTATTAAAGCTGAACTAGAGAAAGGCAGTGCTCGTTTAGAAAAAAGAATAGTTGCCTACTGTTTTAAGGCGGAGACAGTTTTTGGGTTTAAAAAAGAACTTATTCGGATATTAGCAGCTGTTTATGGAAAAAATAATTTACCGGCCTATTTAAATGATTATTTAATTGATCCACGGGCTGATGTGCGTTTAATTAGGGAAATTTGGGCTGTATTTGCCCCGAAAACGGTCAATAGTAGTGATTTGCTGGCTAATTTGCATCGGCGGATAACAACAGCCACAGATGAGGCTGAGAAGATTGAGGCAGTGAAAACTTTAGCTAAAGTCGGTGGTGGCAGCGAAATTGATAATTATTTTTTGCTTTTGAATAGTGAGGTCGGAGTAGCAGTAAAAAAACAGGCTATTAGTGGTATTAGCAATGTTTTAGAAAAATCAAAATACTTTACTTTAGATCAATTAGCTTTATTAAAATCTTTTATTTTAGCACCAGAAACAGATAAAAGATTACGGCAAGAGATGGTTTTATTAGTCGGAGATTATTATTTGCTTTATCCTCAAGAAAGTGAAGTCGTGTGGCAGGCAGTTTATGATAATAATTCTTTAGATATAATTAGTCGCTTTTTTAGCGCTGATAGTTTAAATCATCTCGCGGATAAGAAATTAGAATTACCCGCGGTTAGCTCTACTGATTGGGCTGATTATTATAATCAATAAAAATATGAAAATAAATTTAATTAAAAAATACTTTTTATTTTTCTGCTTATTACTGTGTTTAAATTTTCTGTATCCGTCATTTTGTCAGGCAATGGTGCCAGGCGCTTTAGTTTATCGTACTTCTAGCAATGGGAAAATGTTTGGTTATAGTGGCGATTCCTTAGTTGAGTCAAAAAAAGGAATTATGAAAGATATTTATCCCGGTCATGTGGGAATATATGTTGGTCAAGAAGATGGGGTTGATTATGTTGTTGAAGCTTTGGCGGGTGGAGTGGTGATGACGCCGGCGGATAAATTTGTTAATGAGGCGGAGGGAGAAAAATATTTAGGGGCAAAAATTCCGAAAAATTTAACGGCTGCTCAGCAAGCAAAAGTAGTGAAGATAGCACGTAGTCTGGCTGCTAAAGAATTAGCTTATGATTTTGATTATAAAACACAGAAGGGACCATATTCTGGTCAATGGACTTGTGTGGGTTTAGTAGAAAAGATTTATGAGAGTGCCAATATTTCTAATCCGCATAATTTAGAAGCCTTAGAATATGATAATGATTATTATGCTATTGATATAACTGATGACGGTTTTGATAATTACAGCATTATTAACGATGAGGGTGATTGTTTTTCAACTGATTATGAATTTTCTAAAATTGCTCGCCGGAAAAATTTATTACTACCAGCTCCGGAATTAATTGGTTATGATGTGGGTTTTGAGATAGCGGGGGAACGTTTTGTTTTCTTGCCATATACGCAGTTTTTGCAACCAACTTTAATTGACACGCCGACTGATATTCAAATGTCTTCCTCTTTTTCTGGAGAAGAGGTACGTGGCTCTTATAACGCTGGCGCTTTAGCAGCCAGATGGAGCTTAATTAATAATCCAATTTCTTCAGTGAAGATAATTGTTCAAAAAACTAATGATTTATTACTTAGTTTAAAAGATAAAATTTTTGGTGCTGATACAGATATAGCAGACAGTATTGTATTTAATGATTTGGTTGAAGAGCTTAGTCCGGAATTAGCAGTAGCTGTTAAAGCACGAGCGATTATTAATAAAGCTGATAAAAAGAGCAGTACTTCCGAAAAAGAAAAAACTTCTTTGCAAAAGTTGTCTGAGCAAGCTTATGCTAACAAGTCAAAGAAGATAACAGCTAAGGTGGTAAAAAATTCAGAGTTGACTACTAAATCAGCTGCGAAAAATAATGAGAAGGCTGCGCAGACGACTAAAACAGAAGCTAAGAAGGAGGTAAAAACAGAAGTTGAGAAGAATGATAATAATGCAAGTTCAACTTTAACTTTAGCTACGACTTATTATGCCCCAACTGTTTCTACTCCTAATAATTTCAATCAAAATAATAATGCTAGTAGTGGGGGAAGTGGTAGTGGAGGAGGGGGTGGTAGTTCTTATTCAAGCTCTCAAGTGACTGATAATTATCCTAAGATTGCTACGATTGATAAAATTTACGCAACTGATGATAGTGATTGGATTGAATTATATAATCCAACTGATCACGATTTTGATTTAGCGGCGGCTGGTTATAGAATTGAATGGGCGAAATCAGCTAAAGATCCGGAACCGATTATGGTTATTGGTAATGAGGATTATGGTTATTATCCGGGAGGAACAGTTATAAAAGCGCACGGTTATTATTTGATTGTTAAGGATACAGCGGCTGATTATTATTTAAGTAAAGCTGATGCGGTAGCTACACGTGAGCGTTTTTCTTGGAAGGGTTCCGGTTATACTTTATTTTTAGGTACAGCAGCCATTAGCTCAATTACTGATGAAGATATTGTGGAAGCCGTTGGTTTTGGCACAGAGGCAACTTATTTTCAAGGGAATGGTCCAGCACCAGAGATAAAAGATTATTATGTTTTAGCTAGGATAGCTGATAGTGGAAATAATGATACTGATTTTCAGTTAATAAAATCAGATAATCCAGAAATTGATTGGTTAGCCTTAGAAAGGAATGATCAGAAATCTGCCAATGAGAACCCTGATTCTTTAGTTGAGAATGAAGATGATGTTTCTGATGAAGATGGGGATGATGTTTCTAATGAAGGCGAGGATAATATTTTTGATGAAGGTGAGGATAATGTTCTTGATAATGGTGATGAGGTGACCACTTCTTCTGAAGAATTTATTGAAGATGTTCCAATCTTTATTAATAAAATTTATGCGACCGGCAATAATGATTGGATTGAATTATATAATCCAAGTGATCACGATTTTGATTTAGCGGCAGCTGGTTATCGTTTAAGTAAAGCAAAAACTTCAGAATATCCTAATATTTTAATGCGGATTGGTAAACCAGAAGATGGTTATTATCCCGGAGGAACGGTTATTAAGGCAAGGAGTACTTATTTAATTGTTCGTGATGAGGCTAGTGATTTTTATCAAATTAAGGCGGATGCTATTGCTACTAATACCGATTTTACTTGGGGTGATTCCGGTTATACGATTTATTTAGGAAAAGGTGCAATTAGTTCTAGTACTGATCCAGATATTTTAGAAATTATTGGTTTTGGTCCGGAGGCTAGCTATTGGCAGGGGACTGGACCAGCGCCGGCTATTGCTGACAATTATATTTTAAGTCGTGTAGCTACTAGCAGTGATAACAGGCTTGATTTTGAATTAATTGAATCAGATGATCCGGATATTGATTGGCCGTCTGCTGAAGTAGAGGAGCCGATTTTTAACGGAGTGTATACTTTTTATCCATCTGATTATGATTTATTACCACAAGTAGAACCGATTGAGTCAGCTGATTTAAAATATCTTTGGCACTTTGATGAATGTTCTGGCGAGCAAATTAATAGCGCAGTGGGTTCGTCCACCACTGTTTTTAGTAGTGATTGGGCGGGTGGAAAATTTGATTGCGCTCAAGAAGCTGGCTTAATCCAAAAAAAGATAAGTAGCTTTTTAGAGGAACCAGTAGATATAAATAATTTTTCTTTGAGTTTTTGGTTTAAAACTAATCAGGAATATCCACGTTTAAGCCTAACTTTATCAAACAGTGAAGATGAAAATATTAATCTTACTTTAGAAAAAGGTTTAATGCAGTTTGCTGGTTTACCTAATCCAGATTGGCGCTACTATACAGAATTTCCTTTTGATCATGTTTGGCGACAAGCAATGCTAGTGGTCAATCGTCAGGAGGGTTATTGGGCTTTTTATGTTGATGGGGAAGAGAAAATGTATATTAATTCTTATAAAATTTTTCCGTTGATGGATAAATTAGAAATTGGTGGCACTAATGGATTATTTGTTATTGATGAAGTAGCTATTTGGGAGAGAGCTTTGTCGCCAGATGAGGTTTATTTGGTCCGTAATATTGAAGAGCCATTTGCGCCAATTACTTTTCGTAGTCTGCAATCAGCTGCAGTTTTAAAACATTTTTGGAATTTTAATGAGGGGGTGGGAACAAGCACGGCTGATTTAATTGGTGAGGCAGATTTAATTATTGATAAAGATGCTTGGCGTAGTTTAGATTTGGAGAATAGCGTGTTGGTTAATAAATGGGGTAAAGATGTTTTAGTTGAGTTTCCGGTTTTAGAATCACCAGATCTTTCCTTGACTTTTAAATGGCGGAGCACTGATGTTTCTTGTGGTGATCGTAATCGGATTAGCTTAAGAAATAAAGAGGTTGATCGTATTTTAACAGCTATTCCTGGTCAGTATGTTTCTGGTTATAATTTTGCTGGTAAATATAATTTTATTGGTTATACTGATTGTTTAAAGACACCAAAAGATACAGAATGGCATGATATCGCAATAGTTTATGATTCTTATCGCAGCTTATTACGCCTGTATCTTGATGGTCAAGCAACAGAAGAGCATAGTTATCTTTGGCCAGTCAATCGGCCATTAGCCGATTCCCTGGAGATAGTTTTAGAGAACGGGGTAGTAGAAATAGATGACCTGGGAGTTTGGGAGGGCGCTTTAAGTGCAAAACAAATTGAGGTAATATCAGCTAATAATTAACAAAAAAAGCCACCTAGGGGTGGCTTTTTACTTGATTTTTTTCTCCTTTTCTTGTATTCTGTAAGTGTTATCGGGATAAGCGGGCAATCGCTCTTTTTTGTAATTTTTATTACAAAAAGGGGAGGAAAGTCCGGACTCCAGGCTTATTTTATAAGCAAGACGATAGTGGGTAACGCCCACCGAAGCGCTTAAATTATTTTTAGGAGCTTTAGGGATAGTGCCACAGAGACAATTCTAATCCTGGAAATTTTGACAGGATAAAAGGTGAAAAGATATTGGATGTTTCCATCAGGAAGCTACCGATTTCGGCCTCCGGTGACGGAGATGCCGTGGTAAACCCTATCAGGAGCAAGAGCAAAGTTTTATTCATTTTTTGAATAAAATAAAAAGTAGCTCGCCCGAGTTTATCAGTAATGATAAACCTAGATAAATGATTGCTAGAACAGAATCCGGCTTATGGCTGTCCCGATAACTATTTGCTTCTATTTATTTTATATATGAAAAAAATTGAAACATTTTTTTCCGTTTTAATGATTCCAGTTGATTTTGTTTTATTAATTTTAGCTGGTTTAAGCGCTTATCATTTAAGATTTTCTTCTTGGTGGACGGGTATTCGTCCCATTATTTTTGATTTACCTTTCCCGGAATATTTTCGCTCTTTAATTTTAGTAGCGATAATTTGGATTTTAATTATGGCCATGTCTGGTTTATATAATATCCGAGGCGCTCGTAGAATAGCAGTAGAAATTAATAAAATATTTTTTGCTTGCGCAGCTGGCTTGGCTGTGATTGCTATTATTATTTTTTTCCGACGTGATTTATTTGATTCTCGCTTTATTGTTTTAATGGGTTCGGTGTTTGCTTTTCTCTATTTAACGATTGCCCATATTTTTATTCGTTGGCTGCAGAAGGAATTATATAAATTTGGCATCGGTGTTCGTAAGGTTATTTTGGTGGGCAACTCAATGACCACTGATAGTTTGATGTCAGAATTTTCTAGCAATAAGAAAGCTGGTTTTGAAGTAGTAAAACGAGTGCGTGATTTTTCTTTAGAAACAGCTCAGGAAGTAGCTGAGTTTATTACTAATCATGAGGTTGATGAAATTATTTCTAGTGATCCAAATTTAACTAAAGCTGAGACTTTGCGTCTTTATGATTTTTCTAATGAGAATCATATTACTTTTAAATATGTAGCTGATTTATTAGAGGTTAAAGTTTTACGTACAGAAGTGGCGGAAATTTTTGGCATGCCGATTGTGGAAGTAAAACGCACAACCCTAGAAGGTTGGGGCAAAGTTTGGAAGAGACTTTTTGATATCGTTGCTTCTGGTATTTTAATTATTTTATTATCACCAGTACTTATTTTAACTATGTTGGCTATTGTTTTAGATTCACGTGGACCGATATTTTTTTCACGTCGTGATGATGGCAGTCCAGTTTATCGGGTAGGGGAAGGTGGTGTACCTTTTCGTTATTTTAAATTTCGCTCAATGATCCCTAATTCTGATAATATGCGCTATAAAGAATTAGCTGATCGTAATTTACGTAGCGAGGGGCCCTTGGTTAAGATTAAAGATGATCCACGGGTGACGCGGGTTGGTCGCTTTATTCGTCGCTGGTCAATTGATGAATTGCCGGAATTATTTTTAGTTTTTATTGGTCGCATGAGCTTGGTTGGGCCACGTCCACATTTACCAGAGGAGGTGGCTAAATATGAAAATTATCATCGTAAAACTTTAACAGTTAAGCCAGGGATCACTGGTTTAGCTCAGGTTTCTGGTCGTAGCGATTTATTATTTGAAGAAGAGGCTAAGTTAGATATTTATTATATTGAAAACTGGTCTTTTTTACTTGATATCTCTATTTTACTAAGAACACCTTTGGCGGTTTTAAAACATCGTGAGGCAGAATAATAATTAATATCGCTTTGGTGATTTTTAACAAAAATGAAAGTTGCTTTAATTCATGATCATTTAGCTCAAGATGGGGGAGCAGAAAAAGTTCTGAAAGTTTTTTCTGATATGTTTCCGGCGGCACCTATTTATACGCTTCTTTATGAGAAAAAACAGGTTGATAAATATTTTAAGAATCGCCATATTGAGACTTCTATAATTCAAAAGCTACCGGGTGGCATTAAGCATTATCAATGGTATTTAATGTTTATGCCTTTGGCGGTGGAGTTTTTTGATTTGTCTAATTTTGATGTGGTTATTTCTGACGCTAGTGCTTTTGCTAAAGGAGTAATCACTAAGCCAGATTGTTTACATATTTGTTATTGTCATACACCAACGCGTTATTTATGGAGTGATACTCATCAATACATTAACGATTTAAAATATAATAAATGGTTTAAGAAAATTATTTCTTTATTTTTAAGTCGTGTTCGTATTTGGGATAGAGTAGCGGCTGACCGAGTTGATTTTTTTATTGCTAATTCAAAAACAGTTCAAGAGAGAATTAAAAAATATTATCGTCGTGAATCAACGGTTATTTATCCACCAGTGGAAACCGATAAATATTCGGTTCGTGATTTAAGCAATCAAAAACTGGAGGAAAAATATTTTTTGGCTGGTTGCCGTTTAGCACGCTATAAGCGAATTGATTTAGTAGTTGAGGCTTTTAAAAAATTAGGTAATGATTATCGCTTAAAGATATTTGGTGATGGAGTTGATGCCAAGAGATTAAAAAAAATGGCTGCTGGTGCAACTAATATTGAATTTTTAGGACGGGTGAGTGAAGAAGAAAAAATTAAATTATTTGAGAATGCTCAAGCTTTTATTAATCCGCAAGAAGAAGATTTTGGGATTACTGTTATTGAATCAATGGCGGCTGGTCGCCCAGTAATTGCTTATCGGAGTGGCGGAGCAAGTGAAACAGTACTTGAGGGGAAGACCGGTCTTTTCTTTAATGAGCAAACAGCCGAATCTTTAGTGATGGCTGTTAAAGAGTTTAAGAATGAAAACTTTAAGCCACAAGAGATTAAAGATTATGCTAATCAGTTTTCGCTAGATAATTTCAAGCAACGAATTAATGAGTTTATCATGACACATTTAAAAAAATAAATGTTTCTTAAAAGAAGTAGTTAATTTATTTTATGAAAATTGGAGTAGACGCCAGAGTTTTAATGGATAAATATTATAGCGGTGTGTCCGAATACGCCGCTAATTTATTAAAGGCGCTTTTACTACTAGATCCTGATAATGAATATAAATTATTTTATAATTCTTTTAAGAATCTCAATCAGCAATTTCAGTCTTGGAATCGCCCCAATTCTCAGGTGGTTGCCAGTCGTGTACCGAATAAAATTTTTAATTATTTGGGGCAGAAAATTTTTTCTTATCCAAAAATAGATAAAAAGTTAGGTGGGGTAGATATTTTTTGGTCGCCTCATTTTAATTTTACTAGCTTAGAGAAGAATACAAAAAAAATAATTACTGTTCATGATTTATCTTTTTTACGCTATCCAGAATTTTTTAGTATACGAAAAAATATTTGGCATCGTGCGCTGAGAGTGAAAAAGATTATTAGAGAAGCGGATAGAGTGATTGCGGTTTCTGAGAATACAAAAAATGATATTGTGGAATTAGTTGGAGTAGCGCCGGAAAAAGTAAAAGTAATTTATTCTGGCAATAATGCGCTTAAGGATGTTTTGGACAAAAAAGATTTAACAGCAGCAGAAAAAAATATTTTTAATCAGGCGGCAAAGGAGTTTTTGGCTAAGAAAAATTTAAAGGGGCGTTTGATTTTATATCTAGGCACGATTGAACCAAGAAAAAATATTTCTGGTTTAATTACTGCTTATAATGCTTTAAGAGATAAGGATAAATTAAGCGGCCATAATAAATTTAGTGATTTAAAATTAGTTTTAGCTGGAGCAGATGGCTGGAAAAATAAACAGATTTATACTGAGTGGAAAAAGTCACCTTATCAAGCTGATATTATTTTTTTAGGTTATATTAGCCAAAAAGAAAAGGAGATTTTATATTCTTCAGCGACTGTTTTTGTTTATCCGTCATATTATGAAGGCTTTGGTTTTCCACCATTAGAAGCAATGACTTATGGTTTACCAGTTATTTGCTCAAACATTTCTAGTTTGCCGGAAGTGGTGGCTGGGGCTGCTTTAATGATTAATCCTTTTGAATCACAAGAAATTGCTGAAGCTTTAGAAATTATTTTAAGTGATACAAATTTACGTGAATCATTTATTCAAAAAGGATATGAACGGGCTAAGATTTTTACTTGGAAAAAAACAGCTGAGGAATATTTAAAAATATTTAGAGAATTAAATGACCAGCAGTAAAAAGCAAAAAGTAAAGGAGCGGGTATTAGTAGCCATGTCTGGCGGGGTTGATTCTAGTGTGGCGGCTCAATTATTAAAAAACCAGGGTTATGATGTGGCTGGTGTTTTTTTACATTTTTGGCAGGATAAGTCAGTCAAGGCAGAGAATCGTTGTTGTTCATTAGAATCTTTACGGGATGCGCGCGCAGTGGCTGCTAAAATTGGCATTCCTTTATATACATTTAATTTTTCTGAACCATTTAAAAAGGTAGTGGTTGATAATTTTTTAAGTGAATATGCGGCCGGTCGGACACCAAATCCTTGCGTAGTTTGTAATCATAAAATAAAAATTGGCCTATTACTTAAACAAGCCCGGGCTTTAGGTTATGATTACGTGGCCACTGGACATTATTTAAAGATTAAGAAAGTGAGACGCGAATATCAATTATTTAAAGCGCGTGATACTCATAAAGATCAAAGTTATTTTTTATATACTTTTAGACCAGAGCAATTAAAACATTTATTATTTCCATTGGGTAGCTATACTAAATTACAAGTAAAAAAAATGGCTGAGAAATTTGGTTTACAAGTAGCGCAGAAAGCAGAAAGTCAGGACATTTGTTTCTTATCGGGTGATCATAATAATTTTTTAAAAAAATATTTAAAATTAAAGTCAGGTGATATTCGTTTACTAGAAACAGGAGAGAAAATTGGTGAACATCAGGGATTGCCTTTATATACAATTGGTCAACGTCGTGGTTTAGTGGGTGGTACTGGGCCTTATTATGTAGCTAAATTTGATTATCGGAAAAATATTCTTTATGTAGTTAAGAATTGGAATGAGGCTATTTTATATCAACCGGGATTAATTGCTCAGAAGGTAAATTGGTTAAGTGGCAAATCACCAAAAAAAACTTTTCAATGTGAAGCAGTTATTCGCTATGGACATAAAGCAGTTAAGTGTACAGTGACACCTAAAAATAAAAAATCCACGAAAGCTTATTTAGATTATTTAGTCACTTTTAATAAACCGCAACGCGCTGTTACTCCCGGTCAAAGTATTGTTTTTTATAATAAAAAACAAGTTCTGGGCGGTGGTCTGATTGCTGTTTTGCCGTCATCAAAGGTAAAAAAATAGAAAAATATAAAAAACAAGCTTAATTTAGCTTGTTTTTTTGTGGTGCCGCGAGAGGGACTTGAACCCTCATGAAGTCGCCTTCGCATGATTTTGAGTCATGTACGTCTACCAGTTCCGTCACCGCGGCTGTCCGATTACGAAGTTTAGTATAATAAATATGCTTTTAATTGTCAAAGGGCTTTCTTTAAGATATAATATGAATATTAGTAAAGTTTATGGGTAAAATAATTGCGATTGTTAACCAAAAAGGTGGTGTCGGTAAAACGACTACGGCTGTGAATTTAAGTGCCTATTTAGCCCACTTGGGCAAACAGGTTCTTTTGGTTGATTTAGATCCGCAAGCTAATGCTACCTCTGGTTTAGGTTTTGATCATCGTAATTTAGAAGCTGGTATTTATGAGTCTTTGGTGAGCGATAAACCGATTTATGAAATTATTAAGCGGACGATGCAGAATGGGCTAAAATTAGCCCCAGCCACGCTAGCTTTAGCCGGTGCCGGGATTGATTTAGTGGCCTTAGATAATCGTGAATTTCGTCTATCTAGTATTTTAGAGGAAGTACGCAATGATTTTGATTTTATTATTATTGATGGCCCACCCTCCCTTGGTTTATTAACGGTTAATAGTTTAATTGCCGCTGATGAAGTTTTAATTCCAATCCAAAGCGAATATTATGCTTTAGAAGGTTTGAGTCAGTTATTAGAAACAATTAGCTTGGTGCAAAATAATTTAAAACCCAGTTTAGGTATTATGGGTGCAGTTATTACCATGTATGATAATCGCAATAAATTGTCTGGAGCGGTTATGGAAGAATTATATAAATTTTTTCCGAATCGCATTTTTCGTTCGGTTATTCCGCGTAGCGTTCGTCTAGCTGAGGCGCCAAGTTATGGTCGCTCAATTCTACATTATGATCCAAAGTCACGTGGTGCTAGGGCTTATGAAAATTTAGCGCGAGAAGTTTTAAGTTTAGAGAGATAGATTTTTAGAAAATAAAAAAATTAGATAAATAAAAATTCAGATCAATATATATGGCACAAGGTTTAGGCCGAGGACTCGGCTCATTAATTCCCAAAAAAACAGTAACTTATGGACAAAATCCTTTTAAGTCGGAAACGGCTGGAGGAGAAGTGGTTGTTCTTAATGATAGTGATCGTATTTTAAAAGTAGATCCAAATCGTATTTCAATTAATCCGCAGCAACCGCGTACACATTTTTCAGAAACTGCTTTAAATGATTTAGCCGAATCAATTCGTCAACACGGTATAATTTCACCTTTAATTGTTACTCGTAAAGGCAATGATTTTGAATTAATTGCTGGAGAGCGTCGTTTGCGTAGTGCTAAGTTAATTGGTTTAAAAGAAGTGCCAGTGATTGTGCGTGAAGAAAAAGAGCAGAAGAAGTTAGAAATTGCTTTGATTGAAAATTTACAGCGAGAAAATTTAAATCCCCTAGAAACAGCCCGCGCTTATCAAAGATTAATTGATGAATTTAATATCACGCAAGAAGAGGTGGCTAAAAAGGTTGGTAAGGCTCGTTCTAGTGTAACGAATGCTTTACGTCTTTTAACTTTACCTGCACCCATCCAAGATGCTTTAGCCGCTGGGAAAATTACAGAAGCCCATGCTAAATATTTATCAGGAATTGACGGGGAGACGAAGCAGGTAAATATGTTGAAAAAAATCTTGCGTCAAAATATGACTGTAGCGGAGACTGATAGAGAGATTAAGCGTTTAGGTGGAACTAAGGCAGCGAAGCAGAAAGATTATTTTGATCGGGCGCGTGAAGAAGAGTTGGGTGAGTTTTTAGCTACTAAAGTTGAAATAAAACATCGTGGTAAGGGTGGAAAGTTAATTATTGACTTTTACTCCGAGGAAGAATTGAGTGGAATATTGAAGAAAATAAAAAAATAAAGGAAAATAAATCAATAATTATTTTTTCACATGTCTTTTGTTCATCTCCACAATCATAGTCATTATTCATTACTTGACGGTCTAACTAAGATTGACGAGATGGTTAATTTTGCTAAAGAACAGGGTTCGCCAGCTGTTGCCTTAACTGATCACGGCTCAATGTATGGAGTGATAGAATTTTATCAGAAAGCTAAGAAGGCTGGAATTAAACCGATTATTGGAGTAGAGACATATTTAGCGCCGAATTCTCGTTTTGATAAAAATACACGTGAAGATGGTCGTGGTTACCATCTTTTATTATTAGCTAAAAATAAAACTGGTTATCAAAATTTAATTAAATTAGTTTCAGCCGCTCATTTAGAGGGATTTTATTATAAACCGAGAATTGATTGGGAATTATTGGAAAAATATCATGAAGGTTTAATTGCTTCAACGGCTTGTTTAGCTGGAGAAATACCGCGCTTGATTGTTGCTGATAAATTAGAAGAGGCAAAAAAAAGAATTCAAGATTATAATAATCTTTTTGGGCAGGGAAATTTTTATTTAGAATTAATGGATCATCCAGAATTGGAGGACATGCCCAAGGTAAATGCTCAACTACTTAAATTTTCTAAAGAATTAAATGTCCCAGTGATCGCTACTAATGATGTTCATTATTTTAAAAAAGAGGATGCTGAAGCACAGGATATTCTTTTATGTTTACAAAATAAAAAGAAGATTACTGATACCGATAGAATGACTATGCTTGGTTATGGTGATTATTCAATGCGTTCTAATGCTGATATGATTGCTGCTTTTAAGGATGTACCGGAAGCAATTGAAAATACTTTGAAGATTGCTGATATGTGTAATTTAGAAATTGAGCTTGGCAATATTCAGCTACCGCATTTTGAGGTTCCGGCAGGTTATGATGGCAATTCCTATTTAAGAGAATTATGTGAAAAGGGGATTTCTAGACGTTATCCAGAAGCTAGCGAAGAAGAATTAAAAGCAGTGCGAGAGCGCCTGGAGTATGAGTTAGGGGTTATCGCCAAGATGGGTTGGTCAGATTATTTTTTAATTGTAGCTGATTTTGTTAATTGGTCACGTGAAAATAAAATTGTGGTTGGCCCGGGGCGTGGCAGTGCTGCTGGTTCAATAGTTTGTTATTTGACTGGTATTACTGGACTTGATCCCTTAGAGTATGATTTACTTTTTGAACGTTTTTTAAATCCAGAACGTGTTTCTATGCCTGATATTGATTTAGATTTTGCTGACACACGCCGTGGCGATGTACTTAATTATGTAGCAGAGAAATATGGACGTGATCACGTTGCTCAGATTATTACTTTTGGTACAATGGCGGCCAGAATGGCGGTGCGTGATGTCGGACGGGTGCTTGATGAGCCTTATGATTTTTGCGACAAGATTTCTAAGAGCATCCCGATGTTTACTAGTTTAAGTGATGCTCTAAAAGATGTTCCAGAGGTTAAGGAAATGTATAATAATGATCCAGCAGCTAAGCGAATATTAGATTATGCTTTACGTTTAGAAGGGGTGGCTCGTCATTCTTCAACACATGCTTGTGGTGTTTTGATTACTAATAAACCACTAACTGATTATGTGCCGATTCAATATGCTTCTTCTTCTGATCAAAGCATTATTTCTCAATATTCTTTGCATCCAATTGAGGATTTAGGTTTGTTAAAAATGGATTTTTTAGGTTTGAAAAACCTTACTATTATTGAATCAGCTTTAAAGATTATTAAAAATACTCGCGGACTAGATATTGATATTAATAAAATTCCTTTAGACGACGCGGCAACTTATAAATTATTTCAAGAAGGGGAGACGACTGGAGTTTTTCAATTTGAATCATCTGGCATGAAACGTTATTTACGCGAACTTAAACCAACTGTTTTTGAAGATATTATTGCTATGGTTGCTTTATATCGCCCAGGACCAATGGAGTGGATTCCGGATTATATTGCGGGTAAACATAAAACTAAGAAAGTTTCTTATCTCCATCCTAAATTGGCGCCAATTTTGGAAAAAACTTATGGGGTGGCTATTTATCAGGAGCAGGTTATGCAAATTGCTCGTAATTTAGCTGGCTTTACCATGGGGCAGGCAGATGTTTTGCGTAAAGCGATGGGTAAGAAAATTCCTTCTTTATTAGCTGAACAAAAAGAGAAGTTTATTGAAGGTTGTGTTAAGAATGGAGTTTATCAAGAGTTGGCTGAGAAAGTTTTTTCTTTTATTGAGCCATTTGCTGGTTATGGTTTTAATCGTTCGCATGCTGCTTGTTATGCGCTTATCGGCTATCAAACAGCTTATTTAAAGGCGCATTGGCCGGTAGAGTTTATGGCTGCTTTATTGACTTCTGATTATGGAGATTCTGATAGAATTGCTATTGAAATTGAAGAGTGTCGTAATATGGGTATTAATATTATGGCTCCAGATATTAATGAATCTTTTGGCACTTTTACAGCGGTGACGGCTGGCACTAAGGAAAATCGGCCAGTTAGAGCTGGGGAGAAAGTTGATACAATCCGCTTTGGTCTTAAAGCGATAAAAAATGTTGGTGAGCATATCGTTGATATTATTATTAATGAGCGTAAAAAAAATGGACCCTACAAAGATATTTTTGATTTATTAGAAAGAGTAACTGATAAAGATTTAAATAAAAAGTCTTTAGAAAGCTTAATTAAGAGTGGGGCGATGGAGAGCTTGGGTGAACGTGGTTTGTTATTATCAAATTTAGAAAAATTATTAAATTATAATAAAGAACTGAGCAAGATTCAGGAAAGTAAACAGGTTAGTTTATTTGCCGATCTTCCCTTGAATGCCGGTTTGAGTAAAGTGAGCTTAAGTCCAGCCCCACCAGCTGAGCAAAATGAAAAATTAATTTGGGAGAAGGAATTACTGGGTCTTTATGTCAGCGAGCATCCTTATAATCTTTTTCGTCAGTACTTATCTGGCTATGCTATTCCTTTAGCGAAATTAAATCAGTACAAAGGTTCGGAACATGTTATTATTGCCGGCATTATTTCAACTGTTAAAAAAATTATTACTCGTAAAGGTGAGTCTATGCTTTTTGTTAAAATTGAGGATGCTCTTAAATCGGTTGAGCTGTTAATTTTTCCACGTTTATATAAAGAGACAACTGATCTTTGGCTTGATGGCCAGGCAGTTATTTTAGAGGGAAAGGTTTCAGAAAAAGATAAAGAAATAAAGTTTTTGGTTAATCGGGCTGCTCCGCTTGATCCTGAAGCGCCACAAAAATCAGTTGATAATTTTAAACGTTTAATGTTAGAGACTGCTTCACATAAGAATAATTATCAAGCTAAACATGCTCAGCTGTTTGCTCGGGAGAAAAAAGAAGCTAAAGCTGTTAAATTAGAAGAGCAGCCCAAGAAACCACTCAAAATCATTTTCTTAAAAGATCCTTTAGATCAAGATATTCTTAAAATGAAAGAATTTTTTTCTCGTTATCCGGGAAAAGATGAGGTTTATTTTAAAGTTACGATAGGTGGAAAATCAAAAATCATTAAAACTGCCTTTCAAGTTGATAATAATGACAATATAAATAAGGAATTAAGTGATCAGTTTAAGGGATTAATAAAAATTGCTGTTTAATAAATTGCTGTCATTATAAAATTTTGATATAATAGAATTAATTAAGTTATAAATTTTTTTAAAATTAAAATTTTTAATTCTTTTTTTGTATTATGCCTAGAGTTTCAAAAAAAAATGATGTTGACGAGGTGAAAAAAACAACGAAAAAAAAATCCTCAACTGCTAAAGCTTCTGTTCGGGCAACTAAAACAGCTAAAACTTCTCCTAAGTCTTCTGCCAAAGTTTCTTCCAAAGCCTCCACCAAGTCTTCTAAGTCTTCTTCTAAGCCCTCCACTAAAACTTCTCCTAAGGCCGCAACTAAAAAGGCGACTGATTCGGTAAAAAAGAAGAAAGTCCAACCGGTGATTGTTGATATTATTGAAGATGATGAGGAGATGGATAATTTTTTTCCGGATTTACCGGAATTGAAAGCGGAAGTGGTTGTTGAAGATATGCTAATAGATGAAACAGAGGCAGATATTGTAACGAAAAAAAAGAGTAAAGAGGTAGAGGAACATTATTCTGCAGAAGAAATTGACCAGCAAAAGAAATATTTTTCTAAATTTATTTCAGAAAAAGAAGAGAAGAGACGCAAATTAGCTGATGGTGATGATGATTATCTTGAGAGAGGGGAAGCTGTTAAGAAAAGTGTTGGTTTATATCGTAATTTAGTTTGGAAGTTTGTTGGCTTAACGGTTATATTAGTTTTAATCGTTTTGTATTTTTCTTTTTCTAAATTAGTAATTAATATCACTCCAAATGGCGAAACTCTAAATGATAGTTTACTGATTAAGGTTATACCAGCAAGATTTTTAGGAGAAAATGCTTCTTCAACACCTAATGATTATTTAGAGGAGGTTGATTTTAGGGAAGTAGTTGATGGCGCTATTCAGGAGGTTGAGATTAGCGAAGAAAAAACTTTTTTGGCTAGTGGAGAGGAACCAGTTGGTGAGGAAATATATGGAAAAGTGACTTTAATTAATAATTCAGCTAAAAATCAACCTTTGGTTGCCACAACTCGTTTGCTCAGTCCGGATAATAAGTTATTTAGAATAAAAGAAGCAGTAAATATACCAGCTCATGGAGAAGTGGAAGTAGAAATATATGCCGATAAACCAAGTAGAGATTTAGCTATTTCGCCAACAACTTTTACTATTCCTGGTCTTTGGATTGGTTTGCAGGATAAGATTTATGCGAAGAGTGATACCGAATTTATATATCGTCAAAAGGTTAAAAAATATGTGAAGGCTAGTGATATTGATGCCGCTACTAAAGAAATGGGTGATCTCTTATTGTCTAAAGTAAAGCTGAGCCAGCCTGAAGATATAACAACTGGTGTTATATATGAGGCTTTGGCCCCGATGACTATTGAGTCAAGTGCCAAGATTGGAGATTCGGTTGATGAATTTACTGTTAAGGCTAAGGAAAAATTTGTAGTAATTTCATATTCAAAAAAGCAAGCCTCGGAATTAGCTAAGAATAAACTATCTTTACTTGTTCCAGATGATAAGGAACTAGTTGGCTATGATGAAAAAAACATTGCTTATATTTTTGATGATTATAATCAGAAAACTGGTGTAGCTTCAATTAAAATTAATTTTAATGGCACAATGATTTTAAAGAGTAATACAGAAATTATTGATAAAAAACAAATAGTTAATCTTAATCGCGATCAGTTAGAGAATTATCTTAAGACTTTTCCGGAAATAAAAACTTTTGAACTTAAATTTTATCCCTCTTTCATTACTCGCGCTCCACGTTTACCGGAAAGAATAAGTGTAGTTATTGATTAAAGTTAAGACATTATTTATTAAAGAAATTAAATATAAAAAAATCTCGTTAAAACGAGATTTTTTATTAAGGTCAAAAGATTGAATTAGATTAAAAAGGATTAAATTAGAATAAGCCAAGAAAGGATGATCTTTTCTTTGGTTTCGGACCATGAATAACTTCGCTCAAGTTATTACCTAATTTTATTGCTTCAGCTAAAGGTCGTTGGTGAAGATTGCGACCAATAGCTAAACCATGAGTACCAGCGATTTTCATTTGCTCTTTAGTTGTTTTGATCATTTCCTTAAGATTTCTTTTTTGCCCACCGACACAAATTATTTTTGTTCTACCGGCTGCTAAAACAACTTCTTTAAATTTTTCTGCTGTTAATTTAGCATTCTTACTTCCATAAGGATATTTTACTTTAGCAAAATCAGCATCCAGGCAGGCGGCAACGCCAGCTCCACCAGCGATAGTATGGATATCTTCTTCTTTAATATTTTTACCGCGCGGATAAACCCAGAGGACAGCAATTAGACCATTTTGATGAGCAACATTAATTTCTCTAGCAATACGGCTGAGCATTTGCGCTTCAAATTTACCACCTAGGTAAACAGTATAGCCGATACCAACAATATTTAAGCCAGATTGTTTTTTGAAGTTAAGTACATCTTCTGTTTTCCACCAACACTCGCTTGAATCTTTTTCTGCATTTTGTCCTAAATTTGTTTTACCATTTATTTTTACTAAATAAGGAATGTGGGGATAGCTAGAGGCATATTGAGAAATAAGCCCGAGGTGAGTAGCTAAAACTCCCCCTCTAACACCAGCCGCAATTTTAAATAAATGTTCTGGAGAAGCATCTTCTGGGGCAATGCCACGACCAAAGAAATCATCATTTAGATGCTCCACTTTTTGATCACCAGCGATTAAGAGTAGGTTGCCGGTATTGGCTGTAGCCTGGTTATAATTTTTCTTATATTCCGATTTTTTTGAATCAGGAACACTTAAAGGAATTTTTATTTCTGCCATAGTAAATGTTTATAAATTTAAAAAAATATGTTATGCTAAAATAACTAGAATAATTATAACATAATTATGTCAAAAAATAAAAATATCAATGGAATTGATTTACGTAAGTATAAAGATTTAGATAATTTAAGTGTGAAAAAAATGAATTTTGGTCTTTGGTTATCAGAAAATCGTAAATATATTACTAAAATTATCATTATTTTTTTAATTGTCCTCTCTATTTTCTTTTTTGTTTATTCTTTTTATAATTATCTTATTTATTTTCGTAGTATTAAGGCGGAGAAAGAGCACATGGCTAATTTTGGCTCAAACATTGTCGCTCAACGTGATGCCGTTAATGATTTAATTGTTAGTGCTCCTAGGGTGTTTAAAAATAATGGAAATTATGATTTAGTGGTTAATGTTAAAAATCCTAATGATAAGTTTTTTGCTGTTTTTCAGTACTGTTTCATGGTCAATGAAGTTGAAGTTGCTTGTGATAATGCTCATGTTTTGCCAAGTGAGGAAAAATATATTTTATCTTTAGGAAGAGAAATAGAAGCGGAGTCTCCGGCAGCTATTTTGGCGATTAGAGATATTTCCTGGAAGAGAATAAATGCTCATGATATTCCGGATTGGAATTATTTTTATAACGAACGCGTAAATTTTGGATTAAAAGATATGAAATTTACGCCTGTCGGAGTAAATATGGCGGTTGGTAGAAATAATTTAAGTTCTTTAGATTTCAGTATCACCAACCTAACAGATTATGGTTACTATAGCGTTCCTTTTAATATTGCTTTATATAATGGCTCTGATCTAGTGGGAGTAAATATATTTGTTGTAAATAATTTTTTGGCTGGCGAGACGCGAGAAGTTTCCTTAACTTGGTTAAGTAATATTCAGCGTGTAACTAGGGTAGAAGTTCGTCCTAATTTAAATATTTTAGACGATAGTCTTTATCTGAAATATCAGGGCTTTCAATAATTAGTTAACTATTGTTTTATATGTTAAGTCGTATTAGGTTGTATTTGAAAAACTTTGATTGGTTGATATTGGCGGCTGTTATTCTCTTGATTACTTTTAGTTTGGTGGAAATATATAGCGTTGCTTTAGGACAGGAGAATTTTAGTTTGCTTAATTTTAAGAAGCAATTATTTTTTGCCATTATTGGCATAGGTTTGCTTTTTTTATTTTCTTTTATTGATGCTTATTCTCTTAAAAGTTTAAGTATTTATTTTTATCTTTTTGGAATAATTATTTTAGTTGCGGTTTTAATTTTTGGATCAGTAGTTAAGGGGACTAAAGGTTGGTTTAATATTGGGGGATTTGGTTTGCAGCCGGTAGAATTTGTGAAATTTATTTTGATTTTATTTTTAGCTAAATATTTTTCTGGCTTAGCAACTAAAATAAAGACCTCACGTCATTTTTTAGTTTCCGCTTTTAGTACTTTTGTTTTTGTTTTTTTAGTATTATTACAGCCTGATTTTGGTTCAGCGCTTATTTTAGCGGCTATTTGGTTGATAATGATTATTGCTGCTGGTTTTCCGAAAAAATATTTTATTATCATTGGGGTGGCCGCAGCGATTATTTTTGTGATTTCTTGGTTTTTTCTGTTTAAACCTTATCAAAAAGATAGAATTTTAACTTTTATTAATCCAACAGCTAATTCTCTGGAGGCGGGTTATAATATTTCCCAGGCAATGATTGCTGTGGGTTCTGGTGGTTTAACTGGCAAAGGAGTTGGCTTTGGTTCACAGTCACAGCTAAAGTTTTTGCCCGAAGCTCAAAGTGATTTTATTTTTGCCGTTATTGCTGAAGAATTAGGTTTATTGGGCGTTTTATTGATTTTAAGTTTTTATTCACTTTTCTTTTTTCGTTGTATTGCGGCTATCAGAAGAGTAAATGACGATTTTGGAATTTATTTCATTATTGGGGCGGCGGGCTTGATTTTTGTTCAAATGTTTATTAATATTGGTATGAACATGGGAATTATGCCGGTAGTGGGTCTACCATTACCTTTTGTCAGTTATGGCGGCAGTTCCTTATTATCCTTGCTGATTTTGGTGGGGGTAATTGAAAATATAATAATTAAATCAAAAATTAGCTATTAAATCTATGGAATTCAAATTAAAAGCAGAAAAGAGAGAAAAAAATGAAAAATTAACGCCCGATTATATTCCAGCAATTTTGTATGGCAAAGGGGTGGAGAATCAGAATCTTAAATTAAAAAAAGTAGATTTTGAAAAAATTTATAGCGCCGCTGGTGAATCAAACTTGATTGATTTAGATTTTGGCACGGGAGCGCTTAAAGTTTTAATTAAAGACACGCAAAGAGATGTTTTGAAGTATACTTTTACCCATGTTGATTTTTATCAAGTTAACATGAAAGAAAAGGTTACGACAGAGATTCCTTTTGAATTTGTTGGAGAAGCTAAGGCGGTTAGAGAGTTGGGCGGTATGTTAATGCGGGAAATGGATAGTATTGAAGTTGAGTGTTTGCCGAGCGACTTAGTTGATCACATTGATGTTGATCTTTCCGTGTTGGCTACTTTTGATGATGTTATTACAGTGGCTGATTTAGCCTTGCCAGCTGGTTTTGAATTAAAACGCAATAATCCTGAAGATTTGGTGGCCAAGGTGATTGAACCAAAGGTTCAGGAGGTTGAGGAGGAAAAGCCAGCAGAAGAGACAGTAGAAGCAGCGGCTCCGACTGAAGATAAAGAAAAGGAAAAGGAAGAAGAGAAAAAATAAGATTGAAGATAGTTTAAATATAAAAATCCTTGAGTTTAATCAAGGATTTTTATTATAGCCAAACGATTTTTCTGGGCCAAATCTTTTTTAATAGTTAGTTTAGCTGAAGGAAAATATTTTTGAGTTAATATTTTAATTGATTTTGTTTGACTGGGATCAATTTCACAGAGAAGCGTAATTGGTTTTTTAAAACGGTTACTGAATGATTTATCTTGCCGAAAAACTTTTTTAATTTCTTTTAATTGTTTAAATAATTCACGGTAATATTTTAAACCATCAGGACCAGCCACGAGAGCAATCTTTGGTTCTTTTTTAATGCTAGGAGAGTTTTTTACTTGACTTGGAGTTAAATAGGGAAGATTAGCAGCTATAATTAATTCATGATTACTGAAATCATTAAAATCTTTTTTGTTAATTAGAGGTTCAAGTAGATTGCCTGAAAGGAATTTAATTTTTTTTGCTTGTTTATTTAAAATAGCATTTTTTTTAGCAATCCTCAGGGCGGGCAGAGAGATATCAAGGGCTCTAAAAATGTTTTTTTGGTATTTACCGGGAAACATTTTTTTGCTTTCGTGAGCGACAGAGATAATAATAGCGCCACTGCCAGTACCTAAATCAATTAGTATTAATTTATTTTGCTTGTTTTTTATTATGTTAATAATTTCTTCAACCATTATTTCTGTTTCTGGGCGGGGAACTAAAACATCTTTATTAATAAAAAAATTTAAACCATAAAATTCTTTATGACCAATGAGAGTGGCAATTGGCCAACCAGCTAATCTTTCTTTTTCTAATTTTTTATATTTTTGATAAATATTTTTTGGGACAGCCAGTTCTGGATGAGTTAAAATAAATTCTTTTTCTTTCTTTAATAAAAAACCCATCAAGATTTCAGTTTCTCCTGATGGCAAGGGAGAGGTTTTTTGTAGATCAAAAATAGTCATTTAATTAGAGAATATTTGTTTATTTCTGGCGACTTTCACGATCGGCTTTTTTTAGGGCCATAATTAATTCTTCTATTTCTCCATCCATGATACGTGGAATGCTGTGCCAAGACATATTAATGCGATGGTCAGTGACTCTATCTTGGGGGAAATTATAGGTTCTAATTTTATCAGAACGATCACCATCGCCAATTTGTGTTTTACGGGCATCAGAGTCAGCGGCTAAACGATCTTCTTCTTCTTTAGCTAATAAGCGAGAGCGTAAAACTTGCAAAGCTTTTTCCTTGTTTTGATGTTGTGATTTTTGGTCTTGGCAAGAAACAGTAATCCCGGTTGGTAGGTGGACTATGCGAATAGCTGAATAAGTAGTATTGACACATTGACCACCCGGACCGCTAGAGCAAAAAGTATCAATTCTGATATCGTTAGGCTTGATCTCAATATCAATTTCTTCCGCTTCTGGTAAAACTACGACAGTGGCTGTTGAGGTATGAACGCGACCTTGTTTTTCTGTTTCAGGAACACGTTGGACGCGGTGGGTTCCCGCTTCAAATTTTAAGAGACCAAAGGCACTTTCGCCTTTAACAGAAAAAACTACTTCCTTATAGCCGCCAATACCGATAACTGAAGAATCAATTAAACTTAATTTCCAGTTTTGTCGTTCACAGAAACGGGAATACATGCGAAATAAATCACCAGCGAATAAAGCAGCCTCATCACCTCCAGTGCCCGCTCTGATTTCAATAATCGCATTTTTCTTATCATTCGGGCTAGAGGGGCTTATTTCTTCCTCAATTTCAGCTTTTAGTTTTATGGCTTTATTATGTAAAGTATCTAATTCTTCAGTAGCCATATTTTTTAACTCCTCATCATTTTCCGAATTTATTATTTCATTGTTTTGCTCTATTGCTTTATTGACTTTTTCCAATTCTAAAATAAGATCAACTGTCTTTTTTAAAGTAGCGTGTTCTTGAGATATTTTAACCATTGTCTGAGCATTTTTTAAAAGCTCAGGATCCATTAGTTTTTTTTCACTGTCGGCAAATTTTTGCTTTATCTCTTCGTACATATTTATTTGAGCAATTTTTAATTCTCTAACAAAAAAAGCAACTGTTAGTCATATTGTAGCATGAAAATGTTACAAAATTAAAGCAGTTGCTTTTTATAGAGAGCTTATTTTTTATTTAATTTAACTTGCGCAATTTTTTTTATATCTTTAGTTTTTACGGTTATCTCCTTTTTGGCGCGTGCTTCAGCTCGGGCAATACGTTTTGCTTTTTTACCTTTAACATTTTTAGAAGCTTCTTTAGCTTTTACTTTAGCTTCAAATTTCTCAACTCGGCGAGCGGTATCAACCAATTTTTGTTTGCCGGTATAAAAAGGATGACAAGCAGAGCAAAGTTCAACTTTAATTTCTGGTTCAGTTGAGCCAGTTATAAAAGTGTTACCACAAACACAGGAGACTTTGCAGTTCGGATAATATTTTGGGTGGATTTCTTTCTTCATAAAAATAAAAAAATTTTATTGATATTTAATAAAATTTTAGCTATTGAATATCTTTAAATTATGTTAGTATTATGTTATCATAACTCTTAGATTTAATCAAGAGTCCTTGTGAAAATGACCGAATCCTAATAATTTTAGTTGATGTTCACATATTTATGGCAAAAATAGGTAATATTGCTAAAAATACTTCATATTTAACCTTGGCTCTAGTTTTGCAAAAGGTGATTTCTTTTACTTATTTTACACTTTTGGCTCGCCATGTTGGTCCGGCTAATTTAGGTAAATATTATTTTGCCATTTCTTTCACAACCATTTTTGCCATTCTTATTGACTTAGGCTTTGCTAATGTATTAACGAGAGAAGTAGCTAAAAATTCTGAAAAGGCGGGGAAGTGGTTATCCAATATTTTGATTTTGAAACTCCCCTTAACTATTTTGGCTTTGGTGGCTGTTTTTATTTTAATTAATGTTTTGGGTTATGACTCTTTGACAAAGAATTTAGTTTATATTTCCTCTATTTGCATGGTTCTAGATTCTTTTACAACTACTTTTTTTGCGGTAGTGCGTGGTTTTCATAATTTAAAATATGAAAGTATTTCTTCAGTTATTTTTCAACTCATAGTTTTAATTTTTGGTTATGGAGCCTTATTAGCTGGTGGTGGACTTATTGCAGCCATGTTGGCTTTGGCTCTAGCTAGTACTTTTAATTTTGTTTATTCTTTAATTATTTTAAAAAGAAAGATAAAAGTTCCTTTGAAGTTTGTTTATGATAAAGCGCTAATCAAGGAGATAATAAAAATAGCTTGGCCTTTTGCTGTTTATGCTATTTTTCAGCGTTTATATACTTATCTTGACTCAGTTCTTTTATCTGTTTTAGCTGGCGATGTTCAGGTTGGTTTATATCAAATAGCCTTTAAAATAATTTTCGCTCTTCAGTTTCTACCAATGGCCTTTACAGCCTCTTTATATCCGGCCATGAGTTCTTATTGGCAGAATAATCGGGGACAGCTTTTAATTTCTTTTGAGCGGGCGATGAATTATTTAATTATTATTTCTTTGCCGATAATTATTGGCACCATAGTATTAGCAGATAAGATAATTCTTTTATTTTCCCAAGGGTATTCTGCCGCAGTTTTACCTTTAGAAATATCAATTATCGCTTTATTTTTTATTTTTATTAATTTCCCAATTGGTTCATTGCTTAATGCCTGTGATCATCAGCAAAAAAATACTTTAAACATGGGGATAGTTATGCTTGTCAGTATTGTGCTCAATCTCTTGCTTATTCCGCGCCTACAAGCCGTTGGTGCCAGCTTAACTGTTTTGATTACTAATTTTTTGATGTTTATTTTAGGAATGTATTGGGTAAAAAAAATAATTCCATATCGTTATGGTAAAAATTTAAAAATATTTGCCAAAGTATTATTCGCTTCTTTGATTATGGGCATAATTGTTTTTTTAGGTAAAAAATATTTAAATGTTTTTTTAGTAACGATTATCGGGGCCATTGTTTATTTTCTCCTTTTGATGAATTTAGGCGGATTTAAGAAAGAAGATTTTTTGAGTGTGCTGAAGTCATTTAAACGTTAATTTAATTTTAATAGTTTGCTTTGAGAAATATATTATGAAAACTTTATTAATTACTTTAGAGTATCCACCCTTTCGTGGAGGGGTAGCCAGTTATTACGGTAATCTAGCTAAATATTGGCCGATTGATGAAAAAATAATAGTGCTTAATAATAATCGCGGTGAATTAATGTCTGGCAACAAATCGCTTTCTTGGTTGCCGATTATTCCGTTATTAAAAAGAAGATTGGTGACAGAAAAATTTGATCATTTACTGGTTGGTCAGATATTACCCCTAGGTACAGTTGCCTATATTGTTTCTTTTTTGCAACCGTTAAAATATACGATTTTCTTGCATGGTATGGATTTATCACTTGCCTTAAAGTCTCCTCGGAAGAAGTTTTTAAGTAAACTAATACTGAAGCGGGCTGATAAAATAATTTGTGCGAATACTTATGTTAAAGAAAAATTAATTGAAAATTGGCCACTGCTGGAAGATAAAATTAAAGTAGTTAATCCTGGAATTGAGAGTGGAGCGCGCGAGGCTGATCCTTATGATCTACGGATGATAAAAAATTCCTATAATTTAGAGGGTAAAACAATTATCTTAAGTTTAGGGCGTTTAGTAAAAAGAAAGGGAGTTGATCGCACGATTGAGGCTTTAATAAAAATGCCTGAAGAGGAGAGTAAGAATTTAATTTATTTTATTGCTGGCGCCGGACCACGAGAGAGTTATTTAAAACAATTAGTGCCACTACGCTTTGCTAAAAAAATAATATTTTTAGGAAAATTATCGGAAGATGAAAAATGGGCCTGGCTTAGATTATGTGATATTTTTATTATGCCTTCGCGTGATATTGCTGGTGACTTTGAAGGTTTTGGAATTGTTTATCTTGAGGCCAATCTTTGTGGCAAACCAGTTATTGCTGGTAATTCTGGGGGCATTAAAGATGCGGTAGTGCATGAAGTAAACGGATTAATGGTTGACCCAGAAAGTGTTGAGGATATTGGCGCAGCGATAGTTCGTTTACTTAAAGATCCAGGATTAAGACAGAAATTAGGTGAACAAGGCAAGCGACGCGCTATGAAAGAGTTTAGATGGGAAGATAAGGCGCGGGAAGTTTGTCAATTTATTAAATAGAGTTTATGGCTGAGTAGGGTTTAATATAAATAGATTTATATGGTTTCCATAATAATACCGGTTTATAATCAAGCCGATAAAATAAAAAAAACTTTAGAGAGTATTGCTAAACAAAGTTATCAAAATTATGAGGTAATTATTGTTAATGATGGTTCTAAGGATAATCTTGAAGAAGTTTGTGCGGCATATCTTAAAAAATTAGAAACCAATAATCGTTATTTATTTTTGAATCAAGCTAGTAATCAAGGGGCACCAGCAGCTCGCAATCGCGGTTTTCAGGAATCTCGGGGTGAATATTTATTATTTTGTGATGCTGATGCTGTTTTAGATCCCCAAGCTTTAGAATATATGATTGCTTATTTAGATAGCAATCCAAGCGCTAGTTATGCTTATTCTTCTTTTTTGTGGGGCAAAAAGATGTTTAAGTTAACTAATTTTGATCCAGATAAATTAAGACGTCAGCCGTATATTCACACCATGTCATTGATTAAAAGAGCAGATTATCCAGCAAGTGGTTGGGACGAAAATATTAAAAAATTTCAAGATTGGGATTTGTGGCTGACAATGCTTGCCGAAGGGAAAATAGGTGTTTTTATTCCCCAGGTTTTATTTAAAATTGCTCCAGGTGGAACAATTAGCTCTTGGTTGCCCTCATTTGTTTATAAGCTCTTTCCTTTTTTGCCAGCGGTTAAAAAATATAAAGAGGCGATGCGGGTAATAAAAAATAAACATGGCTTGTCTTAAAATTAAAAAAGAATATTGCTTAGTAGCTGCTTTATTTTTAATGTTAATTTTTTTTGTATTTTTTAATAAAATTAGTGAGCTAAATATTGTTGAGCTTAAATATCAGGATATTGAAATAAAAGGGAAGAAAATTATCAGTGAAGTTGTTTCTGAGCCAGTGGAACAATATAGAGGTTTAAGTTTTAGGGAAGATTTATGTGCTAATTGCGGAATGTTATTTGTTTTTCCAGATAAAGAAGAAAGACAATTTGTCATGCGAAATATGAATTTTCCTTTAGACATTCTTTTTATTGATGATGATAAAATTATTAACATTGCGGCTGATTTACCACCAGAAGGCTCGGAGCCGGTAAATATTTATGTTAGCGGAGCAGCTGTTAATTATGTTTTAGAATTGCCAGCCGGGTTTTGTCGGGAAAATGAAATTGTTGTTGGTGATACGGTTAAAATTAATAATTAATTATGTTTAAATCAAAAAAAATTCGTAATTTATTTTTTCTTTTGGCGGCTTTTATAGCAATAGACATCTTGTCTTACTTAGCTTTAGTCTTTCCTAATTTGAACCAAGTGATTTTTATTGTTTTAGTTTTATTATGTTTAGGTTTAAGCATTTATCGTTTAGAACTGGGTTTATTAATGGTTTTAGCAGAGCTTTTTATCGGTTCAATGGGGCACATGTTTGTTTTTTCTCTTGGCACTTATAACTTACCGATTCGCATTGCTTTATGGGCGGTGGTGATGGCTGTTTTTGTTTTTCGTTTTGTCTGGCAATTAATAAAAGAGAAAAAAGAAGGTCAGTATCTTAAAAAAATAAAAAATTTTTCATTATTAAAGTATTTTATTTTTTTAGCGATATTCATTGGCATTGGCTTAATTAATGCTTTTTTACGAAAACATTCTCTAGATTTAATTTTTAACGATTTTAATTCTTATTTATATTGGCTTTTGCTTTTTCCGGCAATAGTTGTTTATAGTCGTGGTGAATCAGAGACGGAAGATAAGAAGACTTTTAATAATCTGAAACTAGTTTTTTTAGCAGCGGCAATTTTTTTAAGTTTAAAAACGTTATTTTTAATTTATGTTTTTACTCATAGCTTAAGTTTTTCTCCCGAAGTATATACTTGGCTAAGAAAAACTTTGGTTGGAGAAATGACTCCCACTCTTTCTGGTTGGCCACGTGTCTTTATTCAAGGACAAATATTTTCTGGGGTGGCTTTATTTTTAGTTTTTGGGCAAAGTTTAAAAACAAAAAAAGAAGCTTATGGTCAGCAAATTGCTCTCATGGTGTTGGCAGCTTTATTTATTAGTTCAATTTTAATTAGTTTCTCGCGTAGTTTTTGGCTTGGTTTGGCGGTGGCGGTTGTTTTTAGTTTTATTGTTGTTTGGCGCTTTTTTTCTCTTAAGAAAGCAATTATCTCAATGTTGTGGCTTTTAATGAGTGTATTAATGGCCTTTTTTATTATTTATTTTGTTTCTATTATTCCGTATCCTAGCAAAGGAGAATTTAACGCCGATTTTATTGAGCGTGTTAGTGGAAATAAAGATGAGCCAGCCTTAGCTTCACGTTGGTCTCTTTTGCCAGTGCTTTTAAAGGAGATAAAAAAAGAACCATTTTTAGGGCAAGGCTATGGAGCGACAGTGACTTATTTTTCTCAAGATCCACGAATTTTACAGAATAATCCAACTGGAGAATATACAACTTATGCTTTTGAGTGGGGCTATCTTGATTTATGGTTAAAAATTGGTTTGTTTGGATTATTAGTTTATTTAGTTTTAATTTTTTCTTTAATTAAGAGAGCTTTAATACTTGGTTCACAAAAGAATAATTTTATTTTATTGGGGTTGAGCACTGCTTTAGTTTTCTTAGCTTTAACAAATTTTTTTACCCCTTATTTAAATCATCCTCTAGGAATAGGAATTTTAATAATCGGGGCTTGTCTTATTCAGGAAAATAGAGTATATTAAGAAGCAAATAATCTTCAAATAAAATAAAATTATGAATGAACAAATCATTTCTCAAGAGGGCTATGATAAGCTAAAAGATGAATTAACTTTCTTGACGACAATTAAGCGTAAAGAAATTGCTGAAAGAATTGAGCATGCTAAAGAACTCGGCGACTTAAGTGAAAATGCTGAGTATAGCGAAGCTAAGGATGCTCAAGCCTTAAACGAAGGAAGAATTTTGGAATTAACTAATATTTTAAAAAATGTTACTATTGTCCAATACGAGGATGCTAAAGATCAGGTTCTAATGGGTTCAAAGGTTACTGTTAAATCTGGTGATAAGGAAAAGCAATATACAATTGTTAGTTTTAATGAAGCGGATCCACTTGCGGGAAAGATTTCCAATGAATCACCACTAGGGGTGGCTTTCTTAAATAGAAAAAAAGGAGATTCGGTGGAAGTGGAAACACCTAAAGGTGTCTTGAAATATAAAATTTTAAAGATTGAATAATAATCAATTTTATGCCTGTTAATAAAGAAAAAGAAATTGAATCAGCGGCATCAGTTAGTGAGCGCGATGATCGCTTAAAAAAAATGGAGGAGCTGGTTCAGCAAGGAATAAATCCCTATCCGGCCAAAGCTAAGCGCGATTTTAGTATTGGCTCGGTTTTAGCTGATTTTGAATCTTTAGCAGATAGTCAAAAGGAATTTTATATTGTCGGGCGGTTACGCTCAAAAAGAGAACATGGTAATTTAGCATTTGCTAATTTAGAAGATGCTAGTGGCAGCATTCAATTAGCTTTTTCTAAAAAAGATATTGGAGCTGAATCTTATAAATCTTTCCTAAAATTTATTGATGTGGCTGATTTTATTGAAGTAAAAGGAAGTGTTTTTTTAACTCATAAAGGGGAAAAGAGTGTGATGGTTAAAGAATGGAAATTACTTACTAAAGCTTTGCGCCCAATACCAGATGCTTGGTATGGCTTAAAAGATGAGGATGAACTTTTTCGTAAACGCTATCTTGATCTATTATTAAATAAAGATTTAAGAGATCTGTTTTATAAAAAAGCTTTGTTTTGGGAAGTGACGCGTGATTTCATGAAGCGCCATGGTTTTTTTGAGGTAGAAACTCCAACTCTAGAAGTCACAACTGGCGGAGCAGAAGCTAATCCCTTTAAAACTCATCACGATGATTTTGATATTCCAGTTTATTTACGTATTTCTGTTGGTGAATTATGGCAGAAGAGATTAATGGCCGCTGGCTATGAAAAAGTATTTGAAATTGGACGTGTTTATCGCAATGAAGGTTCTAGTCCTAATCATCTTCAGGAGTTTACTAATATGGAATTTTATTGGGCTTATGCTGATTATGAAATGGGTATGAAATTAGCCCAAGAACTATACCAAGAAATTGCTCTTAAAGTTTTTGGTAAAACAAAATTTAAAACTAGGGGGTTTGAGTATGATTTAGCTGGTGAGTGGCCAAAAATTGATTATTGTGAAGAAGTATTAAAGCAAACTGGAATTGATGTTTTACAGACGAGCGAAAAAGAAATGAAAAAGAAATTAAAAGAGTTAGCGGTAGAATATGAAGGAGATAATCGGGAGCGCCTCACAGATACTCTTTGGAAATATTGTCGTAAAAATATTGCCGGTCCGGTATTTTTAGTTAATCATCCTAAGCTAGTTAGTCCATTAGCTAAAGCTAAGCCAGAAAATCCGGAATTAACTGAAAGATTCCAAATTATTATTGCTGGCGCGGAAGTAGGAAATGGCTTTTCAGAATTAAATGATCCAATTGATCAATATAATCGTTTTAAATTGCAGGAAGAGTTAATTGATCGTGGTGACAAGGAAGCCATGATGCCAGATTGGGAATTTGTGGAAATGCTTGAACATGGCATGCCGCCAACTTGCGGTTTTGGTTTTGGTGAGAGATTATTCGCTTTTTTAGTTGATAAGTCGGTGAGAGAAACAACTTTATTTCCATTAATGAAACCAAAAAATAATTAAAAAATTAAGTTAAAATAATAATTTAAAATATGCCTGATTGTATTTTTTGTAAAATTATCAATAAAGAAACTCCATCCAAGATTATTTATGAAAATGATTTAGTTATAGCGATTTTAGATGCTTTTCCTTCTAGTTTAGGGCATACTTTAATTATTCCTAAAAAACATTTTGTTAATATTTATGATGTTGAAGAGGAATATTTAGTAGAAATTATTAAAGTAGCTAAAAAATTAAGCCTTGCCTATAAAGAGGTGTGGGGAATTGATAATTTACAATTAATTCATAATGCCGGCCAAGATGCTCAACAAAAAGTTTTTCATTTTCATTTACATTTAATTCCAAGAAAGGCAGGGGATGGAATTAATTTAGCTCATGCCCAGGTTGATGTTTCGGAAGAGAAAAAAATGGCTTTTTGGGAAAAGCTAAGAAAAGCAAATTTTTCTTAATTATATATTTCGGGGATCGTCTAGTGGTAGGACACCAGGTTCTGGCCCTGGCAACCGGGGTTCAAATCCCTGTCCCCGAGCCAAGAGAGAATTGAAATTTTGCACTAAAAGTTTTAGTGTCAAAGAAGCTAATAAATAATTAGTATTGAAAATTAATGATGTTGCTGATTCTGTAATTAATGAATATCAAAAATAGTTGTCTATAAACCCTGCTTTTAAGTAGTAATGTTTAAAAACCCATTGAAAAATGGGTTTTTAATTGACTAAAAATAGATAAAAATGATAAGATTGTTTTAGATAAATAAATTAAAGAATATATGGTTCTGGAACAAGCTTTAATTGAAAATCCTAATATTATATTTTTAATTGTTTTATGGGTTTTACCTTGGAGGGGGGTTGCTTTATGGAGGGCCGTTAAAAATAATAGTAAGCCCTGGTTTATTGCCTTATTAGTTATTAATACTTTAGGTATTTTAGAAATTTTATATATTTTTCTTTTTGGTAGGAAAAGAAATAAAGAGAATAATTAAAGGAGCTGACTTATTTTTTAGATTATGCTTTTAGATTTTTTATTGTTAATAGCATCTTTAGCAATTGTTATAAAAAGTGCTGATTTTACGGTGCGTTATTCTACAAAAATAGCGGAAGGTTTTAAATTACCGAAATATATTGTTGGTTTTTTGATTGTAGCTGTTATTTCAGTTTTGCCAGAAGCGATGGTGTCTATAAATGCAGCGATCCAAGGTGTGCCAGCTTTAGGTTTAGGCACTCTTTTTGGATCTAATGTGGCTGATTTAACTTTGGTTTTAGCTATCACTATTTTTTTAGCAAATCGTGGGTTAAAAATTGAAAACAGACTCCTGGAAAATAAATGGTTTCATATTATTGCTATTGCGATCCCTCTCTTGTTAGGTCTTAATGGTTCTTATTCTCGTTTTGAGGGCATACTTTTAATTATTACTGGCTTATCTTTTTATGCCTATATTTTACGACGTAATAAAAGCACTGTTAAAACAGAGCGTGAGCCTTTTTCGTATAAAAATTTATTTCTATTTTTACTTAGTTTAGGCGTCCTTATTTTAGGGGCTAACTTAGCTGTTCAATATGGTGCTAGTTTGGCTGAGAAGTTAAAGATTAATCCAGTCTTTGTAGGAATGTTTATTATTGGACTGGGAACAATTTTGCCAGAATTAACTTTTTCTATTAAGGCAGTTAAACAGGATCATGATGATTTGGCCTTGGGCGATATTTTAGGAACTGTAGTTGCTGATGCCACTATTGTAGTTGGCTTGATTGCGATTATTAGTCCGTTTTCTTTCGCTCCTCAGTTAATTTATGTTACTGGATTGTTTATGTTTTTAGCTATGGTTTTATTATTTTATTTTATGAAATCTGATAAGGTTTTAAGTAAGAGGGAAGCGTTATATTTAATTTTATTTTATATATTGTTTGTTATAGCCGAATTGTTTTTTAGCGGCTTATATTAAATTAACATTATGCAAAAAAAGTATTTAATTATTAACACGGGCAGCTCAAGTAAAAAATATTCTTTTTATTCTGGGGAAGAAAAAATTTATTCTGCTCATTTTGAAAAAGAAGATGGTGATTTTATTGTCACTGAAACAGCCGAAAAAATTGGTAAAAAGAAAACAGCTATTGATGAAAATCGTTATATTAATGCGATTAAATTTATCGTTTCTTCATTAATAGAAATAGGCTTAATTAAGTCTAAAGAAGATATTGACTCAGTTGGTATAAGAATTGTCGCTCCGGGTGAATATTTTTTAACTAATCGTTTAATAGACGATGAATATTTAAAATTAGCTGATAGTGCTTTAGAAAAAGTACCTCTTCATTTGGGTCCAGCCTTAAGTGAAATAAAAAAAGTCCGAGAAATTTTTGGAGAAGATAAGCCAATTATCGGTGTTTCTGATAGTGCTTTTCATGCCACTATTCCTGAGCAAGCTAAATTATATGCTATTCCGATTGAAGATAGTCGTCGCTTTGGTATTCGTCGCTTTGGTTACCATGGCATTTCAGTACAATCAGTAATTGGCCGAACAGCTGGTTTGCTTGGTCGCATGCCGGAAAAGGTAATTGTTTGTCATTTAGGCGGTGGGGCTAGTATTACGGCAGTTAAAAATGGACAAAGTATTGATACTTCAATGGGCTTTACGCCTCTTGAGGGCTTGGTGATGGCTACTAGAGTTGGTGATATTGATGCTGGCACGGTTCTTTATCTCTCAGAAAAACTTAATAAAAATCAGAAAGAACTAGAGGCTTATTTTAATAATAATTGTGGTCTACTTGGTTTATCTGGCAAGAGTGATGATATTCGTGAGTTATTAGTGAATGAAAAAAATGGTGATTTAGATTCAAAATTAGCTTTACAAATTTATGTTAATCGCATTAAGCAATATATCGGTCGCATGGCAGCTGTTTTAGGGGGAGTTGATTTGTTGATTTTTGCTGGTACAGTTGGTGAAAGATCATTTATTATGCGGGAAAGAATTTGTGATAATCTGAAATTTCTAGGTATTGAATTAGATGAAGAAATGAATAATAAGTCAGAGGGGGTTGAGGCGGAAATAGGTAAAACTGGTGGCGGCACACAGATTCTAATTGTTAAAACTGATGAAATGGAAGAGATTGCTAAAGAAACATATCGTTTATCTAAAGATCTCTAATTAATCAACAACAACTATCTTGAATTACTTTCTTGATAGCCTTATACTAAATAATGGTTTGATTTTATTTGTTCAAAAAATATGAATACAAAAATAATTGCTACTATTGGCCCAAAAACAGAGTCAAAAAATACTTTATTAAAATTACTTGATGCTGGTGTTGATATTGTTCGGATTAATTTTTCACACGCTACTTATGAGCAGTATGAAAGAATTAAAAAAATAATTGATACTTATAATAAAAAAAGTGAAAAACAAGTAGAGATCATGTTAGATTTGCAAGGCCCACGCATTCGTGTTGGTAAAATGCCGGAAGGGGGAATTATGATGCGTGTTGATGATATTTATAAATTTGCTTATTCAGAAAAGCCTTATAAGAAGGGCGGCATTATCCCAATTGGCGATAAAGATCTATATAAGGATATTAAAAAAGGAGAACCATTATTTTTATGTAATGGTGCGATTGAATTAATTGTTTTAGAGGTGAAAAATAAAACTATTACTGCTAAAGTTATTAATAATGGAGTCCTGAATTCTAATAAAGGCATTAATGTACCAGCTACTAATATTAAAAAAGGTGGTTTGACGCCAAAAGATATCGCTGATGTAAAATTTGGCATGAAAGCCGGCATGGATTATGTAGCTTTATCTTTTGTACAAACTGAAAAGGATGTTAAGCGTTTAAGAAAGATTTTAGGCGAGAAAAGTGAAGTTAAAATTATTTCTAAAATTGAACGAGCCATTGCTTTAAAAAATATTGATAAAATAATTATTGCTTCTGATGTGATTATGATTGCGCGTGGTGATTTAGGGATTGAGGTACCGATTGAAGAATTGCCGATAATTCAGAAAAACCTTATTCGTCATGCCCATTGGCATAAAAAGCCAGCTATTTTAGCGACTCAAGTAATGACTTCAATGATAAAAAATCCACACCCAACCCGAGCGGAAATTAGTGATATCGCTAATGCGGTTTTTGATTGTGCTGATATGATTATGCTTTCTGATGAGACTGCTGTTGGTAATTATCCAATTGAGGCAGTAAAAATTTTACGAAAAGTGGCTTGTTGTGCAGAAAAACATGCTCATGAAAACTATAATGGCAATTAATTTTGATTAATTATATGAAAATAAAGTCAATTAAAGCTTTGCAAATTCTTGATTCTCGCGGTAATCCGACACTTTCGGCGACTGTTACTTTAGAAAATGGCGCAAGTGCTTGGGCAGCAGTACCAAGTGGAGCTTCAACTGGTAGTTATGAGGCAGTAGAATTACGTGATGGTGATAAATCTTTTTATAATGGAATGAGTGTTTTAACGGCTGTTAAAAATGTTGAGGAAAAAATTGCTCCAGTTTTAATTGGACAAGAGGCGACAAATCAAGAAAAGATTGATGAATTAATGATTAAATTGGATGGTACTGAAAATAAAGCTAATTTAGGAGCTAATGCGATGTTGGCTGTTTCTTTGGCGGTAGCGCGTGCTGCTGCGGTTGCTTTAAAACAACCTCTTTATCAGTATTTAAGTAAATTTAACCCCTCATTTTCTGGAAAATATCAAATGCCAATACCAATGATGAATGTTTTAAATGGTGGTAAGCATGCTAATTGGGCAACTGATATTCAGGAGTATATGATTTTGCCGATAGGCGCGAAGTCTCTTGTTGAGGCAGTAAGAGTTTGCACAGAAATTTATCAAAATTTGAAAAAAGTTTTAAAAAATAAGGGTTATAATATTAGTGTTGGTGATGAGGGTGGTTTTGCGCCAGCTGTTTCATCTAACGAAGAAACTTTCGCCTTATTGACTGAAGCAGTTAAGGCGGCTGGCTATGAATTAGGCAAGGATATTATTTTTGGCATTGATGCGGCGGCAACTGAATTCTTTGATAATGGTTTCTATCATTTAAAGAAGGAGAATAAGACCATGTCAAGCGCAGAGTTAATTGCCTTTTATCAAGAATTAAGTGAGCGTTATCCAATTTATTCTTTTGAGGATGTTTTAGCTGAAGATGATTGGGCGGGATTTAAAGCTTTTACTGAGGCTTTTGAACAGAAAGTTCAGGTAGTGGGTGATGATCTATATGTTACTAATGTTAAGAGATTAGAGCGTGGTATCGCGGAAAAGACCACTAATTCAATTTTAATTAAATTAAACCAGATTGGCACCTTAACTGAGACGATTAAGGCTATTAACGAGGCCCAGGCTAATGGAATGACGGCAGTTATTTCTCATCGTAGTGGCGAGACTGAAGATACTTTTATTGCTGATTTAGTGGTTGCTATGGGTACAGGGCAAATTAAAACTGGCGCACCGGCACGTAGTGAAAGAACGGCCAAATATAATCGGTTAATGGCTATTGAGAGTGAATTAGCTGGTCAATCAGAATACACACAATTTCCGTTTGCTAAAAAATAAATTTAGATTTATAATTAAATTAATTAACATAAAATAATATGGAAAAATCAAACAAACTTATTATTTTTGGTCTTATTTTAGGCGTGAGTCTTATCGCGGCCTCAGTCATTGTGGCGCGCACCTTCTTAGATGTGAGAAAGCTTGATAACACAGTGGTTGTCTCTGGTTCAGCGAAAAAAGAAGTGACTGCTGATTCAGCTCGTTGGACTGGTAATTTTTCTCGCACTGTTACTAAAGAGCAAATGAAAGAGGGTTATAATCAAATGAAAGCTGATGAGAAGATTGTTAATAATTTTCTTATCGCCCAAGGATTTACTGCTGAGCAAATTGAAATTTCGCCGGTGTTTATGAGCGAAATGTATAATTACAGAAACAATGAAACTGTTAAGGAGTATAATTTAACTCAGAATGTGTCCATTAAATCAGATGATGTTTATAAAATGAAAGAATTAGCTAAAAATAGCGATAAGTTAGCTGAGCAAGGAGTTTTATTTTTTGCTAATTCTGTAGAATATTATTATTCAGAATTACCAGAAGTAAGAGTGTCGCTATTACCAGAAGCAATTAAGGACGCTAAAGCGCGTGCGGAAGCAATTGCGGCTAGCAGTGGTAAAAAGGTTGATGCCATCAAATCAGTTTCCATGGGTGTTGTTCAGGTGATGACTGCCGGTGCAATTGAAATTTCTGACTACGGCCTATATGATACTTCAAGCATAGAGAAGGAAGTTATGGTAACTGTTAAGGCTAACTTCAATTTAAAATAAATTTACTTTTAGTCAATTTATTTAATAATTTTAAAAGACCGCCATAAAAACGGCGGTCTTTTAATTTATAGGCTATATGTTATGATAATATTGATATTTTTTGAAAAATTTATTAAAATTACAGAAAAATTTTAAGGTTTTTATGGCTCAACTTTTTCAATTAAAATCAGATTTTAAGCCGGCTGGAGATCAGCCAGAAGCGATTAAAAAGCTCTTAAAAGGAATAGAGTCTGGTTTTGATTGTCAAACTCTTTTGGGTGTTACTGGTTCAGGAAAGACTTTTACAATGGCTAATATTATTGAAAAGCAAAATAGGCCAATTTTAGTAATTGCTCCAAACAAATCTTTAGCAGCACAATTATATCGTGAATATAAAAATTTTTTTCCGAATAACGCTGTTCATTATTTTGTTTCTTATTATGATTATTATCAGCCAGAAGCCTATCTACCGATTACCGATACTTATATTGATAAAGAAGCCATGATTAATCAGGAGATTGATCGTTTACGTCATGGGGCAACTTCAGCTTTAATGACTCGTCGTGATGTAATTATTGTTGCCTCTGTTTCCTGTATTTATAATTTAGGAGTGCCTTTAACTTATTTAGAATCACGTTTAGTTTTAGAAAAAGGGAAAATAATTGTTCGTTCTGATTTAATAAAACAATTAGTAAAAATTCAGTTTGAGCGCGTTAATGGTGAAATTAAGCGTGGACAATTTCGCGTACGGGGTGATGTTTTTGAAATTAGACCGATGTCAGAAAATATTATCTATCGCCTAGAGTTAAAGAATCAAGAAATTTTTTCTTTAAGCATTATTGATAATATTACTAAAAATATCCTTAATAATTTAGAGGAAATTATTATTTTTCCGCCTAAACATTTTATTTCTAATGCACCACAAATCAGTACTGCTCTTAAAAATATTCAAGCAGAATTAAAAGATCGTTTAACTTATTTTAAAAAGAAAGGTTTATCATTAGAAGCTGATAGATTAGAGCGTCGTACTAAATATGATATGGAAATGCTGCAGTCTTTGGGCTATTGTCATGGTATTGAAAACTATTCCCGGCACTTAAGTGGAAAATTAGCAGGAGAAGCGCCAGATTCGCTTTTGAGTTATTTCCCGCAGAAAAATGGTCAACCAGATTTTTTAACGATTATTGATGAATCTCATATTACCATTCCCCAAATTAGGGGCATGTATAATGGTGACCAGGCTCGTAAGCAAAATTTAATTAAATATGGTTGGCGTTTGCCGTCAGCCCTAGATAATCGGCCATTAAAATTTCTGGAGTTTAAAAAAAGAGTTGGGCAAATGATTTTTACCACCGCAACACCAGGTGATTATGAAAATAAAAATTCAAAACAAGTAGTTGAACAGGTAATTCGTCCGACTGGTTTAGTTGATCCAGTAGTAGAAGTTCGTCCGGTTTTTAATAAAGAGGAAAATTATAGCCAGATTAACGATGTATTGGCTGAAGTAATTAAAATTTCTGAATTAAATGAGCGAGCGATTATTAATACCTTAACAAAAAAACAAGCAGAAGATTTACATGTTTATTTAGAGGGTAAGGGGATAAAAACTAATTATTTACATTCTGATATTAAAACTTTTGAACGTACGGAAATTTTAAAGAACTTTCGGGAAGGGAAGTTTAATGTTTTAATTGGGGTTAATCTTTTGCGAGAAGGTTTAGATTTGCCAGAAGTGACTTTAGTAGCAATTTTAGATGCTGATCGCGAGGGTTTTTTACGTAGTCAAACTTCATTAATGCAAACTATGGGACGGGCGGCTAGAAATGTAAAAGGGAAAATTATTCTGTATGCTGATAAAATTACCGATTCTATGCGCCGCGCGATTAATGAAGCGGATCGTAGACGAGACAAGCAGTTGGCTTATAATAAAAAACATCACATTATACCTCAGAATATTCATAAAAAGATTGAGGAATTTTTAGATATTATTGAAGAATAAAAAATATAACATTAAATAAAATGTTAGATAATAATAAGTTGATTATCCGTGGCGCACGGACACACAATTTAAAAAATATTAATTTAGAAATACCGCATAATAAACTAACGGTGATCACTGGTGTTTCTGGTAGCGGTAAATCATCGCTAGCTTTTGATACTATTTTTGCTGAGGGGCAAAGAGAATATGTTGAATCTTTGTCGCCTTATATGCGTCAATTTTTAAGTCAGAAAAAGCCAGCTGATGTTGATGAAATAATTGGTTTAGCCCCATCAATTTCAATTGACCAAAAAGCTTTATCACATAATCCGCGCTCAACGGTTGGTACTTTAACTGATATTTATAATTATTTACGAGTTTTATATGCTCGGGTTGGTGAAGTTTTTTGTCCACTATGTGGCACGAAAATAGAAAAATTATCAACTGAAGAAATGGTTGATATTTTGCTTGAGCGCGGTGCTGAATTTGGCGAGGCAGAGGTTACTATTTTTTCTCCAGTTGTACGTGATCGCAAGGGTGATTATTATCAAGTGCTTTATAATTATTTATCACTTGGTTTTAGTGAGGCGCGTATTGATGGAGCAATTTATTCTTTAAGGGATAGAATAAAGTTGGCGCCGAAACAGAAACATGATATTGAAATTTTAATTGATCGGGTAATGCTTAATGATCAAACACGCTTATTTGAAGCAGTGGAGAATGCTTTAGATTATAGCAAAGGGTTGTTGATTGCTAAATACAAAAAACAAGAATTTTTATTATCCGCTAACTGGACTTGCCCGAATGATAATTTTTCTTTTCCCGAAGTGGAGCCACGTCTATTTTCTTTTAATTCACCACAAGGAGCTTGCCCAGAATGTTCTGGTTTGGGGCGTACTAGTTTTTTTGCTAAAAATAAATGTCCAAAATGTCAGGGTGATCGTCTAAGGCCAGAGGCTTTGGCGGTGAGGGTGGCTGGTAAAAATTTAGCGGAAGTGAGTAAATTGCCAATTGATAAATTATTAGATTTTTTTAATCGTTATTTTGAAAAAATGACTAAGCGGCAAAGAGTGATCGCGGAAAATGTAGTTGTTCAAATTATTAGTCGTCTAGAATTTTTACTTAAAGTCGGTTTAAATTATTTATCCTTAGCTCGGGAAGCATATACTTTATCAGGCGGTGAAGCACAACGCATTCGTTTATCTTCACAAATTGGTTCCAACCTTTCACGAACGCTTTATGTTCTTGATGAACCAACAATTGGTTTACATGAACGTGATACTGAGCGCTTAATTGATGCTTTAAAAAAATTACGTGATAAAAATAATACGGTAATTATTGTTGAACATGATGAAAAAACTATTTTAGAAGCTGATTATTTAGTTGATCTAGGGCCATTAGCTGGGGTACATGGTGGAGAAGTAGTAGCTAGTGGCAATATTAAAGATTTATTAGATCAGAAAAAAAATAAAACTTTCTTTGAGAAATCGCTAACTATTCAATATCTTAGTGGTCAGGAGAAAATTGATTTACCAGTAAAGCGTCGTAGTCAAAATCATGGCTCATTAAAGATTATTGGCGCTCATGCTAATAATCTAAAAAATATAAAAGTAACAATACCGCTAGGGCGCTTAGTTGGTATTAGCGGGGTATCTGGTTCAGGAAAATCATCTTTATTTGAGGTTATTCACAAGAATGTTTCGCGTTTGAAAAATCATCCAGGGAAGGTGAAGCTAGAAAATGTAACTGAAATAAAGGGGGTTGAATATTTAAATAAAATTGTAGTGATAGATCAGTCGCCAATTGGTCGCACACCACGTTCTAATCCAGCTACCTATACCGGCATTTTTACTCCAATTCGTGATTTCTTCGCTTCTTTGCCTGAATCTCGGGAAAGAGGTTATTCTATAGGTCGTTTCTCTTTTAATCGCGCTGGAGGGCGTTGTGAGGCCTGTCAGGGAGCAGGGGCGAACCTAATTGAGATGCATTTTTTGCCTCCAGTATTAGTTGAGTGTGATGTTTGTCGTGGTAAACGTTTTAACCGTGAAACTTTACAAGTAAAATATAAAGGAAAGAATATTGCTGAAGTTTTAGAGATGACGATTGATGAGGCGATTCAGTATTTTGAAGGTAATTATTTTATTACTGATAAATTAAAAGTTTTACAATCAGTTGGCTTAGGGTATATTAAAATTGGTCAAAGTGCCACCACTTTATCAGGCGGTGAAGCACAACGAATAAAAATAGCGAAAGAATTAACACATACTTTAGGTAAACGAACTTTATATTTATTAGATGAGCCGACGACGGGTTTGCATTATCACGATATTAATATGCTTTTATCAGTTTTGAATCAATTAGTGGAAAAAGGCAATTCGGTTTTAGTAATTGAGCATAATATGCATATATTAAAATCAATGGATTATATTATTGATTTAGGACCGGATGGCGGAGAGAGTGGTGGACGTCTGGTTGCTGCTGGGGAGCCAGAAGATATTATACGTGAACCAAAAAGTATTACTGGAAAATATTTAAAGGAATATTTAAAATAAAAAAGGGTGAATCTTACGAAACACCCTTATAAAGGACATTAGTCTCTGCAACCTACGTATATATAATTATTAACTAATTAAACAAATATTATTATGGCAGAAACTTTGGGGTATACGCAGGTCTTCCGACCCATGCCCTTTTAATAACTCTTTTCTTTAAAGTAACCAAGAATAGTATATTATTTTTTTAATTTTTTGTCAAGGGCATAACGATGAATAAATAAAGATATTAATAAAATGGCTAAAATAAGCAAAAAAATATCTAAAATAGATAGTTTAAAAAGTAAATTAAAAACCGTTCCTGAAAGTCCAGGGATTTATTTTTGGTATGATAAAAAAGGAGTTATTTTATATATTGGTCGGTCAAATAATTTAAAAAATCGTTTAAGTCAATATTTTCAAAAAAATATTTCACCACGCATCGCGGAAATGCTTGCCTTAGCTACTGATGTTAAATATAAAGTTACTGAAACTTTATTGGAAGCGATAATTTTGGAAGCAAAAAATATTAAAAAATTTTGGCCGAAATATAATATTGTTGATCGCGATGATCGCTCGTTTATTTATTTAATAATTCCCAAGACTAGTTTTGCTAAACCATTAATTGTTCGGGGCAGTGATTTAAAAAAAATTCCTACCGCTCAAGCAAAAATATTTGGACCCTATCAATCAGTTTATTTATTACAAAGCGCTTTACGTTTGCTTAGACGAATTTTCCCCTACGGAAATTGCACACCGCATAGTGGCAAGGCTTGTTTTGATTATCAAATTGGGCTTTGTCCAGGTGGCTGTATTGATGCTATTTCTGCCAAAGATTATCAAAAGAATATTGATAGTCTTTGTTTGCTATTAGCTGGAGAAAAAAAGCGCTTAATTACTAAGCTAATGAAGGAGAATCCTAATAAGATTAAGGCTTTGCGTCATATTCAAGATGTTTCTTTGTTGATTCGCGAGGATAATTTAAGGGAGGTAAAAATAAATCGCCTTGAAGGTTATGATATTTCTCATCATGCTGGTAAAGAAAGTTATGGCGCAATGGCAGTGTTTGAAAATGGGGAGGCTAATAAAAATGAATACAGGCTATTTAAAATTAAAGAAGCGCCGGGCGGTGATGATGAAAGAGCCTTGGCTGAAGTTTTACTTAGACGCTTTAAGCATAGCGAATGGCCGAAACCAGATATTATTATGATTGATGGTGGTTCGCCGCAGATAAGTTTTTTATCCAAAGTGTTTAAAAAAAATAATATCACTGTACCAATCGTGGGTATTTCTAAACTTGCTGGTGATAAGTTAGTTTTTCCGGCTGGAACTAAAAAAGAATTAAAAGAGTTGGCTGAGAATATTAAAGCAACATTACTAAAATTACGTGAAGAAGCACATCGTTTTGCTAATTATGGAAGAAGGAGGGCAAAGTCTTGACAAAAATCTTTAATTTGTTAAGATAAAGTCATAATAAATAATTTTTACCACAGACAGCTAGCTTGATACATTAGTATCTTTAAGTCTCGCCGAGGTATAAATCCGCTTTTTAAGCGTTTTCTCGTCTGTGGTCACACAGATTTTTTTATATAAAATCGTTTAATATTAATAATATATGCCTAAGAATAAAATTCAAAAACAAGAAATTTTACGCAATTTAAGCGAAAAAATTAAAAAGTCAAAGTCAGTGGTTTTTGTTGGTTTTAATGCTTTAACGGTTAAAGATAATGAAATTCTGCGCGCTCAACTTCGTAAGGAAAATAGCGAATATTATGTGGCTAAAAAAACTTTAATGAATATCGCTTTTAAAGACCAGATCGCTGATTTAAATGTTCGTGAAATGGATGGTAAATTAGCAGTTATTTTTTCTTATGAAGATGAAGTAGCGCCAGCGAAAATTTTAGGAAATTTCCGCAAAGACAAAGAGAGGGAGGATCGCATTTTCTTTTTAGGCGGTATTTTAGAAAATAAATTAATCACTAAAGATGAGGTAGAGGCTTTAGCAAAATTACCAAGCAAGCAAGAATTATATGGTCGTTTAGTTGGCTCTTTGAATTCTCCTGTTTCTGGTTTTGTTAATGTTTTGGCGGGTAATTTAAGAAATCTAGTTTATGTTTTAAAAGCTGTCTCCGAAAAGAAAGCTTAATAAAGAAAGTTTAATAATAATTAATAATAAATTTAATTTTAAATCTATGGAAGAAAAAAATGTTGTCGTCCCAGCTAAATTTGAAAAGTTGGTAGGCGAAATTGAAAAAATGAGCGTTTTAGATTTAGCTGAGCTCGTTAAAATCTTAGAAGAAAAGTTTGGCGTGAGTGCAGCCGCTCCAGTGATGGCTATGGCTCCTGGTGCAGCCGCCGGTGCAGCCGCTCCAGCTGAGGAAAAAGATAGTTTTGATGTGGAAATTACTGAGGCTGGTGCTAATAAGATTAATGTTATTAAAGCAGTTCGCGAATTAACTGAATTAGGCTTAAAAGAGGCTAAGGATTTAGTTGATGCTGCTCCTAAGGTTTTAAAGGAAGGGGTTAAAAAAGCAGAGGCTGAGGAAATGAAGAAGAAATTAGAAGAAGCTGGCGCTAAAGTAACTTTGAAATAAAATTTAGCTTAGCTAAGAATTTAATCTTTTAATAAAAACGCCCTTGAAGGGCGTTTTTATATTAGTCTTTTTATTTCTTTATTTATTGCTTCAAAGAAATTTTATAAATTAATTCATCAGCTAAGAAGTAGGCGGTCTTATTTTTTTCATCAACAGCAAAGTCAACTGGAGATAAAGAATCAACTTGGTATTGGTTCATAAGATGTCCGTCTTTTATTGCTAAAACTGCTAGTCGTTTTGATTCAGCGTCAAAGAGATAGAGATAGTTTGTCCCGACAATTATCTTATCAGCTGACATTTCTGGTGAAATAGCGGTCGTTAAATAATCTTCCTTTTTATATAAATGGAATTTTGAAACTTCACCATTATCGTTTAGAGTATAAATACTACCGTCAATAGATATGTCCACTACTTGGCTTAAATCAACATTTTCTTTTAGCCAATCTGACTTAGAATCATATTTTTTTGCCCCAGTATTATAGGAATAGCGAAAGATTTGATTTTGGTTTTTAGCTAAAATATAAAGATAGGTATTCCGACCATTATTAAAAATGTCATAAATTACTTTTTCTTCAAGAGAAGTGCCAGCGTCTAGTTCAGTTACATCTGCTTGATTATTTTTTAAATTATATTTAACAATTTTTCCATCTGCCCAATAGTAAATAAAACCTTTTCTATCAAAACGAGGATTGCTTAAATTAGTCACATTATTAACCTCAAGACGGCTAGACTCTAAATTTCCAGGCATAATGCTGTAAATCATTTTTCCACCAGCCGCATAAAGTTTATCATTAGCCCAAATAAGATTAGATACTGCTAAGCCGCTTAGATCATTAACCTTTTCTGGTTCATCAATGCGTACTATTTTTTGAATTTTATCAGCTTGGTTGTTAAAGGTATTATTAAAGCGATCATAAATTATTTTTTGATCATCTTTTTCTTTAGGCAAGGTCGCTAATAATTCACTAATTTCTATTAAGGTTTTTTTAGCATCTTTTTCATTATCATAAAGTATTAAAGAGTCAATATAAGCCTGTTTTTCACTAATAGCTGAAACTAAATTACTATATTCAACCTTAGCTGTTTCTCGCTTTTTGTGAATAGAGGTGATTGTTAGACTACCTGTAAAAATGATAATTAATAAGATGAGAACTAAAAATAAACGACGATTTCTTTTCTCCATTTGAGCAAAACGATCTTTTATTTTTGATGTTAAATTGGTAAATAAGTTAGTATGAAATATGCCAGACAGGGAAGTTAGTATTTTTTTAAATTTTGCACCAATTTGACTCGGTCTCTTTTTAAAGATTATTTGTTCTTTAATTAGAAAAGAATCAGCTCGCACCATGTTATTCATGGTGTTTACTTTATCCAGATTAACTGTTTTGGCTGTTTCTTCTTTTTCCTCGGCTGGCCGATAAACTTTTTTCGGTAGGGCCTTTGCTTTTGGTTTTATTTTTTCAATAAATTGTTTAAAGCCCCGGCAAATATCAGAGAAATTAATTAAACCAGCTGGAGCCAACATTCTTTCAGTTTTTTTCTCAGTATAATTAAGGCTAGAAATTGAGCCGTGAGCACTTAAAGATTGTTCAGTTTCTTCGCGCATTTCCTGATTATCGCCGATAGTATTTTTAATGATAATGCCTAGAAAGGGAATAAAAGAATTTATTTTTCCTAAGACATTTTTTATTTGTTCGGCGGCTACAATGGGTGGTAATTTAGTTATAATATTAATCATGTCTTGATTGGAAATATATTCAGGCAAGGCCTCATTAGTAAAAACGAAATAAGAGCTAATTGGAATTTCACCACTAATAACTGAGGAAAAAATGCTAGGCGCTTTAAAATCTGCCCGATCTTCATTAGGGTTTACAGAGTTTTTAACCTCATAAGCATTAGTTTCAACATTAATTATTTCAAATTGCTCACCGTGGCGATAAATTAAGAGTGCCTTGTTTTTACCAAAGTTAGTGAAGTATAATTTATTTTCAAAAATAACCCCAAGAGTAATATGAGTAGCTGGAACACTGAGTTTAATTTTTTCTTTTATTAGGAAATCATTTAAATTTTTATTGATTTTAGCGACTACCGCTTCAAAAATTTTTTCAATTTTTAAACCCTCTATTTTATCGCGGAGGAGAATTTTTTCATCATCGTAATAATTTTCATCAATATTGGAAACTAAAAAATCCATGATTCTACGTCCTTCATTTTTTTTAGCACCAATTTCAGCGATGATAAACATTTTTCCAGCCAAACCTTCTTTAAATGAGTCGGGCTGAGCAATATAGACATCACTAAAGCCATTTGACTTGCCAGAATTTAAAATGATAGAAGAAATTTTATTATACATAAGCAAAATTTCAACCCTTTAGATAAGCTAAATGGATTGACTGTTTACAAGATATATTATACTATAAATTTATAAATAAAGAAAATATGCTCAACCTTCTTTTTGGTTCAGATACGCGAGTAAAAATTCTCAACCTTTTTCTTCTTCATCCAGAAAATAGCTATAATATTTCCCAAATAACCCGTAATTTAAAGTTAACGGCTGCTTCAGTGCGCCGTGAGTTAGATAATTTAGTGGAATTAGGGCTGATTAATGTTTTAATTAAACGAAACACTGATCCGACTGAAGAGGTTGAAAAAGAAATAACGACTAAGGGGGTGAATAAGAAGGGAAAAGGGAAAAATAAGAGGGAGCTAAAAACTAAAAAGAAAGAAGTAGGTAAAATTCAAGAAAAAAAATTTTTTAACATAAATAAAAATTTTATCCTTTATCCAGAGTTAAGGGCTTTTTTCATTAAAGCGCAAATTTTATCAAGTAAAAACTTTATTACTGCTTTAGAAAAAAACTTTCAACCAAAATTATTAATGCTAACTGGTTTTTTTACTAATTATCCAGAGGCTAAAACTGATCTTCTGATTGTTGGCTCAATTAAACGCCCTCCTTTTTTAAAATTAATCGCTGAGTTGGAAAAAGAATTAGAAAGAGAAATAAACTTTACTATTATGGGGGAAAAAGAATTTAGGTATCGTCAGGAGTTGATGGATATTTTTCTTTTTAATATTTTAGAAGGGAAAACTATTACTTTAATTAATAATCTGTCTGATAAGTAATATGAAAGACATAATTATTAATATTCTAAGAATTTTTACTAAATTGCTAAAATACGCTCTGATTACTGTCATCGGGCTTTTTTTTATTTCAGTAATTTTATTAAGTGGAACAATTCGTGATTTTAGAGCAGCTTATCTTTCTGGCTTAGAGGGGAAAAATCAATTAACAGAAGCATTTGCTCAGTTGAAATCAGGAAATTACGAGGAAGCTTTAAGGAATTCGCAGTTAGCTAATCTTAATTTTAATGCTTCTTTAGAAAGACTTAATTCAGTTCAAAATAATATTTTTGTTAAAAAAATTTCTCTTTTCCGCACTCAGGTAAATTATCTAGAATATCTTTTTAAGACCACTGAAATATTAAGCAGTTCTTTGGAACGCTCAATTCCTCTTGTTAAGCAATTAGAGGAAATTAGTGGTGGGAAAGTTGGCAATAGTTTTGCTAATCTGGATAACCAAAATAAAAGTAAGTTTTTACAATTACTTTATGAGTCTGGCCCAGAAATTAATGGTCTAAAAGCTAATTTAAAGTTAGCTCTATTTAATATTGATAAGATTCATAAAATTAGTATTTTATGGCCAGTTTATGGTCAAATAAGTGAATACAAAACCCAACTCCAAGAAGTTTCGTTTTTGCTGGAAAAAATAAGTTCATTAATACAAGTTTTACCAACTTTAAGTGGTTATCCAGTAGAAAAAGAATTTTTAATTCTTTTACAAAATAATGATGAGTTAAGACCAACCGGAGGATTTATTGGTGTTTTTGGTTTAGCTCATGTAAAAAATGGCAATATTATTTCTTTAAAGACCAGTGATAGTTATCATCTAGATATGCCGGCTGTCAATAAATGGCAAAAAGAGCCACCGGCGCCATTAAAAAAATATTTAGAGGTAGAAAATTGGTATTTGCGTGATGCTAATTGGGTACCTGATTGGCCGTTAGCTGCCCAAAAAATAAATGAGATTTACACTGGAGAAAGTTTAGCTATTGGTCAAGCAGCTCCTAATTTTGCTGGTATTATTGCTGTTAATCCCGATTTTGTGGGTGGTTTATTAAACTTAGTCGGTCCAATTAAGGCTAGTGGTGAGGAATATAATGCCCATAATTTTCAAGAATTATTGCAATATAATGTTGAGGTCGCTTATAAAGATCGTGATATTTCTTCTTGGGACCGCAAGGAAATAATTAATGAATTATTAGAGGAGTTAAAAACTCGTTTATTTAATTTATCCTCAAATCAATGGGTTGATTTAGCAAAAGTGATAACTGAGGCAATAGAGAGAAAAGATTTACAAATGTATTTTTTTGATTCAACCTTAGAAGAGTTAGTAAAAAATATCGGGGCAGCTGGGGAAATGAAGCAAACAGATAGTGATTATTTAATGGTGGTTGATGCTAATTTAGCTGCCTTTAAAAGTGATGCGGTAGTTAAGAAAAAAATTGATTATAATCTTAGTCAGCGAAATAATAAGACTACAGCAACCTTAACCTTAAATTATCGTCATGAAGGTGATTTTGATTGGCGAACAACTCGCTATCGCAGTTATACTAGAGTATATTTACCTTATGGTAGTCGCTTGATTACTAGTTCTGGCTTAGATAAAAACAAGGCGGATTGGAGTTCTACTGATGATCAGCTTTTAAATAAAACTGTTTTTGCCTTCTTTTTTACCGTTGAGCCAGGAACAGAAAAAGAAATTAGCCTTAGCTATTCTTTACCAGAAAGTATTAATCAGCAAATGACTGCTGGTACTTATAATCTTTTAGTCCAAAAACAATCTGGTCGGCGAACACAGGAATTGACGGTGACCATTAGTCCAGAAAAAGGTGGTGTTAAAAATTGGGTAACTGATTTATGGACTGATAAATTTTTTCAATAAAGTAGAGATATTTTTTGTATGAATATTTTTCTAATTTCAACCATCATTTTACTATTAATTATTATTGCCTTTCAGCCCAAGATTGGTATTTATTTAATAGCCGCCTGCTTGCCGATAATTGGGCGAGATATAAACTTATATGGACTAGTTATTCCAATTTCTGATTTAGTGGCTTTATTAACTTTATACGGCTTTGTAATAAATTTATTTTACCGAGTTATTTTTAAACCCAAAGATTGTATTAAAATAACTTGGCCATTATTTTTTCCCTTTTTAATCTTTTTCTTGATGAATATTTTGTCAATTATTTTTTCTGCCAATCCCGCCTATTCTTTTTATTATTTTTTACGTTGGCCATTTTTTCTTTATGTTGCTTATATTTTTGTTCCAGCCAATGTTATTGTTGATACCAAAACCTTAAAAAATACGGTAGTGATTGTTTTTTTGAGCGCAATGGCAGTTTTATTTTCTGGTTATTTATCTTTAATTGGACAAGATTGGCAAAATAGTTTTTTCCGCTTAAAATCTGTTTATTTTTGGGGCGCTTATCCTTTTGGTGATAACCACAATTTAATTGCCGAGTTTTTAAATATTGGCGTTTTCTTTGTTTTAGTGATTAAAGAATTTTTAAAAACCAAAAGAGGGAAGCGAGTAGCAAATATTGTTTTTTTCTTAACAGCTCTAGGAATTATTTTAACTTTTTCGCGCGCTGGCTGGATTACTCTATTTTTACAGTTAGGAATTTATTTATTTTTCTGGACTAAAAATGATCGTAAAAAAAAGTTATCTATAGCCATGTTTGCTCTTTTAGGAGTTGTGATTATTTCGCCCTTACTTTGGAAAATGAGCGTGCTTCAAGATAATAATACTAGCTCAACTGAGAATCGTCTTTTATTAACTGAAATTGCCTGGAACGCCTTTAAGGAAAAACCCCTCTTTGGTCATGGTAGTGGAGAGTTTATTAATTTAGTGGGCAATAATATTCGTTTTGTGGCTAAATATGGTGCACCGATTGATTCCCATGGCGCCTTACAGAAAGTTTTAGCAGAAAATGGTATTTTAGGCTTAATAAGCTGGTTGTTTATTTTAGCTTATCTAGCTAGATTTAGCTTTTTAGCTATTAAAAAATATTATCCAAAAGTATCCTGGGTCCTACCTTTTGCCCTAGCAGCACTCGGTGGAATATTTTTTCAATTTTTTAATACCTCATATTTCAAGGGGCGAGTCTGGTTTCCTTTAACTCTTTTTTACTTAGCGATAAAATTTTCTGAACAATTATATGTCAAAAAAAATAAAGATTCTTCACGTCTTACCTAATTTAAGTCAGGGAGGCGCAGAAAAAATTTGCCGTGAACTTTTACTGAAAATTGATCCAGAAAAATTTTCTTCTGCTCTTTTATTATTTAAAGATAATAATTCAGTTCAAGTGGGTAGAGAAGAGTTGTTAAATAATAATATTGAAATAATTTCTTTGCGTAAAAGATGTTTATTTGATTTGTTTAATTTTTGGAAAATAATAAAGGCGATAAAAAAATATCAGCCAGATATTGTTCACACCCATCTCGGAGGGGATATTTATGGCCGTCTAGCAGCCAAATTAGTAGCCGTACCGATAATTGTTTCCACTGAACATAATTTAAATAACAGTGAACGTCGCTTAGCTACTATCGCTAAAAAAATTACTGCTCGTTATGCTACTAAAATTTTTGCTGTTTCTGAAGCAGTGAAAAAAGATGCTCTTAAACGGTACAATATCCCGACAAAAAAAATAGAAGTTATTTATAATGGAATAGATATTACTGAGTTTAAAGCTAATAATTTTAAAACTAATGATTTAAAAAACGATGATTTAATTGTCTTTGGCGCCTTAGGTCGCTTAACGGAGCAGAAAGGATTTGCAACTTTGATTGAGGCAGCTGCTCAATTAAAAAATAAAAATTATTTACTTAAAATAGCTGGTGTTGGCGAGTTGGCAGAAAAATTAAATAAAAGAATTACTGAATTAGGTTTAAATAAACAAGTTCAATTAGTGGGGGCAGTTAAAGCAGCTGATTTTTTAGCTAGTTTAGATATTTTTGTTTTTCCTTCACTTTGGGAAGGTTTGGGTTTAGCTATTTTAGAAGCTGGCGCTTTAGCTAAGCCAGTAATTGCTAGTGATATTGATGGTATTAAAGAAGTTTTAAATGATGATAATGCTTGGCTTTTTCCGGCCGGTGAAATAGATAAATTGGCGGCCAGAATGGATTTTGTGATGACCAATTTAGAAAGCGCGGCAGTTAAAATAAAAGCGGAAAAATTAAAAAATTTAATCAATAAGCATTTTAATTTAGATCTTATGATTGAGGCTTATAGAGAGTGGTATGAAATTTTACTTTTAGAGAAATCGCTTATTAAAAATGATGTAAAAAAATAATTATATGCGTATTCTTCAAGTCAATAAATTTTATTATTCTCACGGCGGAGCTGATAAATACTTTCTTAATTTAACAGACGCCTTAAAGAAATCTGGACAGACAGTGGCTGTTTTTTCGATGACTCACCCGAAAAATTTGGCTAGTGAATTTAAGCAATATTTTGTTTCGCAAATTGAATTTAATAATGCCTCTTTAAGTGATAAATTAAAAGCGCCGGGGCGAATAATTTATAGTTTAGAGGCAAAAAGAAAGTTTAAAAAACTAGTTAATGATTTTCAACCAGATATTATTCATGTTCATAATATTTACCACCAAATTTCACCCTCAATTTTAGATGTGGCTAAGCGAAAGAGAATTCCGGTGATCATGCATTTACATGATTATAAGTTACTTTGTCCGAACTATCAATTATTTACTCAAGGACAAACTTGTGAAGCGTGCCGGCCGAAAAAATATGGTCAATGTGTACGAAAAAAATGCTTTAAAGAATCGTTAGCTAAAAGTTTCTTGGCTAGCAGTGAAATGTTTATCCATCATTCATTATTAAAAATATATAAAAAAAACATTACTCTCTTTATTGCTCCAAGTAATTTTATGAAAAAGAAAGTGGTGGGGTTTGCTTGGCCTGCTGATAAAGTTAGGGTGGTTGTTAATCCTTTTTCTATAGATGAAGAGACAGGGAAGGAGCAGGGGATAGAGAAAAATAAAATATCAACAGCGGAAGATTATTTATTATACTTTGGTCGCTTGTCAAAAGAAAAGGGAATTGAAACTTTAATTAAGGCAGCAGCGTTAACTAAAACTAAGGTAAAATTGGCTGGTACTGGTCCGGAGGAACTGAGATTAAAGGAGGCAGCTAAAATAACAGGCGCCCGAGTTGATTTTTTAGGTTTTAAAAATGGACCAGAATTGCGCCAGATAATCACTAAAGCTAAAGCGGTGCTTATTCCCTCAATTTGGTATGAAAACATGCCCTTAAGCCTCCTAGAGGCCCTTAGCCTAGGAAAAATAGTGATAGCCGCTAATATTGGTGGTTTGCCAGAAATTATTCATAATGGAGAAAATGGATTTCTATTTGAACCTCAAAATATTGAGGATTTGAAGACTAAAATTTCCTTACTAGATACTCTTGATGAAGAGAAAAAACAATCTATTCAAAAGCGCGCCAAAGAGAGCGTAGCTCACTTAACCCCCGAAAATAATCTCAAAGAAATTTTAAATATCTATCAAGAGATTTTGAAAAATAAAAAATAATTTTTTAAGAAAACATTAATAAAAAAAACAAGCTCCACTGAGAAGCTTGTTTTTATAAATATTTTAATAATTAATTTTACTTATCTAACTTGAAAAGAGATACTATAGCTTAATTCTGAATCGTTGCCGGTAACTTTTATATCATAAACACCGTTGGCGACATTTGGCACTTTAATTTTAGTTGAGAAGCGACCACGATAATCAGTGGCTATATTTTTTAAAGAGGCATTATTAAAACTAAGATTCACTTCTTCTTGTGGCAAGAATCCGCCACCAGAGACTAAAACCTCTGAATCAACTGTGGCCATATTATGATTTAGATTTAGGAACAGGCTTTCTAAAGGATAAATTTCCGCTTCGGCAGTTGCTGTTAGAGAGGCAATTTTATCAAGTTTATCATCTAAAACTAAGATATTAGAATTATTGAAAATAATAATTTTATCTCCTTGATTATAAACAACTTTTAAGCCCATGGCCCAGCCAGCATAACCACCTAAATTACCAGTCCAAGCATAATCTTCTAAGCCCATTTCACTATTAAGTTTAACTACACCAACTCCATTAGAAAAATAAACATGATTAGTTAAGCCACTAGCTGCCATATCAAAACCTTGATAATCAAGATGAGTAAAGGAGCCTAATAATTTTCCGTTTAAATCAAATTTTTTTGCTTGATAATCATCTACTACATAAATATTATTATTAAGATCTTGATAAGCGCGACGATTTCCTTTTTCAAATTTAAAGTTAAGTGGTATTTGGGTAATAATGGAATCTTTATTAATGTCATAAATTAGTAAAGCACTTTCTTCTTCATCAACACTTAACAAAAATTGATCATTGCCACTGATATTATAAGGGGCGTTAATATTTTTAAAATCATAAGCAACAATTGATTCTAAATCAGTATTATATACTTTTACTCCTTTAGCACTAATAGTTATTAATTTATCACCAATCTTATCAACACGGTTATGCCATTCCCAAAAAGAATTAGTGGTTTTTTTAACTAACTCAAAATTAGTTCCAATAATTTCATATTTATAAATTGTATAGTTGCTGACAGCATAAACATACAAGTGATCATCCTCTGTAGAAAACTTAGCATCAAAAAACTTCCCATAAGAATTAAATAGGGAATTATAGGGACGTATTTTAGTTAAAGGTACTAATTCTTTATCGGCTAATTTAAAAATTTCTAAACTGCCAGTATTAGTAGTTACAATATAAACATTATTTTGATACGATATTGCATCACCAGAATAATAGGATTGAGTAATACTTTCTCCTGGCTTAACAATAAAGAAGATGGAAATCAGGGACACTAGGACCACTGAAAAGATTATAATTTTTTTCATATATTTTTTTACTTCCCATAATTATGCACTATATTAATAATTTTGTCAAGCCCTTTGCCAAGCCAACTATTGACAAATGAAAATAATTGTAGTATAAAGTAAAGATATAAAATAAATAAATTAAAGAATATATGGAATTCCATGACTTTTTAGCTTTAATTAAGAGAAAAAAGCAAACAATCCTGGTTATTATGTTAATTGGGATTGTGCTTACAGCAATTGCTTCTTTAGCGCAAACAATGAAGTATAGCACTCATTCTCGTCTTTTAGTGGTGCAAAACTCGGTTGGGGATGATACTTATGCTTTATCAAAATCTAATGAATATTTAGGTAATTTGTTTGCAGAAATTATTCGCTCCAGTTCATTTTATGATCAAATATTAAATTCTAATTTAAATATTGATCGTAGCTACTTTGCTGGAACTTATGGTCAGCAAATAAAAAAGTGGCAAAAAACTGTAGAAACAAAGACCCAAAGTAATACTGGAATTATTGATGTTACTGTTTATCATCCAAATGTTCAGGAAGCGAAAAAAATAGCTTTAGCTATTAATAATATTTTAATTAGTAGTAATCAAAATTATCAGAGCGGACAGAGCGTGAGAATAAATATTATTGATCAACCATTATCATCTGCTTATCCAACTAAACCAAATTTACCTTTTAATCTTTTAGCGGCTACTTTAATTTCTTTATTTCTAGCTCTCTTCTATATTTATATTTTTCCAGAAGAAAAATATGATCTTCATCTTATTAATAAAAGAAAAAAGAAAGTTAAAAAATTAAATAAAAAGATGGCTGGATTATTAGAATATGAAACTGCAAAATATGGAGAAATAAGCAAAGAAGTAGTTGAGACTGAAAGAGAAGCAGCGGAAACCAAAACAACGGAAGAGTCTGATCAGTTAAGTGGTGATATTAGAAATATTATTGGGCGATAAGAAAAAGTTAATTATATAGCGTACCTCTTGACAAAAATAGAAAAAGTATTATAATTAAATGAAAAACTTTTTATAGTTTTCAAATAAAAGTACATTAACAATTAAAATAAATATAATGAGAAAGGTACTATTGCTGGTTTTAACCATATTGTCCGCGGCTTACGCCGTGGGGCAGGGCACAAAAAGTGCTAGGCCCTTGGTTGAATACCGAGGGACAACTATGGTCTCCGTTTTTGCCGGCGGACACGTCGCGCAAAAAAATGTGAACAACCGGGGTGATTGGTACGGAGTTTATTTGGAGCATTTACCGCTCCAGCTTCTCATTTCCGAATATAAACATTTGAACTTGGGCTTAGCAGCCCTAGCAGCAAAAAGTTTATACGAAGGAAATGATCAGGAGCATAAAAACTCCAACACCGATTATTCCTTCGGTTTCGGTTTTAGCGGCGGTTTTTATAACTACCGCTTTTCTAAGAATTCTGCCATTTATATTGGCGCCAACTCTTTAATAAAGAGGGGGCAAGAAATCATAAATGGTAGAACTTCCGAGAGTGCCGGCAGATATCTGGCTGACGGTCAGTACATAATCTGGTCCTCAGAACTGAATATCAACGTCATGAAGACGTATGAGTCAGGTTTGAAGAACTGGCCACGTACTCAGTTACGGCTAGTATATCAAAAGCCACTGCGAAATGAACGTGATGCTTTTTGGGATGCTGTGCCGCTGTCTGAGTCTACAATTTGGGACAAGACAGTGTACATGAGCGAGCTAAAAGCTAGTCTCTATCGCTATGGGAAAAGAGTTATACTAGAACCAAAAGTTATAGCTGGTTATCATTTCTATGAAGGTGATAATAGCCAGTGGATAATTGCTGGTCTAGAGCTTGCACTAAGGAAGTTTAATTGGGACGACTTTTTGTCTGTCTCATTCTCTCTAAAACGTCAGGTTGGAAATTATGCTCCAAACTTGAACGAAACCCAATTTCTTTTGGGTGTAAATTTTATGCCTTTTAACTTAAAAAGGTAGGAGATTGGTTGAAATTAATTGTTAATATGATTGTAAAAAAAATTAGAAATGGAAAAAAATTATTTTAAAAAGGCATTAAATTGCCTCTTTGCCGCCATTATTGGCGCAGTGATCATCCTGTTAGTAATGATAGGGTTTCTAAGTTACTCTTTCCAGAAGGAGACAAAAAAAGCTCCTGAGGAAGAGGTAGCTGTAGAGAGTGTTAACACGGTTATAACTTTGGCTGATAGCGTTAATTTACTAAACGCTAAGGTCAATGACCTAAGTAAGGAACTGGAAGAATGCCAGGAGGCAGCGAAAAAAGTAGTTGCCGTCCCGAAAGCAAAACCAGTAGCAACCCCGACCCCTCCGACCCCACAAAAAGTGGTGGTTGAGCTGGTTCTGAAAAATTCAGAACCAGCGGCTCCGACACCGGTTTCTACTCCTAGAGTAGAACAACCAATTGTTCGGTCTGCCGCTCCCGCTCCCGCTCCCGCTCCCCAGCAAGGGAAAGTAATTGCTTGCTTCCGTACTAATGGAAGCGGCGATCAGCACTTCCCCCATTATGCGTTGGATCGCGGGGCAAGCGTCGCCAATGCGGTTGACAACGGACAGAAAGGCTACAACTATGAGCTTAGCCCGGTTGAATCCGTGTCCGGCAGTCTCCCAGGGGTAACATTTAGTGGGGTTTATTTCATCCCCAAGGCGTATTTAGAAAAATACCTCAACATGTCAGGAGAATCTCTCCGATACGTTGATGTAATCTGCGAAAACGCCTGGGGAGGAGTACGCATGAGTCTCCAAGGAGACTACTATGTGTATAACTCCCGCTAGAAAAAAACACCCTTAGAACTTAGATTCTAAGGGTTTTTTATTGACAAATTCTTATAAATATCCCAATACCCCTTGACAAATTATAGAAAATTGTATATAATATCTTGTTAAATTATTATATATGTTAATATCTTTTATTGGACAAAAAGGAATCCCAGCTAAAAATGGCGGAGTTGATCGTCACGTAGAAAACTTAGCGCGATTTTTAGTGGCAAAAGGGGAGGAGGTTATTGTCTATAATCGTAAAAATTATTTAGAGAATAACAGCACAGAATGGCAGGGTGTTAAATTGGTTAGTTTACCATTTATTGACCACCAAAATTTAGCGGCCATCACTCATGGATTTTTAGCAACTATTGATGCTATTAAGCGCAAAGTTGATGTTATTCATTATCATGGTATTGGTCCCTCTCTGTTAGCTTGGATACCACGTATTTTTGCTCCTAAAATAAAAGTTGTTTCTACTTTACATAGCTTTGATTATGGTAATGACAAGTGGAGTGGTTTTGCTAAATTTATGCTTAAACTTGGTGAAGCTAGCATGTGCCGCTTTGCTCATGAAGTTATTGTCTTAACAGAAACAATGCGTGATTATTTATTGCAAAGACATGAACGTGAAAGCACTATTATTCCTAATGGCGCTCACATTAAGGTGAATCATGGATCAGATAAATTAAAAGAATTTGGCCTGGAGAGTGGAAAATATATTTTAAGTGTTTCCCGACTTATTAGATTAAAAGGTTTGCAATATTTAATTCCTGCTTTTAAAAATATTAAAGGTGATGAAAAATTAGTAATTGTCGGTGATGGTGATTATTTACTAGAATTGAAAAAAATAGCTGCTGATGATCAACGTATTATTTTTACAGGCAATCAAACTGGTGAAACTTTAGAGCAACTTTATACCAATGCTAAATTATTTATTCAATCTTCAGAAATGGAAGGTTTATCTATTTCTTTATTGGAAGCAATGGCTTATGGTTTACCTTGTTTAGCTAGTGAAATTGTGGCTAATCAGCAAGCAACTGGTGAAGCGGCCATTTATTTTACCTCTAAGGACATTAATGATTTAGAAGAAAAATTAAATTATTGTTTAGCTAATCCAGAAAAAATGAATGAAATTGGACGTAGTGGAAAAGAACGAGCAGAGAATATTTTTAATTGGGAAAAAATTTCTGCTGATGCTTTAAAAATTTATAAAAAATAAAATATAAATTTAGTTCATTAACAATTTAATAAGTAAAAAAATGAAGAGAATTATTATTATGGTCATCGGGCTACTTTTTTTAGTGGCCTGTGAGAGGGTAGACTTTATTGAGTTTCAGGGGACTGAAATTGCTCAAACAAAGTCTTCCCGAATAATGGTGAAATCTTTCGCCGGATATAATTCCAAAAGCGGGACAATTTATGTCCAGCAGGGAATTGTGACCGGCATCAAGATTGAGTCAACCGATCCGGCCGTTGACATTGTCAGTGCTGCCTGGAAGGTTGAAGGGATAAATTATGAGGGCACGCAAGTGGCCCATAAATTTAAATCTCTAGGCGAGACAATCGTCTCTATAGCCGTCAAATTCTCTGACGGCACTAAGGAGGATAATCAATTTCTTTTTCAATCAGTTGTTGACTTGTCAACGGCTGATCCAGTCAAGTATTTTGTAACAGACAATAAAGATGGTTCTTGGACCGTCTTATTCCTCTTTTCAAAAGAAAGACTAAAGACAGTTAGTGACACCATCTTTTACTATGATGGTCTGGTAACTGACTGGAAAAAGAAGGTCATTCCTTCTGAGGATAAAAGCTATGTTATTAATACCAATGGCCAAGCAGAGAGAATCTCTGATATTGGCAAATACATTGGTGTTAGTCTCGTTTTAAAAGAGCGGGGCTTATACAATATTGCTTTAATCCATTCAGAGACGAACTGGACCGATTTGTCCGGCTCCAGCTTTATTAAAGAGGAAAACCCTGGTTTAGCCTGGTTCTTCTTTGATAATGGGGTTATTACTCCTTCGGGAGATAATCCGACTGGAGAAGTCTTACCAGGAGCTGCCGGCGATAATTATTTCCGATTTGAGCAAATTGGAGATAATATTGGAGGAAAAACTGTCCTGTATTTTAAACTGGACAATTCCTTCACAGCCGACGCCTTCGTTGTTCAAGAATTGGACGGCGGAACATATTCCGAGCCGAAATCTTTAATTCCCGTTAGTGAAGAATTTCCTAATTGGGGAAAAATAGAGATGCCCACAATTGATTTAGTGGGCAAGGTTTCGGGGTTCCGTTATGGCCCAGACTTAAAAAATCCGGAAAAATTCTCAGAGAATATGAAGAAATCATTTTTCTTTGATGAATTCTTCCAAAAACTTCGTTTCTCGTTATTAAATATATAAACGAAAACGAAGCAAAAAAGCCGCACACCTTTAAGGAGCGGCTTTTATAATTGTTAAAAATATAACTTAATTAAATTTTAGCGCAACCATTTTTTTCTTTCAAAAATAAGTAACATCAACAGAGAAGCGCATGACATTAAAATAATTATAATCCAAAAACCAAAAGGATGACCAACAAAAGGCATATATTCCGTATTCATACCAAAAATTTCAGCCGTTAAGCTTAGAGGAAAAACAATCACGGAAAAAATGGTTAATGTTTTCATGATATTAGTCATGCGATTATTTAAAAGAGATTCATTAGTATTATATAATACTTCAATCATTTCTTTCTGATTATCAAGCGTCTCCCAAATACGTTTTGTGTGCTCAACTAAATCAGCATAATATCTTTTGATTATCTGCCTTTCAACTAAACTACTTTCCATTCCCATTAATTGTTTCAAAATGTTTTTATGGTTCTGCATTATTTTACGGATATTAATAACATTTCTCCGGCTGGTTAAAATTCTAGTAACTGCTTCTTTTTGCTTGCCGGAAAAAATTAATTCCTCAATTTCATTAAGATCAATACTAATATCATCAAGAATATTATAACAACCGTTTAATAGATGCTCTAAAATTTCATAAAGCAGGATAGCTGATGATTCTAGAGAGAAGGAAACAAGAGAATCTGGACTTTTCTTTCCTAAATCAAAAAATTTTATAAAATCTTTGAGGTTATTTTTAGTAATAGAGATTAAAAAACCATGACCAATAAAAAAATCTATTTCTCCGGCGATAATTTTATCATCTTTTAAAACGGGGAAATGTAAAATTAGAAAAAGATAATCCGGATCTTTAAATATTTGTGGACGTTGAAAAGAAACCGAAGCAGCAGCAGACTTTAAATGAGTTAAATTAAAGTTATAATTCTTTCTTAGAAAATTAATCTCATTTTTGCCGGCATTAATAATATTGACCCACTTTAATTTTTCTTCA
>JAAZJO010000005.1 GCA_012800315.1 Candidatus Falkowiibacteriota bacterium
AGTGGTAGCTCAGCCGGTTAGAGCGCCTGCCTGTCACGCAGGAGGTCGAGGGTTCAAGTCCCTTTCACTCCGCCAAGAAAAAAAAGATCTAAATTTATCTAGGTCTTTTTTAAATGTTTTAGTGCGGAGACGAGAGGATTTGAACCCCTGATACCCTTTCAGGTATGCCGCATTTCGAGTGCGGTGCCTTCAACCACTCAGCCACGTCTCCTCTTAGCTTTTTAATTTCTTAATCTCTTCTTCATTTAAATATCTCCATTTTCCTTCTGGCAAATTATCAAGAGTTAGTCCGCTAAAACTAATTCTTTTCAAATTAATAACTTTTGCCCCCAGGGCTGCAAACATTCTACGAATTTGTCTCTTTTTTCCCTCACCTAAGGTTATTCTAAAAATTTTGTTTTGTAAATATTTTATTTTAATTACTTTCACACAAGTATCTCCTCCGCCAAGATCAACCCCTTCAGAAAATTTTTTGACAATTAAACTGGGGTTTATGTTTTCAGCTTTTATTTTTACCTCATATTCTTTATAATGTCCAAATTTGGGATGTGATAATTTTTGAGCTAAGTCACCATCGTTAGTTAACAAAATTAAACCACGACTATTTTTATCTAAACGCCCGATTGTAAACAGTCTATTAGGTAAATTGACTAAATCAAAAACATTTTTTTCATTAGGAAAACGGCGATTAGTACAAGTATAACCTAAGGGCTTATTAAGCATGAGGTAGATCTTTTTTTCTGGCTTAGGTAGTAAATGTCCCTGAATAGTTATTTTATCTTTTTCTGGATCAGCTTGTTCGCCGATAAAAGCAGGGCTGCCATTAATTTCAACTTTACCGTTACGAATTAATTCTTCAGCTTTCCGGCGAGAGCAATAACCGCTTTCCGCAATTGCTTTTTGGAGAATCATTTTCATAATATTAATTTTCTTCGTTTTTATTAATTTCAATTATTAATATTATTTTGCTTAGTTTTTTTACTTAAATCAATAAGGCCGATAAAAGCAATAAAGACCCAGAACATAACGGCTAAATCATTTTTGAAATAAGGTACATCAACTAAGCCATGAACAAAGATACAGATTAGAGAGCTCATGAGGCCGAGAGCTAAATATTTTTCTGAGGAATTTTCTTGATTTAGATATTTAAATGATTGATAGGCGATAAGAGCTGCTTTGAGCATTAACCAGATAAAGATAATCGCCCCGAGTAAGCCAATTTCACTCCAGAAATTTAAGAATATATTGTGTGGATATAAATAAATTTCAACCGGTTGCCAATATCTAGCGCGCAAAGTAGAGCTCGCCCAGGTAACCGCATCAAAGTTTGGAATATTATCACTATTAAAAAAGATTCCTTCTTGATGATAGGGGGCGACTGTTTTTTGATAATTTGCTAAGCCAGCACCGGTAATTATTTTAGTTCCCTTGAGTGCTTGAAAAGTTTCTTTCCATTGTTGTTCACGAATTTGTCCAGATAAATCACTAAAAGTTATCTTTTGAATTACTAAATTTTTTAAGGGAGCATAAAATATCACGATAGCCAGGATAATAGCTGATAAAGACAAAGTGATTGTTCTAATTTTTTTATTAGCTAAGAAACCAAAAATAAATAAAGAAACAGCAATGCCAACGAGCGCGCCTTCAGAGCGAGCAAAAAGAATAGCTGCTAAAGAGCTGATAATAACACCGATGATTAAAAGTTTTTTTAAAGTTTTAATCGTAGTTGTGCGTTGTGGTAAAGAAAAAAGCCAGCCAAAAAGAAGAGGAATTAAGGGAGCGAGATATAAGCCAACCGCGTTAGGATATTCAAAAAAAGAAATGATACGTCGTGTTGCTTCGTTGGCCCAGAATTCATTAGTAATAAATTTGCCAGTAATTTTTTGATAAATAGCTACGATGGAAATAGCAGTCATGGATAATAAAAAAGACCAAAGAATTTTTTGCCACTGCTTTTTGTCCCGACAAATATTAATTACTAAAATAAAAACTAGAATTGGTTCAAAGAAATAAGCTTTCCAGATCCCTAGAGCACTAGTAGTAAAACCAGCAACGGCTACGGAAACAAAAGAGAGGATTATTAAAGCAATAATTTCACGAAAAAAAGGATAGGCAACTTTTTTAAAATTATTTTTCTTTCGTTCTTTATAATTAGGTAGCCAATTTTTAAAAAACCAAACAGTGAAGGTGGTGAGAATCATTAGTTCAAGCAGAGTAGAGGGGAGACCGAAAATGGAGAAGCGAATTAGATAAGCAGGTAGAGCAGCAATTAAAACACACAAAGCATAATCTAGACGAGTGAGCGCTAGAGTTAGAAAAAAAATAGAAAAAATTATTATTCCAATGGTCATATTTATCTATTATTAGATAAATATAATTATATCATGAATTTTGATTTTTATAAACCAATTTTATATTAATTTATCTTATCATATATTTTAGTATGGTTTAGTAATTTTTTTTATTGTATAATAGAAATATAGAATCAAAATTATGATAAATAAATTTCTTAAAAACATCGGCCTAACTGATAAAGAAGCAGCGATTTATTTAGAGCTTTTGCGCATAGATAAAAGTTCTGTACTTAATTTATCAAAAAAAACAAACATTCTGAGAACGTCAATTTATCCTATTTTAGATACTTTATTAGAAAAAGGTCTTGTTTCAGAAATTAAAGTTGGGAAAAAGACTTATTTTCAAGCGGAGCCACCGGAAAGAATTGGGGCATATATAGAGTCGCAGAAAATAAGATTAGAGGAACAGTCTTTATTAGCTGGTGAGTATATTCCTCAACTAAAATCCCTTTCTCGTCAAAGCGGAGAGAAGCCAATTGTTAAAATTTATGAAGGTAGAGAGGGCATTTTTTTAGCGAATGAAGAGTCTTTTGGTTATGGAAAAAGAGATAAGGATGATATTGCTTATTTTATTTACCCTTTTGATTTATTAGAAAATTTATTTTCTGAGCAGGAAATAAAAAAATCCAGGGCACAGCGTATAAGAAAAAAAATTAAATCTCAAGCAATTTATACTTATTCTAAGGGAGAGAGGCCAGCAAGCGAAAACTCTGTTAGATTAAAAGTTGATTATAAAAAGTATCCCATTAAATGTGATGTTAGTATTTTTAAGGACACAATTAAAATAAATACTTTAAGCAAATCACTATCATCTTTAGTTATTAAAAGTCAAGATATCGCAGATACTTTAAAATCTCTCTTTGAGATAGCTTTTGATAGTCAAAAAAAAGAAAAATAATTCTTTAATTTTTTTACTTTTTTTTACTTTTTTGCCGCCAATTTAGCGGTTTTTGCGCCAAAATTGCGGCGCCTTTTTTCTTAATCTCTTATTTTACTTTTTTGTTAATTTTAATACTTATTTTAACGAATTCAACAGCCTAACTAACCAAAACATATTAAAATTTATCCCCGTAGGGAGAGAGGCATTGCTACAATGCCTAGCTTTCAAAAAACCTTAATTTTGCATGACCGTACGGCTAAGGGGTTTCTAAATTATATAAAACTACTTTTTTATTATAGGCACCATACAATATATATAGTAAATTGTTATAAAAAAATGACTAAAATATGCTAATAATCCTTTTATTTATTAGCATATTTTTTATAATTTTTAAATATTTGTTAAAATAATTTAACACTTATCCACAGCCCGGTGTAATAATAGTCATAAAAAACAAATTTTCAGATAATTCTTAAAAAGAGTTAAAAAAATAAAACATAAAATATATAGAAAAAGCCTAATAAAATAGATGTTTTTTAATTATTTTCTAAAATTTGTCATTTGCTCTTGACATTATTTTAGTATTGCGCTATAGTATAGAATCAATTTGAATAAATTGAAAAAAGCTCTTTAACAAAGTTAACCAATACAATCTATTATGAACAGATTAGATCTTTATCGTGAAGCAAACAGATTGCTTCGTGAAAGCGGGTATGGCACCGATGGTTCAAAACTTAGCAACTCTTCGCGGAGACAAAGGTTTTTTGAACAAGTGATCATTATAAAAACTCCTATGGGAAACCGTAGATAGGTTTTTAATCCTTCTAGGCTATTATAAATAGTCAGTTTCAGACGCTCTTCTGAATTTGTCTAGGACATGAGCACAGTGTTTTGTTCCCATTTGTCACAGCAACAAAAGGAGAGCCCCGAGAAAGCAGAGTCTCTTGAAGTTGAATTAGAGTCTCTTGAAGTTGCTGGTCTGCCTCATTTTTATTGCGAGGCAGACCCAGTCGGTTCAGGTTATATTATATTAAGAAACAAATTATTAAGGTTGAACTCAAAAAACATTATTATGGATGATTTCATGGTAAAAATTTTTTTATTTTGCCTTCTGTTAGTTCCGGTACTTTATATTGGCTCGCTCTTTGTTGATAATGAATGCGAGATCACGGGAGAAGTTGAATCTCTTCAGGTCGGCGACACTCTGATGATCCATTTTACTGATGGTAGGCAATTTTCTTTAAAAGAAATGCCAAACTGTCAGATTGAAAAAGGATCTGAAGTTAAGATGTTTTGTCGTCGTCTGCCTAAACTAGTCTGCGAACAAAGAATCGTTGTTGATTCTTTTGCGATTATTAAACTATCGCCAGAAGTTGCCGATAGGCAAATTATTCGCAAAGACTCAGATTAGGTTGTACTGGAACTAAAAAAATCCAAGTAAGAATGCTGAAAAAAAGTAAGCAAGCTTCTTGGTTTCAGACGCTCTTCTGAATTTGTCTAGGACATGAGCACAGTGTTTTGTCCCCATTTGTCACAGCAACAAAAGGAGAGCCCCGAGAAAGCATTACAAACAAAAGCCGCCCCTTACGGAGCGGCCTTTTTATTTTGTTTAGATTGAGGTTTAGTTAGCTCTTTCTACATATTCTCCTGAATCAGTATTGATGCGAATAATATCACCTTCATTAATAAACATTGGAACATTGATTTTTGCGCCAGTTTCTAGCTCAACCTGTTTGGTAACATTGCCGGCTGAATTTCCCTTTACTCCCGGAGGAGCACTTACAACCTTTAGATCAACTTTAATAGGCAAACTAACTGAAACTGGTTTGCCTTCAAAATATAAAACATCAACATCAGTTCCATCTTTTAAAAACATGGCTGACTCACCAATTTCTTCTAGGGGCAAATCAAATTGCTCATAACTTTCATTGTCCATGAAGTAGGCCTGATCTTTATCTTTGTACATGAAATTAGCTTTTTTTGTTTCAGTTTCTGCTTCTTCTGCTTTTTCCGTTCCTTGATAGGTTTTTTCTAAAATGCTTCCATTAATTAAGTTGCGGCATTTTATTTTTAAAACTGCTCCCCCGCGTCCCATTTTATGATGGTCGGTTTTTATAATAATATAGGGATCGTTATTAAGTTTAATGACACGACCAGTTTTAATTTCGTTAAAATTCAACATAGGGCTTAGATTTTAAGAGTTTATTTATGGGTGGCTGATAAAAGGGCCATGACGCGAGAACGTTTAATGGCAGTCGCTAATTTTCTTTGATGCCAAGCACAAACACCAGTGCGATCGCCCGGCAATATTTTCATATAGAAGTTGACGAAGCGTCTTAAGGTTCTAGTGTCTTTGTAGTCAACGTCAAGATTATTGACGCAAAAATAACATTCTTTAGTTTTTTTAGTCATAGTTTTATTAATTTATTTAGAAAGGGATTAAAAAGGGATATTTTCAACCCGAATTTCTTCATCATCAACAATGTCTTCAGGGATTTCAATGGTTGCCTCAGGGGCATCATTGCCTCCGTTAGCACTTTGTCCACCAAAAGGTGAATTAGCTGGCCTGTTATCAAGCATAATCATGTTTTCTAAAATGATTTCTGTGCGATAACGTTTAACACCATCTTGGCCGGTCCAGTCGGTTGTTTGTAAACGACCTTCAACATAAACCTTTGAGCCTTTGCGTAAATATTTAGCGCAAACTTCAGCTAATTTCCTCCAGGCAACGATGTTATGAAATTCAGTCTTTTTTTGTTGTTGTCCGCTTTGATCGGTCCAAATGAAATTAGTAGCAACCGAGAAGGAAGCAACTGATTGGCCAGCAGGTGTGTTGCGTATTTCTGGGTCGCGAGTGACATTGCCGATAAGCATTGCTTTGTTTAAATTCATATTTTTGGATTTATTAAATTAAATCTTTGGCATTTAAGATGCCTTCTAATTTTTTGTCCAAATCTTTTAAGTCCACTCGTTTGTCGTCAGCTTTTTTAGTTTTGGCTGGAGCTTCAGTGGTGGACGCTTTTTTTTCTTTTTCTTCTTTCTTTTTATCAGCCGCTTTTTTAGAATCAATTTTGGCGCGAATAGCTTCAGCGCGAGCGATTTCCTCAGCTGATTTTACTTTCTTAACAACAATTTGGTGACGTAAAATATCAGCTGATAATCTTAAATTTTTATCAATTGCGGCTAAAAGTTTCCCTTCTAGATCAAATTCAAATAAGCCATAATATCCATAGGCATTGTGTTTGATTTCATAGGCCAATTTTTTCTTACCCCAAAATTCATTGTGAGTAAGCTGGCCGCCAGTGGTTGTAATTAGTTGACCGACCTTGTCCATTACTTTTTTAGCTTCATCTTCTGTAAATTTGTTTGGCAAGATGAAAAGAATTTCATAATGGGTCGTTCCGGCTGCTTTGGTTTTTGACATAATTATTATAGATTATGGAGCATAAAGATTATTTAAAACATTTTTAAATAATTTCTAAAGCCCCCTATTAAATAAAATCCCCCAGTATTCAAAAATCCTTGAGGGAGTTAAGAATACCTTTAATTCAGCTTAATATTAGCGGAATTATCACCGGAACTAGCCGGGATATGGGAAAGATATTGTCTTTTTTTATTTGTATGATTAGATTAACATGGCTGTTGAAAAAAAGCAAGAGTTAGCTTGTTGTCAGGTGAGATTTATTAAGTTAGAATAATTTATATGAAATATTTTTTTGTTTTAGGGACAAATACCGCTTTATCGGTGGCTGAACTAGCTGCGGTTTTAGATTTAAAAAAAATAAATTTATTAGCTCCGGATTTTTTGCTTTGGGAAACAGAAATAGAATTAAATCCAGAAACTTTAATTTTTCGTTTGGGAGGTGTTATTAAAATAGGAGTTATTAGGGAAGAGGTGGCGGCTGGCGATAATGAAAAATTATTAAAAACTATTTATGATCTGGCTAGTGTTAAAAAATATCAAAGCCAAGAAGGTAAATTTAATTTTGGGTTTTCAGATTATGGAAAAACTCAATTTAATAAAAAAGATTTAGGCTTGAAACTCAAAAAATATTTTAAGGAGAAAAAAATTAGCTCTCGTTTGGTAATTAGTCAAGAAAAAACTCTTTCTAGTGTGGTGGTGACACAAAATAAATTAATTACACGGGGCATTGAATTTGTTTTAGCTAAAGAAGGAAATAAAATTTTAATTGGAGAAACATTAGCAGTGCAGCCTTTTAAAGACTTGTCACGACGTGATTTTGGTCGTCCAGCCCGTGATGATTTTTCTGGCATGTTGCCACCTAAATTAGCTCAAATCATGATTAATTTAGCTCAGGTACAAAACCCTGAGGCATTAATTATTGATCCTTTTTGTGGTTCGGGAACAATTTTAAGCGAAGCTTTATTAATGGGTTATAAAGATCTTTTAGGTTCAGACATTTCGCCAAAAGCCATCGCTGATACTTATAAAAATATTAGTTGGATTAAAGATCTTTATAAGATCAAAGATGCTAAGGTGAAGGTTGTGGTAAAAAATGTAACTGATTTATCTAAGTTTATTAAAGCTGAGTCAGTGGAGGCGGTTATTTGTGAACCATTTTTAGGTCCTCAAAGAGGTTTGATTAATTTTAAAGTAGTTATTAGTAATTTAGAGGAATTATATAGTCAAGCTATTCAAGAGTTTAGGGCTATTTTAAAACCGGGGAGTCGGGTAGTAATGATTTGGCCATTATTTTATGGACAGAAGTCAATTTCTCCAAAATATGATGGTTTTAAAATGCTCAACATGATTCCTAAAAGTTTGCAGACTAGTGAATATTTAAAGAAACATAATCGCGAAACGATTGTTTATGGTCGCCCGGGACAAAAAGTGTATAGAGAAATTGTTGTTTTAGAAAAAGATTAATTTTTGTTAATAATTAGTCGCTTGTCGTGTCTAAAAATAAAAGACCTATCTTTACAGATAAGTCTTTTTTAAATTATTAAAAGGTTATTTATTAATTAAAAAATTACACACATCACCATCTGCTACTATATAATCTTTGCCTTCAGTTCTAATTAAACCCAGCTCTCTAGCTTTAATTTCTCCACCACAATCTACAAATTTTTCCCAATTAATAACTTCAGCGCGCACAAAGCCTTTAATAAAGTCGGTATGAATTTCGCCAGCTGCTTGGGGCGCTTTTGTGCCATGTTTAATTGTCCAGGCCCTTGTTTCATCTGGTCCAGTGGTGAAAAAAGTATCTAGTCCTAGTAGTTTATAAGAATTTTGAATAAGTTTATCAAGCCCGCTTTGTTCTAAGCCAAGCTCTTTAATATATTCAGCTTGTTCTTCTGCTGGCAAGTTCATGATTTCTTCCTCTAATTTTACATTAATTTTGATGACTAGACCGTTTGTTCCTGGCAGAACATCGCCAGTATGTGTCTCATCTATATTTAAAAGATAAAGTATTGGTTTGCTAGTTAATAAAGATAAAGATTTTACTGGAAGAAGTTCTTCTTCGGTAAATTCAAGCTCTCTAACAGCTCGGCCAGCCGCTAAATGTTCATAAATTAGCTCTAAAAGACGAACTTGATTAATTAATTCCTTGTCTCCGCTTTTAGCTTCGCGTTTAATTTTTTCTAGCCTTTTTTCTACAGTCGCTAAATCAGCTAAAATAAGCTCAGTATTAATAGTTTCTTGATCGCTAGTCGGATCTATTTTTCCATTAACATGAATTATATTTTTGTCCTTAAAGTCGCGAATAACCTCACAAATAGCATCACATTCTCTAATATGAGCCAAAAATTTATTGCCCAGTCCCTCTCCTTTGCTTGCCCCAGCGACTAAGCCAGCAATATCCACGAATTCTATAGTAGTAGGGATAATTTTTTTAGGTTTGGAAATGGCTGCTAATTTATCTAAGCGAGAATCAGGGACTTTTACTACTCCAACATTAGGATCAATGGTACAAAATGGGTAATTAGCTGCTTCTACCCCCTTTTTTGTTAAAAGATTGAAAAGAGTTGATTTTCCGACATTAGGCAAACCGACAATTCCAATTGATAATGACATATTATTTAATTAAATACTCTATATAATATACTATAAGCTAAATTTAACATAAATATAATAGCACAATAGAGAGAATAATCCATTTTTGGATAACAAAAGAGGCCCACAAGAGCTCCGTTTTATAAAAAATAATTTAAATATATAATATTGGGCATCTGTGAGCCTCATTCTTAATAACGCATTTTTGTTTTTTTTATTGTGTTATCAAGAAATTTAACTCTTCGCTTACTTTAAGAGCTTTCTTTTTTACCAGCTCTTAGTAAATTATTTGCTTTTGATTTCTTAGTTAACTTAGACTAAATAAGAGTTAATAAAAATTCATTTTTTGATTCTTATCAATTCTAATTTCTTTTTGTCTGGTTTTGGTTAACTGTTTAATCTACTTATTTTATTTGCCACGTAAGCATTGGCATTTAAAGCTAGTTAAAGAACCTACTATTAGTATAGCATTTTTAGAAAGAAGGGTCAACTATTGTGGACTTAAATAAGGGGGAAAAGTAATTATTTATCAATTTGGCTAATATTATATAAAATATTTTTTTATTGATATTTTAAGTCTAGGTAAGTGTAGACTTAAAAGTCCATTTTATACACAGAAAACACAGGTTATCCACAGGTTTAATAATCAAGATGATTAAATAAAATAAATAAACACATCGGGCTGGATGTGTTTATTTTTGAGGTTTGGGTGGGATTTGAACCCACGAATGACGGTTTTGCAAACCGCAGCGTTAGACCACTTCGCCACCAAACCAATACTTAATAGATTTTAGCTTATCTTATTTAAGTTGTAAACTAGGATCAATTTTTAGCTTATTAAAAGTGGTTGGTTTTTTATTTTTTATCTTAAAAGCAGCGGCGGTAGCGATCATGGCGGCATTGTCAGTGGTATAAACTATTTCTGGGACTAGAAAATTAACACCGGTTAATTGCTCTTTAACCGCTTTTTGCATATTTTTGCGTAATTCTTGATTAGCGCTAACGCCACCAGAAAGTAAAATTGATTTAGCTTGATATTTTTTAGCTGCTTTAATTGTTTTCGCTATTAATATATCAATAATTGCTTCTTGATAAGCAAAACAATATTCCGGAATTCGTTTTTTCCAATTTTTATCTTTTTGTAGTTGATAAAGGAGAGCTGTTTTTAGGCCTGAGAAGGAAAAATTAAAATTATTTGAATTGATCATTGGTCTGGGCAGAATAATATCACTTTTGCCGGTAAATTGTTCAGCCATTTTGGCAATAATTGGACCACCTGGATAGCCAAGACCCATCATTTTTGCCCCTTTGTCGTAGGCTTCACCAGCAGCGTCATCTAAAGTTTCGCCGATTATCTTAATTTTTTGCCCAGTTGTCATGACTACTAAATTGGTGTGACCACCAGAAACAGTCATAATAATTGCTGGGAATTTGATTTTTGTTTTTGGTTTAATGAAGTTAGAGTAAAGATGGCCTTCAATATGATTAATTTCCATAACAGGTATTTGCCAAGCAAAAGATAAGGCACGAACAGTTTCTACGCCAGTTGCCAAGGAAGTGATTAGCCCTGGGCCTTTAGTAACTGCGAGTAAGTTTAGTTTTTTATAATTAATTTGAGCAGTTTTTAGAGCTTCATCAATAACTGGTAATATATTTAAAACATGTTCGCGTGCAGCTACTTCAGGTACAACTCCGCCATATTTTTGATGGATTGCAATTTGCGAGGCAATAATATTGGAGAGTACTTTAATTTTACCGGTTTTTTGATCGGCTTTAATAACTGAAGCGGCGGTTTCGTCGCAGCTAGTTTCAATTCCTAAAATATACATATATATAATTGTAGAGATTTTTATAAAAAAAACAAACTTAGAAATTTTAAGTTAAGTTTATTTTTTAAAATATATAAAAAACTAGTTGCGAATTATAAAGCAAAAAGACAGCGTATTCACACTGCCTTTTTACTTAGTAGTCCCTAGGGGAATTCCGCCTCGCGATGCTTAAACGCATCGCTCGTTGTCCAGGACGGACCCGCTAAACGCTCGCCAGCTCGCGTTTATCGTCGCTCAATTACTCGGACTCGCTTCGCTC